>NZ_JAWLCH010000011.1:54842-120084 GCF_041687235.1 Marinobacter sp. | reverse complement strand
TTCATTAAGGCCGGGTTCAAACGTGTCGGATTCGATATCTGTTACAAATCCGTACTCGTATTCCCGTTTGATCAGCTCGTTCACCTCGGTGTCGGTGGTCGCCATGATCGTCGCTCCGTATTCTCTCATCGCGGGCTCGCGCCCTTGGTGTTGCCGACAACCTCAAGAGTGGGCTGCCGATCGGATGTCATCAGTATGGGTGTTGCAGTGGTCGCTCGTCCTGTGAGTACGCCCTGCAATCGCTTTTTGGATGACGGATTTTCAAAGCTGGTGCTGATAAACAAGCAAAAAAGCAGCTTTAATCCGTTGCTTCTGGGCAGCGATTATACAATACCAGAGTAAAATAGTCAGGTATTAATTTGTACGTGGGGTGATTATACCGTAATCAAGGTATGGGGCACCAAGGCGGTCGCTTATCGAGACGATAGTCTGAGTGTTATCTGCAGTTATTGCAGGGGCTGGTACAGCGGTTCCATGTCGGTGGAGTAGCTCACCCCAACCAGCTTCCAGCCATCGCCGGTTGGCTGGTAAAAGGTGAACCGCCAGACAATGGCGGCGGCCTCGAATTTCTGCAGCCAGATTTCGCGGGTGAAGTCACTGCCGATGGTTTCGGTACGTACATGGGAGCGGCCGACGGGTTGGCCTGCCTTCTCGGTGACCCGTGCGAAATAATCTGCAGCATCCGCCGCGGACCGGTCGTAGGGGGCGGCTTCAACGCCAAGGTAGGGGCGAAGGCTCCGGTAGGCTGCTGCAATATCCCCGGCGCTGGTTTTCTCCATGAACAGGCTGGTCAGGCTTCTGAGTTGCGCCTGTCCCTCGACGGTGTTTGCCTTGGCGAGGCTGACGTTGGCCGTCAGCAGAAGTGCCAGCATGATCCTGGAGAGGGTTTGGCGCATGGTTCAGGGCTCCGTTTTCAGGATTCTGGTCAGGTAGCTGTGGTCCAGTCGGGCCGGGGTGTTGTCCGGGCGCGGTATACGCACGATGTAACCACTGCCTGGGGCATAGTCTAGTTTGCGACCGTCGCCGTTTTCCATGGTGTCTGTCGCAAACCGGAGGTTGCCCGCCGGTGTAATCAGTTCCAGCGAATCCCCCGGCGCAAATTTGTTCTTCACATCAACAGTAAGCCACTGGCCGTCATCGTCGATCACCGAACCAACCACCTGTTGGGTGCCCAGGAAGGACGAGCCCTGCTCGTAAGTCTGGTACTCCCGGGGCAGGTGCCGGCGCAGGAAGCCCTCGGTGTAGCCCCGGTTAGACAGGGCTTCCAGTTCATTCATGAGGCCCATATCAAAGGGCTTGCCTTGCACGGCTTCGTCTATGGCTCGGCGGTAGACCTGTGTGGTGCGGGCTACGTAGTAGGTGCTTTTTGTGCGACCTTCGATTTTCAGCGAGTGGACACCCATCTTTGCCAGTTCGGCTACGTGCTGAACGGCCCTCAAATCCTTTGAGTTCATGATGTAGGTGCCGTGCTCGTCTTCGTAGGCGGGAATGTATCCGCCCGGGCGGTTGGGCTCTTCCAGCAGGATTTCTTTGGGCGCCACTTCCTGTACTTCGCCGGTGCCACAGGTGGCGATCAGGTCACCGGTCTGGTCATGGTTGTGTGGGACCTGCTTGTAATTCCAGCGACAGGCGTTGGTGCAGGCGCCCTGGTTGGCATCCCGGTGATTCATGTAACCCGAGAGCAGGCACCGGCCGGAATAGGCCATGCACAGGGCGCCATGCACAAAGACTTCCAGTTCCATGTCCGGGACCCGGTCCCGGATCTCGCGAATTTCATTCAGTGCCAGTTCCCGGGACAGAATCACGCGGCTGATGCCCTGTCGGCGCCAGAACTCGACTGTGGCCCAGTTCACCGCGTTCGCCTGTACCGAGAGGTGTACGGGTTGCTCGGGCCATTTTTCCCGCACCAGCATGATCAGGCCGGGATCCGACATGATCAGGGCATCGGGCCTCTGTTCCAGTACCGGGGCCAGATCTTTGAGATACGACCGCACCTTGTCGTTGTGAGGTGCTATGTTGGAGACAAGGTAAAACTGTTTGCCCAGCTCGTGGGCCCGCTCGATGCCAGCGCCGAGGGCTGCAACGTCCTTGAAACTGTTGTTTCTTACTCTCAGGGAGTAGCGGGGCTGGCCGGCGTAGACCGCATCGGCGCCATAGGCGAAAGCGGTTTCCAGGTGTTCGGAGGTGCCCGCAGGGGCTAGCAGTTCCGGGGTGTTCATGGTGGCTCCGGGCGATTCTGAAAGCGGGGCATTTTGCCGTATGCTGATGTGCATTCCCTTGATCCTGCTCAAAGGTCGTATTGATTGTTTTCGGCTAACATGTGTACGCTCACGGTTCTGGCTATTCGGGCCGAAGCGTTGCAAAGGAGGAGTTCCAGATGGCATTAAAGCCTCTGACGCCAGAGGTGGCGCGGGCTTCGCTGAGTGTCAGGGTCAGTTCCCTGATCAGTGTGCAGCTTGCTCGTGGCAAGGTTGGTGTGGAAGTCGTGGCGTCGCAGCTGCATATGAGCCGTTACACGCTGCACAAGAAACTGAAGCGCGAAGGGCTGACGTTCGCCCGTCTGCTCGAGGATGTTCGTCGCAGGCAGGCGCTTACCTACATGCAGGACAAGACCAAGCCGCTGGTGGAAATTGCCGAGCAGCTCGGGTTTTCGGAGTTGAGCGCATTCAGCCGGGCTTTCAAGCGCTGGATGGGAACATCCCCGGCTGAATATCGCTCTGTCAGGCTGTCCTGAACCGGCTCAGACCTTCTTGAACACCAGCGTGGCGTTGGTACCGCCGAAGCCGAAGCTGTTGCTCATCACCAGGTCGAGGTTCTGATTGTCCATGCGCTCACGGACGATCGGGTAGCCTTCTGCGCCCTCATCAAGGGTCTGGATGTTGGCGGATGGCGCAATGAAGCCCTCACGCTGCATGATCAGGCTGTAGATTGCCTCGTGTACGCCGGCGGCACCGAGGGCATGACCACACAGGGGTTTGGTGGAGCTCAGGGGCGGTATCTTGTCGCCAAAGGTCTCTTTCAGTGCTTTCAGCTCGGTTACATCACCGGCTGGCGTACTGGTGCCGTGGGTGTTGATGTAGCTGATTTCGCCATCCAGGTTCTTCATGGCCTGCTGCATGCAACGAACCGCGCCTTCGCCACTCGGGGCAACCATGTCCGCGCCATCCGAGGTGGCACCAAAGCCGACAATTTCAGCCAGAATGTTTGCGCCCCGGGCCTCGGCGTGTTCCAGCGCCTCGAGCGCCAGTACGCCACCACCACCAGAAATGACGAAGCCGTCCCGGTTTGCATCGTAGGTGCGCGACGCCAGTTCCGGCGTGTCGTTGTACTTGGTGGACAGGGCGCCCATGGCGTCGAACAGCAAACTCAGGGTCCAGTGGATATCCTCGCCGCCACCGGCAAACATCACATCCTGGCGTCCGAGCGCAATCAGGTCTGCGGCATGGCCGATTGAGTGCGCGCTGGTCGCACAGGCAGACGTAATGCCGTAGTTGACGCCCCGGATGCCAAAACCGGTTGCCAGCGAGGCGTTAATGGCGCTGCCCATGGTGCGCGGTACACGATAGGGGCCGACCCGGCGGATGCCCCGGTCGCGGTGTGTATCGATGGAATCGAGCAGTTCAACCGTTGAGGCGCCGCCCTGGCCGAATATGATGCCGGTGGTGTCGGCCTTGATGTGCTTGTCGGTCAGCCCGGCCTGCTCGATGGCCTCGAGCATAGCCAGGTACGTGTAACCGGAGGCCGGGCACATGAATCGCCAGAGTTTCCGGTCAATCAATTCCGGCAGGTTCAGGTTGATCTGGCCGCAAATATGGCTGCGCAGACCGTTATCCCGGGCCTCTTCACTGAAGCCGATGCCGGAGCGGGACTCCTTCAGGGACTGGGCAACTTCCTTCTGGTTGGTACCAAGGCTGGAAACAATGCCCATACCGGTGATTACAACGCGACGCATCTTGTTAACTCCTAAAAATCATCGGTCGAGGTGAACATGCCAACCCGCAGGTCTTTGGCGGTGTAGATTTCCCGGCCATCCACTTCCATCCGGCCATCAGCGATTGCCATGGTCAGCTTGCGCCGGATAACCCGCTTGAGATCCAGGCGGTAGGTGACTTTCTTGGCTGTGGGCAGCACCTGGCCGGTAAACTTCACTTCACCGGCACCGAGCGCGCGCCCCTTGCCTTCGCCGCCACCCCAGGCCAGGAAGAATCCGACCAGCTGCCACATGGCATCCAGGCCCAGGCAACCGGGCATCACGGGGTCATCTACAAAGTGCACTTTGAAAAACCAGAGGTCCGGGTTGATGTCGAGCTCGGCCACGAGGCTGCCCTTGCCATACAAGCCATCATCGTCCGCAATGTGCGTGACGCGGTCGAACATCAGCATCTCGTTGATGGGCAGGCGCATGGAGCCAGGGAAGAGTTTGCCGTGGCCGCATTTGATCAGGTCTTCTTTATCGAAATGATCCGGGTTCATAGTGCCAGTTTCTCTGTTACAAAATGATTTCTTCATACTTTAGCTCGAATTTGCCGAGTGGGTATTGACCTTTAGTGGATGATTGCCGATCCAGAGTTCCCGAATTGCGCCTGTGAAGCCCTTTTGATTGTCATCAAGGCGGGCTTCAGGTGCTTTAAATACACTCTTTTGAAGTCTGTTTTCGGGAATCAGGAGAGTCAGGAAGGGTGAGGAGGAGATATGTCCGGCACAGAGGAAGTTATTGAAGGCACTGTCCGGCGGAAGGGCGATCGGGTGTTGGTTCGCCTTGACAGAGAAGTCGCGCACTTGCCGGAGACTGTCTGGAAAATGCTGACTGACTCGGTGTGTCTGGCCGAGTGGCTGGCGCCAGGGACATTGGACGCCAGACCCGGTGGCCGGGTTCAGTTGGATTTCGGCAACAGCGGCACACCGATCGATTGCCGGATTAAGGACTGCCAGCCGCATCGGCGGCTGGCATACTCCTGGAGTTGCGGCGAGGCCCCCGAGCGGCCGCTGGTCTGGGAACTGGAGCCCATCGATGAAGGCACCCGACTGTCGCTGACCTTGTTGCTACCGGATGATGATCTGGTGCCCATTGCCTGCGCGGGCTGGGATGCGCACCTTGAGATGCTGCTGGCGGCACTGGAAGGGATCAGCATTCACTTTCCGGCCGGCCGGTTTCGCCAGGCAAGGGCGCGATTTGAAGAACTGGTCAGGGAGCAATTGGCCGCCTGACCAACGGGTCAGCCTTCGCGTCCGTCTGGTCTCGGGCTGGCCAGGATACCGGTATAGCGGTAAAGAAACAGGCCGAAAGCAAACAGCCATAGCAATGTGCTGCTGCCAATGCCGGGGTGCCAGGGGATAACGTCAAAGGCGGTAAGCACCCGTATCAGTGCGGCCAGATGAATTGCAACGAACGCAAGCACCATGCCCTTGGGCAGCACCAGTGGTCTGCCGCTGTGGCCGAGGGCAACCCGGGCAATGACTCCGAGAATCAGGCACGCGACCGCGCCGGTTCCGGCGGCGTGACTCCAGGCGTTGGAAGGCCAGCCTGCGAACAGTGTGCCCGCCAGCAGGAACAGGGACACCGGCACCCACAGTATGGACAGGTGCAGGATCCAGAGCAGTGGTTCCTGGCGGACGAGCCAGCCTTTCCAGCCAGCAAGACGAACCAGCATAAGCACACCAGAGAGCAGGGCCAGCACACCGGTCACTGTTTGCCAGCCCGTAACCAGTGATGCCATCAGCAGAATCAGGCTGAATACCGTTGCCATATCCAGTGCGGGCACCGCTTTCACAGCGGTGCCGTCGAGTCCTCGCTGACGCAGCCATCCGGTTGAAAACGCCGGAGTGATGCGACCACCGATAATACTGATCAGTGCCATGGCCATGATCAGGGCGCCATAGCTGAATGCCATATCGAGACGGGTTACAAAGCCGATCTGCATCAGCCAGAGCAGGCCGAGTACCACCATGATCATCAGTTGCCGCTTTTGCCGCGTCTGCCAGATTCGCCAGCCGGCATCCACCATCACCAGGGGCAGGAATGCCAGATTCACGCCCTGAACCAGCCAGTAAGGCAGTTCAGCACCGGTTGCCAACAGCAGGCGTCCGGCCAGCCAGACACCCCAGAGCAGTACCAATCTGAACCCGTGGGTGCGTTCCGTCTGGGTCCAGACGCAAACAGCGGTCAGCAGGAACCCGGCAATGGCTGCGGATAAAAAGCCGAACAGCATTTCGTGCTGGTGCCAGAACAGCGCAGGCATTGCGAGAGGCAGGTTGATGACGCCGCTGACTTGTATGATCCAGAGCGGAATGGCGGTAAGCGCCAGGACAGCCATGGACAGAAAGAAGATCCGGAAGGGATAGGAAAACAGGTGGCTGACGCTGGCAGACGTCCGTTCAGGGGAAGTCGGAATGGTTTGCATAGATGCCTCTCATATACATGTATTCTGTGTATATGTTAATCCCTGGCGTTCATCCAAACCATACCTGCTTGTGGGTAGATTGCGTACAATGGCCCCAAGTCGCATGTTAATAAAGGAAATTCCATGACCTCGTACATGATTCTGAAGCACCTGCACATGACCACTGCCTACCTGACCATCACGTTGTTCGCCTTACGCTTGCTGCTGGATGCAGTCGGGCGGCCAGGCTGGCGCCAGACACCGCTACGCTTTATCCCTCATATCAACGACACCATTTTGCTGGTGACGGCCGTTTCTCTGGTCTTTGTGGTTGGATACGCCTCGGCCATGCCAGGCTGGCTGGTTGCCAAGATCGTTTTGCTGATCGGCTACATTATTGCCGGTGTTTTTGCCCTGAAAGTTACCCTCAGCAAGCCCGCCCGTATAACCGGTGCCGTGCTTGCCCTGGTGCAGGTGAGTGCCATTCTCCATCTCGCGATGGCCAAGCCGTTCTGAGTCAGCGTTTTTCGCTGACCTGCTTCGTCAGCTCCGCCAGTTGTACCTGAACGGCCTGGAGCTGGCGGGCAATCTCATCCCTCTCATCATGGGCCTTCTGGGCCTGTTTTGCGTTCTGCTCCTCGCTCATAACCTCAAGAATGGCGCCGATCATCATGTTCAGGAATACGAAGGCGGTCAGGAAGATAAACGTCAGGTAGTAAATCCAGCTGAGCGGGTACTGCTCCATTGTTGCGTACATCACATCCGTCCAGTCTTCAAACGTGGCTACCCGGAACAGAGTCAGCATGGCAATCGATACATCACCCCAGAGAAACTCATCCACGTCTGCGAAAAACATTGAGCCCATGGCCGCGTAGATATAGAAAATGATGAACATCAGCAGGGCGATGTAGCCCATGCGGGGAATGGCTTTGAGCAGCGAGTTGATCAGGAACCGGAGTTCCGGCACCACCGATACCAGGCGTAACACCCGGAATACCCGCAAAAGCCGGCCCAGCAGGACAGCTTCAGAATTATCGAGAGGAATCAGGCTGCCGATGACCACCAGGGTATCGAACAGGTTCCATCCGTCGAAAAGAAAGCGCTTCTTGTTGGCGCAGACGCCAAACCGGAACAGGATTTCCACCAGGAAAAACAGCGTAATGGCGTTATCCATCACGCTGAGAGACCTTTCCACCAGCGGTGGCAGGTTATAGGTTTTCGCGCCAATGGTCAGTGCCGACAGGATGATGATGGCGATGACAGCGCCCTGAAACATCTTGCTGGATTCAATACGGCGAAGTTTCTCGAAACCGGAGGCGGGGCTTAATTGGGACGACATGGCGGACAACGGCTCCAGATGATTCGGGGGAGGGCCGGATTTTAAAGGGCTATGGCACGATTGAATAGCCTGAATGATGTTCGTGTACTGTCAACCGCCGTGCGCTTGCCGTGATAAATGATATTTATTCAGGTTGATCAGAAAGATTCATTCGTGCGATGGGCAAACCCTTTCCATAATCAGGTCACAAACAACAATATCAAAAGCGAGTGACATTCCATGGAAGACAGACCGGAGTTAGCCGGCTGGCGCTGGGGGCCGTTTACCTTCCGCGTGCCGTTTTATCACACACGCCTGTGCTGGTCCGAATTCCTGCAGGGGCTGTTTGTTTCTGCTGCTACTGGCCTGGCGCTGATCCCCGTGATGACCGCGTTCTTCGGTCTGAGTTTTGAAGAAGCCGTCGCGTTATCCATGATCCACGCCTCCCTCATTGCCTCAGCGGTGATCGTCTTCGGCGAACCCTATGCCGGAGGCTGGATTACCCCCGCGCTGCCGCTGATTCTGGCCTTCGTAATCGGCGGCTACGAGGATCCGGTCAGCCGATTCCAGGCAATGACCGCACTGAGCCTGGTATTTGCCACCCTCGTGCTGTTTCTCGGGATAACCGGCCTGGGTCGCCGTTTCGTGATCTGGCTACCGGATACGCTCAAGGCAGGCATTATCCTCGGGGCTTCGATCGCCGCACTGAAGCGGGTGTTCGTGGACGATGCCGAGCGCTTCCTGCTAGAGCAGCCCATTGCAACCGGCCTTGCCTGCGCCATCTGCCTGATTTTTACCTTCTCGATTCCGATGCAAAAGCTGAAGGAACGCAACCGCTTCTTTTTCATGCTGGGCTCCTTGGGCCTTTTGCCGGGCTTCCTGGCTGCGGCTATTGTCGGGCCGCTGGTAGGCGAGGTGAACTTCGAGATCCAGTGGGGGTTCCTGATACCGCCCCTGGGCGAGGCATTGGCGAAGGTTTCCCCGCTGGCCATTGGCTGGCCGTCCCAGGAAATGATTATCCAGAGTATTCCCCTGGCGCTGATTGCCTACATTATCCTGTTCGGCGATCTGGTCACCGGTAACGAAGTGCTTCGGGAAGGATTGAAGGTGCGCAAAGACGAGCACGTGGATATCAACCTCAACCGCACCCATTTCTCCCTGTCAATCCGAAACGCAATCATGGGCATTGTGGCGCCATTCTTTCCGACCCAGGGCGCGGTCTGGACCGGCGTGCACGTCATCGTGGTGCAGCGCTGGAAGCAGGGGCCAAAGGCCATGAACAGCCTGCACAGCGGCCTGGCCTCTTACTACCTGATGGGCCTGCCGTTTATCTTCTTCCTCTTGCCACTGCTGACTGGACTCAAGCCGCTGCTGGGGGTTGCCCTCTCGCTGACGCTGGTGCTTACCGGCTTTGCCTGCGCCTACATTGCCATGTCGATCCCGAGGGATAACGCATCGAGGGGGACTGTCGTTCTGATTGGCGCGGCTCTTGCGTTCTTCGAACCCTGGATGGGGCTGTTGATCGGGGTAGTGGCTACTCTGGCTCTGGTGGGCTGGGATCGGAGCCCGGATCCGATTCCCCATGATGAATAAGTAAAGCCGTTACCCGAGGTTTCTAAACCTGGCTGAGGATGATCTGCCATTGTTCTTCGGTTACCGGCATAACGGAAAGCCGGTTGCCCTTCCTGACCAATGGCAGATCGCCGAGCCCCGTCGTGGATTTCAGCTCGTCCAGCGGAATCAGCCTCGGCAGTGTGCGGACATACTTCATGTCCACGGCTTGCCAGCGAGGCTTCTCCGCCATGCTCTTGGCGTCGTAATAAGGCGATTCGGGATCGAACTGGGTCGGGTCCGGGTAGGCGCTGCGAATGACCTTCACAATGCCGGCAATGCCGATGTGCCGGCAGCTTGAGTGGTAAAGAAAGACCTCGTCACCTTCGGCCATGCGGGCCAGGAAATTCCGGGCCTGATAATTACGCACGCCGTCCCACGGGATCACCCCATCCCGGGCTGCGGCAAAATCATCAATGCCACATTCGGAAGGTTCGGATTTTACCAGCCACTTTGCCATTGATTCCTCGCCATCTCGTCTAAAGGGCCGATTATACGCCAAGCCGTCAGATCTATCCCCGGGGCGGCTGGATCAGGGGTTCCTGCGGTTTTTTGCGATTCAGCGGGTAGAAGAGCTGTGGCGAGGCCAGTTCCGGCAAATCCGTTCTTTCCTCGTTGGCGGCCCACTCGACCCGCTCGGCCGACCGGATCGCATAGTGCATCCACGCCAGGGCCGCGGCGACAATCACGAACATCAACATAAAACAGCTCTGCCAGATGCCTGTGAGGTCGTTCAGCACGCCGAAGGTCAGCGGCAGGATGAATCCCCCCAGCCCGCCAATCATTCCGACCACGCCTCCCACAGCGCCGACGTGCATGGGGTAGTACACAGGAATGTGTTTGTAGACCGCCGCTTTACCCAGGGACATGAAGAAACCGAGGATGAAGATCAGTGCCACGAACATGGGCAGGCTCATCGACAGGGTAAACCGGATATCACCCTCTATCCCGTGCACCACGTAATCGGTGGGCGGATAGCTCAGCAGAAAGGTACAGATAACCGAGGCGCCAAAGGTCCAGTACATGACCCGGCGGGCCCCGAAGCGGTCGGACATCCAACCGCCGAGAATCCGGAACAGGGATGCGGGAATGGTGTAGAGCGCAGCAATGATGCCGGCGGTTTTGATATCCAGGCCGTAAACGCCGATCAGGAAGTGGGGCAGCCAGAGCGCCAGGGCGACAAACGCCCCGAACACAAAGAAGTAATACAGGGCAAACCGCCAGACTCTCAGCTCCCGGAGAGGCTCCATTTGCTCCAGGAAGGATTTGGCCTTGCCACCCGCCCGCTCCGCAGCCAGGGGATCTTCTTTTGCCAGCAGGATGAAGACCACACCCATGACTGCCAGTACCGTGGCGTAGATCTGGGCCGTTGTTTCCCACCCGAACGCGACCAGCAGGAACGGGGCGCCAAAGTTGGTCACTGCAGCGCCCACGTTACCTGCGCCGAAAATCCCCAGGGCGGTTCCCTGGCGTTCTGGCTCGAACCACGCTGCGGTATAGGCCACACCAACAATAAAGGCGCCACCGGCCAGGCCAACCCCCAGAGCGCCCACCAGAAGCATGATGTAGGTGGTTGCGAAGGTCAGCAGGTAAACACAGGCGGCGGTGGTAAGCATCAGAATGCCGAATACCCAGCGGCCGCCGTAGCGATCCGTCCAGATGCCCAGGAACAGCCGGCTGATTGAGCCCGTGAGAATGGGTGTGGCCATCAGAAGGCCGAGCTGGGTGTCTGACAGCCCGAGATCCTCGCTGATACGGATCCCGATGATGGAAAAAATGGTCCACACCGCAAAGCACAGGGTGAAGGCAAAGGTGGATAAGCCGAGGGCACGGTATTGCTCTGGTTTTGACGGGCTGTTGGCCATGCTCTTCCCCTCCCTTCGGACATCCATGAGATGCCCCCTGAAAACACCTCTTGAACCTTACCAAAAACCCGGTTTTTTGATGCGGGGCATTGGAGGTACCTCCTGCTGGGTGCAGTGGTGGTAGTCCATTGGAGGTTTTCAGGGCCTGGGGGATAGCCCCTTGATTTCTCTGGTGGGGTACGCCTTGCCAACGTTGATTTACGTCAATTATGGGCAGTACCGGAGTGTGGGCTAATGCTGACAGATATCAATGGATGTTCCATGAAAGTGCCCTTTGAAAGGGCACCGAAAACGCCTTCGGGAGAACCCCAGAATGAAAATCATGATTGCCTACGACGGCTCGCGAAATGCCAGGTTGGCACTGGCCCAGACCATCACCATGTTCCGCGATCTCAAACCCGTGATCAGCCTGGTTGCGGTGGCTGAAAATCCCCGGGATATCACCTCCGGAAACGAAGATCTGTTTCAGCAGGAGGTTGCCGACCTCAAAAAGCATCTCGCCGAGGCCCTGGAGGTCTGCGAACAGGAGCAGATCTCTGCCGAAACGATGCTGCTGGAAGGCGATGCCCGCAAGATGTTGTTGTTCGCGGCCGAGAAAAAAGTCCTCCCGGAGATGCTGGTTATCGCGCGCCACAGCCATGAGCCGGACGGTGGTTTCATTGCCCGCTCATTGACCTATTTCGTGGACGAACTGGACTACATGACCTTCGGTAGCGTGAGTTCCTTCCTCGCTCGCCGCATCCAGTGCCCACTTTTGATTCTGCCCAGTCGTTGAGTCTGGCCAATAACCGTTTCTGTATCTGAAAGCCCGGGGAGGCTGACATGAAAGTCGCAGACGTTTTCCACGTCAAGGATCCGGAGATCAGGGCCCTGCACCTGACCTGGATTGCATTCTTTATTACGTTCTATGTGTGGTTCAACATGGCGCCGCTGGCGTCGAGTATGCTCAAGAGCGTCGACTGGCTCACCGCCGATGACCTTCGTCTGTTCGCCATCTGTAACGTGGCGCTGACGATACCAGCCCGGATCATCGTGGGCATGGCTCTGGACCGTTTTGGTCCCCGTCGCGTGTTCTCGGTACTGATGGTGCTGATGTCCATCCCGGCGCTGGTGTTCGCTTTTGGTAACACCATGACGCAACTGCTGGTCAGCCGCCTGGTGCTCAGCTCCATCGGCGCCAGCTTTGTGGTGGGCATCCATATGACCGCCATGTGGTTCAAGCCAAAAGACATCGGCTTTGCCGAGGGTTTCTATGCCGGCTGGGGCAACTTCGGCTCTGCCGCGGCAGCCATTACCCTGCCAACAATTGCCTTGCACATGTATGGCGGTGACGACGGCTGGCGCTGGGCCATCGCCCAGAGCGCGATCGTAATGGCCGGCTATGGCGTTTATTACTGGTTCGCGATCACCGACGGCCCCGAGGGCACCGTTCATCGCAAGCCGCGCAAGGCGGTAGCGCTGGAAGTCAGCAGCTGGGGCGACATGATCAAGCTGATCCTCTGGACCATCCCCCTGGTGGGTGTACTGGCCATCCTGGTATGGCGGATCGAGAACATGGGTTACCTGAGTGCCACTGGAGCCGCCATCTGTTATGCGGTGATCGTCGCTATTGTGGTCTACCAGATTATCCAGATCCTGCGGGTGAACGTGCCCATCCTCAAAAAAGGTGTGCCCGAGGATGACAAGTATCCGTTCAACAGTGTGGCTGCCCTGAACAGCACCTATTTCGCGAACTTTGGTGCCGAGCTGGCGGTGGTGTCCATGCTGCCGATGTTCTTCGAGGAAACCTGGAGTCTCAGCGCTACCGCAGCGGGCCTGATAGCTGCCTCGTTTGCCTTCGTGAATCTGGTTGCACGCCCGATGGGGGGCCTGGTTTCAGACCGGATGGGTAACCGCCGGTTCGTGATGCTCAGCTACATGTTCGGCATCTCGGTTGGCTTCGCGCTCATGGGCTTGATGAACTCCAACTGGCCGCTGATCATTGCCGTGGGCATTACCGTATTCACCTCGTTTTTCGTGCAGGGTGCCGAGGGCGCAACCTTTGGCATTATCCCCTCTATCAAACGGCGTCTTACCGGGCAGATCTCCGGGATGGCCGGGGCGTACGGCAACGTGGGTGCGGTGGTTTACCTGACGATCTTCACCTTCGTAACCCCGACCCAGTTCTTCTACATCATTGCCGGTGGTGCGTTTATAAGCTGGTTGCTGTGCATGATGTGGCTGAAAGAGCCGGAAAGCGGATTCTCCGAGGAATACCACGTGTCTTCTGTGGATCTGCAGATTGAGGAAGAGGAACGTCGCCGGCAGACCGCCGCGTCCACCTGAGTTCAACCCAACCAAAAGCCCGCACGGAGTAATCCCTGCGGGCTTTTTTGGTATTTGGACATGGCAAGAAATAAGACATAGTTCCGTAACATTATGTAACCGATTGCTAGGATGAACAGGCGAACGAAATACAAGGAGGGAAATGTGATAACAACAATGTCCAAACTAATGTTGGTTGCAGGGTTGTCCTGTTTACCGCTCACAGCAGGAGCGACGGTTATTACCGGGAACTTTACTGGCTACGTGAGTGCGGGTGAGAACGAGGGGCAGAATGTTACTGGATCACTGACGTTAGACTTAGCCAATGCCCCGGCTGATTCTGAGGCGAATCCGGAACAAAGTAGGTTTGCCTCATCTCTTGAGTGGGTCTCACTATCCCTGAATGACTTCAATTTCGGGTTGCCGGATGACCTTAGCGGTTTTCTCGTAGAGGACGCTGTGATAATCAATAACGAGGGTCTGACAGATGTGTTAACGGTTCAGGACCGCATCCGTGAGAGTGACTCGATCAATGCAAGAACTTACCTTTTGCAGCAACTAAGGATTAGTTCCTCGCTGATAGACTTTCTGGTTAACGATTCTCTGGAACAGACCATTTCATGGAGTGACCCGAAACCTGGGGAAATTGATGGCAACTATGGGGTTTTCGATTATCAGTATCTCTGGCGTGATGATGACCTCGGAATTCGGCAGGCCGAGCAGGGCTCAGTGGTGCTGACCTCCTTTAATCTGGCGCAGGAGGTTCACAGAGTCCCGGAACCAGGTACTGGCCTGCTCCTGATGTCTGGGCTGTTGGGGTTGGGTGTTGCGAGGAAAAGGAGACGGGCGCAAAAGACGACTTCAAACTAAGGGCTGGAAAGCAAAAAGGCCTCCGGAAGGAGGCCTTTTCAACGTCTGAGCATCAGGGATTCTTGATATACGCATTCTTGCGCAGGTAGAACCACCAGTTAACCACCAGGCAAAGTGCATAGAACACCGCAAATCCGTACATGGCGACTTCCGGAGTGCCAGCCTGGATCTCCTGGCCCATCACGCGAGGTGCGATGAACGCGCCGTAGGCCGCAACCGCTGAGGTCCAGCCCAGTACCGGGCCCTTCTGCTGCTGGTTGAAGATGACGCCGATGCTGCGGAAGGTGGAGCCATTGCCGATACCGCTGGCGGCGAACATGATGATGAACAGAACCAGGAAGGGCGCGAAGTAAGCGTTCGGGTCGGTGGAGTTGTAGGCCAGCATCATCACATAGCCGGTTGCCACGGATGCCGCAACCATCACAACCGAGATGATCTGGGTAACGATGGATCCGCCCACCTTGTCGGAAATCCAACCGCCCACGGGGCGAATCAGCGCACCTACAAACGGTCCCATCCAGGCCCAGGTCAGTGCGCTCGGCGCATCAGGGTTAACTACCCGGATCACAGTGCCATCGGACGCCACTTCCATCATGTTACCGAAGATAACGCTAATGGACAGCGGCAGTGCGGCGGAGAAGCCGATGAATGATCCGAAGGTGAGAATGTAGAGCACGGTCATGGACCAGGTGTGCTTGTTGCTGAAGATCGCAAACTGGTTCTGGATGTTGGGCTTGATGTCGCCCGGAATCAACCGCAGCAGGATCAGAGTAAGCACGATAGTCAGGGGCAGGGCCAGCCACATATTCAGTACACTGAGGGCCCAGACGCCTGCGATAGAGGCCAGAATGCCGACACCATAAAGTCCGAGAATCTTGCCAAACGCCGAGAGCGGGTTACCTGGATTCGGAGTAACCACTTTCAGGTTGTTCATGCCAAACCAGCTGGCGAACGCCAGCGGAATCAGGAACACCAGCCAGATAAACCCGGCGTTCTGGATCCAGGTGTCAGTGCCCGCCTCAATGCGGCCAATCAGAGTGCCGCTCGGGCTCTGCAGCTGCATCGGGTCACCGGCCAGGGCGCCAAAGATGCCCACGGTCATCACCAACGGAATGACCACTTGCATGGTGGTTACGCCGAAGTTGCCCAGCCCGGCGTTCATGCCCAGGCCATAGCCCTGTTTGCTTTTCGGATAGAAGGTGCTGATGTTGCTCATGGAGCAGGCAAAGTTACCCCCACCGATACCGGAAAGCAGTGCCAGAGCCTGGAACACGATGAAGGGGGTGTCCGGGTTCATCAGGGCGATGCCTGTGCCGGCAGCCGGAATCATCAGCAGGGCGGTGGTCAGGAACACCGTGTTTCGTCCGCCGGCGATCTTGATCATGAACGAGGCGGGGATCCGCAGGGTGGCGCCAGACAGGCCTGCAATCGCAGACAGGGTAAACAGCTGATCAATCGTGAAAGGAAACCCCAGGTTCTTCATCTGGGTGGTGATCATTCCCCACATCAGCCAGACGGCAAAGCCCATCAGCAGGCTGGGGATGGAAATCCACAGGTTGCGGGAAGCAATGCGCTTGCCCTCCCGCTCCCAGAATTCTTCGCTCTCGACATCCCAGTGTTCGATGTCTGCGTTGGTTTTGGCCATGATTTTGACTCCCTCGGTTAACACGCCCCTGGCCGCGTATCTGTCGGCTTCCGGGCTTCTCGACACCATTGTGCTTAGCGAGGCGGGGAGGGATTCTTGATATTTCTCAAAGACAAAATGACGAGACAGTCGGTCGGTTTTTTGGTGAAAATCCAGGCCTGTTTTCGTTCATTAAAAGCCAATAAAATCAGTTGGATGCGATAGTGATATCCCGAAATGGGTAGGTGTTCGGGAGGCTGGCGCAGTGGAGGTAGCCAATCATTTCCGGCGGTTCAGAACCATGCAGGGCCTAAAATAACGCTGTTTGCCAGGCCCATCAGGCGACGTAGGGTAGAACGCCAAAATAGATGGCGCTGAAATGGCAGGCGCTGCCGCCAATAACGAACAGGTGCCAGATTGCGTGCATGTAAGGGATGCGGTCGGCCAGATAGAAGGCCACACCAGCGGTATACACAATGCCGCCGGCAATCGTCAGGTTGAGGGCTGTCTCACTCAGGTTGGCCACCAGATCGGAGGAGGCGAACGTGATCAGCCAGCCCATGGCGATATAGATACCAACCCTGGCAAGCTTGAAGCGGTTCTTGAAAATAACCTTAAGAATCACGCCGGTGATCGCCAGTGACCAGATCACTGCGAACAGTGTCCAGCCTACGGTCCCCCTCATGTTTACAAGCAGAAACGGCGTGTAGGTGCCGGCAATCAACAGAAAAATGGCGCAATGATCAAGGGTTTTGAATACCCGTTTCAGTTCAGGCCGTCGGGCACCGTGGTACAGGGCCGATGACAGGTACAGCAAGATCAGGGAAGCGCCGAAAATACTGAAACTGACTATCTTCCACGCATCGCCAAGCTGGCTGGCACCGGCGATCAATGCCACGGTACCGATGACGCTCAACAGGGCACCCAGACCGTGGGTGGCGCTGTTCAGCCATTCCTCGATATTGTGATGGATAGTATGAGCCGGGGCTGTTGTCATCGAAGAGTCTTCCGTATAAGTCATGGCAATAAAATACTTGAGCGTACACGTGTACGCAATGACCATCGATCAATCTCCTGTGATCCTGTTCAGAAAAACTGAATAACCTGTCGGAAAACTTCCGATTTCTCCAACGTCTGCCTCTGGTTAGGATGCGTATAACAGATCAACGACAGAGGAGGTTCTCCTGATGGCAAAAGTACTTGTGCTCTATTACTCCATGTATGGTCACATTGAAACGATGGCCAACACGATTGCCGAAGGCGCCAAAGGTGTTGGTGGTGCTGAAGTGACCGTCAAGCGTGTTCCCGAAACCATGGCCGACCAGGCATTTTTGGGCGCTGGCGGAAAGGCAGACCAGGAAGCGCCGGTGGCCGACCCGAAAGAGCTGGCAGAATACGATGCCGTGATTTTCGGCACGCCGACCCGGTTCGGCAACATGGCCGGCCAGATGCGTACTTTCCTGGACCAGACTGGTGGTTTGTGGGCTGAAGGCAAGCTTCATGGCAAGGTGGCCAGCGTGTTTACGTCCACAGGCACCGGGGGCGGCCAGGAGCACACCATCAGCTCATTCTGGACCACCCTGGCCCACCACGGCATGGTGATTGTACCCCTGGGCTACGGAATCCCGGAGTTCTTCGATATTTCGGAAGTGAATGGCGGTACGCCCTACGGAGCGTCAACCATAGCCGGCGGCGATGGTTCACGGCAACCCAGCGAGAAAGAGCTGGCCATTGCCCGGTTCCAGGGCAGACACGTCGCCGAACTGGCCGTGAAGCTGCACGGCTGAATCCGAAGCATTACCAAAGCGTTGAGCGTTTTTCAGGGCAGCAGGCGAAAGCTTGCTGCCCTTTTTTATGTTCAGTTGCGAGGCCTTACGGCGGGTTATTCGCTGCTCCGGTTTTCAGCCTTGAAAAGGTCGCCGGCACAACACCAAGCCACGACGCCAGTTGATTATCCGGCACCCGCCTGACCAGCTCCGGGTACTCCTCAAGTAATAACGCGTAGCGCTCCCGCGCTGGCATGGTGTGTTTGCGAAACTCTCTCATGCTGGTCAGCTCCGCAATTTCCTCGGTCAGAGCAAGGGCGAACTGCGGCCATAACCCCTCACCGTAGGACTGGACCGCGGACCGGAACGCGGAAAAGTCAGCCACCCAGGCGGTTACCGGCGTTACCGAGGTCAGGCAAAGGGTGTTTCGTACGGTGCGGCTGCGGCCGAAAACCGGCCAGACCATATCGCCCTCGGCAAAGAAATGGTGCACGGAAACCTTGCCGTTGGGTGCCTCCCGAAACAAACGCAGGATGCCGTACTGAATCAGGTAGACGTTTGCCCAGGGTGTGTCGTGTTTTTCCAGGGTGGTTTCCGGGTCAATCCGGCAAAGGTGAAACAGGCGGGTGAGGTCTGCCAGAAATCGTGAGTCCGGATCGCTTTCGTGACCTGCCAGGCGAATACCGAATATCCGGCTCAGGCCATTCAGCAGGGCTGTTGATCCTGGTGCAACATCTTGCTGGATGATATCCGGATGGCTTTCTCCCAGCATGCAGGGGGCTGATGAGGCGTCTGGCCTGAAGATGCTGTTCATGGCATTGACCCTGTTTGGAGTGGTCTCTTAATTATGGTATCAAAGAAGCATCTTTTGAAATGACTTTAATCATTAAGCTTTTCTCACTGGGTCGATATCGCGAACTGAATAAAGTTCAGTGCTAGACTCCGGCACTTGTTGCTCGAAGTTGCCCTTGCCTCGTGGAGTAGTAATGGCCGCCGCGTTTGCCCTGTTCTTCAAGTTGATTCCGCTTTATGTAACGGTTGCCCTGGGCTGGGTTGCCGGTCGCTATCTTGAGGCCAGCGGCCGCCATATTGCCGGCATCATGCTGTACATCGTGACGCCTTCGGTGGTGTTTTCCGGGGTAATGGCTGCGCCCCTCTCACCGGAAGTCATCCTGCTGCCCTTTCTGGTATTTGGAATCTCGTCCGTTCTGGGAATCTTGCAGTTAAAGCTGGCAAAAAGGTTTCTCACCGACGGCAGTGCCAACATCATTCCCTTGTGCGTAGGTTCCGGGAATACCGGTTACTTCGGGATACCGGTTGCTTTGTTGCTGTTCGGAGAAGAGGGGCTGGGGCTCTACATTGTGTGCATGCTGGGCACCACGTTGTTCGAGAATTCGGTAGGTTTTTATCTGGCTGCGAGAGGACGCTACAGCATCAAGGATGCGCTCTGGCGGGTGCTGAAGCTCCCCTCTATATATGCCTTCCTGGCGGCAGTCTCGCTGAATCTGGGGGGCGTGGGAATTCCGGATATCTTCGTGCCGTTGTTCGAAAACCTGCGCGGGGCGTACAGCATTCTGGGCATGATGATCATCGGCATGAGCATCACCAGTTTCCGTGGGCTGGCGGGCAATGTTCGTTTTACCGCACTGGCGTTTTTCGGAAAGTTCGTAGTCTGGCCGCTGGTGGCCATCGTGTTCTGGTGGGTTGATTCAGCGGTTCTGGGCATTTATGAACCGGCGGTGCACAAGGCCATGTTCCTGATCTCAATCACCCCGATCGCCGCCAACACCGTGGTCATCGCCACGCTGTTGGATACTTCGCCAAGGCAGGCAGCGGGTACGGTGTTGCTCACCACACTGTTTGCCCTGGCGTTTATCCCGGTGATGATTTCCCTGGCGTTTTAACGGTTCTGTGAAGCGGCCCCTGCCGGTTCGACGATGCAGGCCCTGGCTTCTGCAATGTCGCTGCGGGCATGACGCACCACGCTGATACCGGCGGTGATTGCCAGCGTACCCATGATCGCTGCAACGATCAGATCCGGCCAGGCCGTTCCAGTGCCGAACACACCCAGAGCGGCCACCATAACGGCGATGTTGCTTATGGCGTCGTTCCGGCTGCACAGCCAGACCGAACGCATGTCGGAATCGCCTTCCCGGAACTTGAACAGTAGGGCGGCAACGCTCACGTTAGCAGTAAGGGCCAGCAGGCCGACTGCGCCCATGGTCAGCGGCTCCGGTGTAATGCCCGCTTGTACCACCCAGGCTGCCCTGGCCCAGACCACCAGGCCGAACACCGTCATGGTGATGCCTTTGACCATGGCCGCGCGTCCGCGCCAGAGCATGCCCATCGAGAGAACGGTCAGGGACAGGACATAGTTGGCACTGTCGCCGAAGAAATCGATGGCATCGGCCATCAGCGACACCGAGCCGGATGACAGGCTGGCAATGCCTTCCACAACAAACATGGCCAGGTTTACCCACAAGGCAATCCATAACGCTTTGCGAAAGCCCGGGGCAGGGGATTTGGGTTCGGGGGCGGAGCAACTGCACGCCATAGAGACCTCCTTGGTTCAGGTGATCTTATTTAAAACCCTGTAGTAACTACAGGGTCAACAGTTGCAGCAGAAAATCTTTGGATTCGTCAGTGCGGGCCCGGTCCATGGGTTCGGGGAACGTGGTTATGGCGGTCCTCGGGCTCAGGTGTTTCAAGCTCCGAGCTGAGCCCGCCGAGAATGCCGCATTCGCGCACAGTGCGCCCATCGGAACAGGCTTCCTGAAGCTGCTCAAGAGTTTCTTCAAGGCTCGCCAGTTCTTTCAGCCGTTCTCGAACGTGAGTCAGATGGCGAGCCAACAGGGCGTCCACCTCGCTGCAGTCAGCCTCTGGTTGCTCGGCCAGCCGGATCAGCTCGCGGATTTCGTCCTGGGCCATGTCCAGGTTGCGGCAGCGTTTGATAAAGAGGAGGCGGTCCAGATGGGCATGGCGGTATGAGCGATAGCCACTGTTATCCCGGTCCGGTTCCGGCAGCAAGCCGATCTTCTCGTAGTAGCGGATGGTTTCAACGGGAATGGCGGTTGTTTTTGCGAGTTCACCGATTTTCACTGTCTGTTACCCCCGGAGGTTCCCGGAAAATAGGCCGTTGCTTTGAGCCCTCCGATTGAGCCCGAGCTGAAATTCAGGGTACCACCATAACGCTCTGTAATCTCCCGCACGATGGCCAGCCCCAGGCCGTGGCCCGGAGTCTGTTCGTCCAGGCGAAGACCGCGGGTGCCGAGGGTGTCCAGGGCATCCGGAGGCGCCCCGGGTCCATCGTCCTCAACGGTGATGGTAAACCCTCGTCCATTCTCTTTCAGGCCAAGTTCCACGAATCGTTCGGACCACTTGCCGGCGTTGTCCAGGAGGTTTCCCAACACTTCATTCAGGTCGTGCTCTTCGATGGGCCAGCGACGTTCTTCGGTCAGTACGGTGGACATTTCGAAGGATTTTGCCGGGTATAGCCGACCGAGCATCCAGAGAAGATCCCGGGCCTGTTTCAGAGGGTAGGCGCTTTTGCCGACCTGCGGGCCGGCGAAGCGGCTGCGGCGCATCTCTGCTTCGAGTTGCCTGTCGATATCGTCGAGTCTGCCGGCCATTTGTTGCCTGAGGTCGCTGGGGAGAGGGCGATCGGTATCTTCCAGTATCTGGCGAACGGCAGCGATGGGTGTTTTGACGCTGTGGGAGAGATTCGCCAGCGCATCCCGGGAACGCTCCAGCCTCTGGTCCAAAGAGTCGAGCAACTGGTTAAGTTGCAGTACCAGAGGTTGGAACTCCTCGGGGGCTTTGACATCAATCCGCGATATCTCGCCGTCCTGCAGCCGCTTTAATGCGGCCTTGAGGCTCACCACGGGGCGCATGGACAGGTTGATGCCCAGCCAGAGAACGCCAACCAGCAGGAGGATCAGCAGCAGGGACACAACAGCCGTCCAGGCATGAAGCTCAGCCTGGCTGCGGCTCAGGGCGCCAAGGTCCTCGGACACGATCACCACGATGGGCTTGCCGTCTACACGGAAGGACTTGCGGTAGGCAAGGATATCGGAAGGCGCCTCGGCGATTTCAGCATCACTGACCCGCAGCGTACCTTCCCGCCCGGATTCCACAAGTGGCATCAACAAAGGTACCCAGGTTTCCGGGGAGATGATGGTTCGGGAGTCGGAATGGATAGCGAACGCGTGATGGAAAACTTCCTGGAAATAATCCCCGGTCTGTAGTGTATCGAGCCGTCCATCAGAATCGCGAATCTGGTGTTCAAGAAAGGCGACTTCGTCTTTGAGTCGTGTTTCCACAAATTCCCGGGACATCCGGTCAAGAAGCAGCCCGTGCACCAGCCATGCGAGGGCCATCAGAAGAATGCCGGCCGGCAGTAGCAGTGCCAGCAGGGTTCCCTTGACCGATACCGGTCTCCTAAACAAGGTCATTGAAGAGGTATCCCTGGCCACGGCGTGTTGAGATGGTGTCCGTGCCTACCAGTTTCCGGAGTCTTCGAATGTAGGCCTCGATGACGTTTTCGCTGGGGTTGTCATTCAGGTTGTACAGCTGCTCCATGAGCTGTTCTTTCGAGAAAACATGCCCTGGCCGACTCATCAGGCAGCGCAGCAAGCGGAATTCGGTTCCGGTGAGGCTGTGTTCTGTGCCGTCGGCCAGTTTCAGGCTTTGACGATTTTCGTCCAGCTCGAATTGGCCGGCCTTTACCAGTGAGTGCCCCCGTCCCTCGCTCCTGCGAATGATGGCGTTCAGCCGCGCAATCAGCTCCTCGGTCTGGAACGGTTTGGCCAGGTAATCGTCGGCCCCGGCCTTCAGGCCGTTCACTTTGTCCTGCCAGTCACCGCGGGCGGTCAAAATCAGGACCGGAAAGCTGATGCCTCGCGTTCGCCATTTGCGAAGCACATCCAGACCATTTCCGTCCGGGAGCCCCAGATCCAGAACCACGGCGCGATACTCCTCCTGCTCTGCCAGCGCCGACGCCTCTCTGGCAGAGAAAGTGGTATCCACGCTGAACCCCGCTTTCTCCAGCTGGCTGGTTAGTCCATCTGCAAGCAGCCGGTCATCTTCGACGAGCAGTAAACGCATGTGTCTGTCCTTTCAGGGTGTCGTACAGGGCGCGCCAGTCTCCCAGTCGTAACTGAATCCAGCCTGAACGATAAATAATTCGTTTTTTTCAGAAAGGATTCAGGTTGGTGCGCGATGGTATTCATCGTTTCTGGATATTACTCAAGTTTCAACGGAATTAATCGGGCACGTCCGCCCCATTATTCCACAGGAGAAGACGAGATGAATGCATCAACGTTTCTGGTTCTCGCGGCCTCAATGTCGATGTCTGCGACCGCTTTTGCTGCCGGTGCTCACAGCGGCGGACATGGTGCTGGAAGTGGTGAACCCGGACAGGGTTCGGACGCCACCCGAACCATCAATGTGGACATGTACGACAACTACTATGAGCCGGAGTCTATTGCTGTAAAAGCTGGAGAAACCCTTCGGTTTGTGGTGGAGAACAAAGGCAACCTGGTTCACGAGTTCAATATTGGTACACCGTCCATGCATGAAGCCCATCAGAAGGAAATGCAGATGATGGTGGAGCACGGCGTGATCAAGGGCGACCACATTGATCGCGAAATGATGGAAATGGACATGGGCGATGGTCACTCCATGAAACATGACGATCCCAACAGCGTCCTGCTGGAGCCGGGTGAGAGCAAAGAGATCGTTTGGACCTTCACGGAAAAAGCTGACATCGAGTTTGCCTGTAACGTGCCGGGGCACTATCAGGCGGGGATGTACGGCGATATTGAGTTTGAATAAACAGGTGTACTCCATGAAAACACGAATGCTGGCCGCCATTTTCGGCGGTTTACTACCTATGGCGGTCACGGCCGCCGAGTATGATATTTCGGTTGACCGGGTGCAGATCGACACCGGCGATTTCGTGAAGGAAGGCATCGGTTATAACGGCGCCTCACCCGGACCGGTACTGCGGTTCAAGGAAGGGGAAGAGGTCACCATCAACGTGACCAACAACCTGGATGAGATGACGTCCATCCACTGGCACGGTCTGATTCTTCCGTTTGAGCAGGATGGCGTTCCCGGGATCAGCTTCCCCGGTATCAAACCCGGCGAAACC
Organism: Marinobacter sp.; assembly: GCF_041687235.1. Classification (GTDB taxonomy): domain Bacteria; phylum Pseudomonadota; class Gammaproteobacteria; order Pseudomonadales; family Oleiphilaceae; genus Marinobacter. The sequence goes on along the minus strand of NZ_JAWLCH010000011.1, from coordinate 96,195 downwards.
TTCACCTATCAGTTTCCAATTGTTCAGGCTGGCACCTACTGGTTTCACAGCCATTCCGGCTTCCAGGAACCCAATGGTGCCTACGGGGCCATCGTGATTGAGCCAGAGGGCCGAGAGCCATTCCGCTACGACCGGGAATACGTGGTGCAGCTGACCGACAAGCACCCCCATTCCGGCGACCGCATCATGCGTAACCTGAAGATGTCTGCCGACTACTACAACCGCCAGCAACAGACCGTGGGCGATTTCTTCGCCGAGTCTGGCGAGAAAGGTTTCCTGGCGACACTGCAGGACCGGATGATGTGGGGCGATATGCGCATGATGAAAGCGGATATCGAAGATGTACAGGGTTTCACCGGGCTGATCAACGGCAAGGGGCCGGAGCAGAACTGGACCGGGTTGTTCAAGCCGGGCGAGCGAATCCGCCTGCGCTTTATCAACTCATCCGCCATGACTTATTTCGACATCCGCATTCCCGGGCTGGAAATGACCGTGGTCCAGGCCGATGGCAACAACGTGCAGCCGGTCAATGTGGACGAATTCCGCATTGGCGTGGCGGAAACCTACGATGTGATCGTTCGCATCAAGGATGAAAAAGCCTACACCATCTTCGCCGAATCCATGGGCCGCTCCGGTTATGCCCGGGGAACGCTTGCGCCAAAAGAGGGGATGACGGCAGAAGTACCCGAGCTTCGAGAGGCGCCACTGCTGACCATGGCCGATATGGCCGGACACATGGATCACGGCGATATGGATCATGGCGATATGAGCGATGACGACATGGCCGGCATGGATCATGATGGCATGAATAGTGATGACATGAACGGTGATGAAATGGCCGGGATGGATCACAGTGCCATGGGCCATGGCAGTATGGGTGGTGGCGATGGAGCTTCCATGCCGGAAGATCCCTTCTATGCCAGGGGCAGCGGGCTGGTGCCCACCGCCAGTAATGGCGGCAAATTCCTGTCCTACGCCGATCTCAGGGCACAGAACCCGTTGTACGAAGACCGTGAGCCGACCCGCGAGATTGAACTGCGCCTGACCGGCAACATGGAACGTTACGAGTGGAGTATCAACGGCGTTAAATACGAGGACGCGGACCCCATTGTGCTGCAGTACGGCGAGCGGGTCCGCTTCAAGTTCGTCAACGAGACCATGATGACCCACCCTATGCACCTGCACGGTATGTGGTCAATCCTTGATGTGGGCGAGGGCAAGTGGAACCCCCTGAAGCACGTGATCAGCGTGGCGCCGGCCACCACTGTCTATATGGAAACGGAGGTGGATGCACCGGGTGAGTGGGCGTTCCATTGCCATCTTTCCTACCACGCCGCCTCCGGCATGTTCCGCAAGATCGTGGTGGAAGGTGGCCCGGACAGCACCGTTGCCGAGGGCAAGCCCAGTGGCACACAGGGAGGTGAATCATGAGTCGGTTGACAGCCTCAATATGCGGTCTGACCCTGGCCATGACTGCAATGTCCACACCAGCGATTGCCCAGGACGATCCGGCCAAAAAGACCCAGACCGCCAAGACCTTCTGGGGTGTGTCTGCGGAGAAGTTTGAGTACCGGTATAGCGATTCGGACGAGGAGCTGGCGGTTATTGAAGGCGATGCCTTTTACGGCACCGATGAACTGAAATTCCGCTGGTTGTTCGAGGGCGAGTGGGAAGAAGCCCACAATGCGTGGGAAACCCTGGAAAACCAGTTCGTAGCCCAGACGCCCGTGGATGATTTCTGGGATGCCAAGGCCGGTATTCGCATAGATACCCCGGAAGGTCCGGACAGGGTCTATGGCGTGCTGGGTCTCACCGGGCTGGCACCCTACTGGTTCGAGGTGGATACCAACCTTTATATCAGTGATGAAGGCGATGCCTCAGTGGACTTCGAGGCGGAATATGAATTACTCGTCACCAACTTCTGGATTTTGTCGGCGTCGTTCGAAAGCCTGGTGGCATTCTCGGAGGATCGGGAAATCGGTGTCGGCAAGGGGCTCAATTCCACAGAGTGGGGGCTCAGGCTGAGTTATGACCTGATTGACCGTGCCTTCTCGCCCTACGTAGGCGTGGTATACGAGCGCAAGTACGGCGATACCGCCGATCTGGCAGAAGCCGGGGGCGGAAGCACGGAGGACTGGTTTGCCGTGCTTGGCGCCCGAATCGCTTTCTAGCGACCTTATCCCTTATTTCATCAAGACTCGCAGACTCCAGGCAGTTGCATCCATACTGTGCTCTGTCTGGAGGAATACAAAATGACATGGCTTATTACCAAATACGCGATAACCGCCGCGCTGGTGGTCCTGATCTCTGAGGTCGCCAAACGCAGTGACAAACTGGGTGCATTGATTGCAGCCTTGCCCATGGTGACCGTGCTCGCGATGATCTGGCTTTACGTTGAGCAGCAACCAGCAGAAAAAATCAGTAATCACGCCTGGTATACCTTCTGGTATGTGTTACCCACCTTGCCGATGTTCCTGATGTTTCCCTTCCTCATGGCCAGATTCGGTTTCTGGCTTTCCCTTGCTATTGGAGCCATGGTCACTGTTACCAGCTTTGCCTCGTTGGCGGCAGTCACAAAAAGGTTTGGCATCTTTCTTCTATGATCCATGTCCGGACCTTTGCAGCGTTCCTGGATGACATAGGTCAACATCAGGGAACTTAATCGGATTCCGGTGCCCTTTTTCAGCCTCAGTTCAGTTTCGTGGTCTTTACTGATGGTGATGCACATTTGATGCAGAGAATAAGGAGGATCTTATGAACAGATTAAGCCGTTTTGTTGCGTGTTCTGTGTTCGTGGCGCTGCCAGCTTTTGCTTTAGCGCAAGGTAATTCCGGCCAGATGTCCGGTGGCGGGATGATGAATCAGGAACAGATGCAGCAGATGAATGAAAACATGGCCCGCATGCAGTCGATGAGGGAGGAAATGCGGAACGCAGACTCCCCCGCCGAGCGCCAGCAGCTGCGACAGAAGCACATGGAGTCCATGCAGGAGCACATGCAGATGATGCGTGGCGGCATGATGGGGCAGGGAATGATGGGTCAAGGCCAGGGAATGATGGGCGACGGTCAGGGCATGATGGGTAACCAACAGGGTCAGGGCATGATGAATAATCAGGGCCAGGGCCAGGGCCAGGGCAAGAAGCAGTCCGGCAACGCCCAGGGGAACCGTGCCGGTGGTTCGGGGATGGACAGCGAGCAGCGCATGGAGATGATGGAAAACCGCATGAATCAGATGCAGCTCATGATGGAGCAGATGCTGGAAAATCAGGCTCAGAGCCAGCGCGGACAATAAGCCGAACTTTCCAGGAGCAGGACGGGGATGCCGGGGTACTGGCATCCTGTGGTAGGCTTTCAGGAACTTATACAGGGGGTTAGCGAACAAAGGGCCGTTATGGTCCGGTAAGGAGAGCCGATATTGCCAGTGCCCATGTCACCTGTCCTCGTTTTTCTGATTCGCGCCATAACGCTGTTTTCGATCTGGTGGGTTCTGACCCTTGGTGATGTTGACGGCCTGGTTTTCGGCGCCATCGTCACAGCTCTGGCCGCCGGGTATTCCATTCGGCTGTTTCCGCCTTCGAGCTACCGACTCAGGCCGTTGGGCATCCTGGCCTTCGTTGGCTATTTCCTGTCCCGTTCCGTGGTCGCCGGGCTCGATGTGGCCCGTCGGCTGCTGTCGCCCGCTCTGCCAGTCAAGCCGGGTGAAATCCGTATAACCCTGCACTTGCCCGCGGGCAGCCCCCGCTGGCTCCTTGCCAATACCCTTTCTCTGATGCCCGGTACCCTCAGTGTTCTGCTGGAGGGAGACCAGCTGATACTTCACTGTCTCGATACTACGGCTCCCGTCGACGAGGATGTGCGGGCGACAGAGCGACAGGTGGCAAGGGTGTTCGGCCTTTCGTTGCCTCACGGTGATGGGGCGGGCCGATGACTCCAGTTCTCAATTCAGTCGCTGCATTCCTGTTACTGACTTTGCTCATTGCTCTGATCAGGATCTGGCGAGGCCCGAGCCCCGCCGACCGAATGCTGGCTTCGCAATTATTCGGTACCACGGGTGTGGGGCTTTTGCTGGTAATGGCCCACGCCCAATCGATGCCGGCACTGCTGGATGTAGCACTGACCCTGGCGTTGCTGTCGGTACTAGCCATTGTTGCCTTCGTGACCCGGGTTGTTCGGATCGATCAGCCCTCTTCGCAACCTTCTGCTTCTGAAAGGCAAGGGGGCGAGGATGGCTGAAACCCTCTTGTTCATTGTTCAGATAATCCTTTTGGTGACCGGCTGCCTGTTCTTCGCTGTCGGAACTCTCGGGCTGTTTCGGTTTACGGAAACCCTGACACGTATTCATGCGCTGACCAAGGTAGACAACCTGGGCCTCGGTTTTATTGTGATTGCCCTGCTGCCTCTGTCGCCATCGCTGGAAAGCGGTCTCAAGACGGTATTGATCTGGGCCGTGGCGCTGGCTGCGAGCGCGACTTCGGCACACCTTGTAGCCCGTGCCGTTCGTGTCGGTCCGGAGAACTCGGGATCAGGAGGCAGGGAACATGACTGAATGGCTGCTGGACGGGCTGTTGATATTTGCTCTGCTGGCTACGGCGGTAGCGACGCTGTGGTCCCGGGATCTGTTTCGTGCGGTGGTGATCTTCATTGCCTTTGGTTTGCTGATGGCCCTGGCCTGGGTGCGATTGCGGGCGCCGGATCTTGCTCTGGCAGAGGCCGCCATTGGCGCCGGGCTGACCGGGGTTTTGTTGCTGGATGCCGCCCGTCACCTCAAAAGCGGGCGGTCGGAATGAGGCGATCAGTCGGGACCTGCGCCGTGGCCGGAGTCTGCCTGGCCTTCGTTATTACGCTTGCGCTGGCGGTGCTGGATGTTGCTGAAACACCAGCGCAGGTCGATCTGCCGGGGCTGCTTTCGGAGAGTATGGGCAAAAGTGGCGTGGAGCACCCGGTCACGGCGGTGCTGCTGAATTTCCGGAGCTACGACACCTTGCTGGAGATCGGTGTGCTGGTCATTGCCGGCATCGCCGGAATTTCTGTATCCAGAACGACTTCCCTCGAGGACCCGGAACTGCGAACTACGGATACTCTGCTGTATGCCCTTCAACGCTGGTTCGTACCTCTGATGCTGGTGTTGGCAGGTTACCTCCTCTGGGCCGGGGCAGACCGGCCCGGCGGTGCATTTCAGGCCGGGGCCGTGCTTGCAGCCACGGGCGTGATGATGCGTCTTGGCGGCATCCCGATGGATTTTCTGCGCCCCGGAACCCTGCTGCGGCTCGGCCTGGCCCTGGGGTTCGCGGTCTTTCTTCTGATTGCCCTTGCCAGTGCGATAGGGGGCGGAGCTTTTCTCGCCTATCCTCCGGCCGTTGCCAAACAATTGATCGTCCTGATTGAAACGGTACTTACCCTGTCCATCGCCATGGTATTGCTGGCGCTGTTTGTCTCGGCGCCAGTCAACCGGGCCGAAGAGCCCGGGGAGGGCGAGTCGCCGTGAGTGCCTCGTTGCTGTATGCATTGGCGGGGGTTGTGCTGTGTGGAATTGGCCTGTTCGGTTTCATTACCCTCGCGCACCTGTTGCGTAAGCTGCTGGCTTTCAACCTGATAGGGTCCGGTGTATTTCTGGCCCTGGTGGGTCTGGCGCAGCGCCACGGTGAACCCGACCCGGTGCCCCAGGCGCTGGTTCTCACCGGAATCGTTGTGGCCATTGCTGCCACGGCACTGGCTGTGGTGTTGATTCGCCGCTATTTTCATCTCTCGGGGCTCACGACCCTGAAGCCGGAGATCCGGGAGGATAGGGCGGAATGATCCTGGGGCTGATGGCCGGCTTGCTGTTTACGCCCCTTGCCTGGGCCGTATTGACGCTGCTGTGCGGGTTCGAGCGCAGCCGACTGATCAGCTGGCTGGGCATCCTGGTTCAGTCGCTGGTGTCCTTCGCGCTCTGGGCGGCGGTGGCATCCGAGGGCGGCTTCTACTATCAACTGGGTGGCTGGCCGGCCCCTCTGGGCATTGAGCTACGGGTGGATGGTCTGGCGGTCACCTTTGTGATGCTGACTGCCGTGGTGGGCGGTGCCTGTGGCTGGCATGCGGGCATCTACCTTGATCCCACAAAAACCTCGCACCGGTATTTCTGGCCCCTGTTCTGGTTTCTGTGGGCTGGCCTGAACGGGGTCTGGCTGGGTGGGGATCTGTTCAATCTCTACGTCGCCCTTGAACTGATCAGCCTTTCGGCGGTGGGGCTGGTGGCCCTGGGCGGTCAGGCGGATGCGCTGCGAGCGGCCATTCGATATCTCATGGCGGCACTTCTGGGTTCGCTGGCCTATCTGCTGGGGGTTGCTCTGGTTTATGGTCAATTTGGCAGCCTTTCCCTGGCCGGTATCAGCGCGTTGCTCCCGGCAGACAGTGGCCAGGCTGGTCTGGTCTTTGCGCTGGTTCTGATGGTCGCGGGGCTGGCCCTGAAAACCGCGCTGTTTCCCTTGCATGGCTGGTTACCGCCTGCCCATGGTATTGCCAAATCCCCGGTCAGCGCGCTGCTGTCTGCTCTTGTGGTCAAGGCATCCTTCTACATTGCTGCCCGGCTCTGGTTGGAGTTCGGCGAGCACCTGGGCAGCTATGAGTTGGCTCAACTGGTCGGTGCGTTGGGCGGCATAGGTGTTCTGTGGGGCAGCTGGCTGGCCTTTCGGCAAAGCAGGCTCAAACAGGTGGTGGCCTATTCCTCGGTCGCCCAGATCGGCTACCTGTTCCTGCTCTTTCCCCTGTCCTGGGGCGTCTCGGAAGCGGTTGCCCTACAAGCGCAACAGGGCATGACACTGCAGGTGATCAGCCACGCCCTGGCAAAGGCAGCCATGTTCCTGGCCGCCGGCAACCTGATTATGTCGGTCGGCAGTAACCGGGTGGATGCTCTTGCCGGGGTAAGCCGCTTCCTGCCATTTTCCCTGTTCTCGTTTGGCCTGTCTGGCGTGTCGTTGATGGGGCTGCCGCCCACCGGCGGGTTTGCCGCCAAATGGTTGTTGCTTCAGGCCAGTCTGGGGAGCGGCCAGTGGTGGTGGCTGATAGTCCTGCTGGGCGGGGGGCTGCTCTCGGCCGCGTATGTCTTTCGGGTGTACCGGGCGTCGTTTATCGAGAATTCCGACACCGACCAGTTTTTTCATCCTGCACGCAGTCTGGAAGTTATCCCGATGATCCTGGCCCTGCTCTCTCTCGGTCTCGGGTTGGTGGCTGAGCCTGTGCTGTCTGTCATGGTGCTGCCATTTGCAAAAGGGGGTGGCGGGTGACGGTCAATACCCTGATACCCCTGTTCGCGCTGTTAACGTCCTTGTTGGCGTCGGTGATTATTTTTGCGTTGCCTGAGAAGGGGCATCGTCTCAGGACATCCGTGAACCTGGCCGCAGCGGGAGTAAAGCTGATACTGGTCGGAATCATGGTCTGGGGCATATTCCAGGGCCAGTCCTTCGAGTTTGCCTTCACCATGTTGCCGGGTGTCCAGTTTGTTTTGCGGGCCGACGCGCTTTCGATGCTGTTCGCTGGTCTATCGGCAGTGCTTTGGCTGCTGACGACCATTTACGCCGTAGGCTATCTCGAGGATTCGCCCAACCGTAGCCGGTTCTTTGGCTTTTTCAGCCTATGCGTCGCCAGCACCATGGGGATCGCCCTGGCTGGCAACCTGTTCACTTTCTTTCTGTTCTACGAAATGCTCACCCTCTCCACGTACCCCCTGGTGGTGCATCGTGGAACCCGACAGGCGTTGAGGGCGGGTCGGAATTACATCATCTACACCCTGACAGGCGGGGCAGTGCTGCTATTGGCGATCGCCTGGTTGCACGGGCTGGTGGGTGACCTGCCGTTCCGGCCCGGTGGGCACTTTTCCGGATTGGAGCCGGATTTACAGGGCCCTTTGACGCTGGTCTTTGTGCTTCTGATCGCCGGCCTTGGTGTGAAGGCTGCCCTGGTACCGTTACACGGCTGGCTGCCCCAGGCGATGGTCGCCCCGGCCCCGGTCAGTGCGCTGCTGCATGCGGTTGCGGTGGTGAAAGCCGGGGCCTTCGGTATTGTCCGGGTTGTGTGTGAGATCTACGGGCTGGAGGCCGCGAACCAGATGGGGCTGTTGACCGGCCTGGCTGTGGTTGCGGCCATTACCATCATCTATGGATCGACCCGCGCATTGTATCAGGTGGATCTGAAACGCCGCCTGGCATTTTCAACCATCAGCCAGGTCTCCTACATCGTTCTCGGGGTGAGTTTGTTCGGGCCAGTCGGGGTGGCGGGTGGGCTGGTGCACCTGGTGCATCAGGGCATCATGAAAATCACGCTGTTTTTCTGTGCCGGTAACTATGCCGAAACCCTGGGGGTTCATCGCATTGACGAACTGGATGGAGCCGGTCGCCGCATGCCTGGCACGTCCGTGGCGTTTACCCTGGGTGCCTTTGGCATGATTGGCGCGCCGCCGCTGGCCGGTTTCGTCACCAAGTGGACCATGGGCACCGGCGCCCTGGCCGTGGGCATGGATTGGGTGGTTGCGGTGCTTGTGGTCAGCAGTGTGTTGAATGCGGCGTACTTCCTGCCCATTCTGCACCGGATATGGTTTGCCGGCCAGCAACAGGCCTGGCCCCATGAACGCCGGTGGGGCCGCCTGGAAACCAGCGCCTGGTTGCTCTGGCCGCCGCTGATTACGGCAGCGGCACTGATCGTGATCGGGCTGCTCGCGTCCATGCCCTTCAGTCCGCTGAGCTGGGTCAATCTGATCGTGGAGCAGGAGGTGATGCAATGATGCAGTCCTCTGCTCTGCTGTTACTGGCGGTTCTGCTGCCATTCGCCGTCTTGCTCCTGGCGCTCAATCCCCGGTGGCAGAAGATCTACCGGTACTGCCTGCCGGTTCTTCCCCTGCCTGCCCTGGTACTGGCCTTGCTGACCGACCCTGGCTGGTGGCTTGAAATGCCCTGGCTGCTGAATGGTGGTTTGTGGGGGCTGGATGAGCTCCGGCGGTCTTTTCTGATACTGACGGCACTTCTCTGGTCGGTAGCCGGTGTGTTCGCGGCCGGGTACCTGTCGGACCGGAAACTGCGCGGGTTCTGCGTGTTCTGGACGCTGACCCTGGCCGGTAACCTGGGGCTGTGCGTTGCCGCAGACATTGCCAGTTTCTACAGCTTCTTCGCCCTGATGACCTTTGCCGGTTACGGATTGGTGGTCCATGAGGGAACCGAGGAGGCCAACCGGGCCGGTCGGGTCTACCTGGCCATGGCCGTGGTCGGTGAAATGGCCATCCTGACCGGTTTGCTGATGGCGGCCCAACTGTCAGGCAGTGCAGTGCTGGCGCATATCCCGGCCGCCCTTGTTGACGCAGAACAGCGCTGGCTGATCATGCTGCTTCTGATCGCCGGGTTCGGGGTCAAGGCCGGCTTACCCTTGCTTCACTTCTGGTTGCCTCTTGCTCATCCGGTGGCGCCCACACCGGCCAGCGCGGTGCTCAGCGGTGCCATGATCAAGGCAGGCTTGCTGGGCTGGCTGGTGACCCTGCCCTTCGGGGAAGTATCGCTCCCGATCTGGGGCAACATTCTGGTGGTGCTCGGAGCGATCGGTTCGCTAGGTGCCGCGGCTCTGGGCGTGCGACAGGTACGCCCGAAAACCGTCCTGGCCTATTCCAGCATCAGCCAGATGGGGCTGATGGTCCTGATGGTGGGCGCTGCATTGGCCCATGCGGAGGCAGCCGGCGCCATGTTTGCGGTGCTGGCGCTTTACGCGCTGCACCACGGCCTGGCCAAGGGTAGCCTGTTTCTGTCCACGGCTATGGCTATACCTGCCGGCAGAGTCGGCCGATGGGGCTTATGGGTGCTGATTGCACTTCCGGGGCTGTCACTGGCGGGCTTACCGTTTACTAGCGGGGCAGCTGCGAAGCTGGCCATGAAAGAGGTGCTCAAGCCCGAACGTTTCGGTTTTTTCATGGCGGATTATCTGCCTGCCCTTATGACCGCAGGGGCCATTGCCACCCTGCTGCTGATCTGGCGCTTCCTCTGGGCCCAGGGCCAGGTTGCCAGGACGGGTGCCAATCCGGCCTGCATGTGGCTAGGTTGGGGGTTGGCCACCGCTGCCAGCCTGATCCTGTTCTGGTGGTTGCCCTGGCACCCGTCGTTACCCGGTATTACCTGGGCTGCCTCGATGGTCGAGAGTGCCTGGAGCCTTGCCTGGCCGATGATCCTCGGCACGGTGCTCGCGGCGATGGCCTGGAAGTCAGTCAAACAGGGATAGCTGGTTGGCTTTATCGTCCCGGTTTTCCGGAAGTTTTGGTCTCGCCTGGCGCGGTCCTTTTCGGCTGCCATGGCGTTCCAGAACCCGCCGGGTCTCGTCCTGGCTGACCTGCTGCTTGCGAAAGTCGCCAACCGCCTTACGGGCAACCCGGGCCGCCTGTTCATGATCGCACACCGGCGAGATGTACGTGTTGCCGCCGTAACGCTCTTTCTGGGTCGGCGTCATTAACCAGGGAGTGTGGATCATTTCACTGGGCACGCCAGCCAGCTCTGGTGTCCAGCGCCGGATGAACTCGCCATCGGGGTCCAGTTTCCGGCTTTGCAAGACCGGGTTGTAGATTCGCAGGGCGTTGATGCCGGTCAGGCCGGACTGCATCTGGGTCTGGGAGTAGTGAATGCCCGGCTCGAAATCGGTAAACAGCCTGGCCAGGTGAAGGGCGGGATCGCGCCAGTGCAGCCACAGCTGGTAGCTGGCGATCGCCATCAGCATGGCGCGCATCCGGAAGTTGATCCACCCGGTGTGGTTGAGGGCGCGCATGCTGGCGTCCACCAGGGGCCAGCCGGTCTGGCCTTCCTGCCAGCGCTGCAGGCGTTCGGTATCATTGGGCCCGGTTTTTAGCGCCTCCATTGCCCGGTGCATCGCCCGGAATTCCAGCTCCGGTTCGTCCTCCAGTTTCTGGATAAAATGGCAGTGCCAGTGCAATCGGGATCGGAAACTGGTCAGGCTTTTCTTTTTCCGGGGCAGGGTATTCCGGTGATTGCCGGTGGCCTTGGCCTGCTGGTAGATCTCCCTCAGGCTGACGGTGCCATAGGCGATATGCGGGCTCAGGCGCGAGCAGGCCCTGACCGCGGTGTTCGGGCTGGAAATGTTGTACTGGTAGCCGACGCAGCGGCGGTCGAGGAAAGAAGCGAGCAGTTTTTCGCCTCTCGCGCTGCCGCCAACCTGGCGGTCCGGGCAGCTATCCGGCAGTGTGAAGTCCTGGCTGTCGTAGCCACTAACACCGCCCTCGATGGCTTTCATTGCCGGTATTCTTGCCGGAGCTTCCAGCAACGGCTGACGCATCAGCTCGGTCCAGGCCTTGTCCCAGACATCCCGGTCTGCCAGGCGTCGCACCACACCGAACTGGTTCCATTCCCTGAATTCCACCAGATTCTCCGAGCACCAGCCAATGACCGCCTTATCACGCTCAAATGTCCAGTGCCCGCCGGTTTCCTGGTGACAGAATACGCGTTTGAAGTTTTGCCGGGCCTGTAGCTGCTTCAAAGCCCCCATCACAGACCCTCTCATTACCAGAAGCTGGCTGCCAGCCTTTCGCAACTGCCGGTCCAGATCGTCCAGAGAGTCCCTGATAAACGCCCACTGCCGACCGCTGGTGTCCGGAAGTTGCCAGTAATCATCTTCGATGACATAAAGCGGTATGACCGGTTCACCCAGACTGGCAGCCGCCATCAGAGGGGCGTGATCCCGGGTACGCAGATCCCGCTTGAACCATACAACCGTTGTCATGGCTGGGTACTCCGCGCACGGCGGCAACGTTCGCTGCAGTAGCGGACGTTGTCCCAGTCTTTCGCCCACTTCTTCCTCCAGGTAAAAGGACGATGGCAGACCGGACAGGTTTTCTCAGGCAGGTGGGGTTTTTTGTGCATTAGCATAAAATGGTTTTTACTGAAGATGTACCTTGTACGTTGCTGAAACAGCGAAGGATTGTCCATGGCCCGATTCTGTGATTCCCTTTCAGCGCCGTCAGTGCTCATCTTCGACTGGCACGGCACCCTGGTCGATACCCACGATGCCATGTTCAGTGCCATGGAAGATATGCTGCCGCAACTGGAAGAACTGGGGCTGGTGGGCAGACTGCTGCCTGAGGATAAATGCCGCACGGCGGAGGACGCCCGACTGGTGCGTTATATCCGGATTTTCCGGCGCCTCCATCCGCGCATTCTGGCTGAGCGCCGGGTGTCCAGGACGGATATTTTCAATGCCATTTTCGGCGATGATAAAGACGCCAAACTGATTGCCCACAAGGCCTACAATGAGGCCTATCGCCGTTATTTCGGCCAGGTGAAGCCCTTTCAGCCCGGCGCCTATGAGTATCTCTCTGCCCTTAAAGCCATGGGTATCCGGCTGGCCGTATCCACCAACCGGAACCGGGAGTTTCTGGACCGGGAATTACGCACGGTGGACGAGGGCCGGTGGCAGCACCTGTTTGATGCCACCGTGTGTGCCGATGACGTAACCGAGTACAAACCCGATCCGGAGGTAATCCTCAAGGCCCTTGATAAGCTCGATTTGCCGCCCGATGAGCGAGCCTGGTACGTGGGAGACAGCTACGTCGACATGCTCACCGCCAACAGGGCTGGCGTGTCCGGTGTGTTCTACAACGGGGCCTGTTGGGAATCCGGCCGGATTGACAGCTGGTTCTCTCACCGGGATGCGCCAGCGGCGATTCTGGACAGCTTTGAAGACCTGATGGATCTTCTGGCCCTGCTTGAGCGGAACCAGCCTGACGCCTTTGAGCAGGTGCCCGCCGAGGTTCGCCCGCGACCCTTCCCGCCGCCACAACGCCCGGAACCCCGCATTGAGCCGGACTGGCACCCCGCGGTGGTCAGGCTGATCCGGCCCGCGGTCATCCTCTTCGATTGGCATGCCACACTGGTGGATACCCTGGACGCCATGTACCACGCAGTGGATGAAATGCTGCCTGACTTCCACAAGCTGAAGCTCATGGACCGGATGGTGGCACCGGAGGACAGCAAAACACCGGAGGACGTCAAACTGGTCGCCTATGTGCGCGAATTCGCCAGGCTGCATCCAAAGGTGAAGGCAGACCGGAAGATTTCCCGAACCGACATTTTTGAAGTGCTGTTCGGTGACGACCAGGAGGCCAAGCAGATTGCCCATCAGGCATTCAACCACCATTATCGCAAGCACTACGGCACGGTGAAGGCTTTTGAACCGAAGGTGCGCGAGGTTCTCGAGGGATTGAGGCGCCTGGGCATTCAGGTAGGGGTGATTACCAACCGGGACCGTGAGTTCTTCGAACATGAACTGGCGGCTGTCGAGGACACTGGCTGGACTCACCTGTTTGATGTGGATGTCTGTGGTGACGACACCCCCCTGCGCAAACCCCACCCGGACCAGCTGTTACTGGCGGTGCAGAAGCTGGATTATCCGCCGGACCCGAGCGTCTGGTATGTGGGCGACAGTACGACAGATGTTATTGCCGCCAAGCGTGCGGGCCTGACCTCGGTGTTTTTCAACGGGGCCCAGTGGGACCTGCCGTGGCTGAACAAGATCTTTCCGGGCACCCACAAACACCCGGACAAGCCGGATGTGGTGGTGAATGACTTCTCGGAGTTTTGGGCTCTGGTGTTGGCCTGCGAGGTTGGTCCGCCCTGAAATCAGGGGTTATCAAGTGCTCTCAGCGCTTCTTCGGCATCAAGGCCCAGCGTAACGACTCCGAAGGGTGCGCCATCTTTGATGGGGCTCACCGGGGCACTCACCGTCACCTGGAAGCGGGAGGTAGAGGCATCATAGCGGATGGGTGAAATATAGAGCGCGTCCATTCCCCCGAGCCCTCTTCGGGTGTTATCCAGGACGTTCTGAAACTTGGGCTCGTCTCCCTGCCAGTAGTCCGAGGTCAATTGGCTCATCGCCACCAGGGTGCCCATGTTGTTCATGATCATGGCCTCGGTCACCAGCCCGTTATGCGTCACTTTCCAGCCATGTAAAGCATGGGATCCGGGCAGGTCGAGTATGCTTTCTGCCAGGGGGGTCGGAGAAATCGGAGCCATTCCCTGCCACATGCTGTCCTGAGTCATTACATCGGTAAAGCTCTCCTGTCGGGGCCCCGCAGTAATGATCTGACGGATGTGGAGCATGCTGTTCAATCCCGTGATCAGTTGGTCTGCCAAGTCCCCAATGCGCTGTTTTTCTGTTTCGGACAAGGCAAGATGACCTGCCATGCAGTCCGTCAGCACGCGGTTGAAAGTCGGGAGGAACTGCGGATGGCCGGAAGCAAAAGATTCGTTCAGATAGAGATAAAGCGGAGCGTAGCGAACGAAGTGAGCATTGATTTCCATGTTGGATGACTGGTTCTCGTTGCGCAGACCGTTCATCACGCGCTCATCCATCAGTGCGGTATCTATCCGGCCCCTTTCAAGGAGCGCAAGCAGCTGGGACGGTGAGGCTACGCTCAGGAAAATCGAATAGCCATTGGCTTCCAGCCAGGCCTCTTCATTGCTGCCATCAACCACCCCGATCCGCAGGTTATCGGTAAACTGCCGATCGCCTCTGGTAAAAAAGTACCACTTCTCCAGAGCCACCGGATCGCTGCGTTCTGCTATGGTGTCCAGCTCTGTTGAGGGATCAATGGCAAAATAGCCGTCGACCATGTTGCGCGTCAGTGAGTGTATGGCACGATTCTGGGGCGTAACCCGAACGCGGGTGGACCAGCCAGCACGATTTGCGGCACAAACCACGGTCTCTGTGGTTTCGCCGAAAATCTGGCTGACGCCATCCTGTTTCGGGCCGACCACCTGATAGGGTGGGCTCTCAAAGGTGTAGAGGTTCAGTGTAGGAGGCTGAGCCTGGCAAACGGCAGACGCCAGCATTGCTGCCAGGCCCACTGCCAGTCGGAAGTTCATAGTGAAGGCCGCATCCTTGTTGTTGACAATCCTGATCTCAGGCTAGCACCAACGGACGACTTTTGCCGCACAACTTTAGGACATAATCTGGCAACTACCTATTTCGGGAATTACCGTCGAGGATTTGCCTAGAGCTGCTCCAGGTTCGCCAGCAGATGTTCGGCGCGCTTGAGCAGCGCATCCCGCCGTTCCGGCTTCTGCTTGTCCCAGTTCCGGTACATCATGCCCATGCGGGGATTGTTGGCGAAGTCGTCCCGGTGCCGGTCGATAAAATGCCAGTACAGGGCGTTGAACGGGCAGGCGTCGGATTCGGTGGCTTTATTCACCTTGTAATGGCAGTTGGCGCAGTGGTCGGACATGCGTTGGATGTACTTGCCGCTGGCGGCATAGGGCTTTGAACCCAGATAGCCACCATCGGCATGCATCACCATACCCAGCACGTTAGGCAGTTCCACCCAGTCATAGGCATCGGCGTACACCGCCAGGTACCAGTCGCAGATCTCCTCAGGTTTGATGCCCGCCAGCAGCGCGAAGTTGCCGGTAACCATCAGCCTCTGGATATGGTGGGCGTAAGCGTTGCGGCGGGTGGCATCAATGGCCTTGTGCATGCACCGCATTTTCGTGGCCCCGGTCCAGTAGAACCAGGGCAGGGTGCGGGTGTTGCCCAGACGGTTTTCTTTGGCATATCCCGGCATGTTCATCCAGTAAATGCCCCGCACGAATTCGCGCCATCCAAGGATCTGCCGTACAAAGCCCTCCACCGCGTTGATCGGCGCCCGCCCTGAATACCACGCCTGGGCCGCCGCCTCGCAAACCGTTACCGGATCCAGAAGCCCGGAATTGATATAGGGCGACAGGATGGAATGAAACAGCCAGTCTTCGTTGTCCGAGATCGCGTCCTGATAATCCCCGAAACAGGGCAGGGCGAAATCGATAAAGTGCTCGAGCGCCGCCTGCGCGTCCTCGGCCGTTACCGCAAAATGAAAGTCGTTGGTGGTGCCGAAATGATCGCCGAAATGCTCGTCCACCAGGCCGATCACATCCCGGGTAATGGGATCCGGCTCTATCCGGAACGGCGCCGGGGCCGGCGGCTTGCCGGTCCATTTCTTCCGATTGTCCGCATCAAAATTCCACTGTCCGCCCTCCGGTTCGCCCTCGGGGGTCATCAACAAACCGGTCTTGCGCCGCATCTCCCGGTAAAAGAATTCCATCCGCAACTGCTTGCGGCCCGCGGCCCAGTCGGCAAACTCCTGCTTGGTGGCGATAAACCGTGTATCCGGCCGGATCTCCACCGGCACCCCAAGGCGTTCGTGCCAGCCACTGATCTGCTCATGCAGTCGCCATTCGCCACACTCGGTGGTGATTACTTTCTCTGCACCGATCCGCTTTACCTGTTCGCCAACCACTGCTTCAAGGCTCTGGTGTTGGTTGTCCGGATGATAGGCCTGGTAGTGAACCTGCCAGCCATCGCTCTCCAGTTGCCGGGCAAAGTGACGCATGGCGCTGAACAACAGCACGATTTTCTTCTTGTGGTGGTTGGTATAGCTGGCCTCTTCATGTACCTCCGCCATCACCACCAGATCCCGGTCCCTGTCGGCGTCTTTGAGGGCACTGATGTCTCCCGTTAATTGGTCGCCGAGGATCAGAATCAGATTGGCCATGGTGAGGAATTCTCCATTCAGTAAGCTGTGGGCTATGCCCACAAAGGGGTAAACCAAGTACGCCAAGAGCCCAAGGGTGGTTCAGTAACCGGACTGGTAAACTGAAACCATCGGTCACCTGACCCGAATCAAAAAGGGACGCAAAGGATTGCCCTAAAATGCGCGAGCTTCCTTGAACATGGGGTCAGATGAAGTTTTCATCTGACCCCGATTTCATCTGACCCCGAGTTTGCTATGACCTCCACACCCGCACTCAAAGCCCAAGACTCAACGCTGCCAGAGTTCATCTGGGATGACGCCCTGATCCGCCGCTACGACCTCAGCGGCCCCAGGTATACCTCCTACCCCACGGCCATTGAATTCAATCAGAACTATCCGATCGAGGATATGGTCAAAGCCGCGGCCCGCAGCAAGGCCAGTGGCCGGCCGCTGTCGTTGTACACACACCTGCCGTTCTGCGCGCACCTGTGCTACTACTGCGCCTGCAACAAGGTCATCACCAAAAAGCGTGACAAGGCGATGCCTTACGTGGAGCGTCTGCTCAGGGAAGCGGCCATCCAGTCAAAACTGTTCGGGGCCGACCGGCCGGTAACACAGTTGCATTGGGGCGGGGGCACGCCCACGTTCCTACCAAAGGATGTGATGGAACACCTGATGGCGGGATACGGGGAGCTGTTCAACCTGCAAACCGGTGATGAGCGGGATTACAGTGTGGAAATTGACCCGCGGGAAGTGGATCAGGATACCCTGCCAACCCTGTGGAACCTGGGCTTCAACCGGATCAGTCTGGGGGTACAGGATGTAAACCCGGAGGTTCAGAAAGCAGTGAACCGTATCCAGCCCCGGGCCATGACCGAAGCCGTGCTCAACGAAGCACGTCGCATCGGCTTCCGATCCATCAACCTGGACCTGATCTACGGCCTGCCGTCCCAGACCCCAGAGAGCTTTGCCGAGACACTGGAAGCGGTGATCGAGATGTCTCCAGACCGGCTTTCAGTGTTCAGCTACGCCCATCTTCCGGACCGTTTCTATCCGCAGACCCGGATTCAGGGCGACACCTTGCCCAGTCCACAGCAGAAGCTGACCATCCTGCACAACACCATCAACCGCCTGCTGGACGCCGGGTACGAATACATTGGCATGGACCACTTCGCCAAGCCGGATGACAGCCTGGCCGTGGCGCAACGGGAAGGCCGTCTGCACCGCAATTTCCAGGGCTACACCACCCACTCCGAATGCGATCTGGTCTCCCTTGGCGTTTCCGCGATCGGTCAGACGGATGATGCCTATTTCCAGAACAATCACGACCTGCCTTCCTGGGAGGCGGCCATTGATGCTGGTCAGTTGGCCATCACCAAGGGCGTGAACCTGACCCGGGACGACCGGATCCGTCGTTGGGTGATCGGCCAGCTGATTTGCCAGTTCCGGCTGGACCGTCAGCTGTTTGCAGATGTCTGGCAGGAAGATCTGAACCGCTATTTTGCCGATGAGCTCAGCCGTTTGAAGCCCATGATTCAGGATGAGTTGATTGCTGATGATGGCAACGCCCTTCAGGTTCAGCCCGCCGGCCGCCTGCTGATCCGGGCCATCTGCCAGATCTTTGACCTGTATCGCAAAGAAGGCGCCAGCCAGCGGTTCTCCCGGATTATCTGACAGCAGCGGCGAAGTCGGGGTCAGAAGAACGCTTTCTTCTGACCCCTCTTTCATTCAACTATACGCCGGCACCTTGAACTCATTGGCCAGGTCCTGAAGAACCCTTGCCAGCCGTGCCTGCTCGCCGGTTACCTGGGTGATTTCCTGGGAGCCGGTGAGGGTCAGGATCGCCGCTTCACTGACTGATTCCATGCTGCCCGCCAGCTCCCGGGTAACCGCCACCTGTTCTTCGGAGGCGGTGGCAATCTGGCTGGCCATATCGGCGATGCTGTTCACATCGGTCAGGATATCGGCGAAGGTCTGCTCCAGTTCTGACGCCTGCTCACTGGTGGCATTCGCCAGTTTGTGGCTTTCCACAATCGAGCGGCTGGCACTGTCGGTAATGCTCTGGAACCCGTTGATAATGTCCTCGATCTGGGTAGTGGACTCATGAGTCTGCTGCGCCAGGGTGCGGACTTCATCGGCAACCACAGCAAACCCCCGGCCGTGCTCGCCGGCGCGGGCGGCCTCAATCGCCGCGTTCAGCGCCAGCAGGTTGGTCTGATCGGCAACCTTCCGGATGACGTCCACCACGTCGGCGATGGTTGAGCTGCGGCTCTCCAGCTCCTCAATGACCTTGTTAACCTTCTGAACCGAGTCAGCCAGGGTGCGGATACTGCTCACACTATGGTGAAGTACCTGCTCACCGGTGCGGCTTTTTTCCATGGCACTTTTTGCGGCATCGGCTACCTGCTGGGTATTTCGGGAAATTTCCTCGGAGGTGGCTGACATTTCTTCGGTGGCCGCGGCCACCTGCTCAATTTGTTGTTGCTGGTTTTTCACCTGGCTGGCGTTCTGGCCGGCGGTAGAGCTGGTCTCTTCCGTGGCAGTGGCCAGCTGGACGCTGGATTTGTCGATGTGTAGCAGGGCATTGCCAAAGCGTCCGAACAGCTCGTTAATGGCCTTGCCAATGGTGCCCACCTCATCACGGCTGGAGATTTCAATCTCGCGGGTCAGGTCCTTGTTGTCCATGGCAAACCGAACGCCATCAAGCAGGCGCCCGACCTGGAGATTGATGGCACGGATGATCACAAGCATCAGAACCAGTACAGCCAGAACGGCACCGGCGGATATGCCGGAGGCCAGTATCAGGTCGTTCCGGGCATCGGCAACGCCGTCGGATGCCAGGCTCATCACGTCGGATAACATATCCTGTCTCGCCTGATTGAGGCCGCCGATTCGCTGGGTGGTGGTTGTGAACCAGTCAGAAGCGTCCAGTGCATACATGCCTGATGGGCTGCTGAACAGTGTTTCACGACGCTGTGCCAGCGCCTGGCTTGCGACGCTGACGCTCTCATTTTCCAGGGTTGCCCGGATCTCATTGTCAGCCGCCAGCATTGTTATGGCTTCGTTGAGAAAGGCTTCCTGCTGCCCGCCGAGCCCCGCAATTCGGGCCACGGTGGGTAGATCGAAGTCACCGCTGCGAATCATGGAGGCGCCCGCGGCTCTTTCGCGGCCGGCCATCTCGGCAACCTTGGCGAGGGCATAGTAACCGTTAACCTCGCGGGTCAACTCCGGATCGGTCGAGCGCCGGACAATAAGGCCAATGCGCTCTATCAACCCCGTAATCAGCGTCGTGTAGCCCTTGCTGGCGTCGCTCCGGTTGTCAACCGAGCGGCGCAGGGCGTCTATGTTGTCGAGTCCCTGGCGAACGGTCTGAATGCTCGTTTCAACCGTCCTGTCAAACGATGCATCTGTCATCAGGGCATTGATGCGGCGCTGATAGTCTGAAATCCGCGTGTCGGTTTGTCGCCGCTGTTCCGCAAGATCTCTTTCGGCCTGCCGGGCGGCATCGGTTCCGGGCCCGCTGGCGAGAAACACAGCGGATCGTCCACGTTCCCTCTGCAAGGCTTCGGTCAGGGGGTCGCCGGCTTCAGCCAATTCGACCTTCGAGAGGAGTTGTCGCATGTTGCTGAGCTCGCCGTAGTTAAGAGCAATGCTTTCAACAGCAAAAAAGAGAATAACCAGTAGGGCCGGTATCACCAAAGTGATCAGCTTGCCCCGCATGGAGAGATTGTTTATGAGGTTCATCGCCTTGCCTCGTTTGGTTGGACGCTGTGCCCATTATCCCGGGGTGTCCGGGGCGGGTTCCATAATCGTGACGGGGTAGCCGATGGGGTAGTTTCAGAGCTGTAAGTTGCTGTAATCCTGTGTTAATCGACTGATATAGATCAAGAAAAAACGCAGGTAAGTAGTAGTGCGCAGAGTACCACCCTGGGGGTAGTTTCTACCGTTGGTGTGCCAGCGAACAGAGCGACCTGGTTCGATGCGTTAGATTCGTTATCCCGGACCACGAGAAAAGCTGTCCGTGGTCGGACTCCGGGCTTAACAGGGAGAAATCGTCATGCTGGAAACAATTGCCGTTATTCTTATCATCCTTTGGGCTCTGGGTCTGGTGACCTCTTATTCCATGGGCGGTTTTATCCATATCCTGCTGGTGATTGCGATTGTGGTCATCCTGCTCCGGGTAATCCGGGGTCGCAGCCTCTGACAACCCGCCATCGGGCCCAGTGCTGACAAAGGTCAAGGCAGTTACCGGGCGAGAGACGGTAAGGTACCGGCATTCTTGCAGTGGAGAATGCCATGGAACTTGTCTGCCCCGCTGGCAGCCTGCCGGCACTGAAAACCGCGGTGGATAACGGCGCCAACGCCGTGTATTTCGGTTTCAGAGACAGCACCAACGCCCGCCAGTTTGCCGGCCTGAACTTCAACGATAAACGCGCCGCTGAAGGGGTTGAGTACGCTCACCTGCGGGGTGCGAGAGTCTTCTGTGCCATCAACACCTACCCGCAACCGGATGGCTGGGCGCAATGGAAAAGCGCGGTGGACCGCGCAGCAAACCTTGGTGTAGACGCCATTATCCTGGCTGATATGGGGCTTCTGGACTATGCCGCCAACAAATACCCGGATACGCCCCGACATCTCTCGGTGCAGGGTTCTGCAACAAGCTACGAAGCGCTTTCCTTCTACAAGGACAACTTCGACATCCGTCGGGCCGTTCTGCCCCGAGTGCTCTCGGTGGACCAGGTCCGGGGCGTGGCAAAGCACAGCCCGGTTGAGCTTGAAGTTTTTGCTTTCGGTAGCCTCTGCATCATGGCTGAGGGCCGCTGTTACCTCTCTTCCTACCTGACCGATGAGTCCCCCAATACACGCGGTGCCTGCTCTCCCGCCAAGGCTGTGCGCTGGCAGGAAACGCCCCGGGGGCTCGAATCCCGGCTTAATAATGTGCTGATTGACCGGTATGGCCAGGGTGAATCCGCCGGCTACCCGACGTTGTGCAAGGGCCGCTTTGAGGTGGCGGGCAACGTTTACCACGCCATTGAGGAGCCTGTCAGCCTGAACACCCTGGATCTTCTGCCTGAGCTCAGGGATCTGGGAATCTGTGCGGTGAAAATCGAGGGGCGTCAGCGCAGCCCCGCTTATATCGCAGATGTGGCACGCACATGGCGGCACGCCCTCGACAATCTCGAATCCGACGCCAGTGCGTTCACCGTTGAACCTCAATGGCAGAACACACTGGCAGGTCTTTCCGAAGGAGGCCTCACCACACTGGGTGCCTACCATCGTAAGTGGAAATAAGGTTCTGCGATCATGATGAAGTTATCTCTGGGCCCCATCCTGTGGTTCTGGTCCAAACAAAGCGTCTTTGATTTCTATGCCAAAGCGGCCGAATGGCCGGTAGATACCATTTACCTGGGCGAAGTGGTGTGCTCACGCCGGCGGGAACTGAAGCCGGATGACTGGCTGGACCTGGCCCGGGACCTGAAAGCCTGCGGCAAGAACGTGGTGCTCTCCACGCTCACGCTGGTTGAATCGGAAGCCGATCTGCGCCGCCTGCGCAGGTTCTGCGAGCAGGATGAATTTCTGGTGGAGGCCAACGATCAGAGTGCCCTTCAGGTGGCTACCCGTAACAGGATTCCGTTTATCACCGGCCCGTCCATGAACATCTACAACACCGCCACCCTGAAGATTCTGGCCAGACAGGGCCTGCAGGGCTGGAACCTGCCGGTGGAGCTGGGTAAGCAAACGCTGGAACTGCTTATTGAAGAACTGAATCAGGAAGGACTGGATCTGCCGGCGGAAGTATTCTCCTGGAGCTTCCTGCCGCTGGCCTGGTCGTCGCGCTGCTTTACTGCCCGCCATTACAACCTGCCCAAAGACAACTGCGAGTTCCGCTGCCTGGAGTATCCGGATGGCATGGAGTTGCGTTCCCGGGAAAGCCAGGAGCTGTTCCGCATCAACGGGATTTCTACCTTGTCTGGCTCCCGTTACGACCTGATGCGGGAGTTGCCGGATATGGAGCGTATGGGGGTAAGCACCGTGCGCCTGAGTCCGGAACATCTGGGCATGGAGGAGGTAGTCAAACGCTTTGATCAGGTACGCCGGGGTGAAGTGCCCGTCTCCGACCCGCTGCAACTGGTGGAAGCGCCGCCCTGCAATGGCTATTGGTATGGCAAGCCAGGGATGGATCTGGTTGTCAGCCAGGGCGTTTAAAAAGGGTTACAAGGTGCCAGTCCAGACTATCCAGGAGGTTTTTCAGGCCGAGCCCCAGCTCTGTATCCCCCTCAATGACCAGTCTCCGCTGGAAAAACAGTTGGTCTGGATCCTGCCGACGCTCCGCAAGGGTTTTGAAGGCAGCCAGTGAACCACGGATGGTCGCCTCTCCCGGGCCGTCGATTACGCGGAGCCGGCCCGCCCAGAAACCAAGGGTAATGCCGGGCTGTCCTCCGTTAACCTCCAGCCGAATACGTCTGCCCTCGAAATCATCGAATTCTCCGTCATCAATTGCCTGGGCAAAAATGCGATTAAGCGGCGCTTCTGCAGCCAGCTGCTTCAGAGGCATCGGAATTCGGTGATCAATAGCGCCTAGCATGGGCGCGGGGGAGGGCAGGTACTCCTGAAGGACGGAAAGTGTTTGCCCAATGAGGGGAGAGTTCAGGGAGGCGATGGAAGCTAGTGGAAAAGCCATGCTTTACTCCGGGCGGTCAGTAACCGGCACAGAGTAAAGCAAAGTGCTCTGGAACGATTTGATATAACTCAGCCTTTGTGCAGGCCTTCTTCCACGGCCCAAACGGCCACTTCGACTCGTGAGCGCAGGTTCAGTTTCTTCAGCAGGTGCTTCACGTGAACCTTCACCGTCCCGTCACTGATGTCGAGTTTGCGACCAATCATCTTGTTGGACAGACCCTCGGCGATCAGACGCAGAATGTCTTTTTCCCGGGGAGTCAGGCTGTCGAAATCCGGGCGTGCTGCTTGCTGGGGCTTGTTGGAGCGCAGCGCCTCGGCCAGCAGTGTGGTCAGTCGGTCACTGATCACCATTTTGCCCACGGCCGCCTGATGTAGCTGGGTGATCATGTCTTCCGGTTCCATGTCTTTCAGCAGGTAGCCGTCTGCCCCGGCCCGAAGTGCCGCCACTACGTCGTCTTCCTGGTCTGACACGGTGAACATGACGATGCGGGAGCTGATGTTCTGTTCGCGCAGCTTCCTGAGGGCCTCAATGCCGTCCATTTCGGGCATGTTCAGGTCCATCAGAATCAGATCCGGCTCCAGTTCGGTGGCCAGACGAATGCCGTCGGCAGCATTGCTGGCCTCCCCGGCAACGACCATATCGTCTTCCATATCGATCAGCTGTTTGATGCCCTGGCGAAGGAGCGGGTGGTCGTCAATCAGCAGAATACTTGCGGGTGACTCAGACATCGGGATCTCTCTTGTTTTCAGGCGTTTGATGCTTCTGTGGGAATAAGATTGCGGCTTTTCGGAACAAAGAGCAACGTGACCTCCACACCCCCTTCATCCCGGTTGCTCACGTCTACCTTGCCGCCCAGGGTTCGGGCGCGGTCCTGCATGATGATCAGGCCGTAGTGGTTGATGGGCTGATCACTGCCGGGCAGTCCCTTGCCATTATCCCGGATGTGAACCCGGACCTGGGGAGATTCGAACAGGACATCCACGGTGATGTCCGTGGCATCGGCATGTTTGACCGCATTGGCGAGACCTTCCCGCACAATTTGCAGGGTATGGATTTCTTCATTGGGTGACAGAGTCTGGGGCGGCAGATTGTAATTCAGCTCAACCGGCTTACCCAGCCGCGCGGAAAATTCTTCAATGGTCTTTTGCAGGGCGGTAGACAAATCCGGCGTGTCCAGCTTCAGCCGGAAGGTAGCCAGCAATTCGCGGAGCTGCCGGTAGGCGCTGTTCAGGCCGTTACTGAGTTCATCAAGAATGGCCTCATGAATCTGTTGCTGCTCACCTTCAATGTTGAGGCGCCGCAAACGGGCAACCTGCATTTTCAGGTAGGAAAGCGACTGGGCCAGTGAGTCGTGGAGTTCGCGGGCAATAACTGTGCGCTCTTCGGCAAGTGTTTGCTGCTGTTCCTCGGTGATTTGCCGCTCCAGGAAAATGGCGGTGGCCAACTGGTCACTCAGGGTTTCCAGCAGTCGGCGGGCAGTTTTTGACAGTCCTTCCTTAGCGGGGTACCAGACTTCCAGTGTGCCGAGTAGCTGTCCAGGCGTCCGGATTGGTAGCAGTAGCCGCCGACCATCATTGGTTTCCACGGGCAGCTCGTCATATGCCTCGGGCGTTACCAGGCAGGCGTTGCAGTGGTGGTCACGGCAGTAAAACGGCCGTTCGCGGGTGGCTGTGGTGATTGCCTCCACCGGCTCTGCGGATTGTTTGTCGTGGAGGTAAAGGCGAATGGGACCGATGCCCAGTAACTGCTCAAGCTCCTGAAGCATGGGGATCGCCCCATGGCACAGATCGTGTTTTGCAAACAGATCTCGACTTGCCGAGTGCAACAGCTGAAGGGCGGCGTGGCTCTTTTCAAGCTCCTCCGTTTTAAGGCGAGCCCTCTCTTCCAGTTCGTAATAGGTCAGAGCCAGCTCGCTGGTCATCTGGTCAAAAGCCTGGCCTAGCTGTGCCAGCTCGTCGGAGCCGGTCAGGTTGGCCTTACGGGAAAAGTCCTGATCGCCCACCGCGATGGCGATACTGACCAGCTTGCGCAGTGGCTGCAGAATGCGGTTTTTCAGATCAATAAACAGCGCGACGATGATCAGGATGGAAAAGGCCAGACTGATAATCTGGATCAGGTGGAGCAGGTCGATGCGGGCCTCGGTTCGCTGTTCCAGCATGTTCACCAGTTGGTCCACTTCATCGACGTAACTCTGGGTTGAGGTCAGCATGGCTTCGGAAACGGGGGTGCCCTGGTCGTGCTCCTGCAGGGCAGGCCGAAGCATGGTCACCCAGGACGCCAGAATGGTCTGGTACTGGGCGGCCAGCGGATGGTCCCGGCTCTCGGGGATCGCCTTGGTGATGCCAGAGTCACTCAGTTTGGCCTCGTAACGGTCCAGCGTCTGCCCGATTGACGTTCCCCCGGACTCTGGAACGGCAGGGCCCGCGGTCCGGGCAAGAAGCTGGAAGGCGCCCATGCGCAGGGCCCCGGCCAGATTGATCGCGGTGGCATTGCCCTCGATACTTTTGGATACCGCAAGGGTGGTCGCCATGCTGACAAGGGCTGTCAGCACCACTGCGCCAACGACGATCGCGATTCTGTTTACGAGCGGGCTTCTGGGCGTCATTTGATCTCTTGCGCGTCAATGCGTTTGGTGGGGCAGGCTGGATTATGCCTCTCACGAAGATTCCGTAATACCTCCTTGAGGATAGTCAATTACCCCAATAGTCGTTAACCCATCATAATCTTTGACCCCTTCACGATCAAAAGATGAAACTGAAAAGCAGGTTTTTACAAGAGCGATAGTAATGAAGTCCGAATCGGATCGTGCAGATGACCGGCTGGCGTCATTGGCAGTGGTTTTGCCGTTGGCGGTGGCGGGCTTTGTCGTCGCGGCTGGCTGCTGGACCCTGTTTGCAGTGGCCGGCGTGCACCTTCGATCGGAACTCAATCTCGGCAACTTTCAGTTTGGATTCCTGTTGGCCATGCCGATGGCGGTAGGAGCGGCGCTGGCAGTTCCAGCCGGTCTGGCGGCGCAAAAATTCGGCGCCCGCCGGATCATGCTGATCTGTCTGGCAGGTCTTGCTGCCTGTATGGTGATACTGCTGACTACTGATACCTTCCTGGGGTATCTGATTGCTGCTGGCGGCCTCGGGCTCGCCGGCGGTTTCTACACGGCCGGTTTGCAGTTCGTGACGAGCCATTGTGAATCCTCACGATTGGGTCTGGTACTTGGCGTGTTTGGTGCCGGTGTCACTGGCGCCGGTTTCAATTACTACCTGGTGCCGCTGTTCCACGAGGCGTTTTCCTGGCACGGAGTTCCCCTGGCCTATCTCATCGTGCTTGTGCTGGTCCTGGCGTTATTGATTATGCTGACCGATCCGGAAGACGCAGCGGCGGATCCGAGCGCTGAAACTTCTGTCAGGGTGTTGCTGCGCAGGATGCGCGCAAAGCGGGCCGGGCAGCTGTGTGGTTATTTTGGCGTTGTGGCCGGGAGTTTTTTTGCACTTGCCTTATGGTTGCCGGATTACCTCTCTGCCCAGTTCGGGTTGCCAGTGGACTCCGGCGCGCGCTTGGCGCAATGGTTTGTTATTCCGGGTGCTCTGGCCCAGATCGTGGGAGGAGGGCTGTCGGATCGCTTCGGTAGCGCAAAGGTAGTCAGCCGAGCGCTGTTGGTCTGCCTGATCGCATTGTTCGTTTTGTCCTATCCTCCCATGACACTGTTCATTCAGGGCGTTGACGCCACAATCCGAGTGGAATTTGCTTTGCCCATGCGGGTTGAGGGTGTGTTTGTGGTTACCCTCGGATTAGCCATGGGCTGCACTATGGGGAGCCTGCAGAGGCTGGTTATATTCGAGAACCGACCAGTCGCGGCCCTTATAGCCGGGCTGCTACTGGTAAGCGCCTGTTCTGTTGCCTTTGTTCTGCCGGTGGTTTTCAGCAGCGTTAATCACTGGCTTGGCGTTCGCAGTGCGGTCTTCATGATTCTTTTCCTGCTCCTGGTCAGCTGCCTGTTCCTGTTCGCCCGGGAAAGCCGCCGGCACGAGCGCGAGCACCTTCTCCACCCGGGGATATAAGCCGCCTACCCCCAGGGTGGTAGAAGCGGGTTATGAGGTAGTAACCACGCAGATTTCGCGGTTTTTCTCGCACACAATGGTCTCAAATCGGAACAACGATCCAGCAGACGGGTTGATGGAGAAAGAGACCATGAGTCATTTGATCGATAAACTGAGCTACTTCAAAAAGAAGCGCGAGCCGTTCGCGAACGGCCACGGCGAAACCCACGACGTGAGCCGCGAGTGGGAAGACAGCTACCGCCAGCGCTGGCAGCACGACAAGATCGTGCGCTCCACCCACGGCGTAAACTGCACCGGCTCCTGCAGCTGGAAAATCTACGTGAAGAACGGCCTGGTCACCTGGGAAACCCAGCAGACCGACTACCCCCGTACCCGTCCGGATCTGCCCAACCACGAGCCTCGCGGCTGCCCCCGCGGCGCCAGTTACTCCTGGTACATGTACAGCGCCAACCGCCTGAAGTACCCGCTGATGCGCAAGCACCTGATGAAGCTCTGGCGTGCGGCAAAAGTGGAGTACAAGGATCCGGTGGATGCCTGGGCCTCGATTGTCGAAGATCCCAGGAAAACGGCGGAATACAAGCCTCGCCGCGGTATGGGCGGGTTCGTGCGCTCCAGCTGGGAGGAAGTCAACGAGCTGATCGCCGCCTCCAACGTCTACACCGCCAAGAAGTATGGCCCGGACCGCATCATCGGCTTCTCGCCGATTCCCGCCATGTCCATGGTCTCCTACGCTGCCGGCAGCCGCTACCTGTCCATGATCGGCGGCGTGTGCATGAGCTTCTACGACTGGTACTGCGACCTGCCGCCGGCCTCTCCCCAAACCTGGGGTGAGCAGACCGACGTGCCCGAGTCCGCCGACTGGTACAACTCCGGCTACATCATTGCCTGGGGCTCCAACGTACCCCAGACCCGTACCCCGGATGCCCACTTCTTCACGGAAGTGCGCTACAAGGGCACCAAGACCGTCGCCATTACCCCGGATTACGCCGAAGTCTCCAAGCTTTCTGATGAGTGGATGAATCCCAAACAGGGCACCGATGCCGCTCTTGGCATGGCCATGGGCCACGTGATCCTGAAGGAATTCCACGTTGACAAACCCAGCGAGTACTTCACCGACTACGTGCGTCGATACACCGACATGCCGTACCTGGTCATGCTGGACGAAAAAGACGACGGCAGCTTCGTGCCGGGCCGCTTCCTGCGAGCCAGCGATCTGGTGGACGGTCTGGGCGAAGAGAACAACCCCGAGTGGAAAACCATCGCGATCGATGAGGCTTCCGGTGAGCTGACGGCTCCCAACGGTTCCATTGGCTACCGCTGGGGCGAAAAGGGCAAGTGGAACCTGAAGCAAACCGCCAAGGGCTCCGATGTGAACCTGCAGCTGTCCATGGTCGAGAAGCACGATGACGTTGTGGACGTTGCCTTCCCGTACTTTGGTGGTATCGAGCACGACCACTTCAAGCACGTGGAAATCAAGGATGTCCTCAAGCACAAGCTGGGTACCCGCAAGGTGCAGCTTGCCGACGGCTCCGAAGGTCGCGTAGTCACTGTTTATGACCTGATGGTGGCCAACTATGGCATCAGCCGCGGCCTGGGCGAGGATGACGGCGCCACGTCCTATGACGAAGTGAAGCCCTACACCCCGGCCTGGCAGGAAAAGATCACCGGAGTACCCGCCGAGAAAGTGATCCGCATTGCCCGTGAGTTTGCCGACAACGCCGACAAGACCAAGGGCCGTTCCATGGTCATCGTGGGTGCCGGTATGAACCACTGGTACCACATGGACATGAACTACCGCGGCCTGATCAACATGCTGATCATGTGTGGCTGTATCGGCCAGAGCGGTGGCGGCTGGGCCCACTATGTTGGCCAGGAAAAGCTGCGCCCGCAGACCGGCTGGCAGCCGCTGGCGTTTGGCCTGGACTGGCAGCGTCCGCCCCGGCACATGAACTCCACCTCCTTCTTTTATGCCCACTCCGGCCAGTGGCGCTACGAGAAACTGGGTGTGGACGAAATCTTGTCGCCGCTGGCGGACAAGTCCAAATTCGGTGGCAGCCTGATTGACTACAACGTTCGTGCCGAGCGCATGGGCTGGTTGCCCTCTGCCCCGCAGCTGAATCGCAACCCCCTGGGTATCGCCGCCGAAGCCGAGAAAGCCGGCATGGAAGTGGCTGACTATGTGGCGCAATCCATGAAAGACGGTTCCCTGGCGTTTGCCAGCGAAGATCCGGAAGCGCCGCAGAACTGTCCGCGCAACCTGTTCATCTGGCGTTCCAACCTGCTGGGCTCCTCCGGCAAGGGCCATGAGTACATGCTCAAGTACCTGCTGGGCACCAAGAGCGGCCTGCAGGGCAAGGACCTTGGCCATGAAGGCGGCGCCAAGCCCCAGGAAGTGAAATGGCGTGACGAGGCGCCGGAAGGCAAGCTGGATCTGCTGGTGACTCTGGATTTCCGCATGTCCACCACCTGTCTGTACTCAGACATCGTTCTGCCGACGGCCACCTGGTACGAAAAGAACGACCTTAATACGTCTGACATGCACCCGTTCATCCACCCGCTGACAGCTGCTACCGATCCGGCCTGGGAAGCCCGCAGTGACTGGGAGATCTACAAGGGCATTGCCAAGGCATTCTCCAAGGCGACCGAGGGTCACCTGGGTGTCGAGAAAGATGTAGTGACCCTGCCTCTGCTGCATGACGCGCCGGCCGAGCTGGGCCAGCCCTTTGATGTGAAGGACTGGAAGCGCGGTGAGTGCGACCTGATCCCGGGCAAGACCGCGCCTAACTTCATTACCGTTGAGCGGGACTACCCGAACACCTACGCACGGTTCACCTCGCTTGGGCCTCTGATGGACAAGCTGGGCAATGGTGGTAAGGGCATCAGCTGGAACACCGAGAAGGAAGTGAACTTCCTGAAAGAGCTGAACTATACCCATATCGAAGGCGCCAATGCCGGCCGGCCGAAGATTGAAAGTGCCATTGATGCGGCAGAAGTGATTCTGACCCTGGCACCGGAGACCAATGGCCAGGTGGCAGTGAAGGCGTGGGCTGCCCTGTCTGAAATGACCGGCCTGGACCACACCCACCTGGCGAAAAACAAGGAAGAGGAAAAGATCCGCTTCCGGGACATCGTGGCGCAGCCACGCAAGATCATCTCCAGCCCCACCTGGTCTGGTCTGGAAGACGAGCACGTGTCCTACAACGCCGGCTACACCAACGTCCACGAGCTGATTCCCTGGCGCACCCTGACCGGGCGTCAGCAGTTCTACCAGGACCACGAGTGGATGCGCGCCTTCGGTGAGAGCCTGCTGGTGTATCGCCCGCCCATTAACACCAAGGCGGTGGGCAGCATGATTAACCAGCGCAGCAATGGTAATCCCGAAAAACCGCTGAACTGGATCACGCCACACCAGAAGTGGGGGATTCATAGCACCTACAGCGACAACCTGTTGATGCTGACATTGTCCCGCGGTGGCCCGATTGTGTGGCTGAGTGAGGACGATGCCAAAGAGTTGGGTATTGAGGACAACGACTGGATCGAGCTGTTCAACGCCAACGGCGCCATCGCGGCCCGGGCCGTGGTGAGCCAGCGCGTGATGCCGGGCATGGTGATGATGTACCACGCCCAGGAGCGGATCGTGAACATTCCGGGCTCGGAAATCACCGGAACCCGGGGCGGTATCCACAACTCGGTTACCCGGGTTTGTCCGAAGCCGACCCACATGATCGGCGGCTACGCCCAGTATTCCTACGGCTTCAACTACTACGGCACCGTAGGCTCCAACCGCGACGAGTTTGTGGTGGTTCGCAAGATGCACAACGTCGACTGGCTCGACGGTGAAGGCAAAGACACTGTTCAGGAGGCTGTAAAATGAAAATCCGTTCCCAAGTCGGCATGGTGCTGAACCTGGACAAGTGCATTGGTTGCCACACCTGTTCAGTGACCTGCAAAAACGTATGGACCAGCCGCGAAGGCATGGAATACGCGTGGTTCAACAACGTCGAGACCAAGCCCGGTATCGGCTACCCGAAAGAGTGGGAGAACCAGGACAAGTGGAAGGGCGGCTGGATGCGCGACAGCTCCGGCAAGATCCGCCCGAAAATCGGCGGCCGATTCCGGGTGTTGGCGAACATCTTCGCCAACCCGGACCTGCCGGAAATTGACGACTACTACGAGCCGTTCGATTTCGATTATCAGCATTTGCACACCGCAGGTGATAGCAAGCACCAGCCGGTCGCCCGGCCGCGCTCGCTGATCTCCGGCCAGCGCATGCAGAAAATCGAATGGGGTCCGAACTGGGAAGAAATCCTCGGTACCGAGTTCGCCAAGCGCCGAAAGGACAAGAACTTTGACCAGGTGCAGGCGGACATTTACGGCCAGTTCGAAAACACCTTCATGATGTACCTGCCGCGCCTGTGCGAGCACTGCCTGAACCCGGCGTGTGTTGCCAGCTGTCCGAGCGGTGCGATCTACAAGCGTGAGGAAGACGGCATCGTCCTGATCGACCAGGACAAGTGTCGCGGCTGGCGGATGTGTGTCTCCGGCTGTCCGTACAAGAAGATCTACTTCAACTGGAAGACCGGCAAATCCGAGAAGTGCATCTTCTGCTACCCGCGCATCGAAGCCGGCATGCCCACCGTGTGCTCTGAGACCTGTGTGGGCCGTATCCGCTACCTCGGTGTGCTGCTGTACGACGCAGATCGCATCGAAGAAGTGGCCAGCGCGCCCGGCGAGCATGAGCTGTACGAGAAGCAGCTGGAAATCTTCCTGGACCCGTTCGATCCGAAAGTGATCGAGCAGGCGAAGAAAGACGGCATTCCGATGAACGTGATCGAAGCCGCTCAGCAGAGCCCGGTGTACAAGATGGCAGTGGACTGGAGACTGGCCCTGCCGCTGCATCCGGAATACCGCACCCTGCCCATGGTCTGGTACGTGCCACCCCTGAGCCCGATCCAGTCTGCGGCGGAAGCCGGCAAGGTGGAGTTCGACGGGGTATTGCCCAAGATCGAAAGCCTGCGGATCCCGGTGAAATACCTGGCGAACCTGCTCACCGCCGGTGACGAGAAGCCGATTGTGCTGGCTCTCAAGCGGATCATGGCCATGCGCCTGTACAAGCGCGCCGAAACCGTGGAAGGCAAGGAAGACCTGCGTGCCCTTGAGGAAGCCGGTCTGACCAAGGCCCAGGCGGACGAGATGTACCGCTACCTGGCCATCGCCAACTACGAGGATCGCTTCGTGATTCCCACCAGCCACCGCGAGCTGGCGAAGGAAGCCTTCCCGGATGCTACTGCCCATGGCGAGCGCAACGGCTGCGGCTTCAGCTTCGGTGAAGGCTGCAACGGCGACAGTAAGTTCAACATGTTTGGTGGCCGCAAGCAGACCACCAGCATGGTCCAGAAGTTGTCGACCGTGAAGCAGGTTGACCCCAAGCAGCTGCAGGAATAAGGAGGCCGAGATGCAACTTTTGAAAGTACTGGCACGGGTACTTGAGTACCCGACCGAAGAACTCCAGGCCTCCAAAGACGCCCTGATAGCCGCTGTCCTCGAGGACAGCCGGCTGCCAAGGCAGAACAAGGAGCAACTGCTGCGCTGCGTCGAAATGCTGTGCGATGGCGACCTGCTGGACATGCAGGAAAACTACGTCGGCATGTTCGACAAAGGCCGGGCCACGTCGCTGCTGCTGTTCGAACACGTGCACGGGGAATCCCGCGACCGTGGTCAGGCCATGGTGGACCTGATGGAGGAATACCGCAGCAACGGTCTGGAAATCGATGCCAGGGAACTGCCGGATTACCTGCCGCTGTTCCTGGAATACCTTTCCACCCGTCCCTGGGACGAGATCCAGAACTGGCTGGAGGACATCCACCATATCCTGGGCTTGCTGGGTGAGCGTCTGTACCAGCGGGAAAGCTTCTATCACGTGGTGATGGATTCGCTGCTGACTCTCTCCGGGCGCGCGGCGAACCGTCAGGAGCTGGCCAAGATCGTCGCTTCAGAGGAGCGCGACGATACCCCGGAGGCGCTGGATAAGGTCTGGGAAGAGGAAATGGTGAAGTTTGTTGATGATCAGGGCAGCTCCTGCAGTACCGGCAACGTTGTAGGCCAACGCCGCCGGGAACTGGAACAGACCCAGACCATTCACCTGAGTGATCAGCTGATGACGGACGCAACCCCCCGTCAGGCAGGGCGCGCCTGAGGGCGCAGGAGGAAACGGAAATGATGTCCTATCTCAATACACTACTGTTCGGGGTTTATCCCTACATTGCTATCGCGATCCTCGTGATTGGCACCTGGGCTCGCTATGACCAGGGCCAGTTCACCTGGAAAGCCCATTCCAGCCAGATGCTGCGCAAGAAAAACATGGTGATGGCCAGCGTGCTGTTCCATGTCGGCGTACTGGTGATCTTCTTCGGCCACCTGGTGGGCCTGCTGACACCGCACGCGCTCTACGAGCCGTTCATGACCCCCGGCACCAAGCAGATCCTGGCGATCGTGGTCGGTGGTATTGCCGGCATCATGGCCATCATTGGCGGCGGCATGCTCGCCTGGCGCCGGCTGACGGATCCGCGCGTGAAGGCCAGCAGTACCTTTGCCGACAACATGATCATTATCATCCTGGTTGTTCAGCTGATCCTGGGCATGCTCACCATTCTGCCCACCATGGGCCACCTGGATGGTAGCACCATGCTCAAGTTCTCCGCCTGGGCCCAGGGCATCGTCACCCTCCAGGGCGGCGTGGCCGGCTACATTGCCGACGTGCACTGGATCTACAAGACCCACATCTTCCTGGGCCTGACCATCTTCGTACTCTTCCCGTTCACCCGCCTGGTGCACATGCTCAGCGTGCCGGTGGAGTATTTCGGGCGGAAGTACCAGGTGGTGCGCAAGCGGGCGTAATGGTGTGAATTGAGGTGACGGTGTCGGATTACGCGTGGCGGGGCCACGCTAATCCGACCTACCCGAGCCCGAAACCCCAACCGTAGGTCGGATTAGGCGAAGCCGTAATCCGACAACCAGATCAAAAGGTAACCATCATGCAACTGATCCCCGTTGGCGACGCTGAAAAGCCCAGAAACCAGTTCCCGCCGGTCACCGTGGGTGAAACCCTCATCGACGAAGACGACATCGCCCGGGAAATGCAGCACCACCCGGCGGAAGAAGTCGCCGAAGCCTGGCATGAAGCCGCCAGAAGCCTCGCTATCCGTGAACTCCTTCTGCAACAGGCCAGCCGCTTGAGCCTGGACGATATCGCCGATGAAGAAGACCGCATCGCCCGCGTATTGGAACTGGAACTCAACGTTCCCGATCCCACCGAGCAGGACTGCGAACGCTTCTACACCGCTAATCCAGCCCGCTTCCGAAGCCCCACACTGATGGCCGTCAGCCACATCCTCCTCGCCGCCGCCCCGGACGACGTCCAGGAACGCATCCGCCAGGAAGAAGCCGGTCACCAGCTGCTGTCATCCCTCATTGACGGCCGCTCCCAGTTCGCCGAACTGGCCAAACAATACTCTGCCTGCGAATCCCGTCACCAGGGCGGCAGCCTCGGCCAGATCAGCAAAGGCCAGACGGTGGAAGAATTCGAGCGCCCGGTCCTGTCCCTCCAGGAAGGCCTCAACCCGGAACTGATCGAAACCCGCTACGGCTGGCACATCGTCCGCGTCGATCAACGAATCGACGGCCAGCAGCTCCCGTATGAGCACGTCAAACCCCAGATCCGGCAGTACCTGAGTGAGAGCGTAACCCGACGGGCATTCCGTCAATATCTGCAGGTTCTGGCAGCGGAAACGGGTGTGGAAGGAGTAGATCTCGAACTGCCCGACTCGCCCCTTATGCAGTGAACAGGATGATCTGAAGGTTAACTCCCTGGTTTGGAGGATGGTGGGCCGGTTAGCTTTCCAAAACTGTGCGGAGCCATGGATGGCGGAGCCCAAGCACCACATGGATGTGCCGCAAGGAGCGTGTTTTGGAAAGCTAACCGGCCCACCATCCTGTGCTCCCATGTCAAAGTTTTAGTTCCCCGAGTAGTTAGCAATAAAACACTTTGAGTTAGATCAATTACTCCCGAATAACCCCCCAACTACCCCCATGGGGGGAGCGATTTTTAACCACTATCCCTCTACTATTTTAAACATGATTTTGGATGCATGAATATGCAGAGAGGATACACCAATGGCACTCACACAAACGGCCGAAACCCGCTACACCAAACCCGTCCTGGTCGCAGTGAACAAACCGTTTGACGACGAAGACGGCCTCCAGGCCCTGCGCAGCCATCCCTTGTTCTCGGAACTCAATGGCAAAGACCTGCAGCACCTGATCCAGCAATCCCGAAGAATCCGCCTTGGTCATCACCAGTTGCTTTACCGCCAGGACATGCCGGCGCACCATTTCTTCTTCGTGATCTCCGGTCGCCTGCGTCTGTACCGCCTCGACTCCTCCGGCATCGACCGGACCCTCGACAGCATCGCCCCGGGCGACTGCTTTGCCGAAGTCATGATCTACGCCGATCCGCCCCGGTATGCCTGCTACGCCGAGGCCCTGAAATCCAGCGAAGTGCTGATGATTCCGGTCAAGGCCTATCAGGACATGCTTGAGAGCAACCCGCAGTATGCGCAGGCTGCGCTGCGTCATTATGCCAAGCGGGCAGTTTCCCGATTTCACGATCTGGAAATCATGACCGTGCAGAACGCCCGGGACCGGTTGATCCGTTACCTGATCGACCTGTTGCCCAATGGTGTGGAAGAGGGTGGAGAAGTGGAACTGCCACTACCCAAGTGCCTGGTGGCGTCCAGGCTGGCCATGCAGCCGGAAACGTTCTCCCGGATTCTGGCGGATCTCAAGTCCAACGGACTGGTAAGGGTTAACCGTAGCCGGCTGTTCATTTCAGATCCCCAGAGGCTTATCGAGATCAGCCAGTAACCAGGCCTCGAGGCTCTGAAAGAAGGAGGAAAAATGTCCGCCAGAAAGCAGCGCCCGCTGATTTACTCATGTTCCGGCTGCTCCGATGTGGCGCAGCTGGCCAATAACGCGGCGGTTCGGCTGGACCATGCCGGCGAATTCGAAATGTCCTGCATTTCCGGGGTCGGCGGCAAGGTGCCCACACTGGTAAAGACCGCCCGATCCGGTCGCCCGATCACCGTCATTGATGGCTGCCCTCTGCATTGCGCCCGGGCCTGTCTTGAAAACATCGGAGTCGAGCCCGACGAGCACGTCCGGCTCTACGAGTTCGGTTTCAAAAAACACTATGGACAGAGCTACGGTGATGAAGCTGTAGAGGAAGTGTGTGAAGAGGTTCGCAGGCTCACCTTGTCCGGCCAGTTAATTGCCCGCCAGGCGTAGATCGCGGCGGCCCGATACCAGCAAGGATTCATCAACATGATCAGCAGTTATAGCGACCTGATTCAGGCCTCTCGCAGCCAGCAGGAAGCCCAGCGCCTGTTATTCGTATTTTGCCGGGCGGAACTGCCCGATGATGCCTCCGCCGACGAAAGAGCAGCTTTTGAGCGGGGTGAGGGCGGCGCCCTGACACCAGTGATCTGCGTGGACAAGACGCCGGATGAAGCGCCGGATTTTGACGCCCTTGCTGAAGAATCCCGAACCACAGGGCAGGCATGGGATGTGGTGTTCATCGCCGCCATGTCCGGCCGTGGTGGCATGGCGCCTTCAACCGACGAAGCGCAGCAGCCGCTGACCATGATGGTGGAGTCTATCCGCCTTGGACATATCAGTAATTACCTTCCTCTCGATTCACAGGGAAACGCTGTCAGTCTCGGCTGACAGCGTGTACCGGGCCGGCTTTTCGCTCAGGCGTATCCAATAAGAGGTATTTGATTTTCCTCTAATAAGCTTAGGCTTGATTCAGTGCGGTGTTACTTTTCAGGGAGCCTTCAGTGACTGCTTTTTTCCGCTTGGTATTCTTCTTGTTCACGTCGATTATGGCTGTGGCCCTGGAAGCGGCACCGCTGGCTCAATATGAGCCTGTGGCCGGCCGGCAGGTGATCCAGAAAGCCTTTCCGGAAGTCAGCTCGGTGGTTCCCCGTGAAGGCAACCGTGCCATTCAGGAACTCTACGCCGGTGAAGAGCTGAAGGGCTACGCTTACCAGTCCCTGGATTTTGTCCAGACCCCCGCCTACTCAGGTAAGCCTGTGAATGCCATGGTCGTGCTGGATGCCGAAGGCACGATCAAGGCTGCCAAGGTTATACACCATGATGAGCCGATTCTTCTGGTGGGCATCCCCGAAAGCAAAATGCACGACTTTACCGACCAGTACACCGGCCTCAGGGCGGATCAAAAGGTCACGGTTGGTGGCACATCAAACGAGCGCAAGATTGCCGTAGACGGCCTTTCCGGCGCCACGGTAACCGTGATGGTTATCAATGAAGTTATCATGCGTACCGCCCATCGGGTGGGTGTAGAGCTGGGCATGGTTGATGGCGAGGATGGAACCCGTCCCCCACAGGCCACGATAGACAAGCAGGCCTACGAAGAGAAAACCTGGCAGTCACTGACCGGTGACGGTTCTGTGCGCCGGCTATTGCTCACCAAAGGCCAGGTGGATGATTCCTTCAAGGGCACGGACGCCGAGGGTGTTGATACCGCGGGCCCGGAAGAAAGAAATGAGCCGCTGATCGATCTGTATGCCGCCTACCTGGATGCGCCGACGATCGGCCGGAATTTGCTGGGTGAGAACCAGTACCAGTGGCTTACGACCGAGCTGAAAGACGGCGAGCATGCCATTGCCGTGATGGCCAACGGTGACTACTCCTTCAAGGGATCGGGCTATGTTCGTGGCGGCATTTTCGACCGGATTCAGATTCGTCAGTTCGGCGACACCTTCAACTTCCGCGATCTGGATTTTTACCGGCTCAGTGACGTCTACGCCGAGGGCATGCCCGAGTTTTCTGAAATGGCGATTTTCATTATTCGCCAGCAGTACAACTTTGATCCTGGTACACCCTGGACCCTTGAACTGACCGTCAAGCGTCAGACCGGCCCCCTGGACAGCGAATTCCAGGTGTTTCCGCTGGAGTATCAACTGCCAGAGCAATATTACACCCGTCCCGAGCCGGTCGTTTCCGAGGAAGAATGGCTGGAGAGCCAGCCCATGTGGGTGCAGGTATGGTACCAGCGGGAGTTCCAGATTGTGGTGCTCGGTATCGGTATCGGCGTGCTGATGTTCATCCTGTTCTTCCAGGACTGGCTGGTGAAAAAGCCGAAGATGATGCGCTGGATCCGCCACGCCTTCCTGACCTACACATTGTTCTTCATCGGCTGGTATGCCATGGGGCAGCTGTCCATCGTCAACGTACTGACGTTTGTGAACAGCCTGATCAGTGGCTTCAGTTGGGAAACCTTCCTTATCGACCCGGTGATTTTCATTCTCTGGGCTGTCGTGGCGGGCATCATCTTACTCTGGGGGCGAGCGGTTTATTGCGGTTGGCTGTGCCCCTTCGGCGCACTGCAGGAGCTACTGAATGAGATCGCCCGCAAGTTAAAGGTGCCCCAGTACACCGTGCCTTTTGCTGTGCACGAACGGCTATGGGCCATCAAGTACATCATTCTGCTGGTGCTGTTCGGGGTGTCGCTGGATTCCATGGCGACCGCCGAACGGCTTGCCGAAGTGGAGCCCTTCAAGACCGCGATCACGCTCAAGTTTGATCGTAGCTGGCCTTTCGTGACCTACGCCGTCCTGCTGCTGGTGGTCAACCTGTTCACCCGCAAAGTGTTCTGCCGCTACATGTGCCCCCTGGGCGCCGCACTGGCGTTGCCAACCAAGCTGCGGGTGTTCGACTGGCTCAAGCGGCGCAAGGAATGTGGCAATCCGTGTCGGTTGTGTGATCACGAGTGCGAAGTCCAGGCCATTCATCCGGACGGGCACATCAACTACATGGAATGCCATTACTGCCTGGATTGCCAGATGACCTATTTCGATGACCACAAGTGTCCGCCGCTGATTGTGAAGCGTCGCGGCAAGCGCCGAGGTCATAACGCACCTGGCCACCCGGAGGCAATTCCCGTGGTTCAGGTGACCTGAGTAGTCCCAAAAAAAAGCATGAGAAGCAAAACCGCCATTACCAATAACGGAGTTGGATAGTATGAAAAAACGAGATGATCTGACCAAGGGTACGCCGGAACTCCCGGAAAGCGGCCAGAGCCGCCGTCGGTTTATGGGCGCTGCAGCGCTTGCAGGTGTTGCCGGGGCAACCGGCCTGGGGGCTTCCGTTATGTCGCGGGAAGCCTTCGCGGCTGCTGCCAAGGAAGCCCGCAACAAGATCCACGTCGCACCTGGCGAGCTGGATGAATACTACGGCTTCTGGAGCGGCGGTCACCAGGGGGAGGTGCGCGTGTTGGGCGTTCCGTCCATGCGTGAACTGATGCGGATTCCGGTGTTTAACGTGGACTCGGCAACCGGCTGGGGCATTACCAATGAAAGCAAGCAGGTTCTTGGTGGCGACCGCCAGTATCTGAACGGTGATTGTCACCATCCCCACGTATCGATGGAAGATGGCCGATACGATGGTAAATACCTGTTTATCAACGATAAGGCCAATACCCGCGTCGCGCGGATCCGCCTGGATATCATGAAGACAGACAGGATTACGCACATCCCGAACGTCCAGGCCATCCACGGTCTTCGTCTGCAAAAGGTGCCCAGGACCAACTACGTGTTCTGCAATGCCGAGTTCGTGATTCCACAGCCCAACGATGGCAGCGAATACAGCCTGGAAAACAGCTACACCATGTTCAACGCGATTGATGCCGAGACCATGGAAGTGGCCTGGCAGGTGATTGTTAACGGTAACCTGGATAACACCGATGCCGACTACACCGGCAAGTATGCTGCCTCTACCTGCTACAACTCCGAAAAAGCGGTGGATCTGGCTGGAACCATGCGCAACGACCGGGACTGGGTTGTTGTGTTCAATATCGAGCGCATCGCCGCTGCGGTGAAGGCAGGTAACTACAAGACCATTGGCGATTCCAAGGTGCCGGTCATTGACGGTCGGGGCGAATCCGAGTTCACCCGCTACATTCCGGTGCCCAAGAACCCGCACGGTCTGAACACCTCTCCCGACGGCAAGTACTTCATCGCCAACGGCAAGCTGTCGCCGACCGCTTCTGTGATTGCCATCGACAGACTGGATGACCTGTTCGATAACAAGATTGAACTGCGTGACACCATCGTGGCTGAGCCGGAGTTGGGTCTTGGGCCTCTGCACACTACCTTCGACGGTCGTGGCAACGCCTACACCACGCTGTTTATCGACAGCCAGGTGTGCAAGTGGAACATTGCCGATGCCATCAGGCATTACAACGGCGAGGATGTGAACTATATCCGCCAGAAGCTGGATGTTCACTACCAGCCGGGCCATAACCACGCCTCCCTGACCGAGTCCCGGGATGCCGATGGCAAGTGGCTGGTGGTTCTGTCCAAGTTCTCCAAGGACCGGTTCCTGCCGGTAGGGCCTCTGCACGCGGAGAACGATCAGTTAATTGATATTTCCGGTGAGGAAATGAAGCTGGTTCACGATGGTCCTGCATTCGCAGAACCTCATGACTGCATTCTGGTACGCCGTGACCAGATCAAGACGAGGAAGATTTACGATCGTGACGATCCGATTTTTGCCTCCGCGGTTGAGCAGGCGAAGAAGGATGGTGTGACTCTGGAGGCCGACAACACGGTAATTCGGGACGGCAATAAGGTGCGGGTCTACATGACGTCGATTGCGCCTCAGTTCGGCATGACCGAGTTCAAGGTGAAAGAAGGCGACGAGGTGTCCGTGTACATCACGAACCTGGACACCATTGAGGATGTGACTCACGGTTTTTGCATGGTGAACCATGGTGTGAGCATGGAGATCAGTCCTCAGCAGACGGCTTCGGTGACCTTCACGGCCGGCAAGCCGGGCGTGTACTGGTATTACTGCAACTGGTTCTGTCATGCGCTGCATATGGAGATGGGTGGTCGCATGCTTGTTGAGAAGGCCTGATAGGCTTCCCTTTCGCCAGGGCTCCTTTTGGGGGCCTGGTGATTTCCCGGCTTTCGAGAAGCAAACCAAGAGGAGAACCCTGTCCAAAACACGCTCCTTGCGGCAC
>NZ_JAWLCH010000011.1:0-54742 GCF_041687235.1 Marinobacter sp. | reverse complement strand
TGTGACGCTTGGGCTCCGCCATCCTTGGCTCCGCACAGTTTTGGACAGGGTTCTCCTCTTGGCTTGCCGTACCTTGGGCGGTGGCCCCGGAACTGTTTTTACCTTTTAGAGACTCTTTGATGTATTCACTTTTGCGTTATGGGGTGGCCCTGTCAGTCGCTCTTTTATCGCTGACCGCGAACGCGGACCTGCAACAACAGCTTGATGCCCTGGAACCGGGTGCGAGCTTTGAGCTTCCCCCTGAGCAGATTTCGTCTCTGGCTATCCGGGTGCCCAGGGTCACTGTGTCCTGCCATGCTGAGACGGTGATTGACCCTCGCGGGCAGGGCAATGCCGTGGATATTGTGGCCGAGCAGGTGACGTTTTCCGGTTGTACGGTGCGCAACTGGGGTGAGGACCTGAACGGGCTGGATGCCGGGATTTTTGTGGCCCGGGAGGCGCGGGATGCGGTGGTTGAGAACAACCGTTTGCAGGGGCCGGCGTTCGGGATCTGGCTGGATGCGACGCCGGATGTGACGGTCCGGAATAATCACATCCAGGGTGACACCAGAATCCGGTCGCAGGATCGGGGCAACGGGATTCATCTGTTCAATACCACGGGGGCGCTGATTGAGGGGAATGACATCCGTCAGACCCGGGATGCGATTTATATCGAGACGGCGAATAACAACACGATCCGGGGCAATGAGATGTCGGATCTGCGTTATGGCATTCATTACATGTATTCGATGAATAACCTGCTGGAGAACAACGTCACCCGGAGTACGCGAACGGGTTATGCGCTGATGCAGAGCAAGCGGCTGAAAGTGTTCAACAACCGGTCGGTGAATGACGAGAACTACGGGATTCTGATGAATTTCATTACCCAGTCAGAGTTGCGGGGCAATGTAGTAACCGGAGTGTCCCAAGGCAAGACCGGTGGAGTCGCCATTTCCGGGGCCGAGGGTAAGGCGGTGTTTATCTATAACTCGCTCTATAACACCTTCGAGGGCAACTACTTTGCCGACAGTAATATCGGGATTCACCTGACGGCCGGTTCCGAAGAGAACGACGTGTTTGGGAATGCCTTTGTGAATAACCAGCGCCAGGTGAAGTATGTGGCGACCCGAACCCAGGAATGGTCGAAGGAAGGTGAGGGCAACTACTGGAGTGACTACCTGGGGTGGGACCGTA
The DNA here is from genome assembly GCF_041687235.1 of Marinobacter sp. GTDB lineage: Bacteria > Pseudomonadota > Gammaproteobacteria > Pseudomonadales > Oleiphilaceae > Marinobacter. Next base: position 53,569 of record NZ_JAWLCH010000011.1, on the reverse strand, counting down.
ACCAGGACGGGGTCGGGGATGTGCCTTATGAGCCTAATGACAATGTCGACCGGCTGCTGTGGAAGTATCCCGAGGCGAAGGTTCTGATGTTCAGCCCGGCGGTGGACACGCTGCGCTGGGTTCAGGATGCCTTTCCGGTGGTCAAGGCTGCCGGTGTGGCCGATTCCCACCCGTTGATGCGACTTCCCCCTGATTTGCAATCGGAGAGCCGATGAGCTGTTTTCGTCTGGAGAATGTGAGTTACCGCTACGACAAGAGTCCGGTGCTGCAAGGCATTGACCTGCGTTTGGAGCCGGGTGAGATTCTGGGGCTGTTCGGCCATAACGGGGCCGGTAAGACTACCTCTATCAAGCTGATCCTGGGGTTGATGCAACCAACCCAGGGCACGGTGTCCGTACTTGGTAGCCACGCCGGTGATCCGCAGGTGAGCCAGCACATCGGTTATCTGCCGGAGAATGTGATGTTTTATCCCCAACTGACCGGGCGGGAGATCCTCAGCCATTTCGCGCGGCTGAAGGGCGCCTCCCTGCAGCAGGTGCCTAACCTGCTGGGTCAGGTTGGCCTCGGCGATGCCATGGACGCCCGGACCAAGACCTACTCCAAAGGCATGCGCCAGCGTCTGGGTCTGGCCCAGGCGCTGTTGGGCAAACCGAAACTCCTGATGCTGGATGAACCGACCGTGGGACTGGATCCGGTGGCCACGGCAGACCTTTATCACCTGCTCCGGGAGTTGCGGGACGAGGGCGCCGGTATTGTGCTCTGCTCCCATGTCCTGCCGGGTGTCGAGCCTTATATCGATCGCGCGGCGATCCTGACGGAGGGAGCCTTGAAGGCCGCTGGAGATCTGGCTGCCCTCAGGCGACAGGCTAATATGCCGGTGACGCTCTCGCTGGATCCCGCCAACAGTATGTCCGCGCTGGAGCGGGTCATCGACAGGGTGGTCACCGGCAGTAGTTTGATGACCAGGACCGAGAACGGTCGCCTGCGGGTGGATGTGCAGCCGAGAGAGAAAATGGATTTGCTGAATGCAGTCATGGCATCGGGTGAAGTGGCCGACCTCAGCATTCACCAGCCTAGCCTCGAAGATATCTACGTGCACTTTATCGGCTCAGGTGGCCTGGCCCACAGGGGAGGCAGCCAATGAACAGTATCTGGACCATTGCCCGGAAAGAACTCAGCGACAGCTTGCGGAACCGCTGGCTGATGGCCATTTCCCTGGTCTTTGCCACCCTGGCCCTGGGGATTGCCTGGTTCGGCGCCGCCGCCTCGGGCCAGGTCGGCTATGCCTCCACGCCTGCAACCATTGCCAGCCTTGCCAGTCTGGGCATCTTTCTGATTCCCCTGATCGCGCTTCTGCTGGCCTACGATGCCATCGTCGGGGAAGAAGAGGGCGGCACCCTGCTGCTGCTGATGACATACCCGCTCAGTCGCAGCCAACTGCTGTTGGGCAAGTTCCTTGGTCATGGTCTGACCCTGGCCCTGGCCACCCTGATAGGCTTCGGGGTTGCCGGAGTCGCCATTGCCTTGCTGGTGGAAGACGTCGCCATCACCAGCCTGGCCACCGCAATGTTCCGGTTTATTGCTTCCACTGTGCTGTTGGGCTGGGGCTTCATCGCTCTTGCCTACGTAATCAGCGTCAGAGTCAGCGAAAAGCCCGTTGCCGCCGGTCTTGCCCTGGCCATCTGGTTCTTCTTCGTGCTGATCTTCGACCTCATGCTGCTGGGCACCCTCGTTGCCAGTGAGGGTAAGTTCAACGCCGAGCTGCTCCCGTGGCTGCTGATGCTCAACCCGACCGACATCTACCGCTTGCTCAACATCGTTGCCTTTGACGGCACCGCCCAGCTCAGCGGTGTCCTCAGCCTCGGTTCTGACCTGCCCATTGGCGCCGCCGGCTTATGGGCCGGCCTGGTGCTCTGGTTTGCCATCCCGCTGGCGGCGGCCCTGTTGCTTTTCCGAAATCGTCGAATCTGAACGGAGTTGTCACTGATGAACCGAACCAAACTGAACTGGCTCCTTGCCGCCGTCGCAGCCGTCACACTGACAGCCTGCTCCGGCAACGAAGAACAAGCCGCTGCCAAACCCGCCCCGGTCCATTTCGAAAGCGGTGACGAATGCCACGTCTGCGGTATGGTGATTACCAACTTCCCGGGCCCCAAGGGTGAAGCCATCACCGAAAAGGATCAGCACGTCCGCAAGTTCTGCTCCACCAAGGACATGTTCGCCTGGATGCTCCAGCCAGAGAATGAAAACCGTGATCACACCCTCTACGTTCACGACATGGCCCAGGCCGAGTGGGAGCATCCGGACGACACGGCCCTGATTGACGCCCGTGACGCCTTCTTCGTGGTTGGCTCCGACCGAACCGGTGCCATGGGGCCGACGCTTGCCTCGTTCGCGACCGAGAACGCTGCCCACGGGTTTATGACGGAGCATGGCGGTGAGGTTGTGACATACAGCGAGATCACCATGGAGCATCTGAATACCGACATGGCGATGCATGGTATGGACCACTAGAAATGAAAAAGGGTCAGATGAAAGCTTTCATCTGACCCTTTTTTTGTGCTGGCCGCTTAGCCGCCGGTCATATTCATGAACCGAAGAATCTGTACGTCCCCATTGCTGGAAAAGTGATGCCGTTCCGGCTTCAGATCCATGGCATTCATAATGGTTTCCCGCAGCTTGTCGTCCGTCACCGGATTGCCCCGCAACACCCGGCGCAGATCCACCGAGTGCTCGTTACCCAGGCACAGAAGCAGCCGACCTTCAACGGTCACTCGCACCCGATTGCAGGTAGAGCAGAAGTTGTGGGAATGGGGTGAGATGAAGCCAACCTTGGTCTTGCTGTCCTCCATCCGGTAGTAACGGGCAGGGCCTCCCGAGTCCTCGGTGGCGGGAATCAGCTCGTGGTGCCGGCGGATAATGTCCCGAACCTCTTCACTGGTGCACAGGGCCAGGCCGCGGTCGTGCTCGGAAATCTCGCCCAGGGGCATTTCCTCAATAAAGGTGATGTCCACCTGCTTCTGCCGGGCGAACTCTATCAGCTCTGGAATTTCCTCATCATTTCGGCCCTTCATCACGACCGTATTGAGCTTGATGCCCCGGAAGCCGGCCTCGCGGGCGGCTTCAATGCCATCCAGTACCTGGCTCAGTTTGCCTGTGCGGGTAATGTTGCGGAATTTCTCGGCGTCCAGGGAATCCAGGCTGATGTTCAAGCGATGCATGCCTGCCTTGCGCAGCGGTTCGGCCATGGTCGTAAGCTGACTGCCATTGGTGGTCATGGCAAAGTCCCGCAGCCCGTAGGTGCCAATTTCCTTTACCAGCTCCAGAATGTCCTTGCGTACCAGCGGTTCACCGCCCGTAAGACGAATTTTCTCGGTACCCAGATCGACAAAATTGCGGGCTACCCGCGCAATTTCCTCAAGAGTCAGAACCTGCTGGCGAGGCAGGAAGGTCATCTCCTCGGCCATACAATAGACGCAACGGAAATCGCACCGGTCAGTGACGGACAGACGCACATAATTGACGGTGCGACCAAAACGGTCTGTCAGCTTGTTCTGGGACATCGGGTTGGTCCTGTTGCCGATTGTTTTTTAACCTGAGTATAGACCAAGTATTGCAGATCGGATCACCAATTCCGATACCCCTCGGGAGGTAAGCCTCCCAGGATCCTGATGGATAGAGACCGCCGTGGTCTATCCCTGTAGAATAGATGCAGTTATGAACCTTGTTGAGAAGCCCGTGATGGGCGATCGTTTTGGGAAAACCGGATTTCGAATTCTTGCGTATATCTCACTTGCTCTGGGTGCCGCAGGCGTAGTGGTGGGCATTCCTGGCGTATTTTTGTGCGGCACGGCTTGTTATCTGGTGACTCGACCTTCTTACTGACCGATTGTGACAACGACTGGAGTATTTGATGCACATCACCCGCTATACGGACTACTCACTTCGCGTACTGATTTATCTGGCAGTGCAGGGTGATCGTCTGGCGACCATTCAGGAAATCGCCGACAGCTATGATATCTCCAAAAACCACCTGATGAAGGTGGTTCATCAGCTCAACAAAAAGGGCTACATCGAGACCATCCGTGGCAAGAAGGGGGGTATGCGCCTCCACCGCTCGCCCTCCGACATCAATATCGGAATTCTGGTGCGGGAAACCGAGCAGGATCTGAGTATTGTGGAATGCTTTTCTTCCAAGAATGCCTGCAAGATAACGCCGGTGTGTGGCCTGAAATCGATGTTTGGTGAGGCGCTGAAGGCCTTTCTGGAGGTGCTAGACAAGTACACCCTGGCCGACGTTATCCAGGAACAGCATCGACCCCAGTTGCTCAGGCTGCTCCAGATCGCGTGAGCAGCCGATACAGAAACTTACGAATTACATCCATTTATAACGGCAGCCATCCCGGGGGTCCGATAGTATGGACCTGGATTCATAAACAACAATAACAGTTGTCGGGGCCGGTTTGATTCATATTGCCTTGCTGGTGTTGCTGGCGCTGTGTTCGGCAGGGGCGTCTGCAACCGGAATACCGGACAGTTTTCCCGTTGTACTGAGCGAGGACAGCGGCAGACTGGATATTTCCCGGCATTTAACTTACTACGAAGATCCATCCTCCAGTCTCAATATTTCCCAGATTGTCAATCGGTGGCCGCAAATCGGGTCCACAACGATACCCGACGACGCCTATAACTTCGGCTTCACCGACTCCACCTACTGGTTTCACACCCGGGTTACCAACCGGTCCAGCCCCAATGATCGATGGGTGATTGAGGGCTTGTACCCTATCATTGACGAAATGGAACTTTTCGTCGTTCGGGCGGATGGAACGGTTGGCCGTCAGATAGCCGGCGACTCGATTCCGTTCTGGCAGCGCCCGAGGGATCATCACAATATCAACTTCCTGCTGAAGCTGCCGCCAGGGCAGAGCGTCGACCTGTTCTTCCGGGTCCGGACGTCCGGCGCTGTGCAGATGCGTACGCTGCTATGGCATTCGGACAACTTCAGCGCGGCGGACCACCAGGAGAGGTTTCTGCTGGGGCTCTATTACGGGCTTCTCGTGGCCATGGCGATCTTCAACTTCCTGATATTCGTTTCCTTCAGAGACACCAACTACCTGTGGTACGTGTCCTACATCCTGACCTACGGCCTGCTCCAGTTCACCCTGAATGGGCTGGCGTTTGAGCACCTTTGGCCGGATTCACCGTGGTGGAACAATCGTGCTGTCGCCTTTCTGATTGCTGCCGGCATGTTCTGCGTTCTCGGGTTTTCCCGGTCGTTCCTCGCACTCAGGGAAAATGCACCCCGACTTGAGCGGGTTTTTCTGGGGCTGATGGCCTTTTTCGTGGTAGCCGGGGCAGGAGCCCTGTTCTGGCCGGACTATGGCCCTGTCATCCGGTTGAATACCTTTATGGCCGCTGTTTCGGTGGGTTTCGTCATCCTGGCGGGTGGCTTGTGTCTCTACCGGAGGTTCCGACCGGCGCGCTATTTCATGGTGGCCTGGACAGCCCTGCTGTCGGGTATGCTTTTGTATACGCTCAAAACCTTTGCCATTGTCCCTGCCAATTTTGTGACCGAGTTTGGTATCCAGATTGGCTCAGCTTTTGAAGTCATCCTGTTGTCCATCGCTCTGGCGGATCGCCTCAGGCACATGTCCATGGAAACCCAGCGGATCCAGATGGAGATGAATGAGAAGCTGGAGTCCAGGGTTGCTGAGCGAACCTCGGAACTGGAATCCGTTAACCAGCAGTTGGAGGCACTGAGCTCAACGGACGGATTGACCGGAGTGTTCAATCGTCGCTACTTCGATACCCGGCTGGCAGAGGAAGCGGCCCGCAGTCGTCGTCAGGGGGCCCTGTCTCTGATCATGATTGATGTTGATCATTTCAAGCTGCTCAATGACAACCTGGGGCATCAGGCCGGGGATGCCTGCCTGCGTCGGCTGGCAGATGTCCTGATGACGGTCGTCAGGCGGGAGACCGATATTGTCGCCCGCTATGGGGGAGAGGAGTTTGCGATTATTCTGCCCTACACCGATGCCGCGGGCTCCCGGGCCCTGGCTGAAAAGCTCCGTACGAAGGTGGAGGGTGAGCTCTGTTTTGAATGGGAGGAGCAACCGGTCCCGGTGACTGTCAGCATCGGTGTGGCGACGGCGCCGGGCGGGATTCCGGTGGAGCCGTGCCAGTTGATCGCGGCAGCGGATGAGGCCCTGTATGCCTCCAAACAGTCGGGACGGAACCGGGTGACGGTCCGGCCGCCGGGAGAGCGGCCGCTGGGGCGGTTCGAGCCTGCTATGCCGTAGTCGCGGTACCGGTGAGACGCTCCGGCAGAGAATGCCGGAGTATCCTCTTGATCACCGTGCTGTATTGCTTTGCAAAACTGCCGGTGTTGTAGTGAATGCCGTGTTTGCGGCAAACCGCCTGCACTTTTCCGGAAATTTCCGGGTACCGATGGGCGGGGAGGTCCGGAAACACATGGTGTTCCACCTGGTAGCTCAGGTGCCCGCTCAGAACGTGCAGCCAGCGTCCTCCGGTGAAGTTTGATGATCCGGTGAGTTGGCGTAGGTACCAGTGGCCCTTGCTCTCTCCCTCACACTCCTCCTCTGTGAAGGTTTCCGCATCCTGGGTAAAGTGGCCACAGAAAATCACGGTAGATGACCAGAGGTTGCGGATCAGGTTCGCACCCACATTCCCCGCCAGGACAATGGGGGCTACCGGAAAGGTGATCAGCGGAAAAAAGACGTAATCCTTGAACGCCTGCCGGCCCCCTTTTCGCGCAAACTCTTTCAGGAAGGGCAGCTTTTCGCGCCAGCTGATTTCCCGGCTCCGGAGTTTCTCGGTTTCCAGTTCGTGCAGGCCTACGCCCCACTGGAAGAACACACTGAGCAGTACATAATTGATGAACTGCAGAGCGTGCCAGGGTTTCCAGGGCTCGTCATCGGTGAGCCGCAACACGGCGTAACCATAATCCCGGTCCTTGCCGATGATGTTGGTGTAGGTGTGGTGTTCATAGTTATGGGTGCGGCGCCAGGAATCGCCCGTGCAGACGGTGTCCCATTCGTAGGTCTGGGAATGCAGGCTTGGGTCGTTCATCCAGTCGTACTGGCCATGCATGACATTGTGGCCTATTTCCATGTTCTCCAGGATCTTGGCAATGCCCAGGGTGGCGGTAGCGGCAACGAATACCGGAGGTATGAAACCGAATGGCATCATGATCCGGCCGCCTGCCTCCAGGCTACGGTGCAGGCGCACCATTCGACGAATGTACTGCGCATCCCGTTCGCCAAGATCCGCAAGGACTTCATCCCGGATTGCGTTGAGGTCTGCTTCCAGTTCCGAGAGTTGAGCTTCGGTCATCTTTTTCATGGTGATACTCCCTGCGGTGCACTGAGGCGCCGCGATGAAATCGGGTGTGAATTCTTAAAGGTCGAGTGAAACCGGTCCCCGAGGCACCGAGATGCAGAGCTGGACGTTCTCCTCGCCGGGGCTGGAGGCCTGGCCGGTCAGGCGATTAACGACGGTCCCCGAGGTTTTCCGGCAGCTGCACTGATGACAAATGCCCATGCGACAGCCGTAGCGGGGAGTCAGGCCGGCGGCCTCGGCGATCTCCAGTAAGGTGGCATCACCCTCGGAGCCAACCTCCAACTGGCTGCTCTCGAACTGAACCTGGCCACCGAGTGTTTCGTTGCCCAAATCGGCACTTGGAGCGGAGAAGAAAGTGCTGTGGATATCCGCATCAGCAAAGCCTCGTTTGTAGAGAAGATCCTGGGCCAGATCCATAAGGCCCTTTGGGCCGCATAGATAGACCTGCCGTGCCTTGATGCCCGGTACCGTGTCCAGATCCTGGTCACGCAGATAGCGAGGTTCTTTTGACTCGTTGGTGGCAATGATATTAAGCGTCAAGGCGCCGTAGCGTGCCTCCAGGGCCAGCAGCTTTTCCCGGGCAATAACGTCATCACTGGTTCTGACGAAATACAGCAAGGTCACCGGTGCCCGGTAATCGCTGGCTGCCATGGTTTCGAGCTGGCTCAGCACCGGGGTAATTCCGCTGCCGCCGGCGATAAACAGTACCGGTTGGGAGGTTTCTGGTATCAGGAAGTCGCCGAAGGCCTCGCCCATGCCGATTACCGCACCGCTTTGCAGGTCGTCGTGGATCCAGTTAGTGACCAGGCCACCCGGAAGACGTTTGATGGTCAGGGTGACCAGACCCTGTTCCTGCCAGAGCAGCGGAGAGCTCGAGAGGCTGAATGTTCTGTTGCGACGGATGCCATCAACCTCGACACAAATGTTCACATGCTGGCCGGCCCTGAAGCCTGACCAGCGCCCGGCCGGTTTCAGGACCAGGGTTTTGGTGTCCCGGGTTTCTGAAATGATCTGTTCGACCCGGGCCGGTGTGTACTCTTGTACCCACATCGGGTTAATGCGTTCGAGCAGGGGGTCGAAAAAAGCTTCCGGGTCATTCCGGTTGAACAGCTGCCTGCCAAGCCATTGCAGGGCTTTGTGCTGGGTGTGTCTCGCTAACATTCTGGGTGCCTCCCTGAGGCTTTCGGTTATCCGTGTGTACAAGTGTTCACTAATGTGTACGACTGTACACACGGATTTCTCTGGCTACAACGGCCCGATTAGTAATGGCTCAAAATGACAAGCATTCTGTACTTTTATTTTCTCGGGTGTGTACACTTGTGAACCATCGGCTAACGGCAGGCGGCATGGATACAGGATGGCGGAAAAACAACGAAGAAAGCCCGGTGAAACCCGCGAGAAACTGATGAGTGCGGCGTTAACGCTGGTTGGTAAGGGGCGGCATTTCGCCAGTCTTGGTATCCGGGAAGTGACCCGTCAGGCAGGCGTGGTGCCAACCTCGTTTTACCGGCATTTCCGCAATATGGACGATCTGGGGCTTCAGCTCGTGGATGAGCTGGGGCTGGTGCTGCGCAGGATGATGCGGGAGGCCCGGGCGAACGTGTTGCAGGCGGACAAGCTGATTGAAGAATCGGTGGCCATCTTCATCAGCCACGCGCAGGCTAACCGCAGTTTTTTCCTCTTTATGGCCCAGGGTCTCGCGGGTGAGAGCCGGGCAGTGCAGGAGGGTATCCGCAGTGAGATGCGCTTCTTTGCCAGCGAGCTTGCCAACGATCTGCGCAGGCTACGGCTGGTGGACCACCTCACCGACCAGGACCTGGACATGACCTGTGACCTGGTGGTGCGAAGCGTTGCCTTCAGTCTGACCGATCTGCTCGGCGTTTCAGCAGACGACGACTACCAGATTGAGCAGATCCGGAAGCGAACCACCCGCTTCCTTCAGCTGATCTTCGTGGGCGCTGCCCACTGGCAAAGCGCGAGCTGATCGTCTGCTGTATCAGTTCGCTTTACTCTTTCTCGTCGATGGTTTGCGTGGCGCCCTGGGCTTGGGCGCAGCTTTCGGTTTGGCCTTTGGCGGTAAAATCAGGCTTTCCAGTTCGTCCAGTGCTTCACCGGTGTAAACCGCCAGTCTCTGCATGCTTGGCAGTGTGTCCCGGCAGCCCGTGTAGCCGAAGTTCAGTGATCCGTCATAGCTCAGGCAGGTAATGTTCAGCGCACCGCCGTGGGCGATCAGGGACACCGGGTACATGGCTTCCAGCTTCGCACCTTCATAGTAGAGCGTTCTCTGGGGCCCCGGCACATTGGAAATCGTGACATTGAATACCGGGCGCATCCTTCCGCCCAGGCCGGACATCAGTTGCAGGATGTAGGGCGACATCAACAGCATGGTGTACTGGGTCAGAGCGCTTTTAGGCAACTTCTGGAGATGCTCTTTCGCCCTGCGGGTGGAGGACTTGATGTTCTGCAGGCGGGTCAGCGGATCCGCCTCGTCGGTTGCCAGGGAAGCGATCATGAAGCTGATCTGAGTGCCCACGCCCTGGTCATCAGATGGCCGGATGTTGACCGGGATGCCAGCGGTGAGGGGCGTGTCCGGCAGCTCGTCCTGTTCCAGCAGAAAACGGCGGAGGGCGGTGCCGCACAGATACAGGACGATATCGTTCAGGGAGGCGCCGGAAACATGGGCCAGCTCCTTGATCCGGTCCAGCTGGTAATGCTGTGTGGCGAATCGGCGCTGGCCGGTGACCCGGTGATTGATCTTGGACACAGGCCCGGTGAATGGCGCCGTGAGGCCGTCTTCGGGATGACGGACTGAATGCACCAGCCGGTTGCCCGCCTGCCAGAGGCGTGGCGCCATATCCGCCTGGAGTTTCAAGGCGTCCATGGCCTGTGAGAATGCTGCCGGAACGCTGGCTTCTGAATCGGTTTTGCTGCCTCGACGACGCTCCGGACGTACCGACCAGGGGGGCGGCATATCCCTTTTATCGGGGTCTGTGGTCAGCACTCGCTGCATCAGGCGAACACCGCTGATGCCATCAATCATGGAATGATGCATCTTGGTGTAAAGCGCAAACCGGTTATTTTCCAGTCCTTCAATAACGTGGCATTCCCAGAGCGGGCGGGCAAAATCGAGGGGGTTGGAATGCAGGCGCGACACCAGGATACCCAGTTCCCGTTCACCACCAGGGCGGGGCAGCGCCGAGTGACGAACGTGATAGTCGAGGTCGATGTTTTTGTCCACTTTCCATGCCGGCGCCAGAACCCGGCCCAACAGTCCGGACCATGCCAGCTTGTAACCCCAGGGAGGCGCTACGTCACCGGTTTCTTTCATTCGAGTCACCATGTCCCGAAGAAAGGTTTCAGGGGCGCCCTCCGGTAGCGAAAAGATCTGCAGGTTGCCCACGTGCATGGGTGTGTCTTCAGATTCTACGGCCAGCCAAGAGGCATCCAGGGTTCCCAGGCGTTTCATTCCTTGTGTGTCTCCACGAGTGTCCAGGTATTTTAATTGTCTGATGCAAGTATACTTGCAACGGCTCTGGTACACGATGCTTGTGGTCATAAAGTTCCCCGGTTTTGCAGCGTTTTACCGTTACAAGCCGTTGCCGTTGAATGCTCCCGAATCAGACCAGTCTGTGCTACTTTTCATCGGTTGGTTGCAGTAAAAACAAAAACATCCGGAGGCGTTGTGGAATCCAGCCCGCTCATCTCGGCAGGACTGCCGATTGCTCTGTTCATTATCATGATTGGTATCGGCATGACCCTGACGGTCCGTGATTTCCGCCAGGTGGCGGTTTATCCGAAAGGGATGATTGTCGGCACTGTCGCCCAGATACTTGTCATGCCGCTTGTCGCTTTCATGCTGGCAACCATGCTTGCGGTTCCGCCGGCCATCGCCGTCGGCCTGGTGATTATCGCGGCCTGCCCCGGGGGAACCACCTCGAATCTGTTTGTGCTGCTTTCGCGGGGCAACATTGCGCTATCCATTGTGCTGACCGTCAGCGCCAGTCTGATCACCATCCTGACCCTGCCTCTTTTCACCAATCTTGCCCTCCAGCACTACATGGGCACGGAAGAAAACATTGTGCTGCCGGTCTGGAAAACCGTGGGTATGCTGATCGGCATCGTGTTGTTCCCGGTTGCCATCGGAATGGTGGTTCGTACCCGCAAGCCGGACGTTGCCCGCAAGGCCGAAAGCATTGTCAGTGTCTTCGGTGGTATCGTGCTGGCGGTGCTGATTGTGGCCCTGGTTTACGGGGTGCGTGACCAGATCTGGGAGCTTCTGAAACAGGCGGGGCCGGCGACTATTCTATTGAATGTGGCCGGTATCGGTCTGGGCCTTGCGGCGGGCCGTGTGGCGGGTCTGACCCAGCGGGAATCGCTGGCTGTGGCTGTGGAGCTGGGTGTAAAAAACGGTACCATTGCCCTGATGGTTACCCTGACGCTACTGGAGTCCAGCGCCATGTCGATTCCGGCTGCGGTCTACGGGGTGCTGATGTTCCCGATAGGCTTTGTTCTGGCGATGTATGGCCGTAGCATTATTCCCATCTCAACCGTACAGCGCAAAAACTGACCGGAGTCCTGCACCATGCAGTTCCTGAACGGCATTACCCTGCTCCTGGTATACCAACTGGTTGGGGAAATCACGGTCCGATTGCTTGGCCTGCCTATTCCTGGCCCGGTGCTGGGCATGGTGATGCTGTTCATAACCCTCATGATCCGGGGCAAGGCGCCGGAGTCTGTCGAACAGGCGTCCACGGCCTTGCTCAGCCATCTCTCACTTCTGTTTGTTCCCGCCGGCGTCGGCATGATGGCGCACTTTGGCCGCATTGCAGATGAATGGGTACCGATTACCCTGGCGCTGCTGTTCAGTACGGTCATTACCATGGTTGCCACGGCGTTGATCATGCAGGTAACCACCCGCTGGTTTGCCAAGCCTCTTCCGGAAAAGGAGGGTGGCGATGACTGAACCGGGCCTGAAAGATATCTGGGTCTACCTTTCCACGTCGCCGCTTCTCGGCCTGACGATTACCCTGGTGGCCTATGGTCTGGCCTATCGGCTGTACCTGAAAACCAACTCCAATCCGCTGGCCAATCCGGTCGTCACCTCTGTCGCCATGCTCATCATCCTGTTACTGGCGACAGGTACCTCCTACAGCGATTATTTTGAAGGCGGTCAGTTTGTTCACTTTCTGCTGGGGCCGGCAACGGTGGCGTTGGCCGTTCCCCTGTATCAACAGTTCTCCAGGCTTCGACAGCTCTGGCTGCCGGTGACGATTTCGCTCTTCTGCGGCGTTGTGATCGCCGCAGGCAGTTCCATTGGCCTGGCCCGTCTTCTGGGTGGATCGCCCGAGATCCAGATGTCCCTGGCACCGAAATCGGCGACAGCGCCGGTGGCCATGGGTATTTCTGAGAAAATTGGCGGGCTTCCGTCGCTGACTGCCGTGCTGGTGGTCATCACCGGCATCACGGGTGCGGTGCTGGGCACCAAGTTGTTCGAGTGGATCCGCGTCCGCGATGACACCGCCAGGGGCATTGCCATGGGCGTTGCGGCCCACGGTATCGGGACCGCACGGGCGTTTCAGGTAAGCTCGCAGATGGGGGCCTTTTCCGGTCTGGCGATGGCACTGTCTGCCTTCGCGACGGCCCTGCTGGTGCCCTGGCTGGTGGATGTGCTTGAAGCCTGGATCCCCGCCTGATTCTGCTACCTTGGGACCACTACCAAGATCCTATAAAAAGTAATTCAAATGTTCATTCAAGAATGGCCTTCCGATGGGTTGAATGGGATGACACCATTTCCCCATCGCTGGCGTACCCGTTACCAAGAGAAATCTTGATTGGCGAACCCTGAGGAGGCCCTTTGAACAAGAATAATTACCTGGCAGCGTTTGTTCTGTCACCGGCGTGTATTTCGATCTCGCTTCCAGCGATTGCACAGTCGTCATTGGACAACGAAGAGGAGCTGGTACTGCAGGTAACCGCCCCACGACTGGTTCGGGATTTGTATGAAACCCCCGCTGCGGTTTCTGTTATCAGCGCCCCCGATATCCGTGATGGCCAGCAGCGTCTGCAACTGGATGAGTCCCTCAATACCGTACCTGGCCTGTTCTTTCAGAACCGCTACAACTTTGCCCAGAATCTCAGGCTGTCCACCCGGGGGTTCGGGGCCAGGGCGCCCTTTGGCATTCGTGGTATTCGCATTCAGGTTGATGGCATCCCCTACACGCTTCCGGACGGCCAGTCCCAGATCGATGCCATTGATCTGGATTCGGCCCAACGAATCGAGGTCATCCGGGGGCCAGCGTCGGTTCAGTACGGCAATGCCGCCGGCGGTGTCATCGATATTTCCACCGCGTTGGGTGATGAGCTTCCCGAGGGTGGCCGGCTTCGCCTTGACGGCGGCAGTGACGAGTATCGCAAGGCTGCGATACAGGGTAACGGCGTTGAAGGTAATACCAGCGGGATAGCCACGCTCTCCTGGCTGACGGTTGATGGCCACCGGGAGCAGAGCGAGGCGGAAAAAGCGCTGTTCAACGGCCGTGTCGCACGGGATCTGGATTCTGGAAGACGTGTGACAGCCACGTTCAACGCATTGCACAATCCGAAATCCGAAGACCCGGGCGGGCTCACCCTGGCCCAGGCGGAAGAGGATCCGGAGCAGGCTACCGCGCTTGCCAAGAGGCTGGATAGTAGCCAGACCGTAAACCAGCAGACCCTGGGCGTAAGATTTGAAGATTCCGCCGTCTTGCCCGGCCAACTCACCCTCAGTACCTTCTACACCCACCGGGATTTTGCCCAGCAACTGCCGTTCCCGGGCAGCAGCCGGGTGGCCTACGACCGCCACTTTTACGGTATCAGCTCGGAGTACCAGCAGGAATCAGCAGTCGCTGGGTTGCCCCTGACGTGGGTTGCCGGGCTGGATGTGCATCATCAGTCCGACGACCGGCGCCGCTATTCGGTGTCTATCGATGGCGATATCACCGGCCAGACCCAGGCGGAAAACCAGAGCGCTACCAATGTGGCGGTTTTTGGCCAGGGCGATCTGGCGCTTGGCGATGCACTCAACCTATCCCTGGGCGTACGTTTCGATCGGTTGCGCATGGCCATTGACGACGACTGGCTGCAAGACGGCGAAGATGATTCCGGCAATCGGACTTTCCGGGAGTACAGTGGCGTTGCCGGCATCAGCTACAAACTGGCACCAAGGCACCAGGTGTACGCCACCCTGGGTACGGCGTTTGAATCGCCCACTTTCACCGAGTTCGCCAACCCCAATGGCGGTGGTTTCAATCCCGATCTGGAGCCTCAGCAGGCAGTGAATCGCGAGCTGGGCATGCGCGGCATGCTGGGTGCAGGGCTGAGCTATGATATGGCCCTGTTCTCCATCCGGGTGGAGGACGAGATCCTGCCTTTTAACGTGGGCGATCAGACCTTCTACGAAAATGCCGGTGAAACCCGGCGCAATGGTTTTGAACTGGGCCTGGCCTGGGAGCTTTCTTACGCCTGGCGGGTAACCAGCGCCCTTACTCTGGCCGATTACGAATTACGGGACTTTGTTGATGAACAGGGCAACGATGCCAGCGGCAATGCCATTCCCGGGCTGCCAGAACAACTCTGGGTGAGCGAGCTGGAGTGGCGCGGATCAGCCGGTCGTTTCGCGGTCCTGGAATGGCAATATGTCGGTGAGTTCTATGCCGAGAACAGCAATCAGACCCTGGTAAGTGATTACTGGCTGGTGGGCCTTCGCGCCGGGGATTCATTCCGGATGGCGGATCAGGCCCTTAATCTGTATGCCGGTATTCGCAATCTGCTGGATCAGGAGTACTTCAGTAACGTCCGGATCAATGCCAACGCCAACCGCCCAGTAGCAGACCGGGGTTATTTCGAACCCGGCCCCGGAAGAACTTTTTATGCGGGCCTGGAATGGGTATTCTGAAGGGCGATAACAACATAAACAGTAGGGATTTTTTATTCATGCAAACCAAGTTCCTTCTCGAAGAAAGCCAGATGCCAAAGTACTGGTATAACCTGCAGGCGGACCTGCCCGAACCGCTGCCGGCGGTGCTGCACCCGGGCACACAGCAACCGGTAACGCCCTCCGATCTTGAACCGCTGTTTCCGATGGCACTGATCGAACAGGAAGTAACTACCGAGCGGGAAATCGAGATTCCCGAGCCAGTACGTGATGTCTACAACCTCTGGCGGCCGGCGCCCCTGTACCGGGCGCATCGTCTTGAGAAGGCCCTTGGCACTCCGGCAAAAATCTTCTACAAATACGAAGGCGTGAGCCCAGCGGGCAGTCATAAGCCGAACACGGCGATTCCACAAGCCTTCTACAACCGCGAAGCGGGTATTCGCACCCTCACCACCGAAACCGGTGCAGGGCAGTGGGGCACATCGCTGTCATTTGCTGGCTCCCTGTTTGATATAGACGTTACCGTGTTTCAGGTGCGGGTTTCCTACAACCAGAAGCCCTATCGTCGGGCGGTCATGGAAACCTATGGCGCAAGGTGTGTGGCCTCGCCCTCTGAACTGACCGAGTTCGGCCGCAAGGTGCTGGCTGAGACGCCGGACCATACCGGTAGTCTGGGCATTGCCATTTCCGAAGCGGTGGAGCTGGCAGTGCAGGACCCGAACACCAAGTATGCGTTGGGCTCGGTTCTCAACCACGTCTTGCTCCATCAGAGCATCATCGGCCTGGAAGCGATGCAGCAGATGGAAATGGCGGACTGCTGGCCGGACGTCATTGTGGGTTGTACCGGCGGAGGCTCCAACTTTGCCGGTATTGCCTTCCCGTTTATGGGCCATGCGCTGAGAGGCGGCGAAAAATCCAGGATTGTTGCGGTTGAACCCTCCGCCTGTCCGACCCTGACCCGCGGCAAGTACGCCTATGATTACGGCGATACCGCCCACATGACGCCGCTTACCAAGATGCATACCCTGGGCTCCGGATTCACTCCGCCCGGCTTCCACGCCGGCGGGTTACGTTATCACGGCATGGCACCGCTGGTGTCCCATGCCAAGGAGCTGGGGTTGTTTGAGGCGGTGTCCTACACCCAGCGGGAGTGCTTTGAAGCTGGTGTTCTGTTTGCGAAGAACGAAGGGATCGTGCCTGCGCCGGAGGCCAATCATGCGGTCAAGGGTGCCATCGATGAAGCCCTGCGCTGCAAGAGGGAAGGTAAGGAAGAGGTGATCCTGTTCAATCTTTGTGGCCATGGTCATTTCGATATGGCGGCCTATACCTCCTATTTTGCCGGTGAACTGAGCGACCACGAATACGATGAACAGGAACTGGCCATGGCCCTGTCGGGACTGCCTTCCGTTAATGCCTGATCAGTTTTCCCTGCGACGGTGAAAAACCGTGCCCCCGCCGCCGGCGTCCAGTTGCCGGATGGCGGTGGGTGCGCCCTCATCATCCAGCCGAACATCTCCGATACCTGAACAGTTCCACAGTCGCTCACCGGCTTCCCGGCCTTCGGGCAGCCTCGGGGAAATCCACATCCGCCTCCTCTTGGTGAACCAGTTCAGGGGCGACCAGGGAGCGAACAGCCAACGATTCAGGCGATCCAGCCATTCCAGGAGGCTGTTGGGGAATTGGTTCTTGATACCGCTGCTGGTGATCTGCCAGACGTGGGGACCGTTCTGTTCATGGCGAAGCCGCACATCGTAGGCAAAGGAATAATGGACATCCCCGGAAAGAATCACGAAGTGTCGGGGCGTTCGGGGGTGGCCGAAGATATTCAGCAGCACACTGGCAGCGCCCCGATGTGCCATCCAGTTTTCAGCGTCCACCAGCAATGGCTTTCCACAGAAGGTGAACACCCGCTGAATCATTTCGATCAGCTTCACTCCGAATATGGGCGCGGGCGATACGACCACCACTGCGTCCTCGCCCATGATTTCATGCTGGAAGTCGGTCAGTGATTCCCAGTCCATCAGTCCGGAAGGATGGCTGCGCCGACGTTCACTGCGCCAGCGATGGGTGCGTGTGTCGAGTACCACCAGTCGGGGTGAAGTGGGCAGGCTGTAATGCCAGTGCTGGAAGTGAAAGAGTCGGTCAATCAGGTCATCCTGGGTGGCCTTGTCCAGGTCGAACTGTCCGTTTTCGGGCTCGAAGAGCGTCTGGCAATGCTTGATCAGCTCCCGGAAATTCTCCGGTTGGTTGCCCCAGCCCTGACACAGAAGATAACCCAGCAGGGCATTGCCAATGATGCGCCGGGAAAAGGGGTGTTCGTAGGCGGTGGTCTCCCAGAGGGCCGAGAGGTTCCAGTCGTCTGTCACATCGTGGTCGTCAAAGATCATGTACACAGGCACGTTGGCCATGGCGCGCGCTGCCTGGGGAAGGCTCCTGCGGAAGTCGTCGATGGTTGCCTGTTCTTTACGGTATCGCGCCAGATCATCCGGGTCATTGACCGGCTCGGTGGCGGTGACCAGGGGCCACGGTTCCGGCGACCACACCAGCAGGTACATGGCGATTACTTCGGCAAATGAAATCAGATGGTTGCCGGCATTGGCGGTGGTGAAAACGGGTTTGCGGACACCGCCGAAAAAGCGCTCGGTCAGATCCTCATTGAATTCAGATTCCGGCAGCAGTTCATCCCGGTGGTAATAGGCCGTCGTCACCGAGGTAAGGTCTCTGCTGTTACTGAACGCGGCACCTTCCAGAGTTTCCTGGTAAAGACCCAACTGATGAATAACGCACTGGATCGCGTGCAGCATCGGCCCGGCCACATCATCGGCGTAGACCTGGTCGCCGGTCATCAGGAGCAAAGCCGGAACCTCTTCCAGCTGCTCTGCGTGCTGCAGCTCTTCGTCCACCCGCACCAGGCCGTCGCGGGCGGGGTGGTGAGGTCTTCGGCAGGAGCCGTGGAGAATGCGGTCCAGTTTCGATTTCAGGGTAAAACCGGGGCGCTCTTTACCCTCGGGGCAAAGGTGAGGTGCCCAGTCCCGGATCCATATGGGGTTGTCTGAGCCAGCGCGGGTCAGTCCAATATCGTATTCAAGCCGGGAGTCCCGGGGCAGAGGAGTATCTGGCGTAATGGCCAGCAGGTTCAGCCAGGCCCGGGCGCCAACCCTGAGCCGGACGATTTCGGACCCGGTCACCGGGCGATCCAGCAGGCTTTCTTGTCCGTTGAACACCCTTACGGTGAGCTCCGCCGGCTCGCTGGTTGCCAGCCAGAGAACCAGCGAGTCCGGAGCGGTATGACGCAGGATCGGTCCGGCCAGTACGGGCCCGAGGTTGGCTCCGGTTTCCAGGTCAGTCGTCCTCGAGTTCCCTTGGCGGGCAGTGGTGCTGCTCCACGACCGTGCCATCGTCCACGCTTTCCAGGTGCACATCAAAGCCCCACAGCCGGTGTACGTGACGCAGGACCTCGTCGGTTTCCTTGCCCAGGGGCACGCGGTCCACGGGGATGTGTCGAAGGGTCAGGGAGCGGTCGCCCCGTACATCCACGTTCCAGACCTGGATGTTGGGTTCGCGGTAACTCAGGTTGTACTGCCGCGCCAGTTTCTCGCGCAGATCCCGGTAGCCAGGCTCGTCGTGGATGGCGGTCACCCGGTAGACGTCTTCCTGATCGTCATTCTGGATCGCAAAGAGTTTCAGATCCCGCATCACCTTGGGCGAGAGAAACTGCTGGATAAAGCTTTCGTCCTTGAAGTTCTTCATCGCAAAATGCAGGGTTTCCAGCCAGTCGCTGCCGGCGATGTCCGGGAACCATTCGCGGTCTTCCTCGGTGGGGTTCTCGCAAATCCGCCGGAGATCCGTAAAGATCGAGAATCCGAGGGTGTATGGGTTGAGGCCCGAATACCAGGGGCTGTTGAACGGCGGTTGATACACTACCGCCGAATGGCTCTGAAGAAACTCGAGCATGAAGCCGTCAGTCACAAGGCCCTTGTCGTACATGCGATGCAGCAGGGTGTAGTGCCAGAAGGTGGCCCAGCCTTCGTTCATGACCTGGGTCTGGCGCTGAGGGTAGAAGTATTGGCCGAGCTTTCTCACGATGCGGATGATTTCCCGCTGCCAGGTTTCCAGCAAGGGCGCGTTCTTCTCAATAAAATAGAGAATGTTCTCCTGGGGCTCTTCCGGATAGCGCTTGCCGCGCCTTACCGGGTCATCGTCGTCGTCCGGTTTCGGAATGGTGCGCCAGAGATCGTTTATGCGCCGTTGCTGGTACTCTTCACGCTCTTTCTGGCGACGCAGTTCTTCCGATGCCGATATCGGAGCCGGCCGCTTGTACCGGTCCACGCCATAGTTCATCAGGGCATGGCAGGAATCCAGGATTTCCTCCACGGCATCGACGCCGTAGCGTTCTTCGCACTCGGCCACGTAATGGCGTGCGAAAACCAGGTAATCAATGATTGCACTGGCGTCAGTCCAGGTGCGGAACAGGTAGTTGCCCTTGAAGAACGAGTTGTGGCCATAGGAGGCGTGGGCAATGACCAGCGCCTGCATCGGCAGGGTGTTTTCCTCCATCAGGTAAGCGATGCAGGGGTTGGAGTTGATCACGATTTCGTAGGCCAGGCCCATCTGCCCGCGCTGATAGCCTTTGGAGGTGCTGAGAAACTGCTTGCCGAAGGACCAGTGATGATAGCCAACCGGCATGCCTACCGAGCTGTAGGCATCCATCATCTGTTCTGCGCTGATCACCTCGATCTGGTTGGGGTAGGTGTCCAGGCCGAACTCGGAGGCGCATTTTGCAATCTCGTCATCGTATGTCTGGATCAGCTCGAACGTCCATTCAGACCCGGTCGAAATAGGTTCCCGGGCTCTTGGCAGGTCACTCTTCGGCAGATTGGGGCGGTCCATGAGGTTCGTCATGCGGCTTTCCTCTCGAACAACTGGCGGAACACCGGATAGATTTCGCCGGGGTCGGCGATCTGCTGCAAGGCAAAGCTCTGGGGGAACTGCTCGTGAATCTTCTCGTATTCGTACCAGAGCATCTGGTGGTCCTGCGGCGTGATCTCCACATAGGCAAAATACTGCACCAGGGGCAGGATATTGTCGGCCAGGATCTTGCCGCACACCGGGGAGTCGTCGTTCCAGTTATCGCCGTCTGATGCCTGGGCCGCGTAGATGTTCCATTCGTCCGGGGAATAGCGGGATTCGATAATCTTGTGCATCAGCTTCAGGGCGCTGGAGACGATGGTGCCACCGGTTTCCCGGGAATAGAAAAACTCTTCCTCGTCCACTTCCTTGGCACTGGTGTGGTGGCGAATGAAGACCACTTCGATCTTCTTGTAGTTCTTTTTGAGGAACAGGTACAGCAGGATGAAAAAGCGCTTGGCGATGTCCTTGTGCATCTGGGTCATGGACCCGGACACGTCCATCAGGCAGAACATCACGGCACTGGTGGCCGGTTGCGGCTTTTTCAGGTGCTGGCGGTAGCGCAGGTCGATTTCATCAATGAAAGGAATACGTCGAATGTTCGCTTTCAGTCGCGCGATTTCCTCTTCCAGAACCTGGATCTGGTCTTCGTGGCTGAACGCGGGGTCCAGATCCTCCGGCGCCGATTTCAGCGCTTCCAGTTGTTTCTCCAGATCCCGGATCTTTTTCTTGCGCGCGCCTCCCAGGCCCAATCGTCGGGCGTGAGCTCCGCGCAATGAGCGCACTACATCCAGCTTGGCCGGCACGCCATCGGTGCTGAAGCCGGAGCGGACATACTTGAAGGCCTCGGTATCCTTGAGTTTCTTGCGGGCCAGGTTGGGCAGTTCGAGATCGTCGAACAGAAAATCCAGGAATTCTTCCTGGGTAATCTGGAAGGCGAACTCGTCCATGCCCTCGCCATCCGGGCTGGCCTGTCCCTGGCCGGACCCCTGGCCTCCGCCACCCTCGGGTTTGGGAATGGTGTCGCCGGCCACGAACTCCTTGTTGCCGGGGTGCACCACCTCCCGTTTGCCGCCCTGGCCGTGGTGGAAGATGGGTTCGTCAATGTCCCGGGACGGAATACTGACTTTCTCGCCCCGTTCGATGTCTGTGATCGAGCGCTTCTGAACAGCATCCGATACCGCCCGCTTGATGTGGTGGCGGTAACGGCGCAGGAACCGTTCCCGGTTCACCGCGCTCTTGTTCTTACCGTTCAGTCGCCGGTCGACTATGTGGGTCATTCCCATGGCGTTACTCCAGCTCAGTGAATGGTCACTGACTTAGTGAGACTTGCGAACTCGCAGGTACCATTCGGCCAACAGCCGAACCTGCTTCTCCGTGTAGCCTCGATCGACCATACGCTCGACGAACTGCTTGTGCTTGTTTTGATCTTCCTGGCTCGCTTTCGGGTTGAAAGAGATAACCGGCAGCAGATCCTCGGTGTTCGAGAACATTTTCTTCTCGATGACGGCACGCAGCTTTTCATAGCTGAGCCAGGACGGGTTCTTGCCGCCATTGTTTGCCCGGGCGCGCAGTACGAAGTTGACCACCTCGTTTCGGAAATCCTTGGGATTGCTGATTCCGGCTGGTTTCTCGATTTTTTCCAGCTCTTCGTTGATTGAGGAGCGGTCGAGAATTTCGCCAGTGTCCGGATCCCGGTATTCCTGATCCTGAATCCAGAAATCGGCATAGGTGACATAGCGGTCGAACAGGTTCTGGCCGTACTCGCTGTAGCTTTCCAGGTATGCGGTCTGGATCTCCTTGCCGATAAACTGCACGTAGTGAGGCGCCAGGAATTCCTTGATGAACCTGAGATACTTCTCATGAATTTCCGGCTGGAACTGCTCCTGCTCAATCTGCTTTTCAAGAACGTACAGCAGATGCACCGGGTTGGCGGCCACCTCTGTGGTGTCGAAGTTGAATACCTTGGACAGGATCTTGAAAGCAAAGCGGGTGGACAGCCCATCCATGCCTTCCATCACGCCAGCGGCGTCACGATACTCCTGGATGGATTTGGCTTTCGGGTCGGTATCCTTGATGTTCTGGCCATCGTAGACCCGCATCTTGGAGAAGATGCTGGAGTTTTCAGGCTCCTTGATGCGCGAGAGCACAGAGAACTGGGCGAGCATATCCAGAGTATCCGGCGCGCAGGGGGCGCCTTCCAGGGAGCTGTTGCTCAGCAGTTTCTTGTAGATCTCGATTTCTTCGGTCACCCGAACACAATAGGGCACCTTGACGATGTACACCCGGTCAAGGAACGCCTCGTTGTGCTTGTTGTTGCGGAAAGTCTGCCACTCGGATTCGTTGGAGTGGGCCAGGATTACCCCGTCGAAGGGGACAGAGCCCATGCCTTCGGTGGTGTTGTAGTTGCCTTCCTGGGTGGCCGTCAGCAACGGATGCAGCACTTTTATCGGTGCCTTGAACATCTCCACGAACTCCATCAGGCCCTGGTTGGCTTTGCACAGGCCACCACTGAAGCTGTAGGCATCCGGGTCATCCTGGGAGAAATCCTCCAACATGCGGATGTTGACCTTGCCCACGAGGGCGGAAATGTCCTGGTTGTTGTCGTCGCCGGGCTCGGTCTTGGAGACAGCAACCTGGTCGAGCACCGAGGGATACATTTTCACAACCCGGAACTGGCTGATGTCGCCGCCAAATTCATGCAGGCGCTTTACCGCCCAGGGCGACATGATGTTTTTCAGGTAGCGGGCGGGGATGCCGTATTCCTCTTCCAGGATCTGGGCATCCTCGGCCGGGTCGAACAGGCCCAGCGGCGATTCGTTAACGGGTGAGCCCTTGATGGCGTAGAAGGGCACCTTCTGCATCAGTGATTTGAGTTTTTCCGCCAGGGACGATTTACCGCCGCCGACGGGGCCAAGCAGATAAAGGATCTGTTTCTTTTCTTCCAGGCCCTGAGCAGCATGGCGAAAGAAGGAGACGATGTTTTCTACGGCATCTTCCATGCCATAGAACTCGGAAAACTCGGGGTACCGCTTGATGACCTTGTTGGAAAATATGCGCGACAGCCTCGGATCTTTCGAGGTATCGACGAGCTCTGGTTTGCCAATGGCAATTAACATCCTCTCGGCGGCCGTGGCGTAGGCCGTTGGGTCCTTTTTGCAGATCTCCAGGTATTCCTCCAGGCTGTATTCTTCTTCCTGGGTACTCTCATACCGGTCTTTGAAGTGCTGCAGTATGCTCATAGATTGCCCTCGCTCGCTGTATCTTCAGCTTTCAATTCACGCAATTTCCCCGTTGCAGTCTGCTCCGCCCATCCGGGCGGTTTGTTTAGTTATGGGTGGAAGGAATGGATACTTACAAGCCTGTGAACGATCAACTCTCGGCCGGCTTGCTTACCTTGAGCTTAGTTCACGGTTGGGAAGTTGGACAGTGGGTGAGTGGTTAAGGTTCATTAAATTATGTTAGGCGGGTGTGTTGGTTTTGTAGCTTGCCGGGTTTCTGCGGGGACAGTGTGAGGGGGCTGGAGTGCACCGGGTGGGTTTCTGACAACGAATTGGCAACTCGCTTCGCTCAGACATCAAATTCGTTGTCAGAAAGCCACCCGATACACTCCGATCAGGCCACGGAGGCGACCGCCTGAAGGCAGGCTAGAGTTTGGTTAAACGGAATACGCTTTCTGAGGCGTTTTCAAGGCCTTTTCTCTTTGTAAACGGATGATCCTTGGCCAGGGTGTTGGTCAGGATGTGTTCGATCTTGTAGTCGTCCTGGTAGAGCTCACGTACTTCTTCGTCACTGACGTTGAACGGCGGGCCCTTGATTTCGGTGTCGTAGTCCAGGGTGATCAGCAGAATTCGGGTGCCGTCGGGGATGATGGCGGTCAGGTGGTCTACGTAGTCTTTGCGCATGTGTGGCGGCAGCGCGATCAGGGCGGCGCGGTCGTAGACCAGGCGGACGTGTTTGAGGTCTTCAGGTACCAGTTGGAAGAAGTCGCCGCACCACAATTCCAGGTTGTCGTGTTTGAACGTGATAAAGGGTTCACCCGGATGGACTTTGGCCTTCTCTCCGGCCTCTTCGAAGAAGTCCTTGCAGGCCAGTTCGCTCAGTTCCACGCCGATGATGGGGTGGCCGCGGTCGTGGAGCCACCACATGTCGTGGGCTTTGCCGCAAAGGGGCACGAAGACGGCATCGGTGCCTTTGCCGGCCAGTTCGGGCCAGTGGTCATGGAGGTATTGATTGACCGTGCCCTCGTGAAAGCCGATCTCCTTTTTGGCCCAGCGTTCGTGCCAGAATTCATGTTCCATGGTTTGCACCCTGTTGTTGCTTGGACATCTTGAGTTTTGGACGTTTATCTCAGTCTACCCTAATCTGTGGCCATCTGGATTCAGGAGAAAAGTATGAAAGCGGTATTCCTCGATGCCAAAACCCTTGGTGATGATGTGGACCTGTCGCCCATTGAAGCGGTGACGGGCGGGCTGGAAAAATTCGACCGGACCGGTCCGGATGAGGTGCTTGGGCGCATCCGGGGCTTTGATACGGTATTGGTCAACAAGGTGGTACTGAGCCGGGAGCATTTCGAGGCCTGCCCGGAGCTTGAAAACATAGCCGTGGTGGCCACGGGGCTGAACAATATTGACCAGCAGGCGGCGAAAGATCACGGCATCAAGGTGATGAACGTGACCAACTACGGCCGCTCCACGGTGGCGCAGCACACAATGGCGCTGATGCTGGCGTTGGCTACCCGGCTGCTGGATTACAACCGGGATGTGCGGGCCGGACGCTGGGGAAAAAGTGACATGTTCTGCCTGATGGACCATCCGATTATGGAACTGGAGGGGCGTACGCTCGGTATTGTCGGTTACGGTGATCTGGGTCAGGGTGTAGCTGAGCGGGCGGCTGCGTTCGGTATGCGAGTTCTGCTGGGTGCTCGTCCCGGTCAGGAAGCGGGCGAGGTGGACGGGTATTCCCGAATCCCTCTGGACGAATTGTTGCCCCAGGTTGATGTCCTGTCACTGCACTGCCTGCTCACCGATGATACCCGGGATCTGATTGGCGCCCGCGAGCTGAAAATGATGAAGCCGGACTCATTGTTGATCAATACCAGCCGTGGCGGTCTGGTAAACGAACAGGCGCTGGCGGACGCGCTGCGCGACGGCGAGATCGGCGGCGCCGGTTTCGATGTGTTGACGGAGGAGCCGCCCCGCAACGGCAATCCCCTGCTGGCGGATGATATCCCCAATCTGATTGTGACCCCTCACTCCGCCTGGGCCAGCCGGGAAGCGCGGCAGCGGATTGTTGGCATTACCGCTGCTAATCTGAAATCAGTGCTCTAGAAGTGAAGCCCCGGATAGGCCGGGGCTTCAGAAGCTGGCTTTTACCTGGTTCAGTATTTCCAGCCCACGCTGACCGAGGCACCCAGTTGGTACATCTCAAGATCAATGGTCTGGTTCGGTGCGAGCGGGTTGGGGCCGGTTACTGTCTTGGCGGGGGAGTAAGAGGCCATTCCTGACACATCGAGGTTTTCGCTGAAGCTGTGAGTGAATCCGCCGGTGAAATGCCATTCCTGGACACCCGGTGCCAGGATGTTGAACAGCACATCCTCGTCCGAGATGGGATTCTCTCCGTAGCTTACACCGGCCCGCCAGGCCTGGGACGTTGTCTGCTGCCACTGCCAGCCAAGCTTGACGATGGTCATGTCGTCCCAGCCAAAGCCGGCGCCGCTGTCATCGCCAAGTTGGGCGGTCTGCAGGTTGGGCAGCAGCGGATTGCCAACGCTGTTAATCTCGCTGTAGCGGATATGCTGTATGTCCAGCAGAAACCAGTGATCTTCAATACCGGACCAGGCGATGCCCGCGTTGAACATTTGTGGGATGTCGAAGTCGCCTTGCTCGGCAAACAGGCCGCGGTATTTGTCGAACTCGTTCATCTTCAGAATATTACGCCAGCTCACGCCACCTCGCAGGGTGTCTGTGATCTCCCCCTGCCAGCCGATCTGGTAACCATAACCCCAGGCGTCGTCGGTGCCGTTGTTGGACAGAGCGTCAGGGTCTGAAGAGAATGGCGCGAAGCTCTGGAGGCCTTCAGCCTCAAAGCGCTGATAGGCAATGACCGGCGAAATGCCGAAGGCCTGGTTCTCGGAAAACTCCCAGGACCATGTGGGTGCAATAAACAGCTGTTCCAGATTCACACCGGTTCGGCCCGCATAGAAAGGCCCGCCACTCTCGCCGGAGTAGTCGGTGTTCATGCCACCGTTGGCAAACACGGAAATACCGAAATGTGTGGTGTCTGACAGTTCCCGGTTAAAACCCAGGTGAGGGATCACGAAACCGTTGCGGCTGCTTTTATAGGTGCCGGGCTGCAGCGAGAACGCCGGGGGCGGAGACATTGGGCCGTCGACGGTGTATTCCCGCCTGGGCGAGAAAACCTCGAAACCGCCATCCATGCGATTGCCAACAAACGCCATGCCCGCCGGGTTGGTTGCCGCCGCAATGCTGTCCTGGGACAGCGCAGTGCCAGCGCCGGCCATGCCTTTGCTGATGGTGCCATAGCCATGGCTGAAGTAGCCGTTGGTGGCCAGAGCGGTCACCGGAGAGAAGGCCGTAACTGCAGCAACGCCCAGAGCAAGCTTGATTCGCATGAGAGAACATCCGTTCAGGAAAAGGTTATATCGTGAATAGCGGTCGTTTTTACCGAAATTCTGTTATAAGAGGAAGTAACAAATTTGGATATGGTTATATTGAGGTTGGTAGCCTCGCAAACGGCTGCTAATCGGCCATACTCTGGTTAGACCGGATATCTGACTGATAATCTGAACAAAACATGGAACGAAAGGACCGAAAGTGGCTTCATTCCAATTAAAAGACCGGCTCCAGGAAGCTGAAAGCTGGATTCTGGCGAATCCCAATCCGCCCCAGAGCTGGCCCTGGACCTGGTTGTACAAGGTCGGGCGCACGGTGTACGCCATGGCCAGAGATGTTATCAGCGGGCAGCTGACCCTCCATGCCATGAGCCTGGTTTACACCACGCTGTTGAGTATTGTTCCCCTCCTTGCCCTGAGCTTTTCGGTGCTCAAGGCGCTGGGCGTGCATCAGCGAATGGAGCCGTTTCTGTTCCAGTTTTTTGAGCCGCTGGGCCCCCAGGGCATTGAGCTCGCTGAGCAGATTCTCGGGTTCGTCGATAACATGAAAGTGGGTGTGCTGGGCTCTGTGGGTCTCGCATTGCTGGTCTATACGGTTATCTCGCTGCTTCAGAAGATCGAGCGCTCCTTCAATATGATCTGGCGGGTGCCGGACATGCGCTCCATGGCACAGCGTTTCAGTAATTACCTGAGCGTGATTATGGTAGGGCCGCTGCTGATGGTGTCGGCCATTGGCGTCAGTGCCACCATATTTTCGTCCACCATTGTCCAGACGCTGATCGAGATCGAGCCGTTCGGTTCTGTCATTCTGGTGGCCAGTCGGTTCACACCGTTTTTCCTGGTGGTTGGTGCGTTCACTTTTGTGTATGTGTTCATGCCCAACACCCGGGTCAAGTTGCGCTATGCCGCCATTGGTGGCCTGGTGGCCGGTGTTTCCTGGCAGGCTGGCGGAATGTTGTTTGCCTCCTTTGTGGCGGGTTCAGCGAAGTACGCCGCCATCTATTCCAGTTTTGCCATAGGTATCATTTTACTGATCTGGATCTATCTGAACTGGATGATCCTGCTGCTGGGCGCCAGCCTGGCGTTCTATCTGCAGAATCCCGGGTCGGTGGCTAAACGCAGGCAGGTACAACTGTCGCCCGAGCTGCAGGAGAAAGTGGCCCTGGCAACCATGTGGCTGGTGGCCAAACCTTTCAGTGAGGGTAAGCCGGCTCCCCAGCAGGAAGTCTTGGAACAACAGCTGAAGGTGCCGGGAGAGGTGACCCGTGCCCTGAGCGACAAGTTGATCCGGGCAGGTTTGCTTACACTGGCCGGGCGCCAGGGTGATCAGCTTGCCCCTGGGCGGTCGTTGGATCTGATAACCGTCGGTGAGGTGTTGAGGGTCGTTCGCAACGACGAAGACCGGGTGGTTGACCGGCTACCGGGCGTCATACCCCCGGAACTGGTGGCGACGACCAGCGTCGATGAGACACGAACCTTTGCGGAGCTGTTACGGGGCGACGATAGCGGGGAAAAGGGCCGGTCTCATGCAGAGCCGGAACCTGCGTCAGCTTCTGACGGTTGAGCGGCCACCCTCCCGGAGCATCTTTTGCAGAGCGTTTCGCAGGCTGCTGATTTGTTCCGGGGTTAACCGCACCACTTTGGGCAGGTCCTCTTCGGCGAGGTTTCGCTGGTGGGCATGTCGGAGCACTTCCCGAGTCCCTATGACCATGCCATCGGTCAGGGGCGTGTGTTTCTGCCTTGGTGCTGGCCGTTCTGCCGCCAGAAGGTAGGCGTGGTATTTGGGGGGCAGGTTCCATTCATTGGCCAGTAACTGGCACGTGGCCCACTGGTACCTGGCGAGGGCATGGCGAATCAGTGCGGGCTCCGGTTCGCCGGTTGTTGTGCGCGACCGGCAGATGCGCTGCAGCTCCCGCCGGATGGTGATGTAGGCCAGGGAAGGCAGCAAGCCGACCATAAAATGCGCACTGGTGTCTTCGCCCTGGGTTCTGGCGATCAATTCCGCCGCCCTCGCGCAGGTCAGGCCCCAGCGCCAGGCGCGCTGGCCGAATAACGCTTCCCGGCTGTTCCGTGCGGCCATCATGGGGCGCATTACTGCCGCGGAAATGACATTTCGGATACCGTCGACCCCCAGTACAAAGACCGCCTGATCCACCGATTCAATGGAATGGTCGCCGGTCCGGAAGTAAGGGCTGTTGGCAATCTGCAGCAACTGATCGGTGAGCGATGGGTCGCCCAGAATGATCTCTGTCAGCCGATGGCGGTCGGTGGATTCATCGGAAAGGGCCCGCATGAGCATTGGAAGGCTCATGGGTTGCCGGGGGAGTTCTTCCATCCTGTTGCTGGAGAGGCGCTGGTGCAATTCTTCCAGTACCTCGTCGTAGGAGGAGAGGTCTGCGCGAAGAACCGCGGGTTCCGCGTCAAGCAACCAGCAGAAGAGATGCTCTTCCAGGTGCTGGGCGAGTTCCGGGCCTGTGTCCGGGGTTTCGTTGGTCGGGTTTTCCGGAGATGGATTAAACAGCCGCGCTTCCGGGGCCGGCGGTGCAGGCTGTTTTGTTGTGAATAGTCCTGAAATCCAGGAGAGAAAACCTGGCATCCGTTGCCTCCGGGTGGAACCTGTTCGAAGTAATGAACCTCCGTTTCCGAGAGTATAGATGTACGACGCATCCTTGCACAGGTTTTAAGCCCGTGAATCAAGGCAGGAATTTACAGGAACGACTCCCCGAACACGAAGACCAGTTGGCAGATACCGGCACCAAAACCGAGGAACGCGCCCACCAGGATCAGTTTGATCTCGTCTTCCTGGAAACAGGGCCGGAGCAGGTCCTGGAATTCTTCCGAAGACAGGGCAATCATTCGCTCTACCATGATCGATTCCACAGCCCGGGCCCGATCCGTCTCGAACACCGGGTTGTTGAACGAAGTCTGTGATATTTCGATGGCTTTCTCGCCCACCTTGTTCTTGAGAGTGGCAAATCCCGTGGGGCCAAAGGCCATCTGTGTCAGCGCCTTTCCCATGCCGGCGGTTTCGTCCACCAGTGGCTTGATGTGCTTCTTGACCATGTTTCGGGCCCGGTCGCCTTTGGGACCGTCGAGAATGGCGTTGATGATGTTGCCAACGGTGAGGATCTCATGGGTCACGATGTGGCAGAACGATTCCGCCACGGCCGGCTGGCGTTTCAGGAACAGGCCCTGAATCCGGAAGGGACCGACTTTTTTCGCGTGCAGCGGCCGGAAAATCACGTTCAGGGCAATCCAGTTGGTGGCCCAACCCACCAGAAGGCCGAAGAAGGGAAGCACCCACCAGCTCGGGTAGACATACCAGACCGCCATCTGGATCAGGCCAAACAGGAAACCGAAATAGAGCCCCGAGTTGATGATGAAGCGGAATTCCACCTCGCCACATTCAATAAAGATCCGGTTCAGCAGCTCCTTGTCGCTGGCCAGACGCTCGATCACCATGCCCTTGATGTCCAGCAGGTCTTCGATGTTGTCGGAAACATCCTCCACCAGGTTGTCCACCAGCTGAGGCGTGGACTTACGGACGCGGTCGTAGACCATTTTTCGTGCCGAGGCAGGCAGATTTTCCCAGAAGGTGGGGTATTCCTTGAGCATCATCTCGTCCACGTATTCTTCGATACGGGGTTCGACGGAATGGACGATGTGGGTGGCGAGTACTTTAGGGTCGATCTGCTGGAATATTTCCCGAACGGTGCCGATTTTTGAAATGGTGGCGTCAACGCTGATGGCGGCCATTTTTCGGGCTTTTGACGGAATGATGCCTTGCCAGCCCAGCAGCGGCGGTTTGCCGATGAACTCCAGAGGATAGAAGGTCATTTTGATGGCGAGCCAGTTGGTGGTCCAGCCAATCAGGGCGGCAATCACCGGGATACTGAGGTATTGCCAGAATTCGTGGGTGCTTAGCAGGCTTGTCATCCCGTTACTCGCGTATGAACGTTTTTTTGCTTTAGGAATCGACAGGGATAATGTTGTTGGCACCCCTTGATGTCAATGACTTGGGTGCCGACATGAGACGGCGGTACGGTTGGTAGCGGTCAGCCGCCGATGTCACCCCACAGCCACTGACACAGCGCCATGGCCGCCACAGGGGCGGTTTCAGTCCGTAAAACCCGTGGGCCGAGGGCGACCGGGAGGAAGCCTTCTTGCTCGGCCTGGGCGATCTCATCCGGGGAGAGGCCGCCTTCGGGGCCAATCATGAGGGCCACACGTTCCGGCGGAATGATGGATTTGAGGGCGCGTTCGGTGCGGTGATGCAATACCAGGCGGACGTCGCAATCCCGGGTGTGTTCCAGCCATTCTGACACGGTCATCACCGGCAGAATCTCGGGTAGCCGGGCGCGGCCGCATTGTTCGGCGGCGCTGATGGCGACGGATTGCCAGTGGCGCAGGCGCTTGTCTTCCCGGTCGCCCTTGAGTTTTACGTCGCAGCGCTCGGTGGTCAGCGGCACGATACGGGTGACGCCCATTTCCACCGCTTTCTGCACGGCGTAGTCCATCCGGTCACCCTTGGAGAGGGTCTGGCCGAGGACGATTTCCAGCGGGGATTCGGTGGTGTTGGCCTGCGGAGTGCCCACCTGGACTTCCACGTTCTTCTTGCTGGCGCTGGTAATGGTGGCGGGGTAGTCGTTGCCATTGCCGTTGAAAAGCAGCAGTTCCTGCCCCGGCTGCATGCGCAATACCCGGCCGACGTGTTGCGCGGCGTTGTCATCAAGTTCTGCGGTGCCGCCCTCGCTGAGGGCGGAATCGGTGTAGATGCGGGGTATGCGCATGGGCCTATCTCTCAGGTTCCTGGCGGTTGTCAGTCACGAACCGCGATTTCTATGCCTTCCGTTGCAACCTGGGCGAGGTGGCGGATCTGTTCTTCGGTGATCACGTAAGGCGGCATGAAGTAAACCACATTACCCAGGGGGCGAAGCAAGGCCTGCCGGGTTAATGCGTGCTGATAAACCCGGATGCCGCGTCGCTCCTGCCAGGGGAAGGGCGTTTTCGACGCCTTGTCTTTCACCATTTCTACCGCGAGGGTCATGCCGTGCTGGCGGATGTCCCCGACATTGGGGTGGTCCGCAAGGTGTGCAACGGATTCTGACATGCAGGCGGAAAGTCTGCGGTTGCTCTCGATGACGTTATCATCCCGGAAGATGTCCAGGGTCGCCAGTGCCACGGCGCAGCCAATGGGGTTGCCGGTGTAGCTGTGGCTGTGCAGGAAGGCCTTGAGGGTTTCGTAGTCGTCATAGAAGGCGTTGTAGACATCATCGGTGGTCAGCACCACCGACAACGGCAGGTAGCCGGCGGTGAGCCCTTTCGACAGGCACATGAAATCCGGGGTAATGCCTGACTGCTCACAGGCAAACAGGGTGCCGGTGCGGCCAAAACCAACGGCGATCTCATCGGCAATCAGGTGCACGCCGTAGCGGTCACAGGCTTCCCGCAATTTGGTGTGGTAAACGGGGTGGTGCATTCGCATGCCGCCGGCGCACTGGATCAGTGGCTCTACCACCACGGCGCAGATTTCTTCATGCTTGTCGGCCAGCAGCTTTTCCATGGCTTCAAACTGGCGCAGGGCGTAGCCCTCGTCGGTTTCGTCCGGCTCCTTGTTGAAGGCATCCGGTGAGGGTGCTGTCAGAACCTCCATCAGCAAGGGCTGGTAGGTGTCCTTGTACAGTGAGACATCGCCGAGTGCGAGGGCGCCCAGGGTTTCACCGTGGTAGCTGTTGCTCAGGTTGACGAAGTTCTTCTTGCCCGGTTTGCCGTGATTCTTCCAGTAGTGGAAGCTCATCTTCAGGGCAGCTTCTATGGCAGACGAGCCGTTGTCGGCGTAGAAAACCTTGTTCAGGCCCGGCGGAGTCACTTCGATGAGGCGCTCGGACAGGTTGACCACAGGTTCATGGGTAAAACCGGCCAGAATGACATGTTCCAGCTGGCCGATCTGGTCCTGTATGGCAGCGTTGATTCGGGGGTTGGCGTGGCCGAACAGGTTGACCCACCAGGAACTGACGGCGTCAATAAACCGGTTGCCTTCAAAATCTTCCAGCCAGACACCCTCGCCCCGCTTGATCGGAACCAGTGGCACGGCCCCTTCATGGTCTTTCATCTGGGTGCAGGGGTGCCACACGGTCTTGAGGCCACGGGCGACGAGGTCAGCATTGCGCATGATAATTCTCCGTCAGACGGTCATGTTCTGTATTGTCGGCGGTTAACCTGTGCGGATATTACAGTTAACGGCGACGGCTGGCCACTGTGCCATCTGATGCTGACTGAAGGGCCAATGTCCCTGAGACCGCGGCACAGCAGAATTCCTTAAAAAACACTAAGGAGACGCTGATGGAACTGGAGTTGGAACATCCCTACGAGGCGGGTCTGGAAAGGGTGCTGGGTGCGTTTTTTAGCGAGGATCACATCCTTGAAAAGAATGCCCGCCTTGGCTCCCGTAACGTCCGGGTGGCGGAGCTCAGTCGGGACGAATCCTCCGGCAAGCTTGTGATCGAGCGGGAAGTAACCACCTCCTCAGAGGTGCCCGGAATTCTGGCAAGCTTTCATCGGGAATGGAACCAGGTACGTCAGGAAGAGCATTGGTTTCGTAAAAGTGACAACGAATGGCACTGCGAATTCAGGATCCGGATTGAAGGTGTACCCGCGAAGATAAAGGGCATGATGAGGCTGCTGGGGCAGGGCGAGACCTGTACCAATCTGGTGACACTCAACGTGCGCTGCGATGTGCCTTTTCTGGGCAAGAAGATTGCGCAGTTTCTGGCAGATGACTCCCACGCCAAGATCAGGCGTGAGTACGAAGCCACCCGCCAATTGCTATAGGGCGACGGGTAGCCGTGTTTGCCCAATACGAGGATGTGATCCAGTTTTAGCTCTGCCTCGGGATCCTCCCAACGGCATCACACACTGGCATCGCAGGATTTGGCGAGGACCGCGCTTCCGTATAAACTGCGCGAGATCACTCACAGAGCCAGGATGGCTCAACACAACGCAAAGGATGCAAGATGAGTAAAGCGATAGTCCTGCTCGGAGATCTTGGCTCCGACCACGAGGGTTTCCCTCC
Organism: Marinobacter sp.; assembly: GCF_041687235.1. Classification (GTDB taxonomy): domain Bacteria; phylum Pseudomonadota; class Gammaproteobacteria; order Pseudomonadales; family Oleiphilaceae; genus Marinobacter. The sequence continues at coordinate 19,687 of NZ_JAWLCH010000011.1, read as the reverse complement.
CACGCCGGTTATTGCCGGTTCCCCCGACGTATTGATCGACGGCAAGCCAGTCGCCCGCGTGGGTGACCCGCTGGCACCCCATTCCAAACCCAAGCATCCACCCCATCCGCGCACCATCGCTGGAGGCTCGTCCACCGTCATGATTAATGGCAAGCCGGCGGCGGTGACCGGTGGCGCGATTTCATGTGGCGGCGTGACGATCGGGACGGGGTCGGTGATTATTGGTGATACTCACACGCCTGCCTCAACCTATTGCTTCTCCGACTAACTCATCATCGGCGACTGGCATGGGCGTGAATCTGGTCAGGGAGGTTCGCCGGGTGGATCACCAATTACAGGCCCAGCTGGACAACATTCCCTGAGATACCGTATCAATACGGGTCACATGCAATCGAAAAGCCTCCGCTTGCGGAGGCTTTCGAGGCTGGCCTGGCTTCAGTGCGCCAAGACCCGCGAAAGAAACGCCTGGGTGCGCTCGTTCTGCGGGTTGTCGAACACATCGTGGGGTTTGCCCTGCTCCACAATCTGGCCTTCGTGAATGTAGATCACGCGGTCGGCCACTTCCCGGGCGAAGCCCATTTCATGGGTGACGACCATCATAGTCATGCCTTCCTTGGCGAGCTCCCGCATCACATCCAGCACTTCACCGATCATTTCCGGATCGAGGGCTGAAGTGGGCTCGTCGAACAGCATCAGGCGCGGTTCCATGGCCAGGGCCCGGGCGATCGCGACCCGCTGTTGCTGGCCCCCGGAAAGCTGGCTGGGGTACTTGTCGGCCTGGTTGCCGATGCCCACCCGGTTGAGCAAACGCTCGGCGGTGGCGTTGGCAACGGTTTCCGGGGCATCTTTGACCTTCTGGGGAGCCAGCATAATGTTCTTTTTCACCGTGAGGTGAGGGAACAGGTTGAACTGCTGGAACACCATCCCGACTTCCTTGCGGATTTCAGCCAGGGCTTTCGGGTTGCCACTCTTTGGCGCGAGATGCTGGCCGTCCACTTCCAGGGTGCCGGACTCGTATTCCTCGAGACCGTTCACGCATCGGATCAGGGTAGATTTGCCGGAGCCACTGGCGCCGATAATCACCACCACTTCGCCTTGTTCAACGGTAAGGTCAATATCTTTCAGGACATGGAGTTTTCCGAAGTACTTGTTCATGCCCTTCATTTTTACAATCTGAGTCATGGGTAACGTTCCTTCAGACAGAAGCCAGTCCACGCCGCTCGACAAAGCGGAGAATGATGGACAGGGACAGGGTGATGGCCAGGTAGAGGATGGCGACCACAAAGTACACCTCAAACGCGGTAAACGTGTTGGCGATGTAGATTTGCCCCTGGCGTACCAGTTCACCCACGCCAATCACCGAGAACAGGGACGTGTCCTTGATGCTGACAATGGCCTGGTTGCCCAGCGGTGGAATCATGCGGCGGAACGCCTGCGGCCAGATGATGGACCAGAAGGTCTGGGAGCGTGAGAGCCCCAGGGAAAGGCCTGCTTCGGTCTGGCCTTTGTCGATGGACTGAACGCCACCGCGAACGACCTCTGAGATATAGGCCCCGGAGTTCAGGGCGATGGCCGCGATACCGGCAACCAGCGGATCAATCGGCCCGCCGACGAGATCCGGCAAGCCATAGAAGATAAAGAGCACCTGCACGAGAATCGGCGTTCCCCGAAATACCTCAATGTAGGCGGTTGCAGGCCAGCGGAAGAACCATTTTTTATTGATACTCAGCAGACCGAAAATGATGCCGAGAACAAAGCCGATGGCCAGGCCACCAAAGGAAATCAGAAGAGTGTAGGGAATACCTTTAACCAGGTATGGAATGGAGTTGATGGCTGCCTGCCAGTCAAACTGAAACTGGAATTCCACAGTGGGTGTCTCCGTTGAATGGGGAGTGACCAGCCGGGGTGTTGTGCACCCCGGCTGTGGTTTTCAGTTTTATTTGTCTTCCGGCATTTCGCCGAACCACTTCTCGTAGATTTCCTTGTAGGTGCCATCTTCTTTGATGGAGGCAAGGGCCTCGTTCACGTCATCCACCCACTCACTGCCTTTCTTCAGGGCGATACCGTACTGCTGGCCCTCGTAGAGCTTTCCGACGGTTTTCACCTTACCTTCACCCTTGGTGCTGGCGAAGTAGCCCACATTGGGGGCGTCATAGAAAACGGCGTCCACTGAGCGGGACATCAGCGCCATGTACATGTCAGAGCTGCCCGGATACGGGGTTACACCGTCGTCTTCGTCCAGGGTTTTCATCAGATAGTCGTAGCTGGTGCTACCGATTTTGGTGCCAATTTTCTTGCCTTCGAGATCGGAGATCTCCTCGACATTCTCGTTGTCCTTGCGCACCAGAATCCGCAGACCGGAATCGTAGTAGGGATCGGAGAAATCGACGATCTGCTTGCGTTCTTCGGTGATGGTAATGCCAGCGATGGCAATGTCGACATTACCGGTTTGCAGAGCCGGAATGATGCCATTGAAGTCCATGGTGTTGAGGTCGTAATCAAAGCCTGCACGCTTGGCTACTTCGGCAATGATTTCCATATCGAAACCGATCATTTCGCCGGTTTCCTGATCCATCATTTCAAATGGAACAAAACTCGGGTCAGTGACGACGCGCAGGGTTTCTGCGCTGACGGTTCCTGCGGCAACGGTGAGTGCCAGGCTGGCGCTTACGGTTTTCAGCCATTTCGTGCTCATACATTCTCCTTTTCTTTTTTTAGAGGCTCCATTTGCCCGGTAAGGCAAGCCGGACCAATCACTGCTGTTGACTGCGATCTCCGGGGAGCGTTGATGGAACTGCATCACATACACTTTAGACTATTACGCAGATGTACACAGGAAATCAAATGCTTGGCGGGGAGGTTGGTGGCGCAGGGCGGGTGTTGGATTACGGTCCTTCGGACCTAATCCAACCTACGAAGGCGGGAGATTGCCAAGTGAACCCTAGGTCGGATTACGCCCGAAGGGCCGTAATCCGACACAAAGCCATCCCAGAACCATTGCAGGTTGCCAGGAGTACTGTAGGTCGGATTAGGCCCAACGGGCCGTAATCCGACACCAGCAAACTACATCAGAAAGCAATCTTCTCCCTGTCACTGATGCCCAGGTTCTTCCAGATGCTGATACTGGGCTCTACCTGGTTCAGGGTATAGAAATGCAAGCCCGGTGCGCCGGCCTTCAACAGCTTCTCGCACATTTCGGTGACCACTTCCTCACCGAACTTGCGGATGGAATCGCTGTCGTCGCCGTAGGCTTCGAGCTGTTTGCGAATCCAGCGGGGAATTTCCGCGCCGCACATGTCCGAGAAACGAACCAGATTGGAGAAATTGACGATGGGCATGATGCCCGGAACCACCGGAATGGTGACCCCCATTTTCTCCAGACGGTCGATAAAGTAGAAGTAGCTGTCTGCGTTGAAGAAGTACTGGGTAATGGCACTGTTGGCGCCAGCCTGAACCTTGCGGGCAAAGTTCTTCAGATCTTCTTCAGCGTTGCGGGCCTGCGGATGAAACTCAGGGTACGCTGCCACTTCCAGGTTGAAGGTGTCGCCGCTGTGCTCGCGGATAAACTCCACCAGCTCGTTGGCATAGCGCAGCTCACCGGCGGCTCCCATACCGGAGGGCATGTCGCCCCGAAGGGCAACAATCCGGTTGATTCCGTGTTCTCTGTACAGATCCAGCAGCTCCCCGATTTCCTGGCGGGTGCCCCCGACGCAGGAAAGATGAGGTGCCGTGGAAATGCCCTGGCGATGCAGGTTGAGCACGGTTTCAATGGTGCGGTCCCGGGTGGAACCACCGGCGCCGAAGGTGACGGAGAAAAAGTCCGGATTCACCTCGGCCAGCTGGTTGCGCACGTTCTGCAGCTTTTCCTTGCCCAGGTCGGTCTTGGGCGGGAAAAACTCAAAGCTGAAACGGCGCTTGAACTGTTTCTGGGATTGCATCTGTTTACCCGATCAGTACTTGTAGCTTTCTGGCTTGTACGGGCCTTCGACCGGTACACCGATGTATTTGGCCTGCTCCGGCGTCATTTTGGTGATCACACCACCAAAGCCTTCCACCATGGCCCGGGCCACTTCCTCGTCCAGGTGCTTGGGCAGAACCTGAACATAAACGCCTTTCTCCCGGGCATCTTCCGGCAGGTCGGCGAACTTGCGCTCGAACAGGTACATCTGGGCCAGAACCTGGTTGGCAAAAGAGCCATCCATGATCCGTGACGGGTGACCGGTAGCGTTGCCCAGGTTCACCAGGCGGCCTTCGGACAGCAGGATCAGATGGTCGTTGGTGGCCTTGTCGCGGTACACAACGTGAACTTGCGGCTTAACCTCGTCCCACTCCCAGTTCTTGCGCATGTAGGCGGTATCGATCTCATTGTCGAAGTGGCCGATGTTGCACACCACGGCACCGCTCTTCAGCGCCTTGAGCATGTGCGCGTCGCACACGTTCATGTTGCCGGTGGTGGTAACCAGCAGATCGGTGTTCTGCAGAAGATCGCGGTTAACGCCGGACTCGGTTCCGGTATTTACGCCGTCAAGGTACGGAGAGACAACCTCGAATCCGTCCATGCAGGCCTGCATGGCACAGATCGGATCGGCCTCAGTGACCTTTACGATCATGCCTTCCTGGCGCAGGGAGGCAGCGGAGCCCTTACCCACATCGCCGTAGCCAATCACCAACGCTTTCTTGCCGGAAAGCAGGTGGTCAGTGGCGCGCTTAATGGCGTCGTTAAGGCTGTGACGACAACCGTACTTGTTGTCGTTCTTGGACTTGGTGACCGCATCGTTCACGTTGATGGCAGGAACCTTCAGGGTGCCTTCGCGCAGCATTTCCTGCAGGCGGTGCACGCCAGTAGTGGTCTCCTCGGTCACACCGTGGCAGTTGGCCAGGATTTCCGGGTACTTCTCATGGAGCAGGGCAGTCAGATCACCGCCATCATCCAGAATCATGTTCGGTTCCCAGCCGTCCACGTCGGCACCAACGGTGCGCTCAAGGCACCAGTCGTATTCTTCGTCGGTTTCGCCTTTCCAGGCAAATACCGGAATACCCTGTGCAGCGATAGCGGCTGCGGCCTGGTCCTGGGTAGAGAAGATGTTGCACGATGACCAGCGCACGTTGGCGCCAAGCTCCACCAGCGTTTCGATCAGCACGGCAGTCTGGATGGTCATGTGGATACAACCCATGATGTTGGCGCCTTTCAGCGGCTGCTCGGCTTTGTACTTCTCGCGGAGCTTCATCAGGGCCGGCATTTCGCCTTCGGCGATGTTGATTTCCTTCCGGCCCCAGCTGGCCAGGGAAATATCGCGAACTTTGTAGTCGTCAAAGCTGTTCAGCTTTTCTGCGGGAGTGCTCATGGTGTTCTCCTGTCAGTCAGTTTGGCTTGGGCGTATGCCTGATGACATACGCCCGAAATCGGTTTAGATACCAGCGGCATCCTTGAGAGCTGCTGCGCGATCCGTCTTCTCCCATGGGAAGGCGGTAAAGGTCTTGCCACCGACCGTCATTTCATAGGGATCGCGGCCGAAGTGGCCGTAGGCTGCAGTGGCCCGGTACATCGGATGCAGGAGGTCGAGCATGTTGGTGATCGCGTAGGGGCGCAGATCAAAGTTCTGGCGGACCAGTTCAATGATCTTGTCATCGCTGATCTTGCCGGTGCCGAAGGTATTCAGGGAGATAGACGTCGGCTGCGCCACGCCGATGGCGTAGGACACCTGGATCTCGCACTTGTCAGCCAGCCCGGCGGCGACGATGTTCTTGGCAACGTAGCGGCCGGCGTAGGCGGCGGAGCGGTCTACCTTTGACGGATCCTTACCGGAGAAAGCGCCGCCCCCGTGGCGGGCCATGCCGCCGTAGGTGTCGACGATGATCTTGCGGCCGGTCAGGCCGCAATCGCCCACCGGGCCACCGATCACGAACTTGCCGGTCGGGTTGATGTGGAACTGGGTATCCTTGTGCAGCAGCTCGGCTGGCAGCGCATGTTTGACGATCAGCTCCATCACCGCTTCTTTCAGGTCTTCCTGGCTTACGTCTTCATCGTGCTGGGTGGACAGAACCACCGCGTCGATACCAGCAACCCGGCCATTTTCATAGCGGCAGGTAACCTGGCTCTTGGCGTCCGGGCGCAGCCACGGCAGCAGGCCGCTCTTGCGGGCCTCAGCCTGACGCTGAACCAGACGATGGGAGAAGGTGATCGGAGCAGGCATCAGCACGTCGGTTTCGTTGCTGGCATAGCCGAACATCAGGCCCTGGTCCCCGGCACCCTGGTCTTCCGGCTTCTGGCGGTCAACGCCCTGGGCGATATCGACCGACTGTTTGCCGATGATGTTGATGATGCCGCAGGTGTCCCCGTCGTAGCCCACTTTTGAGGAGGTGTAGCCGATGTCTTTGATCACGCCGCGCACCAGGTCTTCCAGGTCTACCCACGCGCTGGTGGTGATTTCACCACCAACGATGGCCACACCGGTTTTCACCATGGTTTCGCAGGCAACACGGGCGTGCGGGTCGTCGGTCAGGATGGCATCCAGCACGGCATCGGAGATCTGGTCCGCCAATTTGTCCGGATGGCCTTCAGAGACCGATTCGGAAGTGAAGATGTTGTAGTCAGCCATAACACATGCTCCTCTGTGAGCGATTCAAATTCAGTCCGGTAAGCGGCTTTCTTAAAGCGCTTTCCGGTATCCGGTTTGTTGATCTGTGTGAGGATACGTAAAACTACGTATCCGTATATCAAAATTTGTTGATATTGCGATCCAGGTCGTCAAATCTGGCCGCCGTGTTTCCAGAATTCCCGAACCTGGATCTGGAAACCGTTCCGTAAGCCGATAAACAGCTGTTCTCCGGCAACCAGGCCAGCGTCCGCTGCCCAGGTAGTGAGCTCTTCCGGTTCAAAGCCCAGCCAGAGATCACCGCAGTTTGCTTTTGCCCAGTCCTGGTCGTGACTGCACAGGTCGCTGATGACGAAGCAGCCACCGTTGTTCATCAGTGCCGCCGCATCCAGGAAGATATCGGCCGGGCTGGGTACGTGGTGCAAAACCATGTTGGCAACCACCAGGTCAAACGCATCGCCCCTGGCCAGCAGGGTGTCGGTAACGCCCTCAATGAGGTCGATGTTGTTCAGCCGTTCATCAATACAGGTACGGGTTGCCTTGGCCAGCATATCCCGGCTGTTATCCAGGGCGACCACATGCCCGCAAAGCTCGGCCAGCACCGGCAGGAAGGCGCCTTCGCCTGGGCCGATTTCCAGCGCCGCCTGCCACTGGTGTTTGCGGGACCGTTTGCGGATCATTTCCGCCACCGGTTCGGCATAAAGATCGAAGGCGGCGATGAGCTCCTGCTGCTCCCGGAATTGCTCCGCGTGGCGAGCAAAGAAGGCCTGGGACTGATCCGCACGCTGGTTGCGGATGGCTTCAATTCGTTCCTGCAGATGCGGTGGCAGTGGCACCCGGTCTACCGCTTCAAATATCTGGCGAATGGTCTGGTCGGTAGGCTTGTCGCTGTCCAGGTGCAGCGGGCGGCGATAGAAGATCGCATTGCCTTCACGCTGGGGCTCCAGCAGACCGGCTCTGTTCATCACTTTCAGATGGTGGCTCATGCCGGACTGGCGCATATCAAACAGCTGGCTGAGCTCCAACACGCCAAAGGTGTCCCTTCTCAGGACGCGCAGAATCTCCAGGCGCAACGGATCCCCGCTTGCTTTGAAGATCGGGGCCAGTGCGTCCACAGAGGACAGGTTGTCGGCGTGTGCGTTCATGGATGTCATGGGAGCGAAGTGTAGGGTGCTTCGGGTGGTCAATCAATAGGCATATCAAAAAATTTTGATATAGGTTTATCATTCTTTGAAATCAGGCCCTTTCGGAAATCCACAGGCAAACAATCGTCAAACAGGCACATGCCGATTTGCCCCGGCACACACTAATCGGCGAAAATACGCGCCTCATTTTGATCGCCCTTTAATCACTACGAATTCTTTTCCTGCAAAACACTGGAGAAACGTCAATGCCGTCTCGTAAAGATCTCGCCAACGCCATTCGCGCGCTGAGCATGGATGCGGTTCAGAAAGCCAAATCCGGCCACCCGGGTGCGCCCATGGGTATGGCGGATATCGCCGAGGTTCTGTGGAACGATTACCTGAGCCACAACCCGGCCAACCCTCAGTGGGCCAACCGCGACCGCTTCGTGCTGTCCAACGGTCATGGTTCCATGCTGCAGTACTCCCTGCTGCATCTGAGCGGTTACGACGTTTCCATCGACGACATCAAGAACTTCCGCCAGTTGCACTCCAAGACTCCGGGCCATCCCGAGTACGGTTATACCCCGGGCATTGAAACCACTACCGGCCCTCTGGGCCAGGGCATTGCCAACGCCGTGGGTTTTGCCATTGCCGAGAAGTCCCTGGCGGCGCAGTTCAACCGTCCCGGTCACGACATTATTGACCACTACACCTACGCATTCCTGGGCGATGGCTGCCTGATGGAAGGCATCTCCCACGAAGTGGCGTCCCTGGCCGGCACCCTGGGCCTGGGCAAGCTGGTGTTCTTCTATGACGACAATGGCATCTCTATCGATGGCGAGGTCGAAGGCTGGTTCACCGACAACACGCCACAGCGTTTCGAGTCCTACGGCTGGCAGGTGATTCCGGCCGTCGACGGCCACGACGCCGACGCTATTCGCGCGGCCATCGAAGCGGCCCGCGCCAATACCGATCAACCGACGCTGATTTGCTGCAAGACCATTATCGGCTTTGGCTCGCCCAACAAGCAGGGCAAGGAAAGCTGTCACGGTGCCCCCCTGGGTGACGACGAAATCACCCTGACCCGGGAGCAACTGGGCTGGCAGCATGGCCCGTTCGAAATTCCGGCCGACATTGCCAGCGCCTGGAACGCCCGTGAAAAAGGCGCCGCTGCCCAGTCCGAGTGGGAGCAGAAGTTCGCCGCGTATGAAAAGGCCGAGCCAGAGCTGGCCGCAGAATTCAAGCGCCGCATGGCCGGCGACCTGCCTGCCGATTTCGCCGAAAAGGCCCAGACTTATATCCAGGAATGCCAGGACAAGGCCGAAACCGTGGCTTCCCGAAAGGCTTCCCAGAATACCCTGAACGCCTATGGTCCGTTGCTGCCGGAACTGATGGGCGGCTCTGCCGACCTGGCCGGTTCCAACCTGACCATCTGGTCCGACACCAAGGGTCTGACCAAAGAAGACGCGAGCGGAAACTACATCTACTACGGTGTTCGTGAGTTTGGCATGGCCGCCATCATGAACGGCATCGCGCTGCACGGTGGTTTCGTGCCCTACGGCGCGACCTTCCTGATCTTCATGGAATACTGCCGCAACGCTGTGCGCATGGCCGCGCTGATGAAGCAGCGCTCCATCTTCGTGTTTACCCACGATTCCATCGGCCTGGGCGAAGACGGCCCGACACACCAGCCGATCGAGCAGATGGCCAGCCTTCGCACCACGCCCAACATGAGCATGTGGCGCCCGGCTGATACCGTTGAGTCTGCCGTAGCCTGGAAAGCAGCCCTTGAGCGCACCGATGGCCCGACAGCCATGGTGTTCTCCCGCCAGGGCCTGCCGGCCCAGCCGCGTGATGCCCAGCAGCTGGCGGATGTGGCCAAGGGTGCCTACATCCTGTCCGACAGCGAAGGCACACCGGATCTGATCCTGATCGCCACCGGCTCTGAAGTGGGTCTGGCCCAGGATGCCGCCGCAACACTGCGCGAACAGGGTAAAAAGGTGCGCGTGGTTTCCATGCCCTCGACCGACGTGTTCGATGCCCAAAGCGCCGAGTACAAGCAGCAGGTTCTGCCGCTGGACGTGACTAACCGCATCGCCATCGAAGCGGGTATTGCCGACTACTGGTACAAGTACGTTGGCCTGGACGGTCGCATCATCGGCATGACCACCTTTGGTGAATCTGCACCTGCAGGCGAGCTGTTCAAGGAATTCGGCTTTACCGTCGACAACGTCCTGGAAGTGGCTGCCGAGCTGCTGGACGCCTGATGACAGACTCTGCGCCTTTTCGTGTCGCCATCAACGGGTACGGCCGAATCGGCCAGTGCGTGTTGCGCGCGCTCTATGAAAACGGCTTTCGCGACCACCTGCAGGTGGTCGCCATTAACGAGTTGTCGGATATCGACACCATCGCCCACCTGACCCGATACGATTCCACCCATGGCCGGTTCCAGGGTGAGATTTCGGTATCGGGCCAGGATCTCATGGTCAATGGCGATGCTATCCGGGTGCTGAGTCATGCCGATCCGTCAGAACTGCCCTGGCGTCTGCTGGATGTCGACCTGGTGCTGGAATGCTCCGGCGCCTTCTCTGACCGCGCGACGGCCCAGAAGCACATCGATTCCGGCGCCACGCGCCTGCTGTTTTCGCAGCCGGCCGAGTCGGACGTCGATCGAACCGTGGTCTATGGTGTCAACCACGCCGACCTCACGGCAGACGACGTGATCGTTGCGGCGGCTTCCTGCACCACCAATTGTCTGGTGCCAGTCATCAAAGTGCTGGATGAAGCATTTGGCGTGGAGCAGGGCAGTACCACGACGATTCACGCCGCCATGAACGACCAGCCGGTCATCGACGCCTACCACCACCAGGACCTGCGCCGAACCCGCAGCGCCCTGCACAATATCGTTCCTGTGGAAACCGGCCTCGCCAAGGGTATTGAACGCCTGTTACCCAACATGGAAGGCCGGTTCAGCTCGGTGGCCATGCGGGTTCCGACCATGAACGTCTCCGCCATCGACATGGTGGTGAATGTGGCTAAAGCCACTGACGTGGCAGCGGTAAACAACCTGTTAAAAGAGGCCGCCAACGGCCCATTGAAGAGCATACTCGGCTATACCGACGAACTGTTGGCCAGCTCCGATTTCAACCACGACGCCCACTCCGGCGTGGTGGATGGCGGCCAGACCCGGGTAACCGGCGGCACCATGGTGAAAGTGCTGTGCTGGTTCGATAATGAGTGGGGGTTCGCGAACCGGATGCTCGATGTCAGCCGAAGCTGGCTGGAAAAAACAGAAAACGGGGTCAGATGAACGCTTTCATCTGACCCCATGTTTATGCAGACCTAGGGAAGATTGTTATGGCCATCAAGAAAATGACCGACCTCAACCTCGCCGGCAAGCGAGTGCTGATCCGTGAAGACCTGAACGTGCCGGTCAAGGACGGCAAAGTCTCCAGCGACGCCCGCATTCGCGCGTCACTGCCCACGATCAAGGCCGCCAAAGACGCCGGCGCCAAAGTCATGCTGATGTCCCACCTGGGCCGCCCGGAAGAAGGCGTGTACGACGAAGCCTCCTCCATGAGGCCCGTCGCCGACCACCTGACCAAAGTGCTGGGCCAGGAAGTTCGCCTGATCAAGGACTACCTGGATGGCGTTGAAGTGGCCGATGGCGAAGTGGTCCTGTTCGAGAACGTCCGCTTCAACAAAGGCGAAAAGAAAGACAACGAAGACCTCGCGAAAAAGTACGCGGCCCTGTGCGACGTCTACGTGATGGACGCCTTCGGCACCGCCCACCGCGCCCAGGCTTCTACCCACGGCGTGGCAAAGTTCGCCCCCGAAGCCTGCGCCGGCCCGTTGCTGGCGGCTGAGCTGGACGCCCTGGGCAAAGCCCTGGATAATCCGGCCAAGCCAGTGGTTGCCATTGTTGGCGGCTCCAAGGTTTCCACCAAACTGGACGTGCTTAACGCCCTGGAGAAGGTTTGCGACTCCATCATTGTCGGTGGCGGCATCGCCAACACCTTCCTGGCGGCAGCTGGTCACCCGGTCGGCAAATCCCTGTGCGAGCACGACCTGATCGACACCGCCAAAGAAATCGCCAGCCGCGTTGAAATCCCGCTGCCGGTCGACGTGGTTGTTGCCAGCGAATTCGCAGAAACCGCCACCGCAACCACCAAGAACATCGCCGACGTCAGCGACGACGACATGATCCTCGACGTAGGTCCGGAAACCGCCGGCAAGTTCGCCGACGTACTGAAGAACGCCAAAACCATCCTCTGGAATGGCCCGGTTGGCGTTTTCGAATTCGACCAGTTTGGCAACGGCACCAAAGCCCTGGCCGAAGCCATCGCCGAAAGCGACGCCTTCTCCCTCGCCGGCGGTGGTGACACCGTGGCCGCCGTTGACAAGTACGGCGTTGCTGACAAAATCTCGTATATCTCCACCGGTGGTGGCGCGTTCCTGGAATTCGTAGAAGGTAAGACGCTCCCGGCAGTAGCGGTATTGGAAGAACGCGGCGAGTAAACAAACAACAGCGGCTCTGGCGGAAGTCAGCAGAGAGACCAGAATCGCAAGGCAGGTGGAGGATCGCTTCCCGGGACTGTCTGCAGCAAGGATGCTGCAGTCAAGCGTACATGGATGTATTCACAGCGTGTCCCGGGAAGCGATCCTCCACCTGCCGCAGCAGACTCCGAAGCAAGAAACGAACAGAATTCAAACATCCAAAGTCTAAATGAAGGAGACGACCCATGGCCCTGATTTCGATGCGGCAAATGCTGGATCACGCCGCCGAGCATGGTTACGGTGTGCCAGCCTTTAACGTCAACAACCTGGAACAGATGCGCGCCATCATGGAAGCCGCCGACAAAACCGACTCCCCGGTGATTGTCCAGGCCTCCGCCGGTGCTCGCAAATACGCCGGTGCGCCCTTCCTGCGCCACCTGATCCTGGCGGCCATCGAAGAATTCCCGCATATCCCGGTGGTCATGCACCAGGACCACGGCACCAGCCCTTCCGTATGCCAGCGCTCCATCCAGCTGGGCTTCAGCTCCGTGATGATGGACGGCTCCCTGGGTGAAGACGGTAAAACCCCCACCGACTACGAATACAACGTCGACGTTACCCGTCGCACCGTCGAAATGGCCCACGCCTGTGGCGTCTCCGTAGAAGGCGAGCTGGGTTGCCTGGGTTCCCTGGAAACCGGCCAGGCCGGTGAAGAAGACGGCATCGGTGCCGAAGGCACCCTGGACCATAGCCAGATGCTGACCGACCCGGAAGAAGCGGCGGACTTCGTCAAGAAAACCCACGTTGATGCCCTGGCCATCGCCATCGGCACCAGCCACGGCGCCTACAAGTTTACCCGTCCGCCGACAGGTGACATCCTGGCCATCGACCAGATCAAAGCCATCCACGCCCGCATCCCGGACACCCATCTGGTTATGCACGGCTCCAGCTCCGTACCCCAGGAGTGGCTGAAGATCATCAACGAATACGGTGGTGAGATCCCGGAAACCTACGGCGTACCGGTTGAAGAAATCGTTGAGGGCATCAAGCACGGCGTGCGCAAGGTCAACATCGACACCGACCTGCGCCTGGCCAGCACTGGCGCCGTCCGTCGTTTCCTCGCCGAAAACCCGGCCGAGTTCGACCCGCGCAAATTCCTCAAGGAAACCATGAAGGCCATGACCGAAGTGTGCATCGCACGCTACGAAGCCTTCGGTTGTGCCGGCAATGCCAGCAAGATCAAGCCGGTTAACCTTGAGCGCATGTTCGAGCGCTACGCCTCTGGCGAGCTGGACCCCAAGGTCAAGTAAGCTTAAGAGACGGGAACCTGATTGGCCTCCGCATTGCGGGGGCCTTTTTGCTTATGGCGCCAGGCGGCCAGGAAAATGAGCAGCCCGAGGGTTGCCGTAGTAGCTCCGACGTATCCCGTCGATGACCAGCCGAAACCGGCGGTGATCGCCATACCCGCCAGCCAGGGTCCAAGGGCATTGGCGACATTGAAGGCGGCATGGTGCGAAGCCGCCGCCAGGTTCTGGGCGCCATGGGCTACATCCATCAGGTGGGTCTGAAGTGCCGGTCCCAACGCGCCCATCATGGCTACCAGGAAACAGGCAACCAGCAATACCGGTAGGTTGCCGGTGGTGGAAGGAAAGGCTAGCAGGATACAGGCGCTCAGCAACAGAATGACGCCGACCGCCCGAAATCCCAACCGATCGAACAACCAGCCACCGAGCAGATTGCCGGTAAAGCCGCCTAGCCCGAACACTGCCAGGGCCAGGGGAATCCAGTACTCCTCAACCTTTGTTACTTCCAGCAGCGTGGGCGCCAGGTAGCTGAACACGGCGAACATACCGGAAAAGCCGATGGCGCCGATGGCCAGGGCGAACCAGATGCCGGCCCGGTTGAACGCCCGGATTTCGCTGAACGCCCCCTTTCGTTGTTCCTGTGGATCAGCCGGCAGCACCGAGATCACCATGGTCAGAGTGACAAGGGAAACGAGCCCCACGAACATGTACACATAGCGCCAGTCCAGTGACTGCCCCATCCAGGCCGCCATGGGGTTGCCCAGCAGTAGCGCCAGAGTCAGTCCCATCATGACTCGGCTGACTGCTTTCGCCCGTTGATGGACCGGTACTAGGGACGCTGCCACCAGGCAGGCTACGCCGAAATACGCCCCGTGAGGGAGGCCGGCCACAAATCGCGCAACCATGACCCCGGTATAGTCCGCCGCCATAGCGCTCGCCAGATTCCCAACCGCATAAAAGCCCATCAGCCAGATCAGCAACTGGCGCCTGAAAAAGCGGGCGCCGATCACTGCCAGCAGCGGCGCGCCCACCACAACCCCCAACGCGTAGGCGCTGATCAGGTGTCCCACCTGTGGTTCGGTAACACCGAGATCCTGCGACACATTGGGCATCAGGCCCATGATGGCGAACTCCCCCGTACCGATGGCAAAGCCACCCAGGGCCAACGCGAATTCGATCAGGAAAATCCGGAGTCGTGTGGCTGGTTCGCTGCTCAAAAAGCACTCCCTGAGGCCGGTTGAAAGAGTAAAACCGGCAATTCTCACCTTTCCCGGAACAAGATGCCATACGAATTACCACAGTCGGCACGGTCACAAGCGCCGCCGCGTTTGATCTATCGCAATTGGGCATCACCGGGTGCTTGTATTTTCGCTGGCAGCGTCAACTATAGGTAACAGAGATCAATAATTGATCATTGTTGATGGTCAGTAACGAGGAGTGCCATGGACTTCAAAGACTATTACGCCGTGCTCGGTGTCAGTGAGTCTGCCTCCGCCGAGGAGATTAAAAAAGCGTACCGAAAGCTGGCACGGAAATACCATCCGGACGTCAGCAAGGAGGAAGATGCCGACACCAAGTTCAAGGATCTTGGTGAAGCCTACGAAGTACTGAAAGACCCTGAAAAACGCGCGGAATACGACCAGCTGCGTAAATACGGTGCCAAAGCCGACGGATCCTTTGAGCCACCCCCGGGCTGGCAGAGCGGGTCCGGCTTCGGTGGCGGTGGTTACACCGAGGCCGATGCACGACAGTTCAGCGATTTTTTCGAAGAGATCTTTGGCGGCGGCCGCCGTGGCGGATTTGGTGGTGGCGGTTTTCGCCAGAGTATGAAAATGCGCGGTGAAGACGTGCACGCCAGGCTTGCATTGTTCCTCGAAGAGGCGTTTCACGGCTGCGAAAAGCAGGTTTCGTTCGCGGTTCATGAGGCCGATGAGCACGGCCGCGTGATTCCCCGGCAGAAAACCCTGAAGGTAAAAATCCCCGCTGGCATGCGCGAGGGGCAGCATATTCGCCTGAAAGGGCAGGGTTCGCCCGGCATTGGCGGCGGTGAACCGGGTGACCTGTTTATTGAGGTGGAGTTCGCGCCGCATCCACAGTTCACTGTCGAAGGCCGGGATGTCCTGGTCACCGTGCCGGTTGCGCCCTGGGAAGCGGCCCTCGGTGCGACGGTAACGGTACCAACCGTTGGCTCAAAGGTGAATGTGAAAGTACCCAAGGGCTCCACCAGTGGCAGGAAGCTCAGGCTGAAGGGCAAGGGCTTCCCGGGCAAACATCCGGGCGACCAGATCGTCGTTCTCCAGATCGCCATGCCGGAGAAGCACAGCCCGGAGGCTGAGAAGCTTTACGAGCAACTGGCCGAGGCAGAGAAGAACTTCAATCCACGCAGCAAGCTTCACGTGTAAGCGGGAGTAAGGTATGAGCAAACAAGATCATATTCTGACGGTAGAGGTGTTCGATCAGGATGGCAGCACCTTCACCCTGCGTGAAATCTGTGAGCGCGGCGAGTGTCATGCCGAGTTTGTCATAAAACTGGTGGACTACGGGATCATTGCGCCGGTCGAGGATTACCCGGAGGCCCGGCAATGGCAGTTCGATGTCGCTGCCCTGAGCCGATTGCGCAAGGCCCAGAGATTACAGAGGGATCTGAAAATGAATCTGCCCGGCCTGGCCATGTCTCTGGAACTGCTCGATGAGGTGGAGGAAATGCGTCGGGAAGTGGCCCGCCTCAATCACCGCATCCGGCAATTGATGGGGGAGTAAACGCTCCCCCGCTTATTTCTTCTCTTCCAGCGCCTGAATCTCGGCGTAGATCTTTTCAGCCTCCTCCATGAGGGTACCGTGAGTTCTCAGATCGCCATTGCGCTGGGCATCCAGTGCCTTGGCGAGCTTCGCCTCGTATTCCTTCTGCAGTTTTTTCTTCGGATCGCCCTTCAAAAATCCAAGCATGGTTTTGACCCTGTTTTGGCTGACTGGTCATAGATTTACGTTTTCCGCTCCACAAAGTTCACAAAATGTTCATGATCAAAAACTGGACAGCTTCGAAAAGTGGGATTAAATTCCCAAATACAAGATTGGGAAAAATATCCCAATTTTAGATCGGGTGTTTCGACGTGGTCGCCCGCGGACGCAATAACAAGCCTGGAGAAGAACGATGAATCGCAAACCCTTAGCAATAGCAGTGAAGCTGGCCATGACGGGCGCCCTGGTGGGGACCCTTGCCGCGTGCGGCGGCGGTGGCTCCGGAGAGGTCTCCACCAGTGGAACCTCATCCGGAACCAGTGTTGGTGCGGTTACCGGTTTCGGCAGTGTCTACGTGAACGGCACCCGTTTCGAAATCAATGGCAGCGTCAGCAGTGACGACGGCCTTGAGCGTGAGGACCAGTTGGAAAAAGGCATGATCCTCAAGGTTGCGGGAGACTGGGATGACCGGGGCGAAGGCCGGGCCGACAGAGTCAGTTACGACGATACGCTGCGCGGACCCATCTCTGGAATGAGCTGGGATGAGGTAACTCGCACCGGAACGCTGACGATGCTGGGGCAGACCATTTCATTGGATAACAAAACCGTCTTCCGTGGTGCCACACCGACGACCATTGCCGGCAATCCCCAGGGATACCGGGTAAGAGTCAGTGCCTGGCGCCTGGAGGATGGGGGCTTCCGGGCCAGCTTTGTCGGTGCCCGGGCCATTGGCCTGGATTTCGATGATGACAACGAGGTCGAGATTGAGGGCGTTGTTGCCAATCTGGACCCAAGTGCCGAGACCTTCACCATCAACGGTTTCCTGATCAATTACACCAGTGCGGTCGGCGATGACGACTTCTCCCTGGATGATCTGGCGAATGGAATCGTGGTGGAAGTGGAAGGCTACCTCAACGGCAATACCATCATGGCTGAGGAAATCGACGATGAGGACGACCTCTTCGACGATGATGACGACGTCGAAATTTCCGGAAACGTCTACGACTACGATGCGGCCAGCCGTCAGTTCTCGGTGAATGGGGTCAGAGTCCAGATTAATGGTGGCACGGAGTTCGACGATCTCCGTGAGAGCAGCCTCGTCGATGGCCTGTTTGTGAAAGTGGAAGGCGAATTCCGAAACGGCGTACTTGTCGCTGAAGAGATTGAGGGCCGGGAATCCGATGCTGAGCTTGATGGCCGCATCGAGTCCATTGATCTGTCCGGTGAATCCCTGGTGGTCAGTGGCGTTCGTGTTCAGTTGACCAGCAATACCCTGATTGATGACGACGATGATGACGATGACCGTCGCAGCCGTGTCCAGGATATCCAGAGCCTGCAGGTGGGTGACTATCTCGAAATTGAGGGTCGTCAGCGCAGCAGTGACGGCGGATTCCTCGAAGCCCTCAGCATTGAGCGTGAGGATGATGACGACGATGACGATTTTGAACTGGAAGCCCGGGTGAGTGCAATCGGAGCCGATTCCATCACCATCATGAACCTTGAGGTGCTCCGCAATGGCTACAGCCTGTCCGGTGCCCGGGTTGGCGATGAAGTGGAAATCGAGTATCGCCTGACCGACGGCGGCCAGTACGAGCTGACCGATGATGTCGACGTTGATGACGACAGCGACGACGACAGCGATGACGATTGATCCATGAACCGTCGGAGCGGGTCGGCCAGGTGCCGGCCCGCATTCTGGCTTTTCACGTCGCTATGGGAATACAATCCCAAACATGAAAAAGTCCAACCCCCTGCATCAAGCGCTGTTTCGCATTCTGCGCCCTCTGGCGAGGTTGCTGTTGAGGAACGGTATCCCCTACGGAGAGTTTTCCGAGCTTGTGAAGCGTGCCTACGTGGAAGCCGCCCTGGAAGACTTCGCCGACGGTCGTCGCAAGCCCACGGATTCCCGTGCAGCGGTGATGACCGGGCTGACCCGTAAGGAAGTGAAAAAGCAGCGGGAAGTTCTGGCAGGTGGGCACACCGGCACACGAGCGCCGGTCCACGCCAACCGGGCGTCCCGGGTGGTGTCCGGTTGGGTCCACGATGCGGCTTTCCGGACCAGTGAAGGAGAGCCTTCCATGCTGACATTCGACGGTCCCCTGAGTTTCAGCGAGCTGGTCAAGCGCTACAGTGGGGATATGCCACCCCGGGCCGTGCTCGATGAACTGCTTCGGGTGGGTGTGGTGTCGGTAGATCAGGAATCAGGTGGGCTGGTACTGAAGCAGAGAGCCTATGTTCCCGCTGGCGACAGCGAGGAAATGCTCCAGATCTTCGGCGAGGACGTATCAGATCTCATAGCGACCATTGATCACAATCTGGTCAGCGACGAATCCGGACAGCCACCTCTGTTCCAGAGAACCCTGACCTACAACAACATTCCTCCGGAAGTCATGGAACGCTGGCGCAGGCACGCCGCCGCCCAGTCACAGGCACTGCTGGAGCAGCTGGACAAATGGCTGGGCCCCCATGACCGCGACATATCCGGTCAACAGGCCAGCAGTGAGGCCGGGGAGTCTATCCGCACGGGCGTGAGCATCTTCTTTTTCGAAGAGCCGGCCAGGAAAGACTCGAAAGGAGAATCACCGCTATGAGTCCTACGAGGCATCCAAACATCATTTGTCGCTGGGAGCCAACGGAGCTTGCAAGCACGATACTTTCCTCCTCGTCCAGGCAGGTTATCCGTTCCTGGATCAGCTCCAACGAGTTTCTTGATGAGCATCACGATCCGGTCATGCTGATGATGGACAGTCACGCATCGAATTCCTTCAGCTCTCTGGTGCAGGCCACCAATCCTGATCTCGCTCCCACGGTGGTTCTGAACGAGCTGCTCCGCAAGGGGGTGGTCGAATCTCTTGAAAGCGGTTATCTGATGCTGAGGCGAAGTGTCTACGCGCCATCGCAGCCCCGGCTGGCGGGCGAATCCCGGGTCGAAGAGTTGTTTGAATCCGACGACGACATTCCCCGCAGACGATTTAACGATGCCCCATAACAAACGCCGGCCAGGAACGCCGGGCAGGGAGAAGAAAGGTATGAAACGGCAACTCCGCAATCGTGTTTTCGGGCTGGCCGCCGGTACGGTGGCTTTCGGTGTGATCTCCGCGTGTGGCGGTGCCGGAGACGGAGGACTGGATGTAGCCGAAGGCGGCATCCGGGGAACAGGTTCAAGTGTCGGACCGGTTTCGGGGTTCGGGAGTGTGTTTGTTAATGG
>NZ_JAWLCH010000010.1:0-135243 GCF_041687235.1 Marinobacter sp. | reverse complement strand
CGGCGTCTCGTACCAGCCGGTATAGTAGGCCACAGGCTCCGCAACCGCCCAGAACATGAGACCGATACCCATGCCCGCGGCAAAGAGCATTGAGAACCAAGACAGCGTGGAGAATTCAGGCTTCGCATCCTGACCGCCAATGCGGATTTTCCCCATCGGCAGGAAGATCAGGGCCAGGCAAACCACCACGAAGATGTTGGCACTGATCAGGAAAAACCAGTCAAACGTCGCAATAATGTCCCACTTTGTCCCGTCGAGCAGCTCTTTCGCCGGCCCGGGGAACATCAGGGTCCCTATTACAAACGCAACGACCAGTATCGCCGTAATCGGAAATACCGGTGCGTGGAGATCCAGCCCGAACGGTCTTATATTGTCCTGGCCGGCCACGTAGTCCGTCTGATATTCGTCTTTAACTACTTCGCCCACGTTATGGCGCCTCCTGGGTTGATAAGTCGTTTATTCAGAATCGGAGTTCAAACGTTACAAGCACGTCATGATAATGTTTTGAACTCAAAACATCAAAAACGAGTCACTTGCGAAATATCAATTAAAGCATAGACCAAGATCCTGACCCGGCTAGCCACGCCATGGCTAATTGATTCGGGATCCGCGGGCGTACCGCTATACTCTACAACCTACTCGGCCTTGCCGGTTTCCCGAAAACTAACGAGGAATTCATGGAGAAAACCAAGACCTTCCCCCTGCGTTACACCGTCTATGCCCTCGCTATCGCCAGCTTCTTCGTCTCGCTGGCGCTGGTGCTCGTCACCGAGTTGCACTATGCGTTCCCTGTAGTCTTCGGCGCTTTTTCAGCCCTGGGAACCTACGACCTGTTTCAGCGCAAGCACACCGTTAGCCGCAACTACCCCATCATGGCCAACTTCCGTTATTTGCTCGAATCCATCGGGCCCGAAATCCGACAATATTTCATCCAGTCAGATACAGAAGAACGCCCTTTTTCCAGGGAACAGCGAACCATTGTCTATCAGCGCGCCAAGAACGTTCTCGATAAACGTCCTTTCGGTTCGCAGCTCGGCATGTACGAAGAGGGCTTCGAGTGGATGAACCACTCTCTTGTGCCTACCCGCCTCAGTAACAGTGATTTCCGGATACTGATCGGCAAGAACTGTGACAAACCCTACAGCGCGAGCGTGTTCAATATTTCCGCCATGAGTTTCGGCTCACTCTCGGCCAACGCCATTCTGAGCCTCAATAATGGCGCCAGGCTGGGCGGCTTCTACCACGACACCGGCGAAGGCTCTATTTCCCGTTACCACCGTGAGCCCGGCGGTGACCTCGTCTGGGAGATCGGTTCCGGGTACTTCGGCTGTCGACACAAAGATGGCTCCTTCAACGATGATATGTTTCGCAAGAATGCCGCGCTTGAGCAGGTCAAAATGATAGAGCTCAAACTATCCCAGGGCGCCAAACCGGGCCATGGGGGGATTCTGCCTGGTGCCAAGGTTACGCCTGAGATCGCCGAAGCAAGGGGAGTTTCTGTTGGCGAGGATTGCGTCTCTCCGGCCAGTCATTCGGCGTTCTCAACCCCGATTGAGATGCTCGAATTCATTGACCGGTTGCGGAAGCTGTCTGGCGGCAAGCCTGTAGGGTTCAAGCTCGCCATTGGTCATCCCTGGGAATGGTTCGCCATTGTCAAAGCGATGATCGAAACCGGAAGAAAACCTGACTTTATCGTTGTCGACGGCGGCGAAGGAGGTACGGGTGCTGCCCCTCTGGAGTTTATCAATCGGTTGGGGATGCCGATGACGGAAGCGCTCTTGCTGGTCCACAACACCCTTGTGGGCACCAACCTTCGGGAAGACATCGCCATTGGCGCTGCCGGCAAGATTACCTCGGCTTTCAATATTGCCCGAACCCTCGCCCTCGGGGCCGACTGGTGCAACTCGGCCCGGGGCTATATGTTCGCATTGGGCTGCATCCAGGCCCTCAATTGCCACACCGGGCGCTGCCCCAGCGGAGTGGCCACCCAGGACCCTCGTCGCGGCAACAAGCTTGATGTGGCGTATAAGAGCCAGAGGGTCTACAACTACCATAAAAACACCCTGGATGCCCTGCAGAACCTGCTGGAAGCATCCGGCCTCCGGCACCCCTCGGAACTTGGCCCCGAACACATCGTGCGACGGGTCTCCAAAACCGAGGTGCAGTCCTACCTGGATCTCTTTCCGTTCCTCGAACCCGGCGCCCTGCTGGAAGGCAAAACGGGGCTGACTGTGTTCGACAAGTACTGGGAATCCGCCCGCCCGGATACCTTTGAGCCGCCGGAATTTATCCTGAAACTCCGGGAGACCAAGCTACGCTAAAAAACCACCATCAAAATCGTCTCTGGATGTTTATTTTTTCCATGGGCTCGTGTAGACTTCGCTCCCGCTAAGCCACTGAGAATACTCTCAAGTTTCACTCAGTAGCCAGCAGCGAATCGGGGCGTAGCGCAGCTTGGTAGCGCACTTGCATGGGGTGCAAGGGGTCGTAGGTTCAAATCCTACCGTCCCGACCAATAGAATCAACGAGATAGGCCAATCTTCCTGGGTTGGCCTTTTTCGTTTAAGCGCTAGGGGCGTAATGGGGGCGGATCGCCTTTCAACCATCGCCTTTATAAAAGCCGCTCGCAAGGATTGCCAAGCGGTTGCGACACCTGCCCAGTGGTGTGACTTGTCAGGGAGAGACTGACACCTTTATTTAGCCAATCTTTAGACTGCCCAATGATTGCACTCCGGCTGATCGCGCTCCTGTTGGTTTCTCTACCTGCCTTTGCTGAGTACGGCTCCGCTGTCGTGTCTGAAGTAACCTCCATTTATGACGCTGATACGTTTCGCGCAAACATATCCGGTTGGCCTCCCATCATTGGCGAAAGAGCGCCCATCAGGGTAAAGGGTGTGGACGCGCCAGAACTTCGGGGCAAGTGCGAATCGGAAAAGGTGCAGGCTCGAAAGGCTAAGAAATTCACGGTTGCCAAGTTGCGGGGCGCTAGAACAATCCGGCTGGATGAATTAGAACGCGGCAAATACTTCCGTATCCTGGCTGTTGTCTATGTGGATGGCGAAAACTTGGCGCAAGCTCTTATCAATGCAGGGTTGGCGCGGCCCTATGACGGTGGGACTCGGCAGGGATGGTGCAGCCAATAGACTAAGCTAAAGGTCGGGCCTGTTCCTGTTCAAGCGGTCCCGCTCCGGCTCGATGATTTTTAGCAGCGGCTCCCGCCCATTCATTACCCCCGCAACGCCTAAACCTGTGATCTGTAATCCCACCATATAAACACCCGGCCCCAAACGGCGATAACTATCAAGAATCATGCAGCGCCAGCTTTCTATATCCAGCAGAACGCCTTTCGCATCAGGTATGCGGTGAACAACCCGCCGGTCAACTGTGCCTAACCAGTAGCTGTCCTCGATACCCTCACGCGTGACAATGCCCACGGGGTTAAAGGTGGCCCGTTCGTCCAGTTCGCTGTAGATCATGCCGTGCTTTCGTCGGAATTCCATGTCGCAACTATACTGTATTCATATACAGTATAAAGCTGTTTTGATTATGGCTCGGGGCGGATTGCCTTTTATAAGCGGGATAAATCATCAGCCTAAAACCCTAGGGTAAAGTTAGGGTCCCTTTATGGCTTCCAAAAAGCATCAGACCAACTTACTCTGCTTACCCTCAACCCTTTAAGGGGGCGAAAAATCGTCAGAGGAGAATGCCTTACCGCAACCTTAAGGACCAAAGAGGGCAGCCCTAATCATCTAAAGGTCTTGGGAACATTCTAGCCTCGCGCGTAAACGTGTCCGGAAATCATCAGTCTTTTACGCTTCACACTGTCTCATGGCGGGACTGCGGTGCCGTCCCCCTGGAGCTATTCAAATGCCTCGAACCATGCATCGTATTTATCCACGACCTCATTACACTGCTTTCCAAATTCCTCAAGCGACATTCCAAGCCTTGCTGCCTCAGCAGTCCAAAATCGCGTAATAAATTTAGCGCCTCCCTCAAGCTTAGTGTTTTCTTGAAACTGGATCTGCAAATGCAATATTCCGCAGTTACCTGTCATCTTGCCTACTACAAGCATACTTTGGGCAAGATTCCCAAGCTCCTCTGATTCCTCTGATTCCTGGGCGAAATTGATACCTGGCAGCAGCGCTAAACACACAAAAACTAATAATGATTTCACGCCATTCTCCCGTGGGTGGTTAAGCCAAAAGGGTAGTTGGCCGAGCGCCAGCAAGCAAAACAAATGTGATTTCAGGTTCCTGCATCAGAACGGGCTAATGGACACTGCCCAAATTATCAATCACTCGCAGTCTCACACTTGAATAGAACGACCTGATTCTGGTTTCTCATTGCATTGGCAGACCCATAGGACGATGTTGTAGCGGTTCCATAAACGCTGTTGCCATAAGAATTTGCACTCACGTTAGTGGTGGACTGACCAGAGCCTAATACCACCACACCAAGATCCTTCTGGCTGAGATCAACAATTACTGGATATCCTCCATTTTCTTCTTTGCACGTTGACGCCATCATTTCATCTGCTTTCGCTAGCTGGTACGAGAAATTCGACCTTCCTTCGTACCGGTAAACTTTTCCAACACCCTCGACCTGCATCGGTACTGAAGATATGTGGGCAAATGTGCAACCCGCCAAGGATGTGAATATTCCAATAAAAACGAGTATCTTTTTCACGATGCTCAACTCCAATAACGGCTGACTTCACGCCCACTATAGACGCTTTAGCTTTTCCGTAAAGCGGGTGGCTTAACGAGCTTCCGGTTTTTATAACCGCCAAAAAACGTCAGAACCAACCTTTCCTTTCCTTTCCTTGCGTAATGATCTCGGGTAAACCTTTCATAATCACCCCCTTCCTTTAAGGTGTCCGTAAATCATCAATCTCTCGCGCGCGTACGTGTGTAAAAATCATCAGCCTTCCGCGCGTGTACTGGTCAAAAAATCATCATCCTGACAACGCCTCAGCTCCCTCTCAATGGCCAGTCGAACAAACTCCGAGCGGTTTCTATGGCGGTGATTTCTTCCGTCCTTCATCAGTGAATCAATTGCCGCCACGGTTTCACCCTCCACCGATACAATCAATCGGCTGGCCTGTCTGAAATTGCGCGGGTTTTTGCTCATGGTTTTATGCTCCTGTCTTTAGTTCTGCCGCTAGTGGGCAGGGACGATGGTTGAAAGGAGGGGTTTAAGGGGTTTGGGGGGTTTAATTACCCCCTCCTTTATTCAGTCAGAAAAGTAGGTTTGAAATCTCAGACGGTAGAAACAAACCCCCTAAACCCCCTAAACCCCCTGTTGGGTTATTCTTTCAACTTTCCATCGGTTGGAATGCTTACCGGCTGATTCAACAACCCGCATTCTCAAGCCATCGACGAGCCTGTCAGTTCTGTACCCCAGAGCCTTGGCCAATGACTTTGAATTAAGCGGTTTGTTGCTGTAACGGTATTCCTCCAACGCCTCCGAAAGCCGCCGTTTTTCATTGCTCGCACCAAACCCACCAAAGTCATTACAGGCTTCCAGTGCATCTCTACAGGTAACGGCTTTGCTGCCGAATACAGAGTGCCATGCTTCCAACAGATCCCCCCACGCCTCACGTTCTGGGTCTTGCGCCTGAGCATTGTCGACCGCCTGCATCACGTCGGCATACTCTCCGAACGTGTCTAGCTCCCGCGCAATCCATGCCACTGGCTGTCGGACAAGCGTGTCCCATTGCTCGAACGATGCCATTTGACCGGATGCCTGGGGACTACCGGCACAGAACCAACCCCGTATTATGGTCAGCGCGTCGGCAACCATACGCTGGCGGTTCTTGAGACAATAGCTTTCCGGTTCCAACTCGAAACGACGAGCAAACGGGCGCTCTGATTCGGGATCAATCCGACATTTCAGAACCCGGCGCGGCATATCTCCTGCTAGTGATAGGTTGTTACCTGTAAGCAGCCACAATGCCCTATTCGGTACGTCTGCACTCTTACTAGCTCCGAGTATGCGGTCGGTATAGGTTGACGACGTAAGCAGGCCAGCGAGTGAGGCACTGTCAAAAGTCCCAATGACGTTATCCCAGACCACCGCGCGGGGTGATTCGAGTAGAACCGTCATCAGGCGCTTCCGAATCTCCTCCTCCTCTTTACAGTGCGGTTGCACCTTTGCACTCTTACCGCTCGCAATCGCTGCCAGGCACTTTGCCAGCAGTGTCTTGCCTGAACCTTGAACCGGCGCATCGAATCCTATCGCCGGGGCTGTCGGAATGACCGGACGCACAGCAGCGGTCAGCAAGCCAGCCAGCAGAACTGCCCTGTCGAGACTTGATACCAACGGGAAGTCAGAGAACGGCCTCATCAGTCGTTCGAGTGCGGCCTCGACTTCCTCTTTCGCTGGCTTAAGCGGGACGGGATAAAGATCATCCTCTTTAACGTCCAGCAACAGGCAAGTCAGTGAGTCGAACCCCGGACGGGTCAGCAGTGAGCCATCAGGCCGGATGATCGGCGCGGTTATCACAGCCTCCAACGGCTTGAGCTTGCGGCGTTTGTTGAGTGCCAGCAGTTGGTCAGCAATCTTTATGGGCGGATCTTCCAGCACTGGGTACTGTTTTCCCTCCGGCCCGCACCACCGCCAGAACTGGGTCATATTTCCGAGCCAGTGCATCAGGCTATGTTTATCCAGCGTGTAAACTTCGCCCTGCTCAACAACGACCAGCGGCCCCCCAAAGTCGTACACCTCTGCGGATTGACGCATCAGCCGGAGTACATGCTCGACACCTTCCACAGTCTTGCCGCGTACAAGCTCGACCATTTCCGGCGGACGGGTCAGCTTGTAAAACCGGCCCCCATGGGCAAACGAGTTAATGCCAGGCGTTGCACTCATCAGATACAGCTTGCCCACAGCGCGGCGGCCATCGTAATCCGGTTCAATCGGGTCTAACGTCGCTAGTCCGTGGTAGGTTTCCCGGTTGTCGAGTACCTGCCCGACTGTCACCTCGTTGTGACTGCCATCAGGATCAATGACCACCAGAGGAAAATCCCCGGCCAATGTTTGGTTACTGAGCGCGCGTTGTACCAAACGACGAGCCTGTTCGAGCCGTTCCTCGTGTTCCTCGTCGCTACCTGCCTGCTCTCCGGCAATCTTACTAGCCATATACTCGATGTAGCCATGCCGGACGATCGTGGCCTCCTCTTCTGCCTCCTGCATTGATTCTTCAATTCGCAATTGGCAACGGGTCTGGGTTTCGTCGTCAGGCGGCGGGATCATGGCCAGAGTATCCAGTACCCCGACCTCCCCCTCGATCAATACCGGCCCCCCGCGTCGTTGTACCAATGGCGCGTCACACGATGCACCAGCGGCAAAGTCGAGTCGGTTCGTCTGCCATACGCTAGAATCAAGCGCCGTCCTCTTGAGCTTTGAGCCTGCGGCACTGACCACGATGTAACCGTGACCAGCGGCCCAAAGATAGGTTTGCAGATCCTTACCGGCGCGCTCTATGTCGCTGCCGTTTTGCACGATGAAATAAAGCCGCTGGCCTTTCAGCCCGGTCAGATCCTCGCCGGTCTGCTCATTGGTGATATGGCTCGACGACGACGGGAACCAAAGACACGACACCCGCGCCAGCTCCGGCAATGCATCATACAATGCAGCCAGCAGACCTTTACGGTCGAGAGGTTGCGCGTTGTTGGGCGGGTCATAGTCGAACATCATTACGCCACAGCCAGCAGGCCAGAAAAAGGTTTCCTTTACCCTGGGTATCGGGTTCTCTGGCTTGCCCATCGCCTGCCATTTCTTCCAGGTGACGACGTTGGCTTGCTCCCGCTCCGGGGAGCCATAGCAAAGCGCCTGTTTCGGTCCGAGCGTTGCTAGCAGATCCGCCAGACCTTCCAGCCCGTCGACCTCGACGACTTCCGCACGACCAGACGACATAACACCACCGCCCAACTTGGCCAGCTCTGAGCCGTTCAGGTGATAGTGTTTCGTGATTCGACTGCTTGCCGTGATAACTGTCAGTTTTGCCTTGGGGTTATTGTGCATAGCCAACCCCCTTATCCATAAGCAGACGACAACGCTCTGCAAACTCCGGGAATTGTTCGAAAAGCTCCCGCATGGCTTCAGGTTTCAGCCAATAGTGTTTGCATTTCCGTATTGCACCGTCATGATCTATTCCCAAATGAAATTCACGGTCAATTTTCCAACCCATTTTGCCGAGGTCGGAAATTCTGGTTCGGTAATCCGTACACGGGAACCCCGTCCGGCGGTTGTATTCGTACTGATCCCATTTACCGCCCTTCAGCATCAAAACTAACGCAGCGCGGGCATGGTGGGCATGCTTACCATTGGCTGGGAATAGCGGCTGGGGTTGATTGCGGTTATAATGGATCGAGTCGTTTTGATTAGCGCCCTTTGTCACTTGCCCGGTGACGGGGGCGTTTCTGTTTGTGGTCATTATGCGGCCCCCCTCGCTTCCAGCCAGTTGGCCAGATCGCTTTCCCAAAATCCGACGCAGCGCGGACTAAGGCGGATTTTTCCGGGGAACCCTGGCTGCTTTTCGTACCGGTGAAGCGTGGCACGACTGATACCCAGCCAGAAGGCAACCTCAGAGGGTCGCAGTAATTTATCAGTGGTGCGGTTGGTTGCCGCGTTTTGGGTTGCAGACATAGGAAATGCTCCTGTTTTTGCCTGCCATACCAAAATGGTTATAAGAAAAAGCTTTTTAGAACCTATTGTTCTTTGCCTTTCTCATCACCAACCTTTAGCATTTGAATTGTGCGTACAAAGCGTCAGGCTTGGTCTGGCGTACAAAGTTTCCCCTAATCTCTTCAGGTGGTGGTACACCTGTTGATTTTGGGTGTCTCTGCGTTTATAGTTCACGCATTGCCAATTAGTATACCTTCGTATCAGGTATATCCAAAAGCCTTTTTGCTACTTTTTGATCTAGCCAGCCTTTCAGTTTCCGCCCCTATACCGCCCCCGCTACCTCTAGTGACTACGGAAAAACCTTCAAGCGATTGATATATAAGCGCCTTTCCTTATCTCGGAAACTGTAGCGATTACAGGTACGCATAAAAAACCCCGACACTTGGCCGGGGCTATATTTCTTTTGGTTATGGTTAGCTGGCTTGCCGCCTGGCTCCAATGCTGGCCACCTTGCCCGACCTCCACAACTCCGCCAGCGGTAGTTCATCCAGTCCTGCCAGTCGTTGCAGCTCTGCCCCCAACACATACCAGGCTTGCTTCATTTCTTCCCGTGGCTGGTATCGGTTGTATATTCTCTTAACCTTGTTGGCTTCCGTGTGGTTCAAGCAACGCTCAACAATAGCGCCCATCATTCCCTGCTCTGCCATCATTGTGGCCCCTGTCCGGCGCAAGTCGTGGGGCGTCCATTTGCCGCGCGGTAGAATCAACGCATCACTCTTTTTAGATCGCCCCTTATAACGATTTCCGTCTACCCTCTGGCGGTCTGCAATCTGTTTTGTGACCGTTTTGGGGTCTATGTGACTATCACCCCGGCTGGCGGGATAAGCCCATTCAAAACCGCCTGTAAGCTCATGCAGGCGGGCAAAGTATTGCAGTGCATAATCTGACAGGTTCACCAAATGGGGCTTTCCGTTTTTTGAGTTATCCGCCGGTATTTTCCATTCACCCGCCACCAGATCCACTTCAGACCAGCGAGCCTTCAATAGCTCCCCGATACGGCAGCAGGTAGCCACACACAAGTGAACGGCAATTTGACTCATTTCAGACAAACCGGAATCCGGCAGTTTCTCGAATAGCTCCGCCAGCTCATCCGGCACGGTTTCGTGGGTGTCGGGATCTTCATATTCACACAAAACACGGTCGCGCTCTGTATCACGCCCCCCTATATCGTCCCGGCTCAAAAGGGCCAGCGGGTTGGATTCGATATAACTCCGCGTTACGGCAAAGCCCATCATTTGCTTTGTCAGGGCCAACAACACATTGGCCGCGCGATTGTGGCCTTTCTCTAGCAGTGGGTCTGCTACTTTGTGGAACTCCGCCACACCAAAGCGGGACACTTCAAGATCCGCGTATTTGCTCAATACCTTTGTTTCAATCCAGTGTGAAGCCATGGCCCCGCCATCTTTATGGCCATTCTTCGGGTTTTGCAGTTTCATTTTTTGCCAGCTCTCGAACAGATCCTGCATTGTCACCCGGTTTAACGCTTCCTGCTCTCGCTGGATTTCTTCCGCTTTTCTCTGCTCTGCTTTGGCCTGCTTTTCTGCTACTGGGTCGCAACCCTGCCGAATAGCGGCGCGCATATCTTCAGCCAATCCTCTGGCAACATGAGTCCCGGTTCCATCGTCAAAGGATGCAATGGTGGTTTTTCTGTCCTTCCATTTATCCCCGACCTTGACCGTATAGCGTAACTGCCAGACTTTCTTCCCGCCTTTGGTCAGACGGAATACCAACCCGGCAACCTTGGAATCCTTAATGTACTGATCCTTCCCGGCGGGCTTTAGATCCTTCAGACACTTGTCTGCATTACCGGCAACCTTTGGTAATTCGTTCATGCCCTGCGCTCCTTTCTCTCATTTCCGCCCCCGGCTCTGGGGACGTACTGGGGACGGATAAAAACCTGGGGGCGGGCTGGGGGCGTAAAATACAACCCGTAACAACATGAGACAAATTGAACCACAGAAAAGGTATTAAATCCAGTATTTGCAAAGGTTTATGCTGGGGTGGCTGGGTACTTTTCGGGGGCTTTTGAGCTGTCTTGAAACGCTCTATAACTTGCATGGGGTGCAAGGGGTCGTAGGTTCAAATCCTACCGTCCCGACCAGATTCCGACAAAAAGCCCGGGCGCCAAACGGCCCGGGCTTTTTGTTTTCTGACATCTATCCAGTAAAGGATCCGGTGAACTCAATCTTTCCACGGGAAAGCCGAAGCCTGCCTTTGCGCTCAAGCTCCTTGAGAAGCCGGCTGACCACCTCCCTGGCGGTTCCCAGCTCCACGGCCAGCTCCTGATGCGTAATGGTAATCTCACCCTGTCCAGCCCTAGCCTCCAGCCAATGAACAAGTCGCTCGTCCATGCGTCGGAAAGCCACTTCTTCCACCAGCAACATCAGATCATTCAGTCGACGCCCGTAGGATTCCATGATGCCAAGCCGGAAACTGGCGGACTGCTCCATTAACCGATCGAACAAACCCCTCGGCACCATAAAAACGTCAGCATCGTCCTCAACCACTGCTTCAGCACGAAAACCATCACCGGTCATCAAACAGCCGATGGACAGCGTACAGATGTCATCTGCCCCCATCCTGTACAGCACGATGCTGTTGCCGGATAAACCGGTCATCTGGACTTTCACAGTTCCTTTAAGCACGAGAGGAAGCCCCTGGCAGGGGTCGCCCGCACGGAAGAGAATCTTGCCTTGTTCGAACTGAAGGGGCTGCAAACTGCTCAGGGCATCTTCGCGAATATCTGCTGGCAACGTGTCTAGAATGCTGTGGTGCAACATGGGCACTCCCATGGATAAGTGACAGGGCTGTGGCTAACCAATTCTACGCCTGTGTGACTTTATCACTGACTGGTCCCAAGAGCAGACGCTAACCTTCATGTTGTCGCCTCATACCAACAAAGGAGAATGGATCATGAGCATCAATATGGGATCAGCAGACCGCATCATTCGGGCCATCGTGGGTATTGTACTTCTGGCACTTGTGTTTGTAGGCCCACAAACCGCCTGGGGCTGGATTGGCATTATCCCTCTGGCTACTGCGGCAGTGGGCAACTGCCCTGCCTATTCCCTGCTGGGCATCAAGACCTGCAAAAAACAGTAACCATACAGGCATAAAAAAACCGGGACAGCTTCTCGCTATCCCGGTTCTTTTCAAAGCTCCGGGGGCACTATTTGACCGGCGCGTTCAGTACCTCAAGCACTTCTTCAAGCTCCGTAATCATCTGGCGAATCAGTTGCTTGTACTGGGAGGTATCCTCTTTAACCTCGTGACTGCTGAGCTTTTGCTTGGCGCCACCAATGGTATAACCCTGATCATAAAGCAGACTGCGAATCTGGCGTATGGTAATCACATCTGCGCGCTGATAATACCGGCGGTTGCCACGACGCTTTACCGGTGACAGCTGCGGGAATTCCTGCTCCCAATAACGCAGGACGTGCGCTTTCACTGCACACAGTTCCGCCACCTCACCTATGGTGAAATAACGCTTCCCGGGAATCGCGGGAAGTTCGTTGTTATGACTGGGTTCCAGCATACGCTTCTACTTTTTGCTTTAGTTTTTGCCCTGGGCGAAACGTAACGACACGCCGTGCACTGATTGGAATCTCTTCACCGGTCTTCGGATTCCGCCCCGGCCGCTGCTTCTTGTCCCGCAGATCAAAGTTACCGAAACCCGACAGCTTCACCTGCTCGTTATGGCTGAGAGCGCCTCTGATCTCGTCGAAAAAAGCTTCTACCATTTCCTTGGCTTCGCGTTTGTTCAGGCCCAACTCCTCGTACAACCGCTCTGCCATTTCCGCTTTTGTCAAAGCCGCCATGTCTCAACTCCTCAGTGTTGCCCCCAGCTCTTCTTTCAATGCGTCAATCACACCATTGAAGAGCGAATGCACTTCATCCTCGTTCAATGTACGTTCGGGGTGCTGCCAGAACAGGCTCAGGGCCAGGCTTCGATTACCCTCACCCAGGCTCCCACCTTCATAGACATCGAACGCACGCAACGCTGTCAGCTGCTCACCGGCATGCTTTCTTGCCACACGCTCCACATCGGCGAACGCTACTTCGCTTCCGATAATAATAGCCAAATCCCGACGAACTTCCGGGAATTTTGAAATTTCTTTGAAATTAGGCACATATCCGGTAACGATTGAATTCAAGAATAGCTCAAACATCAGGATCGTGCCATTAAGTTCAAGATTTTTCTGAACTTGCGGGTGCAACGTGCCCAACCACCCTACATGTTCGCCGTCACGCAGCAGTTCTGCCGTCTGCCCTGGGTGAAGAGCCGGGTGCTGGCTTCCAACGAAATGAATTTCGATGCCCAGCAAACGGAACAGACTCTCCAAATCCCCTTTTACATCAAAGAAATCCGCTGTTCTGCGACCGTTCGCCCAGTTTTCAGGATACTGACTGCCGACAACCACGCCAGCAAGCATCGGCTGCTGATCAATCCGCTCGCCCTCCTGAAGGAAACGCAGGCCGGTTTCGAAAAGACGGATACGCGGCTGCTGGCGATTCTGGTTATAGGCCACAGTTTTCAGCAGGCCACTCCAGAGACTGGTTCGCATCACCGACAGATCCGAGGAAATCGGATTGGCAAGAGCAATGCCCTGACGATCGGGATCCACCAGTTGCTGAATTTTCGGGTCGACAAAACTGTAGGTCACAGCCTCGTGGTAGCCGTGATCCACGAAGAAATTGCGGATCGCCGAGACCGGGCGAACAGCCTCCTGCTCCGATCGAAGACCGAGTGAGCCTGTAGGCTCGGTGACCGGCAGATTGTTGTAACCGTAGATCCGCCCTACTTCCTCAATCAGGTCTTCTTCAATAGATATATCAGGACGGAAGCTGGGCACACTGACCCTCCAGCCGTCTTTCAGGAGCTTTTCCACCCGCAGGCCGAGGCGGGTCAGGATCTCCTCTACGGTGGTGCGATCAATTTCCATGCCCAGAACATCATTAAGCCGACGGGCTCGCAGGTCGACAACCCGATCCTCGGGAATATCCTCATCGCTGGCAACTTCCACGATTTCGCCGGGCTCACCACCAACAATGTCCATCAGCAACCGGGTGGCACGTTCCATGGCGTCCCGCGCCAGCTTGTAATCGACGCCCCGCTCAAACCGGTGTGATGCGTCTGTGTGCAAACCATAGTGGCGGGCTTTGCCGGCAAGGGTAATCGGGTCAAAATAGGCGGACTCCAAAACCAGATCCCGCGTTTTCGGGCTGACCCCGGAGTGCTCACCGCCCATGACACCGGCAATAGCGATCGGCTTTTCATGATCCGCAATTACCAGGGTGCCCTGGGTAAGCTCAACCTCCTGACCATCCAGCAGAACCAGCTTTTCCCCAATCCGCGCCATTCGGACAACAATACCGCCGTGAATTTCATCACGATCAAAGGCGTGCATGGGCTGGCCAAGCTCCAGCATGACATAGTTGGTAACATCCACGGCGGCATCAATTGAGCGAATTCCTGAACGGCGAAGCTTTTCCTGCATCCACAGGGGCGATTCCGCCTGCAGGTTCACATTGCGGAGAATACGCCCAAGATACCGTGGGCAGCCTGCCGGCGCCTCCACCCGGATATCCGGCACTTCGGAATGCACCGACTCCACGGGCTCAATCGCGGGGCTGTTGACCAGCATGCTGTTCAGAACACCCACTTCACGGGCAATACCTTTAATAGACAGGCAGTCAGCGCGATTTGGAGTCAGATCCACATCGATGGTGACATCGTTCAACTTCAGGTAATCGGCCACGTCCTGCCCCACCGGTGCGTCCACCGGAAGCTCCATCAGGCCATCGTGATTATCGGAGAGCCCGAGTTCAGACTCCGAGCAAAGCATGCCCTCAGAGGGCTGACCGCGAAGTTTGGCCTTCTTGATTTTGAAATCACCAGGCAAGACCGCACCTACCACGGCAAAAGGAACCTTCATACCTTCACGGACATTGGGAGCGCCACAGACCACCTGAACCTCGGAGGCACCATCACTGACCTGGCAAACCCGCAGCTTGTCCGCGTCAGGATGTGGCCCTACTGACCGAACTTCTCCAACGACCACGCCGCTGAATTGACCGGCCACCGGCTCGAAACCGTCCACTTCCAGACCTGCCATGGTGATCTGGTCCATTAATTCCTGGGTATCGATTTGCGGGTTAACCCACTCGCGCAGCCACTGTTCACTGAATTTCATGGTTATTGCCTTGTCCTGATGCGGTTATGCCTGTTTGATTGGATGCCGTGATCTTGCCGGTTAACGGAACTGTCGCAGGAAGCGCAGATCATTTTCGAAGAACATACGCAGATCGTTCACGCCGTAGCGAAGCATGGCCAGGCGCTCTACACCCAGGCCGAATGCAAAGCCACGGTATTCCTCGGCATCGATTCCACAGTACTCAAACACCTTGGGGTGCACCATTCCGCAACCCATGACCTCCAGCCACTTGATGCTGCCATCGGCTTCCCGGCCCCATTCAATGTCCACTTCCGCGGAGGGCTCGGTAAACGGGAAATACGATGGCCGGAAGCGGACCTGAAGGTCCCGCTCGAAGAACACCCGCAGGAATTCTTCAACCGTGCTTTTAAGATCCGCAAAGCTCACATTTTTCTCAACCAGCAACCCCTCCACCTGGTGGAACATCGGGGTATGGGTCATATCGGAATCACAGCGATAGACCCGGCCCGGGCAGATCATCCGGAAGGGCGGCTTACCCGCTTCCATGGTGCGAATCTGGACCGGCGAAGTGTGGGTTCTCAGCAATGTGCCCGGATTGAAATAGAACGTGTCATGCATCGCACGGGCCGGGTGATGGCCCGGAATATTGAGAGCCTCGAAGTTGTGGTAATCGTCTTCGATTTCGGGCCCCTGCTCGACGGTATAGCCGGCCCGGGCAAAGAAATGCTCGATCCGTTGCAGGGTACGGGTAACCGGGTGCAACCCACCCAGATCCTGACCACGGCCAGGCAAGGTCACATCGATGGATTCGCTCGCCAGTCTTTGCTCAATGGCGGCACGCTCAAGGTCGCTGCGCCGGGCATTGATGGCGTCTTCCACCTGCCCCTTGGCTTCATTGATTTTCTGGCCGGCAGCAGGGCGCTCCTCGGCGGAAAGCTTGCCCAGAGTTTTCGCCTGCTGGGTAATCACACCCTTCTTGCCAAGATACTCCACACGAATTTGATCAAGTGCCTGCAGGCTGTCGGCGCTATCAACTGCCGCCAGACCGTCCTGAACCAGTTGCTCCAGGTTTTCCATTGACCCTGCTCCAAACCAGAAATGGAAGTGCTTAAAAACGTAACTTCAAAAACAAAAATAGGGGAAGAGCGTGCCCTTCCCCTATCAGGAGGCGCCGTCATGATGGCATGAGGCGCCCATATCGATCAGCAATCGATGAAAGAGCTAAGCGATCACAGGGACGCTTTGGCCTTCTCAACAACAGCGGCAAACGCCTGCTGCTCGTTCATGGCCAGATCGGCCAGAACCTTACGATCGATTTCAACGTTAGCCTTTTTCAGACCAGCGATCAGACGGCTGTAAGACAGACCGTTAGCGCGGGCACCAGCATTGATACGGGCAATCCACAGAGCGCGGAAAGCACGCTTGCGGTTACGACGGTCACGGTAAGCGTACTGACCGGCCTTGATAACCGCTTGCTTGGCTACACGGAATACCCGGCTACGAGCGCCGTAGTAACCTTTGGCCTGATTGAGAATCTTTTTGTGACGACGGCGTGCGACCACACCACGTTTTACACGAGCCATACTTTAATCCTTCTACCTTTACTTTCTAAGGAATGATGCGCGCGGCTGGATCAGCACGCGGTCATACGCTTGATAGATGCAACATCCGACTTGGCGATGAGCTTGGTGCCGCGCAGCTGACGCTTACGCTTCGGGCTCTTCTTGGTCAGGATGTGACTGGTGAAGGACTGCTTGTGCTTGAAGCCAGTGGCGGTTTTCTTGAACCGCTTGGTGGCTCCGCTTTTGGTTTTCATCTTAGGCATTTTTAAAACTCCGCATTCTATTTTTAAATAAACAATGATGTGCCCCTGAACGACAAATCCCCCGCATACGCGGGGGACAGGCACCCGATCAGGTTCACTTCTTCTTGCGGGGTGCCACTACCATGGTCATCTGCCGGCCTTCCATCTTCGGCCGCATCTCTACCTGGGCAAGCTCTTCCACGTCTGCCTCAATGCGCTGCATGAGCTGCATACCAATTTCCTGGTGTGCCATCTCACGGCCACGGAAGCGGATCGTGATTTTGCCGCGGTCCCCGTTTTCAAGGAAACGTATCAGGTTGCGTAGTTTGACCTGATAATCCCCTTCTTCAGTTCCTGGACGGAACTTAAGCTCTTTGACCTGCGTCTGCTTCTGCTTTTTCTTCGCAGCCGCCTTGGCCTTCTTCTCGTCGAAGATTTTCTTGCCGTAGTCCATTATTTTACAGACGATCGGATCGGAATCCGTAACCTGGACCAGGTCAAGAGATGCCTCTTCTGCTTGCTTGAGAGCATCCTCTATTGGTACTACACCGACCTGATTGCCTTCTGCGTCAATCAGTCGGACTTCGGTTGCGTCAATATTCTCATTGATAGGCGCCTTTGGTGTGCGCCCACCCCGATTCGCTCGCTGTTTAATAATCAGATCTCCGTCTTTGTTTTGCCCTTGCGTTCAACATCTTCACTTAAGAGTTGCTCAAACGCTTCAAGCGATAAAGTTCCCAAATCTTCGCCTTTGCGGGTTCTCACCGCAACCGCGTTGTTGTCGACTTCTTTGTCACCGACAACGACAAGGTAGGGAACCTTGTTAAGAGTATGCTCGCGGATTTTAAAGCCGATCTTCTCGTTTCTCAAGTCAGCATTAACCCTATAGCCCAAAGAATCCCACTTTTTCGCCAGATTCTGACAATAATCACGCTGATTATCGGTAATATTGAGGATCGCTACCTGAGTCGGCGCCAGCCATGTCGGGAATGCGCCTTCGTATTCTTCAATCAGGATACCAATGAAACGTTCAAAGGATCCCAATACGGCCCTGTGCAGCATGACCGGCGTTTTCCGCTCGGAATTATCGGCCACATACTGCGCCCCCAGGCGACCCGGCATCGAGAAGTCCACCTGAATAGTGCCACACTGCCACACCCGTCCGATACAGTCTTTCAGGGAGAACTCGATCTTGGGTCCGTAGAAAGCCCCCTCACCCGGCAGCAATTCCCAGTCTACACCCTCACGATTCAACGCCTCTTCCAGTGCTGCTTCAGCCTTGTCCCAGACTTCATCGGAGCCAACCCGCTTTTCCGGACGGGTTGACAGCTTATAGAGGATCTCCGTAAACCCGAAGTCTGTGTAGATTTCGTGCAGCATTTCGATGAATGCCGACACTTCCTGCTGAATAGAGTCTTCTTCGCAGAAGATATGGGCATCGTCCTGGGTAAAACCACGAACACGCATCAGTCCGTGGAGCGCCCCGGATGCTTCGTTACGGTGGCAGGAACCGAACTCTGCCAGCCTCAGTGGAAGATCCTTGTAGCTCTTCAGCCCCTGATTGAATACCTGCACATGGCAGGGACAGTTCATGGGCTTGATCGCATAGTCGTGCTTCTCGGACTCGGTGGTGAACATGTCGTCCTTGAACTTGTCCCAGTGTCCTGATTTCTCCCACAGGGTCCTGGACACCACCTGGGGCGTCTTGATTTCCTTGTAGCCATGCTCTTGTTGCTTGCGGCGCATGTACTGTTCAACTTCCTGGTACAGCGACCAGCCGTCCGGGTGCCAGAACACCATTCCTGGCGCTTCTTCCTGCATGTGGAACAGTCCGAGCTTCTTGCCAACCTTCCGGTGGTCACGCTTCTCGGCTTCTTCCAGACGGTGCAGATAGGCCTTGAGATCCTTCTTGTTGCCCCAGGCGGTACCGTACACACGCTGAAGCTGTTCATTGCTTGTATCACCCCGCCAGTAGGCACCCGCCACCTTGGTGAGCTTGAACGCCTTCAGCTTGCCGGTGCTGGGGACATGGGGGCCGCGACACAGGTCGATAAAGTCGCCCTGGCTGTAGAAAGACAGATCTTCTTCACCGGGAATATCCTGAATGATTCGTACCTTGTACTCCTCACCCATATCCTCAAATAGCTTGATTGCCTCATCCCGGGACATGATGGAACGGGAAACCGGGAGGTCCTGCTTGGCAAGCTCTTCCATGCGCTTCTCGATCCGCGCCAGATCCTCGTTGGTGAACGGGCGGTCGTACTTGAAGTCGTAGTAGAAGCCATTGTCGATGACCGGACCAATGGTGACCTGTGCCCCGGGAAACAGTTCCTGGACAGCCATAGCCATCAGGTGGGCCGTGGAATGGCGGATAATATCCACGCCTTCTTCGTCACGTTCAGTCACGATCGCCAGTTCGGCATCGTTTTCGATGCGATAGCTGGTGTCCACGAGCTGGCCGTCGACCTTGCCGGCAAGGGCGGCCTTGGCAAGACCGGCGCCAATATCGGCGGCGATATCATGAACGGTTACGGGTTCGGCAAAACTACGATGACTGCCATCGGGCAGGGTTACGACGGGCATGGGGAGCTCCTGTTGATTTCTCAGCGGTGATCTATACCAGAGACCACATGGTGACGGCACAGCGCGACACAAACCGCGGGCCATTTCGGGGAGAAGTCTAACAGAAAAAAACCCGACAGGTTAATGCCGGGTTTTTACGGACAGGCGTGGCATCAGGCCGGCTGGCCGGCGGCCTCCTCCCTGGCCCGCCGACGCAACTGACCGAAGGCGACCAGGCCGAGAACAATCAGCGCGGGAATAAACATGAGCTCTTTCGGCGGACGATCAAGCTCCACCTGCACAGCGTCGATTGTCCAGCCAAACTGAATACCCGCGTCCTCCGCAGGGCTGCCAAAGCCAACGAAGTCCACCAGCATCCTGTCACCATCCTGACTCAATTCGAGGCCGGCCTCCATCAGGCGTTGCTCAGGACTATCCCCGGCCGGGATTTCCAGTTTCAGATACGTGGTGACGTCATTACCGTCAATGGACATACCGGAGGCCTGGAGCACGATTGACTTGTCTGCAGGTACCGTCTCCACATACTCCATAATTTCACTGCCCGGACGATCCTCTGTCGGCGGATAAATCATGTCCCACCAGAAACCGGGCCGGAACATGGTGAATGTAATCAGGATAAGAATCAGCGACTCCCATTTGCGACTCTTCGTAAACCAGAAGCCCTGGGTCGCAGCCGAGAATACCAGCATGGCGGTGACCGCGCTGAAGATGGTGATCAACAGGTCAAACCAACCTGTCAAACCGATAAGCAGCAGCTGGGTATTGAAAATGAACATGAACGGCAGAATGGCTGTACGAATATCGTAGGTGAAGCCCTGGATACCCGTTCTTATCGGATCGGCTCCGGAGATGGCCGCGGCGGCATAAGCCGCCAACCCCACGGGCGGTGTGTCGTCTGCCAGAATGCCGAAATAGAACACGAACAGGTGCACCGCAATAAGCGGAACGATCAGGCCGTTCTGGGCACCGAGAGTCACGATGACTGGTGCCATCAAGGTAGACACGACAATGTAGTTGGCCGTGGTTGGCAACCCCATTCCCAGAATCAGACTGATGACCGCTGTAAAAATCAGCATGAGCAACAGGTTTCCGCCGGAGAGGAACTCGACGAATTCGGTCATCACAAGACCGATACCTGTCAGGGTGACCGTGCCGACTACGATACCCGCGGTCGCGGTGGCCACGCCGATACCGACCATATTGCGGGCACCGGTAGCAAGAGAATGGGCAAGATCGACAATGCCTGTCCTGAAGGCACCCAGCAGGTCACCGTGCTTGTAGAAAAAGGCTTTCAGAGGACGCTGGGTGATCACGATAAAAATCATGAACAGGGTTGCCCAGAACGCAGAAAGCTGCGGGGAGAAGCGCTCGACTGTCAGACACCAGACCAGAACCACAACGGGCAGAAGGAAGTAGAGCCCGGTCTTGACAGTCGGACCGACCGGGGGCAGCTCTCCCATAGCCTTCTCCGGATCGTCCTCTTCGAGCTCCGGGAAGCGGGTTGCATAGCCCACCAGCCCGATATAGGCGAGCAACAACAGGGGGGCGAGAACCCAGATCGCCGCCTCACCGAGCACCGTCTTCAGCCAGCCAATGCCGTAATAGACCACCAGAGTCAGTACAATCAGCCCAATCAGGATCACCACCCAGTTCAGCATTCTCTGAGCAAGGGTCGGGCGATTCAGGCGCTCCACGCCCTTCATGTTCAGCTTGCAGGCTTCCAGATGCACGATGTAGATCAGTGCCACGTAGGAGATCATGGCTGGCAAGATCGCGTGCTTGATCACTTCCAGATAGGAAATACCAACGTACTCAACCATCAGGAAGGCTGCCGCACCCATGATTGGCGGGGTCAACTGCCCGTTTGTCGAGGCCGCAACTTCAACAGCGCCCGCTTTGGTTGCGGGGAAACCGACCCGCTTCATCAGCGGAATGGTGAAGGTACCGGTGGTCACCACGTTGGCAATGGACGAGCCGGAGATTACCCCACTCAAACCACTGGAAACCACTGCTGCCTTGGCAGGGCCACCGCGCATATGCCCCAACATGGCGTAGGCGACTTTTATGAAATAATTGCCTGCCCCGGCACGCTCCAGCAGAGCCCCGAACAGAACAAACAGGAAGACAAAACTGGTTGAAACTCCGAGCGCCACACCAAACACACCTTCGGTGCCAAGCCATTGGTGCGAGGCCAGCTTACTCAGGCTCACGCCCTTGTGGGCAATCACATCCGGCATGTAGGGGCCGGCAATCGAATACGTTATGAAAACAGCGGCGACGATCGTCAGCGGCAATCCCAGCGCGCGACGGGTTGCTTCCAGCAACAGCACGAGACCGACCAGCGCAACCCACAGATCCTGAGTGATAGGGGCTCCGGGGCGTGTCGAAAGCTCCTGGTAAAAAACGTAAAGATACGAGGCGCAGAAAGCGGCAGCGATTGCCAGAATCCAGTCGTAGATGGGCACGACATTCACGTGCCGTCCCTTGATCATGGGGAAGGCGGAAAACGCCAGGAAAACCGCAAACGCGAGATGGATAGAACGCGCTTCCGTGGAATTGAAGATGGCAAAGTTGAAAATGTAGGGGAGCGGTGACGCAATCCAGAGCTGAAACAGCGACCACATGAGGGGAATGATAAACAGAATAACCGCTGCGTACCCGCTAGTCGCCCTGCCCCCGGTTTCAGTCTGCAGGATCTGGTCTACATTACCACTACCACCGGCACCAGCTCCGTTAGCCGGATCGCTCGTCGCCATAAATGAATCCCGTACGTGAAAGATGATTTTCCGAGAAGACGACACAGCGGGTCGAAGCCCACTGTGTCGCAGTGCAGACAGATCAGTCGATCAGGCCCGCTTCCTTGTAATACTTGGCAGCGCCCGGGTGCAGCGGTGCACTCAGGGCATCAGAAACCATTTCTTCCTTGTTCAGGTTGGCAAAGGCAGGGTGCAGGCGCTTGAAGCTGTCGAAGTTCTCGAAGACAGCCTTCACAACGGCATAAACAACGTCATCAGGCACATCGGTAGAGGAAACGAAGGTCGCTGCAACACCAAAGGTGGTGACATCGTTGTCGCTGCCACGATACATGCCGCCAGGAATAACCGCCTTACGATAGTACGGGTTATCGTCGATCAGTTTCTTGGTGGCCGTGTTATCCACGTTAACCAGCACGCTGTCACAGGAGGTCGTCGCTTCCTTGATAGCACCGGACGGGTGACCAACGGTGTAGAAGAAGGCATCAATGTTACCGTCGCACAGGGCCTGGGACTGCTCTGCCGCCTTGATCTCAGCGGCCAGTGAGAACTTGTCCAGGGTCCAACCCATTTCATCCATCAGGACTTCTGCGGTGGCACGCTGGCCTGAACCGGGATTGCCCACGGATACACGCTTGCCCTCAAGGTCCTCAAAGGTCTTGATGCCGGACCCTTTGCTGGCTACCACGGTGAACGGTTCCGGGTGCAGAGAGAATACCGCGCGAAGATCCTTGTTAGCGCCGTCGTCCTTGAACTGGCTGGTGCCGTTGTAGGCATGGTACTGCCAGTCAGACTGGGCGACCGCCAGATCAAGTTCACCCTGACGAATCGCGTTCAGGTTGTAGACCGAACCACCGGTGCTTTCTACGGAGCAGCGAATACCATGCTCTTTACGGTCCATGTTCACCAGACGACAGATCGCACCGCCGGCCGGATAGTAAACACCGGTTACACCGCCGGTACCGATGGTCACGAAGCGCTGCTCCTGAGCGGAAACGGAGGTGGAGGCAGCGCCCAGGCTGACCGCGGCAGCAACAGCGAATGCGGAGGCTTTGAGTTTCAGTGTCATGTGAATTCTTCCTTTTTTCTGATCGTTATAATCAACTGCCCGTTTATTACGACGGACAGACAACATGGTCGTCTTAGAACATAGACCACTTCACACCATAAATAAAGTATGGATTAGCTCGCTAACCGGTTGACCAGACAACAAAAAAGCCCGCGTTGCGGGCTTTTTTGCAGGTCGGTGCGAATGTTATTTCGCAGCGCGGGCCTTGGCAACCATCTGATCCGGCCGCAACAGGAACCGGGC
Organism: Marinobacter sp.; assembly: GCF_041687235.1. Lineage (GTDB taxonomy): Bacteria > Pseudomonadota > Gammaproteobacteria > Pseudomonadales > Oleiphilaceae > Marinobacter. The sequence goes on along the minus strand of NZ_JAWLCH010000010.1, from coordinate 111,927 downwards.
CAGAGCCGGAAGCAGCCAGATGGCACCAACCATGTTCCAGAGGAACATGAAGAACAGCAGGAAGCCCATGTCTGCCTGGAACTTGATGGGCGAGAAGATCCAGGTGACAACACCCAGACCCAGGGTCACACCAGTGAACATAACCGCCTTACCGGTGGAACGCAGGGTCTCATAATAGGCTTCCTGAAGCGTTTTGCCCTCAAGCAGATATTTCTCCAGCTTACTGTAGATATAGATGCCATAGTCGACACCGATACCCACGCCAAGAGCAATAACCGGCAGGGTGGCCACTTTGATACCAATACCGGATACCGCCATGATTGCCTCACAGAGGATGGAGGTCAGCCCCAGCGGAATCACGATACACAGTACTGCGCGAATCGAACGGAAGGTGACGAAGCACAGCAAGCTCACCACGCTGTAGACAAGTATCAGCATCTTGTCCTTGGCGCCGGAGATAACCTCGTTTGTGGCGGCCTCGACACCTGCGTTACCAGCCGCCAGCAGGAACGTGTGTTCCTCATTGCTGTTGTTACCGGCAAACTGCTCAACCCGCTCAACGACGGTTTTCAGGGTTTCTGCCTTGTGGTCCTCCAGGAACACCAGCACCGGCGTCAGGCTACAGTTGGTATTGATCAGCCCGGCCGGTGCCTCACGAATGGACGCATTGATGATGGTTTGGTTGCGGGAGATCTCATACCACTTCCAGTTGCCCTCGTTCAGGGCTTTGGTCACCATCTTGGACACATCCGCCAGGGATGCCGAGGACTGCACGCCCGGCGTGTTCTGAAGCTCCCACTGCAGAGTGTCCATGGCTCGCAGAACATTGTACTGGGTGCACTGCTCTTCGGGTGTCTTGACCATCACCACCAATACATCCGCGCTTGTGGAGTAGTTGTTGATGATGTACGCGTTGTCCTTGTTATAGCGGGAATCTGCACGAAGCTCGGGCGCACCCTGATCCAGGTCCCCAATCTTGAGATCCTGCTTGTAATACAGACCCAGCCCGAGGCCAATCACCGCGATCAGCAGCGAGATGGGCGCCACACCAGGATGCGAGAAGTAGGACATGACACGCCACTTCCGATCCTGCTTTTCGCCGTGATTCTGCACGTGACGGATACCGCCCTTGGAAATCCCGACATAGGACATGATCAGTACGTGCAGCACAAGATTGGTGAGGATTACGAACGCCACACCGATACCTGCGGCAACCGCCAGGTCCCTGATAACATCGATCTCGATGAAGAACAGGGTCAGGAAACCAAAGGCGTCGGAAATCAGCGCCAGCATGCCCGGTATGTAAAGAGCCCGAAAAGCCAGTCGCGCCGCGGTGACCGCGTCAAAGCCCTTGGCAGCCTCAACAGCCATCGCGTTCACAATCTGAACACCGTGACTGATACCGATCGCGAACACCAGGAAGGGCACAAGAACCGAGTAAGGATCAAGACCGTACCCCAGCAGACGCAACGTTCCCAACTGCAGGAAAACGGCCACGATTGAGGTAAAGACGGGAACCAGAGTCCCGGCAATTGCCCGGGAGTACCAGAACAGCAGCAGCGTGGTCAGCAGGATGGTAATGCCCGCAAACCAGGCGATGGAACCGATGCCCTCGATCAGATCACCAACCTTCTTGGCGAAACCGACTATGTGAATCTGGACGTTCGGATTCTGCTCTTCGTACTTGTTACGAATCTTTTCTTCAAGCTGACGGGAAAATTCACCGTAATCCAGAGCCTCACCAGTCTCCGGATTATTCTCGTACAGGGGTGCGTATACGATCGTTGACTTGAAGTTATCGGAAATCAGACGCCCCACTTCGTTGGACCGTAGAACGTTCTGACGAAGTTGCTCAAGACTGTCCCGGGAGCCGTCATAGCCGTCAGGGATTACCGTGCCGCCCTGGAAACCCTGTTCGGTCACCTCAACCCAGCGTACGTTCGACGTCCAGAGAGATTTCAGCCCCGACCGATCCACACCATTGAGGTAAAACACCTCGTCGGTGATCTGCTTCAGGGTTTCCATATACTCCTGCGTGAAAATATCACCTTCTTTTACTTCGACGGCGATACGAACGAAGTTGCCGAGATTTTCCAGGTCATCACGGTGCTCGAGCATATTCACAATGTAGGGATGCTCGAGCGGAATCATCCGCTCGAAACTGGCGTCTGGCTGGATCTTGACGGCGTTGTACCCGAGAAACAGCGTCAACACGGCAAAGAAAACAAGAATGATTGGCCGGTTGTTGAAGATCAGCCTTTCGAGAAAGGGTTCCGCCTTGGGCGTGGTCAGATAGTGCTCGCCCCTGTCATGCTTAGGGTTGGACATTCAAAAGCCCCTCTATTATTCGTTCGGTTGTTGCCACATCAGGGCGTTATTGAAGGTTTCTGCCGCGGGCATCTGTGGTCTTAACGCCACCTTCGCCGATAAGCAACAGGTCTGTACCTGAGATGGGCACCACACTCATGACGCCTTCACGATCGCTGCGGAAGTGCTCTCGGAAGGATTCCGCCCCATTGGTGCTGAGCAGGACAGTTCCGCCATTGCCCACCAGAGTGATCCGGCCGTCGTCCGCAACCACGCCACTGTTGAGCGTCGCCCCGGCTGAGTTCGGAACCATTCGCCAGCTTTTACCCAGGTCCGTTGAAAACAGCATGTTGCCCCGAAGACCGAAGGCCAGAATTTCATTGACCTGACCTGTGCCGATTACTCCGAACAGGGAGCCCTCATAGGGCGCCTCACGGCGCTCAAAGGTCTCTCCATCGTCTACGGACACATGTATCTGACCCGCTTCACCAACCACGACAAGGGCACCACCCGTGATCCGGGTAATGCCGTTCAGATGGAAATTCTGCGCGTTATCTACCCTGGGCGCCCAGTCCTTCCAGGTTTTGCCCCCGTCCATAGTGCGCAGGAACATCCCGTAGGCACCAACGACAAAACCCCGATTCTCATTCTCGAACCAGACATCCAGCAACGGGTTCACAGGACCAATGTCCATATCCGCCTGAATGTTCTCAAGGGCGAAGTAAAGGTCGTCCAGCGCCCACTCCAGGTCGGCTTTTTCAGATTCGGGCGCTTCTTCCACGCGCTCTTCCATGGCGGCGATCTGTTCCTCCCGGCTCTCAATGGCCAATTCCATTGCCCGGATTCCGTCAATCTGGAGACTCCAGGTAGCCCCGGCATCACTTGTATGCAACACAACGCCACTATGGCCTACAGCCCAGCCATGAGTCTCGGAACCGAAATCGACCCCGGTAAGGGTAACCGAAACCGGAACCTCGCCCTGCGCCCAGGTTTTGCCTTCGTCATCCGAGTAGATGATATGGCCGCGCTCGCCAACGGCCACAATGCGGTCGCCGATTCGGGTTGCATCGGTAAGGAGGTTTTCCGGAGCCAGATCCGTCGGCCGGGCCGGGGTTTCGATGATATCTGCAAGCGCAAACGCCGCAGGGGCAGACCAGACCATGGAAAGTCCAAGGCAGGCAGCGCCCAGAGTCTTGCACATCAACCTTTTAGCCATTCAGATTGCCTATTGTGTTGTATTTAACTGTGTCTCTGACCGGCAAAGCCGGGAATAACTGTGAACATACCGGCCACCTCTCGGAGGCCGGTATGTCGGGTCGCCACTTCCTGTGGGCGGGGAAGCATCCCTCGACCAACAGTGCGTTAGCGAACACTCCTGCGGCGCAGGGACGCCGGCGAGAAGTAACGCTTGTTCGGCACATCGTCTGTGAACACGCGGGTGTTAGCCTCTTCTGTGTCCAGACCGAGTACGTGATAACGACGCGCCTGAAGATCATGATAGACGTCAAGAACCGTCCACACACCCGGAAGTTCATAATAATTTTTCGGCAGCCCCATGGTCACTCGCCAGAGTTCGCCGCGGCCATCGTACTGATCCAGCAGAACCGTGTTCCAGCTGTCCTCGTCGATATAGAAACGACGCTTCCCGTAGATGTGCCGCTCGCCGTCTTTCAGCGTGGCCTCCACAATGTGGACCCGGTGCAACTCCCAACGCGTCAGATCAGGATTCAGGTGGGAAATTCCCAGGATATCCTCGTAGGGGGTACCCTTTTCTCCGATCCGATAGTTGTTATAGGGGATATAGATTTCCCGCTTGCCCTCGTAATTCCAGTTGTAGCGGTCCAGGGCACCGTTGAAAATATCGGTATCGTCTGCGGTACGGAGGTTGTCAGCCGCTGCAATCGGAGAATCATAACCGAGGTTTGGCGCCCGGCGCACCCGGCGCTGCCCGGCGTTATAGCCCCAGCCATTTCGCGGATTGATAATCTGATTCAGGGTTTCGTGAATCAGAATGGCACCACCGGCCAGCCGGGGCGGCGACTGGGTAAAAGACAGGTAGTAGAAGATCACGTTGTCCAGATCTTCTTCACCGCCTTCGGGGTTGTAGTAATTAAAGAAGGCTTCCTGCTGGGAGGTTACCAGCGAGTAGTCACCGTTTGTCTGGACCGCCACTTCACTGGAGCGCCGGGTCACAGATACCCCGCGCCAACGGGTCAGGTGGTTCCAGACCGCCTGCCATGCTTTCTGCTCGTCATTGCCATGCAGGATAGGAAAGGGATAGCCGCCAAAGGCTCCATCAAGACCTTCACCCTGACCGACAATCTCTGCGCTCACCGCGTTCTTACGGGTATTCTCGGCCACCCAATCTGGAATCGCATGGGTACGGCGAGACTGATACACAGGCACACGGAAGGTTGTCGGATAGGTCTCCAACATGGCCTTCACACCATCAGTGAGATAGTCCTCGTACTGCTCCATGTTAGCAGGCGTGATGGTGAACAGGACTTCGTCATCCGGGAACGGATTAATGTGGTGCTGGCCGCTGCCCTCATAACCGGAGGGTGGCTCTGTCAGGCCACCGGTCCAGGCCGGGATGGTACCGGCACTGTTGCCGGCCTTGGGTGAGCCAAAGGGTGTCAACTCCTGGCCCAGACGGGCCGCCTCACTGGCGGAAACAGCTGCCCACGCAGGCGAGGATGCCACGGAGAGAGCCAGCAGGCCGCCGAGAATCGCATTTTTGTTATACATCATTGTTAAACCTTAAGTGCGTCTGGAAGCCTCTGCGGAGGCTTTTTTATTGTCGTCTGATGGAATTGCAGACCTTACTCCAGATTACCCGATCCCAGACTAAAGTCTATCGACCGAAAGTGCGATTTTGTATCTGCCTTCAATCGGCAAGACTCTTGTGCACCACCTCATAGACATCCCGGGATAATCCGGATTTGTCGCGGATACGCTCCAGGGCAGATTTCATCCGGGTACTGTATGAAGGCGCAAACTTTCTCCACCGGGTCAGTGGAGTCACCAGTCGCGCGGCAATCTGCGGGTTACTGTCATCGAGCCGGCAGACCTGCTCCGCGAGGAAGTCGTAACCGGAGCCATCCGGATTGTGGAAAGCCGCCAGATTCTGGCCCGCAAATGCGCCCACCACAGAGCGAATCTTGTTGGGGTTTTTCCAATCGAAGGCAGGATGTTCCAGAAGTTTACGAATATCCGACAACTGCCCCGCCTGGTCACTGGCCGCCTGGACGGAAAACCACTGCTCAACAACCTGCGGGTCGTCCTGGAACTGATCGTAGAAGTCGTCCAGCGCCTGCTGCCGATCAGCCTCAAAGCCTGAATTGACCAGGGCACGCAAGGCACCCATCCGATCGGTCATATTGTCAGCCGTGTTCAACTGACTGACGGCCAGGGACCGCCCTTCTTCGTCGTCGATCATCAACAACCAGGCCAGCGCGGTATTGCGCAGACTGCGACGGGCAATGGCCTCCGGCGTCACCTCGTAGGGGCCACTGCCCTGTTGGCGCTGATAACAGTCGAGCAGCTCGCCTTTCAGGGCGTTCGCCAGATGCCGGAGCACTGCGTCACGAGCCCGATGTATGGCTGGCACATCGGCGTTATCCGACAGTTCGACCAGGTATGCCTCGGAGGGAAGCTGCAGCATTTTTGCCACCAGAGCCTGGTCCAGATCGGTGTCGGAAATCAGCTTGCGATAGGCCTCAACCAGTCTCGGTTCGATGTCTGCGCCATCAGGCGCACCAACCAGTGACTGAATAACATCCACTGCCAGTCTCTGGCCCGCATCCCAGCGATTGAATCCGTCCGGGTCGTGGCTCATCAGGAAGAGCAACTGCTCGCGGGTCCAGGGGTAGCGGACCCGAACCGGAGCAGAAAAGTGCCGCAACAGCGAGGGAACCGGCCTGGAGTCGATGCCATGAAACTCAAATGTATGCACCGCGTCGGTAAGCTCAAGTACCCGTTCCGTTGGCGCGCTCGCCTCACCCGACTCAAGCTGCAGCGGCAGCGGTTGGCCATCTTGCCCCAGCAGACCAAGCGCAAACGGAATATGCTGCGGTTTTTTGTTGGTCTGGCCCGGTGTATCCGGAATGCTCTGCTCCACGGTCAGTCGATACACGCCCCTGTCAGCGTCAAAATCATCCGACACACTGAGGACCGGCGTGCCGGCCTGCTCATACCACAAACGGAACTGGCTCAGATCACGACCTGAGGCATCCTCCATGGCTTTTACAAAATCGTCGGTTGTTACCGCCTGGCCATCATGGCGATCAAAATACAGATCGCTGCCCTTGCGGAACATGTCGGGCCCCAACAGGGTGTGAATCATGCGTACAACTTCTGCACCTTTTTCGTAAATGGTCAGGGTATAGAAGTTGGAAATTTCCATGTAGGAAGCCGGACGGACCGGATGCGCCATAGGACCACCGTCCTCTGCAAACTGGGCAGTGCGGAGCAGCGTCACATCCTCAATGCGCTTGACCGTTGGCGACCCCATATCCGCCGAGAACTGCGAATCCCGGAATACGGTGAAGCCTTCTTTCAGGCTCAGCTGGAACCAGTCCCGGCAGGTGACACGGTTCCCAGACCAGTTGTGAAAATACTCGTGGGCAACAATGGCTTCGATACGCTGGAACGCCAGGTCGGTAGCGGTTTCCTGGCTGGCCAGCACGCAGGAAGAATTGAAGATGTTGAGCCCCTTGTTTTCCATGGCGCCCATATTGAAATCGTCCACCGCCACAATCATGAAGATATCAAGGTCGTACTCACGACCATAGATTTCCTCATCCCAGCGCATGGACCGTTTCAGGGAGTCCATGGCGTGCTCACACTTCTCGGCGTTGCGGGGCTCCACGTACATGCGCAGGTCGATCTCACGATCCGAGCACGTGGAAAAGGTATCCCGTTTTTCCACCAGATCACCAGCCACCAGGGCAAAGAGGTAGCAGGGTTTCGGGAATGGGTCTTCCCAGGTCACGAAATGCCGGCCGTTTTCCAGCTCGCCTTTATCCACATCATTGCCATTGGACAGCAGCACCGGATAGGCGTCCTTGTTGGCCTCGATGCGGGTCCGGAAACGTGCCATCACATCTGGACGGTCCGGGAAGAACGTGATGCATCGGAAGCCCTCCGCCTCGCACTGGGTACAGAACATGCCAGAGGATTTATACAGACCTTCCAGCCGGGTATTGTTCTGTGGCTCGATCCAGGTCACCACAGTCAGGGTGAACTTCTCAGGTACCGAGCGGACCACCAGTTGGTCGCCCCGATCCTCGTACTCGCCTTCCGCCAGTGCCGCGCCATCCAGGGCAACGGATTCCAGCTTCAGGCTGTCGCCATCCAGCTCCAGAGGAGCAGCCGTTTCTTCGGATTCCGGATTTCGACGAAGCTCAAGCGTGCTGTGTACCCGGGCGCCATCCTCAAAAAGCTCGAACCGCAGGTCTACGGTGTCGACCAGATACGCAGGTACCTTGTAATCACTCAGATAAATGGTCTGTGGTTGGCTGGTACGCATTGGTTTTCTCCATAGTTCGCGGCCGACGGGTGCAATTAATCAGGCCCCGCAGACGTAAAAAGGTTGGCCGGGCACGGCGTTGTCAGTCTTCCATGACCCGGAAACGGACCTCATAACCGGTGAATTTCCGAATATTGATCACACCGGTATCCAGAATAAGGTATTGCCCCTTTATCCCCTCGAGGACGCCTTCAACTTCCGGCGTTTTGTCGAGGTTATGGGTTTTGATCTTCGCTGGCCAGACCTGGACCGGGTAGCTCAAACCAAGCCCCTGCTCGTCCACTTCCCGAATAGAGTCCTGGCCATGGGTCTGCCTCAGTGCCTCAAGATCCCTGGCGATCAGTCCAAGCATGCGCTGGCGCTCGTGCACCAGGTCCAGCTCCGGAACATCACCCTTGAGCATCGCCCGCCAGTTGGTCCGGTCGGCAACGTGGGCCTTGCAGGCGACTTCCACCAGACCAGCGATATAGCGGGTTGCAACGCGAACCATGGGGATAGCATCCACCGCCCCCTGGTCAATCCAGCGTGTCGGCACCTGGGATGCCCGGGTAATGCCAACCTTCAGCCCGGAAGAGTTAGCCAGATAGACCACATGCTCCACCATGCAATGGGTTTCGCCCCACTGTGGCTCGCGGCATGTGCCAAGATGATAGTGGCACTTCTCCGGACTCATGATGCAACTGTCGCAAGCGGCCAGCTTACGGAAACAGGGATAACAGAAGCCCTGATTAAAGCTCTTGTTGGTCTTCCGGTCGCAGTGAATGCAACGGATCACGCCGTCGAAGTCCAGACGCAACGGTCTGCCGATCAATTCGTTCAGCGGAATGCGGGTATCGCCAACGGCAATGGAATAGGCAACCGGGTCGCCTGCCTCCGCCGGCATTTTCCTTAGCCGGCCGGATACATCAATCAGTTCGCTCAAGACTTGACCTCAACAAACTGGTCCGGGTCCACATCGCCGCTACCCTCGCCGCGCTGTACCGAGGGATCGCAGGCGGTGCCTGCCTTGCTGCCCCTGTCGAGGTAGCCGGTGCGCTCCTCTTCAGGGATGTTGTGCAGGTTTTCATAGTAAATCACCGCTTCCAGGCTGATTTCACGTTGTTCGGGCGTCAGCTTGCGGCCATCGGGCCATTTACCCAGTTCGATTGACTGTCGGAGGCTCCGATAGACATTGGGGTCCAGTCGCTCGATCAGTTCTTCGTAGGTCATCCCGCTCTCCTGAAAAAACGTTCATCAAAAAACTGTTGGAATCGTTTGACAGAGGCAAACGATAATAATTATCATTAACTCACCAAATGACAACGGTCGTATCATTTGGTCTCTCTCATCAGGAGCTAAAAGCTCTTTTCACGCCCCGCCTCTGGCGGGGCTTTTTTATGCCCGCTGACGTCTTACGGGCAAAACCACCGCCAGGGCCAATCCGGCCACGAATCCTCCCAGGTGCGCCTCGTTGGCCATCCGGCCGAGCCCGAGCATTTCCGGGAGGGGCGTAAACCCGATAACCATCCACGCAACTGCAAAAGTAACCAGCGCCGGTGGAAACTGAAACCTTGGCGCAGATCGCTGGCTAAGCCAACAGTAACCAAGAATTCCATAAACAACGCCAGACAGCCCACCAAACAAAGGCCCGGAAACAAAATACTGCAAGCCGTTGGAGATCAGGCTTGTGACCAAAAACAGGGTGATCAGCCGTGCCCGGCCATCAAACCACTCGATCTGACTGCCCAGAAACCACAGCATGACCGAATTGAAAATTATGTGGGTCCAGCTGAAGTGAAGAAAATCCGGTGTCAGTAGCCGCCATATCTGGCCACTGGCCAGGGTCGCAGTTAGTGCCTCGACCCGACCGGCCAGGGTGGTCCAGTCATAGTCACGGGGATCAATCATCATCAGGCTGGCCGCAAGCTCATTCTGACCCATGGCGGTGAGCCAGACCATCGCCACAGCAAACACGATGATGCCGAGCACCAGTGGCGCGTGACGGGGTGAGGGTTGCCAACGCCCGCCCACGAACACTGGCGAGCGATTCTGGTGGTCCACGGCCTCCCGGATTTCCGGCTCCGCCATGAATCGGTCCAGGGCGGCCAGAACGGGCTCTGCATGCGCCGGGTCTTCCAGCCAGAGCACCTGAAACCCACCCTCTTCGGTGATGCGGTGGGTCACACCCTGTCCGTTCAGCCAGCGGCTGAAGCCGGCCAGGTTCACCGTGGTATCCAACTGTTTGACTCGGTACACCGCTTACTCCGCCTCCGGAAATGATTCAGCTGCTTTTACGGTTCAGCGCGCAACGCTGTCTTCGCTGGTGGGATAGTCCGGCTGCTCCGGCCGTTCCACATCTACCCAGACAAACTTGTCACGGGAAAGTGCCCGCTCACCATCCATCCGATAAGCCACCAGGCGGCCATACTTCACGGCACTGTAATCGATGCAAGCTACGTTGGGCTTGAGCGGCGCCGGTTCGCCTTCCATCCAGTAATGCCCGACGAACACCGGCGGCGCATCCAGGGGATAACTGATCAGCTGTTTGCGTTCATCTTCGGTCAAGACACGGTTTGCCACCTCCGGCGGCAGCGGGTCTGGCTGGAACACCACATCAGCGTAGGTGTGAGGATCGTCCGCCCAGAACTTGGTGCGGAAGAACTCACGGACATAGCCGTCCCGACCGGTGATGGCCATGCCCTCTGGGAGCCTGAGATCCGTCCCCCGTAACAGCGTGTCCATGACCTGCCCGGCAAAGGACTCGATAGCGGCAGAGGCGTGCAGGAAGTCTTCATCAATACAGGCACCGCCCTGCACCCGTTTAAACTTCTCGATCAGGTCTCCATCCCAGCAGGCGTGGACAACCCGAAAATCCTCGTCGTCGATAAACAGCGGTATGGTGTAGAACCACTCGAGAAATTCGTTCCACTCGTAGGGATGAGCATCGAACTGTTCGAGCGTCTCGCGGATCAGACGATCATGACGCGCGTTGTGCTCACGCAAAAACGTCTTGCCACTGCCGGGACGTGCTCGCGTGCAGTAACCGAGCGCATTGTACTCATGGTTGCCCATGACGATACGGGCCGAACCATGCTCCACCATATCTCGCACCAGATGCAGCGCCTCGCGGATACGCGGGCCGCGATCAATGATATCGCCGATGAAAATCGCCTGGCGACGGGGGTGCTGATAGACGCCATTGATCCTGCGGTACCCCATCTGATCCAGCAATCTGGCAAGGGTGTTGGCACAACCGTGTATATCGCCAATGATGTCGTAACCGCGGCTTGCGGTCGGTTTCGTTGCAGCCATGATCAACTCGCTGATATTTCACTAGCCCAGCCAAGCTTGTCACGGCAGGTGGCGTAGAAATTATGGTCCGTGGGGTGAATCAACCGGATCTTGAACGGCTTTTTGGTAATTCGGATGATATCGCCGGGCGCACAGGCGATATTCATCTGGCCGTCAAAACTGATTTGCGGATAGGTTTCATTGGTTTCCCCGATCACCAGTTTGATCTCACTCTTGCCGTCGACAACGATCGGCCGGCTACTGAGAGTGTGGGGGAACATAGGCACCAGAACAATGGCATCCAGCTTGGGGTGCATGATCGGGCCACCGGCCGACAGTGAGTAAGCGGTAGAACCAGTCGGGGTGGAGACGATCAGGCCATCCGAACGCTGGCTGTAAACGAAATGGCCGTCAATGAACAGATCAAATCCGATCATCCGGGTGGATTTACCCGGGTGCAGCACCACATCGTTCAGAGCGGTACCAAACCCCAGGGGTTGGCCGTTGCGCTCAACGTTGCCATCCAGAAGAAACCGGGTTTCTTCCATGTATTCACCTTCCAGAACCTTGCCGAGGCGCTCCTCGAGATCGGAAGGGGAAATATCAGTCAGGAAGCCCAACCGGCCCCGGTTGACCCCAAGCAGAGGAATCTTGGACTTGGCCAGCTCACGGGCCGCACCCAGCAGACTGCCATCACCTCCGACCACGATAACCAGATCACAGATCTCGCCCAGCAGCTTTTTGCTCGCCACCTGCAGGCCGTGGCCGGGCAGCATGCTGGCTGTGTCTTCCTCAAGAATGACGTGGTAGTTGTTGGCGATCAGGTACTGTTTGAGCTGGCGCAGTGATTCAACCACTTTCACGCTGCCCATCCGGCCAATCACACCAATGTTCCTGAACTGATCCATGAAGTTTCCTGTGGTGTCGGGATGCGGCGGGGACGAACGAAACGGTCATCCCGGTGACAATCTGGCGTACAGTTTAACGAAAGTCACCCAGATACTGAAAAAAGTTGGGAAATCGCCCTAGCCCTGGTGCTTCTCACACCGGTCATCAACGCCCGGGCGGAACTCCGATGGCTGACTGATTCGAAGAATTGGCTCACCACATTGCTCGCCATCTTCGTTTTCATGGGCGCAGACAGGGTTCTCGTAGTGTTCGAGCCACTCCCGATAGGCAGGTTCGTTCATACCGCAACGTTCGGCTGCATACGCCGTGGGGTTGCTGAAGTAGGTGTCAATATCTTTGAAAGGCAGTGTCACGTGGCCGACGCCAGGTTGGTAGGCCACCAGAAAAACGGATTGGCGCTTGAGGTGATCGAGTATGGAATCTTCCGGCGGTTCGCGATTGCGGAGCTCGTGGTTTTCCTCTTCAAGGGCAACAATCTTCTCGTCCCGCAACTCCAGCTCACGCTGGCGCCGTTCCAGCTGTTCCCGGAGCAACAGGAGCTCAGCACCCGCGTTTGAATCCTCACGCTGTTTTTCCTCACCAACAGCGGCCATCTGCTCCTGCATGGCGAGGTATTGTTCGTTTCGTTCCGACAGACGCTTTTTGAGCTGCTCATTACTCAGGCGTTGGCGTTCGTACTTCTGCTCGAGATCCGCAAGATCACTGCGCAACCCCTGAATTTCCAGCCGATGTTCCCGCTGTAAATCCGACAGGGCATCGCGATGAACACTCTGCAGGGTCTTGATCCGCAGACGCTGCTCCCGGATCAACTGCGCAAGGCGGGAACGGTCCGCCGCTGCTGCGGACTCTTGCCGGTCAGCCGGATCTTCGGCCTGGTCACTGAGAACCGGAATATTCTCTTCCTGAACCGGCTCCATTTTCCGGAATTTGAGGCTGTTCGCCTCAACCGCTTTGCGGATTGCCTGGAAATGGTTGTTGCCGGGCGTCATGTCCGGGTCCCACAAATCCTCCTTGAACTTGGGGTCGGGGCATTGGCTCCGGCAAACCAGACGGATCGCACCGCCGCCCATGTCCGGCCCTTTGGCACCCATTCTGGCCAGCTCTTCAATTGGCACATTCCAGTGACTGTCGGCCCGACCTTCCTCATCAAACCAGATCCGGAAGAACACCAGAGCCTGAACCCGAAGATCACCACTGAGCTCGACCAGAACAGCCCTGACATCGGTTTCGGCAAGATCGGACAGGCCCACATAGCCATCCAGGAAGGCCCCGAACTCATTAGCCCGCATCTCCCGGGCCACCTGACTCCCCTCCACAAAAAATACCGCCGAATAACCATCGGTTGCCTGGTCGGCAGACACCATTGCAAATTCTCCAAAGTTCAACGACTCGACACCACACGATGGAAACCCCGAAGATGTTCCATCGGATATCGGTGCGGGCCTCTCCACCCTGCCCTCACAGGACAAAGGCGAAGAGGCAAGCTGACAGACTCAAAGTTATTAGTCTAGCCAGACAATCGTTTCTGCACAGGGAAAAACTGCAACGATTTGTGATCGCGTTTGCGCTTAAAGCTCCGCAGCCAGACGACTACCCTGGTTTATGGCCCGCTTGGCATCAAGCTCTGCGGCCACGTCTGAACCTCCGATCAGATGAACGGACAGGCCCGCCGCTTCCAGATCGCTCTGCAGCTCGCGCAGCGGTTCCTGACCCGCGCACACGATAATGGTATCCACCGGTAGCAGCCGATCCTCGCCCTGTTCCGCCCCTTTTGGCGTGACCGTTATGTGAAGCCCCTCGTCATCGATCTTGCGATAGGTCACACCGGGCACCATCTGAACCTGGCGGTTCTTCAGTGAGGTTCGATGAATCCAGCCAGTGGTTTTACCCAGATTCTTCCCGACTTTGGAAGCTTTACGCTGAAGCAGGTAAACCTCGCGGGCAGGCTCTGGCACATCCGGCTTCATACCCTGAATGCCACCTCGGTGCTCAACGCTCAGATCCACGCCCCACTCACGCATGAAGTGATCGGTGTCCATGGCGGCCGACGTGCCCTTGTGGACGATAAACTCGGAGACGTCGAAACCGATACCGCCGGCGCCGATCACTGCCACTCTCTGCCCGACCGGCTTGCGTTCCAGCAGGGCGTCCAGATAACCGATGACTTTCGGATGATCGATGCCCTCGATTTCGGGAGTGCGCGGCTTGACGCCCGTCGCCAGAATAACCTCATCAAAGCCGCCGGCCTTGAGATCTTCAGCACTGACACGGGTGTTAAGGCGGACATCCACCTGATGCTTGTCAAGCATCACCCGGAAATAACGCAGGGTTTCGTAGAATTCTTCCTTGCCCGGAATCAGCTTGGCAACGTTGAACTGGCCGCCAACCTCACTGCCAGCATCAAACAGGGTGACCTTGTGCCCCCGCTCCGCAGCTACCGTGGCAAATGCGAGGCCCGCCGGCCCGGCTCCGACCACTGCGATAGATTTGGGAGCGGCTGTTTTGACGTAGGTCAGTTCGGTTTCATGGCAGGCACGGGGATTCACGAGGCAGGAGGTCAGCTTGCCGCTGAAGGTGTGATCAAGACACGCCTGGTTACAACCAATGCAGGTATTGATCTCATCGGCGCGATCTTCCGCTGCCTTCAGCACCAGATCGGCATCTGCCAGGAACGGCCGGGCCATGGAAACCATATCGGCATCACCTTCGGCCAGAATCTTCTCGGCCACGTCCGGCATGTTAATCCGGTTGGTGGTGACCAGAGGAATACTTACCTCACCTTTCAGGCGCGCCGTGACCTTGGTAAAGGCGCCACGGGGAACCGAGGTGGCAATGGTGGGCACCCGGGCCTCATGCCAGCCGATGCCAGTATTGATGATGGTTGCACCCGCCTTCTCGATCTCCTTGGCCAGATGCACAACCTCTTCCCAGGTGCTGCCGTCTTCGATCAGGTCCAGCATGGACAGGCGGTAGATCAGGATAAAGTTCTCACCCACCCGTTCACGCACCCGACGCACGATTTCGATGGGCAGGCGAATCCGGTTTTCGTAACTGCCACCCCAGCGGTCGGTCCGGTGGTTGGTGTGGGAAACGATAAACTGGTTAATGAAATAACCTTCCGAGCCCATGACCTCGACGCCGTCATAGCCCGCCCGTTGCGCCAGCGCCGCACAATCGGCGTAGTCCTGGATCTGTTTTTCGATGCCCGCCTCGTCCAGTTCTTTTGGCTTGAACGGATTGATCGGCGCCTGAATGGCAGAAGGTGCCACCAACTCGGGAGAGTACGCGTAGCGACCCGCATGGAGAATCTGCATGCAGATTTTACCATCCGCTTCGTGCACCGCGTCGGTGATGATCCGATGCTTGTCGGACTCCTCTTCGGTGGTCATCTTGGCTGCGTGCTGGAACACCCCCCCTTCCACATTCGGGGCAATACCGCCGGTAACAATCAGGCCGGCACCACCACGGGCACGCTCTGCATAGAATGCCGCCAGCCGTTCAAAGCCGTTTTTGGCCTCTTCCAGCCCAGTGTGCATGGACCCCATCAGGGTGCGGTTACGCAGCCTGGTAAAACCAAGGTCCAGCGGTTCAAGCAGGTTCGGGTATTTGGCAACGCCAGGCGTGGTGCTCGCAGTCATGTTCGGCCTCCTCATCGTGATCTTCGGCGGGACGCCCGCAAATACCGGGCCCCGTTCATTGTTGAAACTTAAAGTACGCGTCACCCTTGCTATCGACAATATCCAGGAATAACATTTTATTATCTATGGATAACATGTCAGACAAAGACTTCAATGAGCGACCCGCGAGCAACGCCCCGCAAAAACCGAAACTCACTCGGCGACATCAGTGTCCTTTACGTTTCTGCGCTCATGAGGGCGGCCCAGGCCGAAGGCGCCGATACCGCCGAACTGGTATCCCGTTTCCAGCTTGACCGACAGACACTGACATCGCCGGAAGCACGTATCAGCATTCCAAGATTCATGCGTCTGGGACACGCGGCGATCAACGAAACCGGGAATCCGGCCCTGGGATTGCGGATGGGAGCGCTGTCGCGCCCTGTCGACGCCGGCATTGCCGGGCTCGCCGGCGAATCCGCCAGCACGGCTGGTGCGGCGATTCGCACACTCATCCGCTACGCCCTGCTGACCAGCCGCAACAGCCGTGGCGTTCCGATGGTCCGATCGGACACCCGCCAGGCGCTGTTCTACTCGATCCGCCCTTACAATGGTTTCAACTATTTCGTAGTGGATTCCGTTCTGGCGGCCTGGACCCAGTTCCTGCGAACCATCACCGGGCGCTATGACGTCCTGGAGAGGGTCACTATTGAGTACCGCTCCATCGGCCTGGATGAACTGTTCGAGAGCTGGTTCCGCTGTCCGGTGCAGTTCGGAGCCTCTACAAACAGTCTCACCGTGCGAAAGGACATCTGGGAGAGCGAGAGCCGACAGGCCCAGCCGGCCATGCACGAAAAACTGACAGAACTCTGCGAGCGGGAAATGCAGCAAATCAGGCGGGGATGGACAACGGGAGACCGGGTAAAAAACCTTCTGACGCCCATGTTCCGGGGCGAAACGCCCAGCCTGGAGACCATCGCAATGAAGCTTGGTACCGCGCCCTGGACACTACAGAGAAAGCTGGCGACGGAGGGCACCGGGTTCAGGGAGCTGGTTGATGAAACCCGGAAACAATTGGCCCGGGACTACATTCGTGAAACCGACACGTCACTGGCAGAAATTGCCTGGCTTCTGGGCTTTGCCAATCCCGCGGCCTTTCACAAGGCTTATCGGCGGTGGTTCAGCGTGAGTCCGGGAGAGCATAGAAAGTACTTGCGGCATTCCTGAGCTCAGAGCTCGGTGGCGTCGTCCCAGCCGTCATCGTCTTCGAATTCTTCAAACTGGCTTTCGATCAATTCTTCTTCGTAATCACGCATCGGTGTCGTCCTGTTCCTGATCTTTCAGCAACAGACTAGAGCGAGTCAATGACAGAATAATGACAGAGTTCCGGACTGGTTAAATCCAGAAAAACGGGGAGATTCAACAGGGGATAAAAATGGCGGAGCGGACGGGACTCGAACCCGCGACCCCCGGCGTGACAGGCCGGTATTCTAACCAACTGAACTACCGCTCCGTGCGGTTTGACACAATTCGCCTTTGGCAGGCGGTGCAGTCAGGGGTGTGACTGCTCTGTGACAACGAGGGCGCATTATAAAGAGGCGCCCTGTTATGTCAACGCTTTTTCTGAAAAAAATTCAGAAAAAGCGTCCTGTTACATGGCATCGACCATGGCGTCCTTGCCCTGCGCGGTTTTTCGGTATTCGATCGGTGTCATACCCGACCAGCGCTTGAATGCGCGGTAAAACGTACTGGGCTCGGAGAAGCCGGTGAGATAGACGATTTCGTCAATGGATTCAT
This sequence comes from Marinobacter sp., assembly GCF_041687235.1. Classification (GTDB taxonomy): domain Bacteria; phylum Pseudomonadota; class Gammaproteobacteria; order Pseudomonadales; family Oleiphilaceae; genus Marinobacter. The sequence continues at coordinate 94,500 of NZ_JAWLCH010000010.1, read as the reverse complement.
CGGTGGTTGCCAACAACTGACGGGCCAGCCGATAACGAAAATCAGCCAACACCTGATTGAAGCTGGTCTCCGCTTCTGTCAGCCGTGTACGCAGAGTTCTCGGCTTGATACCAAGACGTTCAGCCACAGCATCCAGAGTGACTTCCCCGCTGTCCAGAAGCTCCGCAACAATCCGCTCCACCTGGCCAACGATATCCTTTTTCTCCAGCCGGGCCACCTGCTCACTGGCAAAACGCTCATGCAGGTCCAGCAGCTCAGGCTCCGCATGTGGCGAAGCATGGGAAAGCAGCTTTGCGGGGAAGTAAAGTCGGTTTTCCTCGGCACCGAAGGTGACATCGCAGCCCAGGATCTCACGGACATGATCCTGACCCTCGGCCCGTTCGTGCTCGAATTCGATCCGTGAGGGGTGGAAACTGTCATCGGTAATCGAACGGAAAAAGGTGATCAATCCTTGCACGAAACATTCGTTGAAGTGTTTGAGCCTGCGAACATCATCAGACGCCGTATCCAGAACCATGCAGGCATCGTCACCTTCGATAAAGAAGTCGGTATTTGCTGCATCACTCAACAAACGCTGATAATTCTGAGCCCGCCTCAGACCTTCTCCGAAGGTCGGGCTGCTGAGAAAAAGGTATTCCAGTACCTGGCCCTTGTAGGCAGGCAGTAATTGCCCAAGGTGCAGCCCTATATCCGGATCACCGGAAACGTCTTCTACAGCCTGCCAGAAATACATCTGGGCACTGTGGGGGGTTCGAAGCTGCTCGGTATAAACGTAATTCTCATCCACGCCCAGGCGGCTGAAAATGGCATTTGTATCGATTCCCTTCTTTTTCATCGCCTCATAAATCAGGCGCAACATCACTCCCGCGTCACGAAGTTCCTGCATAAGATTCCGCTTTTTATTGGTTTACTGCTGTGACCTTCCCGACAGCCACTGTGGCACGCCAGGTCAATGCCTGATCTGGAGTGGTTTGCCAGACTCCAGAGGTTCGTCAGACTCAAGGGGCCTATGAAACGCACCCTGTTAGACAATCGTCTTATATTAGAGCATATCAGGCCACAGACGCCGAGTTGTACCAAAATGTAAAAAAAAGCATGCCCTTTGCTTCAAAGCTATCCGTTCAGGTAATGCCGGAATTGATAGTCCGGGCCGCCAAGGAGAACAGCAATGTCAGAGACCCTCGTTTACCACAACACGCCGCCTGCCTTGTTGCCAATGTATGGCAGAGCGCTGCTGCCAAAGCAGATGCAAACGGGCGGCGATGTCAGCATCCCGACTCTCTCAGCGAGCCTGCTCGGTGTCAGCACCGCCGGTAAGAACCTGAAGCGCTACCAGGAAGTATGTGGCTTCGTGGCTCACAGTCATCTGCCAGTTACCTGGCCTCACGTGCTGGCGTTTCCTTTGCACCTAAAGCTGCTCACGGAGAAAAACTTTCCCCTGCCGCTGCTTGGCCTGGTCCACCTGAGAAACTCGATTACCCAACACAGACCGATCGGTAGCGGGGAGAGCCTGGATCTTCACGTGAGCCTGGGGAATACCATCAAGAGTGGCCGCGGCGTGGAATTCGATCTGATTACAGAGGCCCGCTCGGCGGGCAGACTTGTCTGGGAAGAGGCCAGTACAACGCTGTACCGACAACCGGATGGTGAGGACAAATCCTCGGGCAAAAAGGCACCGCCAAAGCTGACACGCTATCCGAACACCGAGAACCTGAAGGCGCCCGAGTCCATTGGCCGGCAATATGCCCGGGTATCCGGTGACAGCAACCCGATCCACATGCACGCCCTCAGCGCCAAGGCGTTCGGCTTTCCAAAGGCCATCGCCCATGGCATGTGGACCAAGGCCCATGCACTCGCGCTACTGGAGCAACAGGCGGGCTGGCAAAGCGACGCCCTGCGCGTCAGTTGCCAGTTCAAGAAACCACTGTTTCTTCCAGGCACAGCCCAGTTGAACTGGAACTCGGGGGAGAAGGGCTGGGACTACCAGGTCTTGAACGCCAAAGGCGATGCGCCCCACCTGACCGGGCGCATCGACTGGCTTTAGCCTTCGGAAGCCTGACTTTCAGGTGCACAGGGGGCCCCCTGTGCGCCGGCAATCGGGAGCGTAAAGTAGAAACAGGCGCCACCGTCTTCAGGACGTTCGAAGCCGATATCTCCACCCTGGGCCTGAATCAGGGAGCGGCAGGTTGATAGCCCAATCCCCATGCCCTCATCCTTGGTGGTGAAGAACGGCAGGAACAGCTTTTCTTCCGCGTCGTCCGAAAGCCCAACACCATGGTCACGTACCTGAATACGAACGCAGGTGTCTCCCTGAAGACTGGCCGTAACTTCAACCGGAGCATTTGAATCAACGCTGCTGGTGGCTTCCAGAGCGTTACGGATCAGATTAAGGGCCACCTGCTGCACCTGCACCGGGTCTGCCAGAACTTCCGGCATGTCCTCGGGCACCGAAAGCTCGATGGCACCCTTGTTGTTCCGCATATCCACCTCGGCGAACTGTCGGGTGTCCTCGAGCAACGCAGAGACCGAAAGTACTTCCTTGCCGGTGGCAGGTTTTTTCATGAATCGCCGGATCCGGCGAATGATCTCACTGGCCCGATGGGACTGGGCCTCGATCTTGTCCAGAGTTTCCTGAAGCAGGCCCATGTCCGCATTTTCCTTCGCCATCATCCGCTTGGCAACGCGGGCATAATTGGTGATGGCTGTCAGCGGCTGGTTCACCTCGTGGGCTACGCCGGCGGCCATTTCTCCCATAGTGGTCAGGCGAGAGGTATGAGCCAATTGGTCCCGCTGTTCCTGCACAAGTTGCCGGGCATCCTCCAGCGCCTTTTCGTTATCCAGTTCTGCGGTGATGTCCCGGAACACCACAACGGCACCGTGAAGTTCGTCTGCGTCAAGCTTTGGTGTAGAGCGATACTCCGCCGGAAAACCGGTTCCGTCAGCACGCAGCATGCGAATATCGCGCTGGTTCTCGGCAACACCCTGCTGACAGGTAGCCTTCACCGGAAGGCTGTCCGGGTTGTCACCGGCGGTGGCGAAATGGGTTTCGAAGAAGTTTCGGCCGATCAGTTCTTCCACCGGGCAACCGACAATGGAGGCGGCCGCCGGGTTCGCAAACTCAATCACGCCGTTCTCATCGAGGCCGTAAATGCCCTCGCTGATGGAATTAAGAATTCGAGCCTGATCGCTCTGGAGCTCACGGTTGCGAGCCTGCAACTCCCTCTCGAGGCGAATGACACTGGCGTGGGTTTTCACCCGTGCAATCACTTCCTGGGACTGAAATGGCTTGGAGATGTAATCCGCGCCCCCAAGGGAAAAGCCTTTGACCTTCGCCTGCAGATCGTCCAGTGCGGACAGAAACACAACGGCACAGTCTGATGTTTGTGGATCGGCCTTCAGTCGCTCACAGACTTCATAGCCATCCATCTCCGGCATCATGATATCCAGGAGAATCACTTCAGGCTGATGACGGTGCGCAAGATCCAGGGCCTTTTCGCCTTCGTTGGCAATCAGCAGCCGGTAACCTTTATCTTTCAGGGTCTCATAGAGGACTTTCAGGTTCTGCGGGTTGTCGTCGACAAGCAGAACCGTCACCTCCGAGTTCTCGCTGACAGCTTCAGTCATAGTTTCGGGCCGGTTAAAAAAGTAACCGTATGATGCCGCCGGGATCACCCTGCGTCGATAAGGTCCTTTACGGACAGGACCATACGTACGAGATGTGCCAGGGAGTGGGTACCCATCTTGTGCATAACGCGGGAGCGGTGGATCTCTACCGTGCGCTGGCTTATCTCCAGCTCAATGGCGATCACCTTGTTGGCCTGGCCGGCAATCATCCGGTCCATGATTTCGTGTTCCCGGGGAGTCAGGCTCTTGATGCGGCGAATGATCTCCTGCTTTTCATCCAGGGATTTACGCTGCTCCAGATCCTGCTTCAGCGCCGCCTCGATCTTTTCCAGCAAAGCCTCTTCACGGTATGGCTTCTGGATAAAGTCCACCGCCCCCTCTTTCATGGCATCTACCGCCATGGGTACATCGCCGTGTCCGGTTACAAAGATAATCGGCAGGATGGAGTGCTTTTCATTGAGCTTTTTCTGAAGTTCCATACCGTCCATGCCTGGCATGCGGATATCCAGCACAATGCAGCCTGCCATCTTGTCGGAATAGTCCTTCAGGAAAGCATTGGCACTCTCATAGGTCTGGACCGGCTTGCCGTCGGATTTCAGCAGCAGCTCCAGGGAATCGCGGACTGCTTCATCGTCCTCTACCACGTACACGGTTTGCTGGATATCAGTCATGGGTGTGTTCTCTCCTGTCCGTTTTCTTATGATCGCCGGTCAGTGAATCGACGGGTCTTTATGGTCATCACGGGCATGTTCCTGGCGCTCGTGTTCCCGCATTTTCTCAAGCCGTTGCTGGATAATGCCAAAAACGCTCTGCTTCGGGTACCTGCCTTTGTCGTCGGCCTTGCCCGCAGGCTTGCCAAGCAGCAGGGTTATGGCCTCTTCCACCCGGGCAACCGCATACACCGAAAACTGCCCTTTGCGCACAGCCTGCACGACTTCGCTGTCGAGCATCAGGTTCTGCACGTTGGTCGTTGGCACAATGACACCCTGAGTACCCGAAAGCCCACCCTTGAGCTGACAGGTGGTGAAAAAGCCTTCCACCTTTTCGTTCACGCCACCAATGGGCTGAACCTCGCCAAACTGGTTTACAGAGCCTGTAATGGCCAGATCCTGCCGCACCGGAATACCCGACAGGGACGAAATCAGCGCGCACAGCTCTGCCAGGGAGGCACTGTCACCATCAACCTCACCGTAGTTCTGCTCGAATGTCAGGCTGGCTGACAGGTGCATCGGGTCATTGACCGCAAAATGGGAGGCGAGCCAGGAACTCAGGATCATTACGCCCTTGGAATGGATATTCCCGCCGAGCTTCACATCTCGCTCAATATCCATCACCGCGCCATCTCCATAATAGCAGGTAGCCGTGACGCGGTTCGAAAGCCCGAACTCAAAACCGCCCGTGGACAGTACCGACAGCGCATTAACCTGGCCAACATACTTACCACTGGTTGTTACGAGCGTCGAGCCATCGCGGATGGAATCGTAGAACTGATCCCGGATCCGGCTGCTACGGTATTTCGCACTTTCCAGCGCGCGTTCCACATGGAGATCCTGAATCAGCCGGGCGCCGGCCTGCCGAGCCCAGAAATCCGACTCCCGCAGAAGATTGGCAATGTCCGCAGCATGCAGGGAAAGCCGGTCCTGATGCTCGGCCATTCGGGCACTGTGCTCAATAATCCGGGCAACCGCCTTGTTCGAACAATGCAGCAGTTTCTTCTCACTCACAAGGCTTGCAATAAACTTGGCGTAGAGCAACTGACTGTCATCCGAGCGGTACATCTCGTTCTCAAAATCCGCTGTGACACGAAACAGCTCGGCAAACTCCGAATCGTACTCCTGCAGAAGCATCCAGGTTTCCCGATCGCCGAACAGAACAATTTTGACATCCAGGGGTACCGATTCCGGTTCGATGGAGATAGTTCCTGAAAGCGTCAGTTCCCGCTCGAGGGAGTTGATCTGTATCGACTTCGAACGCAGGGCACGCTTCAGCCCATCCCATACAAAAGGCTGCTCCAGCACCTTGATAGCGTCCATTAACAGGTAGCCACCATTGGCCCGATGCAGGCTGCCCGGCCGGATAAGGGAGAAATCCGTAAACACGGTGCCCTTGTAGGTAACGTTCTCCACATAGCCAAACAGGTTGTGATAAGTGGGGTTATCCTCCACCACCATCGGCACCTCATTGGTTTTCTGGTGAACCAGAACGTTGACCAGGTACCGGCGAGGCATCTTCTTGTCGAGGGATGCGTAGGCGATCGCCGCCTGCTCTTCGTTATCATCGAGAAATATCTCGAGATTCTCCACCAGATCCGCCCGAACCGCCTCAAAATAGGCAACCACATCCGGCAGATCCTTGTATTTCTCAATCAGCTCGTCAATCTGGTGACCAGAGATGCCTTCGAGGGTTTCCTGGTTCAGCGCCTGTTGTTTATCGGCATACTCCTGCTCCCAGTCCGCCAGTTTGCGCAGGGCCTGCCGGAGCTTTTTCTCAAGCTTGTTGATGGCATCCTCAAACTTGTCGCGCTGCTCGTCAGTCAGCGCCTGGAAGGATTCAGCGGTATGGGGCTCGTCACCATTCATGGCAACCAGCCGGTAACCACCTGGCGTGGTCACGGTCAGACTGACTTTTTTGCGCCTGGCCTGGGCCGCCACTTTTTCCAGCTCGTCTTCCTGCTTCTTGCCGTATTCGTTCTTCAACTGTTCCGAACGTTCCAGGAAACTGTCGCTGTCGAAGGTCTGGGGAATCACCTTGACCAGGCGACTCATCAGCTTTTCCATATCCTGTTTGAGCTGGGTGCCCTTGCCTGCCGGAAGCTGCAGCAGCTTGGGAATACGCGGCTCTTCGAAGTTGGCCACGTAGCACCAGTCATGGCTCTGCTGATCGGTATCCACATGATGCTCGAGGTACCGCAACATCATGGTGCGCTTGCCCAGGCCATTTCGGCCAACGGCATAGACGTTGTAACCGCCGTGGGGCATTGCCAGAGCAAAACGCACAGCTTCCTGGGCGCGGTTCTGGCCAACGATTTCGGCCAGGGGCTCCAGTTGCTTGGTGGTTTTGAATGGCAGATCTTTCAGAACACAGGCTTTGTAAAGCTGGTGCAGGGACAGTGACTTCAAGGTTCGGTCCTGTAACGGTTGACACATTGGCCGGTCATTGTAGATTCTGCAGTCGGCTCTGTCGCGTTCGGCACGAAGATTTCTGGCGTTGCGCACAGTGCGCGGGATTTTGCTAGGCAGTTCACAAATTCACCGCCGTTCATTTTTCAGCCAGTCTTTCCGGGACTACACTTCACCTCCCGACAACAAATACAATGCACGCAACGGATGCCAGCGTATGACCAGTGATTCCGCAGAACGCAGAATCAAGGATCGCTACCCAGCCTCCTGCCTGAAGGTCCAACTTCGGGAGCGTGGCTTTTTTGGCCGGGGGAAGCACGCCACGCCGGTTACCTGCCTGGATCTGAACCGATACGGCATGGCCGTACTCTGTCCCAGGCCTGTGGAACCAGGTGCCCGTCTGTTCCTGGATTTTGACGGCAAATACATCAGCGAATCGCGGGTTTGCGCCCTGGTGGTGGATTGCCAGCCATACCAGACCGGCTTCCGGGTGAGCGTCCAGTTCAGTTATTGCCTCGACAAGAAAAGGTATTCCCGTACGGTTGACAATGCCCTGTCGCGAATTGAAGGCTTCTATAACCGGTTCGCCAGTTAAACCGGGCACTGCCCCTATACTAGCCCGGCATCCAGGCTCGCGGCCACATACATCCCCAGCTCACGGCACTGATCTTCAAAATCGTCCCGATACTCACCGCGGCAAATCAGGGGTTCCTGAATACGCTTCCAGCGCAGGCCGGTGGTAATGCTTTCAATGGCCCTATGGGTACCTGTGCCGTCATGACCTGCACGAACGTAGTAGGCAAAGGGCAACCCCTGGGTTTTTTCCAGGCATGGATAGTAGCTGCGATCGAAGAAATCCTTCAAAGCACCGCTCATATACCCCAGATTCTCGGTTGTCCCCAGAATGATCGCATCACAGGCGAGAACATCTTCAGGACCTGCTTCCAGGGGCGCCAGCACTCTTACCTTGACGCTTTCGATGTCTTCATGCCGGGCACCCTGCTCGACCGCTTCCCGAAGCTTGAGAGTATTCGGGGAAGGCGCATGGGCGACGATCAACAATGTCTTTTTTGCTTCCATACTGTGTCTGGCTTGTCGCTGTAGAGCAAAGAAACTGAGCACGGAGCGAGTATGACCGTATTCCAATACCAGCTCAAACCAACGAACGAGGCAGCAAGCACAGTTGCTCCTTTTTTCGAGCAGCACAGAACTGAAATCAGGCGATCTGTTACGAGCACTTTCAGGCCATCTGAACCGATACCCCGCATCGATTTCTCCCTACTATGGGTCAGACAGCACAGGAGGAGGAGACGATGCGCGATCTCAATGTAAAAAAACTACATGAGCTCTACCGTAGAATGAAGTACAGGCGGTGGATCAAGAACCAGTTACAGCAAGCTGGGGGCGAAGATTACCTCAAGCGCCTGGAGGTCGACATTGGCGCCGAGCCGGGGTACTTCAGGAGAGAACTGGAGGAGCGGCTGATACCCGCAGAGAAATCGGAGGGCGGCAAAAGTGCGGCAGGCCTGAATTTACGCCTGCCGCCCCTTGGTACTTTGCTCAGGAAGGTTTAAAGCAGCTCGCCGTTCGCTTCTGCCGGCGCCTCTTCCGCCTCTTTCTTGGAGACAGGCTTGGGCATCAATTTGTCCCGAACCTTGGCTTCGATCTCGTTGGCAATGTCCATGTTTTCTTCCAGGAACTTGCAGGCGTTGGCCTTGCCCTGGCCGATCTTGTCACCGTTGTAGGCGTACCAGGCGCCGGACTTGTCCACAAAGCCTTCCTTGACGCCCATGTCCAGCACTTCTGCCATGTGGTAGATGCCCTTACCGTACATGATCTGGAACTCCGCCTGTTTGAACGGCGGCGAAACCTTGTTCTTGACCACTTTAACGCGGGTTTCGTTACCAACCACTTCATCGCCGTCCTTGACCGAACCGATTCGACGGATATCGAGACGCACAGAGGCGTAGAATTTCAGTGCGTTGCCACCAGTGGTGGTTTCCGGGCTGCCGAACATAACACCGATTTTCATGCGGATCTGGTTGATGAAGATCATCAGGCAGTTGGCGTGCTTGACGTTACCCGTCAGTTTCCGCAGCGCCTGGGACATCAGCCGGGCCTGCAGACCAACGTGGCTGTCGCCCATTTCACCCTCAATCTCCGCCTTCGGCGTCAGGGCCGCCACGGAGTCAACGATGATAACGTCAACCGCGTTTGAGCGGACCAGCATATCGGCGATTTCCAGGGCCTGCTCGCCGGTATCCGGCTGGGACACCAGCAAATCGTCCACATTGACACCCAGCTTCTCAGCGTAGACCGGATCGAGTGCATGCTCGGCATCTACAAACGCACAGGTTTTGCCAGCCTTCTGGGCCTCCGCGATCACCTGCAGGGTAAGCGTGGTCTTACCGGAACTCTCCGGACCGTAGATTTCGCAGATCCGACCATAGGGAAGACCACCAATACCCAGGGCTACGTCCAGCCCCAGGGAACCGGTGGAGACCGCAGGAATGGCTTCGCGGGGCTGATCGCCCATTTTCATGACAGCGCCCTTGCCAAACTGGCGCTCGATCTGCCCAAGTGCTGCGCTCAATGCTTTCTTGCGGTTGTCTTCCATCAGTGCAAACCCTCTGTCGCCCGGGCCACCAACCTCAGATAAAGGCCGGTAGCGAAATAGTAGATCGGGAATCCGTACAGCTTAACCAGCGAATTCCCTGTATATTTGAACAGTATTAAAACATAACCCGCAAAGGAGACCAACCCCTCCGGATGTGAAAGCCGTCAGAGTTCGCTGACAAAATCATTAACCCCTTGAAGCGCAAAGAGAACGGCTTGTCGGCGAACCTGATCACGATCACCCTCAAAGTGCTTTACCACCGCCACGGTGGAGGCCGGACTGCTACCCCAGGCAAACCAGACGGTGCCCACAGGCTTATCCTCACTGCCACCTCCGGGGCCGGCTACACCGCTGATGGCCACGGCAACGTCCGCGTCTGTGGCCACAAGGGCACCGGCCACCATTTCCCGCACCACCGGTTCGCTGACCGCCCCGTGTTCATCCAACGACTTCCGGGTCACGCCCAGCAACCCCTGCTTGGCCTCATTGCTGTAGGTTACCAGCCCGCCCAGCACGTAAGCCGAGGACCCGGCCCGGTCGGTCAGTACCTTGGCAACCCAGCCACCGGTACAGCTTTCCGCCGTAGATACACTACGGCCGGTGCGCAGCAACTGTTCACCAAGGCGGTTGCCCGCCTCTTCCAATTCCTGATCGCTGGCCAGCATAATGACCTCCTTCGTTTCATCACGACGGTTATTTTCTTACAATTCACGCCTTCATCCAAAGCAAGGCTACCCGGACCCGTTCATGTCAGCAGCTCAGACCGATCTTTCCAAGCACACCCCCATGATGCAGCAGTACCTGAAGATCAAGGGCCAGCACCCTAATGAACTGGTGTTCTACCGCATGGGGGATTTTTACGAGCTTTTCTACGAAGACGCCAAGAAAGCAGCCGAGCTGATGGACATCACCCTCACCGCCCGGGGACAGTCCGGGGGCAACCCGATCCCCATGGCGGGCATCCCCTATCATTCCTCCGAGGGCTACATTGCCCGGCTGGTTCGGGCAGGTCAATCCATCGCCATTTGCGAGCAGATTGGTGACCCGGCCACCAGCAAGGGTCCGGTGGACCGACAGGTGGTAAGGATCGTTACACCGGGCACACTGAGCGACGATGCCTACCTGGAGGATCGCCGGGACAATCTGCTGGTCGCTATCTATAACCACCGGGAACAGTTTGGTTTTGCCTCACTCGACATCTCCAGCGGCCGTTTTGCCGTTTCAGAGCTGGAGAATCTGGAAGCCCTGCAGGGGGAGCTCCAGCGGCTGCGCCCGGCGGAAATTCTGATCAGCGAGGATTTTCCCTATCAGGAGGTATTAGAGGGCTTTACTGGAATTCGGCGCCAGGGCCCCTGGCTGTTCGAATCCGATACAGCCCGCCGGGTGATCACCCAGCAGTTGCAGGTGAGGGATCTGACCGGTTTCGGCTGTGAGGACCTCAATCTGGCCGTCTGCGCTGCCGGCTGCCTGCTGCAGTATGCAAAGGAGACCCAGCGCACCGCCCTGCCCCACATTCGGAAGCTGACCCGTGAACGGCGGGATGAAGCTGTCATCATGGATGCGGCCAGCCGCCGCAACCTGGAAATCGACACCAACCTCATGGGCGGCCACCAGTACACCCTGGCCTGGGTGATGGACCGCACCGCCACCGCCATGGGTGGCCGGGAGCTTCGGCGCTGGCTGAACCGCCCGCTGCGGGATGTGGAGATTGTTCGCCAGCGCCAACAGGCGGTTTCCGCACTCCTTGACGGGTTTCATTACGAGCCGGTACATGACCTGCTGAAAACCGTAGGCGACATTGAGCGGGTATTGGCCCGGGTCGCCCTGCGCTCGGCTCGTCCAAGGGATCTGGCCCGGTTACGGGATGCTTTCCAGGCATTGCCGGAGCTTCAGCAGACTCTGAAGCCGGTGAACTCGCACCATATCGTCAAACTGGCCACCACCATCGGCGAATACCCGGAACTGGCCGACCTGCTGGAGCGGTCCATCATCGACAATCCCCCGGTTGTCATTCGCGAGGGTGGCGTCATACGGGAAGGATTCGACGAAGAACTGGACGAACTGCGCAACATCAGCGAGAACGCCGGCCAGTATCTGCTGGACGTGGAAACCCGGGAGCGGGACCGCACCGGCATCAGCACCCTGAAGGTGGGTTACAACCGGGTCCACGGCTATTACATCGAAATCAGCCGGGCCCAGTCAGACCAGGCACCGGTGGACTACATTCGTCGGCAGACCCTGAAAAATGCCGAGCGTTTCATCACGCCGGAACTCAAGGAATTTGAAGACAAGGCCCTGAGCGCCAAAAGCCGGGCACTAGCCCGTGAGAAAGGCCTGTACGATGAGGTGCTGGAAACCGTGGCCGGGCAACTGGCGCCGCTGCAGGATGCCGCTCAGGCACTGGCAGAGCTGGACGTACTGAGCAATTTCGCCGAGCGCGCCACCTCCCTGCGTTTTTCGGCGCCGGAATTCAGCGAATCCCCGGGTTTCGACATTGAGGAAGGCCGCCACCCGGTGGTGGAACAACTGCTGGATGAGCCTTTCGTACCCAATGATCTGCTGATGGACACCCAGCGCCGAATGCTGGTGATTACCGGCCCGAACATGGGCGGTAAATCCACCTACATGCGCCAGGCTGCCCTGATTGCCCTGCTCGCCTACACGGGCAGCTTTGTGCCCGCCAACCGCGCAGTGATCGGCCCGGTGGACCGGATTTTCACCCGAATGGGCTCCTCGGATGACATCGCAGGCGGCCGCTCCACCTTCATGGTGGAAATGACCGAAACCGCCAACATCCTCCACAACGCCACGGAGCACAGCCTGGTACTGATGGATGAGGTGGGTCGCGGCACCAGCACCTTTGATGGTCTGTCACTGGCCTGGGCGACTGCCGAGCACCTGGCCCGGGAAATCCGCTGCTACACCCTGTTCGCCACCCACTACTTCGAGCTCACCCAGCTCGCCGACGAGCTCCAGCATGCCGTCAACGTGCATCTGACTGCCACCGAACACGATGACAGCATCGTGTTCCTGCACAACGTGCACGATGGCCCGGCAAGCCAGAGCTACGGGCTGCAGGTAGCCAAGCTGGCCGGCGTACCCCAGGATGTGATCCGCAACGCCAAAACCCAGCTCTCCCATCTGGAAGGTAGTGCCTCTCCAAAGGCGCCGGCAGACACGGGCGGCGAACCGCAAAAAGACACGCCCCGCACCAAACCAGCAACGCAGGTCAGCGAACCGGTTTACCAGGGCGATATGTTCGCCAGCATCGAGCCCAGTGCCGTGGAGGGCGCGCTTAAAGAACTGGATCTTGATGGGCTAACACCCCGAGATGCCATGAACCAGCTCTACGAACTGAAGGCTCTGATGAAGAAATAGCGCAAAATTGATCTGTGTAATAAGGTTATAGCAGCCCAACGCTTGCGGCTGTGCGGGTCGCTCCCTACAATATCGCGCACTAAAATATAACGGCGGCGCCCGATGGCGCTCCTGATGAGACTGACCACCACTGGACCAGGGATCTGACTATGGCGTTTATCGTTACTGATAACTGCATCAAGTGTAAATACACAGACTGCGTGGAAGTCTGTCCGGTAGATTGCTTCTACGAAGGACCGAACTTTCTGGTAATCGACCCGGACGAATGTATCGACTGCGCCCTGTGCGAGCCCGAGTGCCCGGCCGAAGCCATTTTCTCGGAAGACGAGCTGCCGGCCGATCAGGTCCAGTTTGTGGAGCTGAATGCCGAGCTGGCCGCAAAATGGCCGAACATCACCGAAAAGAAAGACCCGCTGCCCGACGCCGAAGAGTGGGATGGCAAGCCGAACAAGCTTCAGTATCTGGAGAAGTAAGACTTCAGAGCTGAAACGGAAAAAGGGAAGCTGCGGCTTCCCTTTTTCTTTGTGCGAAGAGCATCAGAAACGGTCAGGTACTGGCGAGTTTGGCCCCCATGGCCACGAAAAACCCACCGGTCAGGCCGTTCAGCATCCGTTTCATCCGCGCATTCACGCCCAGACTCCGGAAAGTGACCACCACCCAGGCCAGACCACACTGCCAAAGCATGGCCAGCAGGAAATGCACCCCGGCCAGCATCAGTGACTGCTGAAAGGCGTTACCTGCGGGATCCACAAACTGTGGTAGCAGGGCCATATAGAACAGCGCGGTTTTCGGATTCAGAACGTTGGATAACAGCCCCTCACGGAATGACGCCACCATGGTGACCTTCCGGCGAGCAACCTTTTCCTCTTTTACCTCGGGTGCGTCGCCACGGCGAAGGGCTTGGCGCAATGAACCGATGCCCAGCCACACCAGGTAGCAGGCACCGGCCCATTTCAGGGCTGAAAAGGCCCAGGCGGTTTCCACCAGCAGAAGGGAAATACCCAGAGCAGAGAGCGTGGCATGAATAAACAGGCCGCTGCAAATGCCAACGCTGGTGACACAGCCATCCCGCAAACCACCCCGGCCGGTATTACGCATCACCAGAAGGGTATCAACACCCGGTGTAATGGTGAGCAGGGTAATTGCGACGAGATAGGCCCAGAACAGATCCGAGATCAAAACCATTCCCTCATAAACACTTGAACGAAATCAGGCTTCCTGCTGGAGAATCTTGCGCGCAGCGGCAGACTTATAAAACGGTGCAAGCCGCCGGCGAATCAATGCCTCAACATAGCCCTCTTCCCGCAATACGTCTATAACCGGAATTGCGTAGGCATCAATCTCCGCCATGACGACTTCGCGGCTTACCCCCATATCGCCGAGCAAGTCTGTGAGCGGGCGTTCGCCATATTTTACGAACAGATGGGAAACCACCGCCCGGGCACAGTTCTCGAAGTATCCGGTCTTGCGGAACTGCAGCCAGAACTCATACCCCAGCACCACAAACTCTTGCAGCTCAACATCTCCCAGGCCCTCATGCAACTCGGCAATGGTACGGTCTTCCAGCGACACCCAGGCCGCCATGACGCTGTCCCGGAGCTCGTCGTCAGACAGGGCACTATGCAGGAACTGCTCACTGCGGCTGATCAATCCGGGCAGGCTGTCAGACAGCCAGGTCTTAAGGCGACGTTCAAAAGTTTCATCCAGTCCCGGTACTGCCCTGTTGGCCATGCGCTTGCCGAACTTCATCATTGAACCAACGCCCGGTACAGATTTGGTGATCAGGTTATCCTCGTAGAGGTAGTTCACCAGGCCGTGGTAAACCACATTGGACACCAGCTCCTGATAGACCGGATGGGCCATGATCTCACTGATCACGCGCTCCCGCTGATGCTTGAGTTCCAATGCCTCCTCCAGAAAGCCGGTGGCCTGTTCACGGGTGATAATCTCGCCCAGAGTCGTTTTCGACTGCACGTCTGCGTTGAGTACTTCCGTTGCCATTTCCGCTGCCAGCTCGGGAATCCCTGCATCCAGCTCCATATCCATAACAACGCGCTGGATGACCCCCATTACCTGCTCCTCCGAGGTGATCCGGCTCAGGGTAATTTCACTGGCATAACCCCACAGCTCATTCAGCTCATGCTCCAGAAACTTGCGCAACTTCGGCCCCTTGAGCGAGGCCAGCTCATGTTTCACATGCTGCTCCAGCAGCTGGTTGGCGAGATCCGTTTTGCCTTTGGTCATGGCATCAGTTGTCCTGTTGTTGGAATGAAACACACTGACCAGAGGCTAACACGAAGTCCGGGCTGGCAGGTTTGCCAAAACTACAGACCAAGGGGCGCGGCTGGGCCAGTCCGATCCAGCCGTATGCATCAGGATGGGGCTATTGGAAGTCGTTGAAACTATGAGGCTCGGCAGCCAGCGCCAGGCACAGACTGCCGGGGCCGACATAGATACTGCTGGTTATACCCATCTGGGAGAGCAGCAACTCGACACCATTGCGCTCGCAGGCATCCCGCAGGCGATTGAGACCGGGCAAATCCTCGATTTCAGTCCAGGTCAGGCCGCAGGAGAGACTGACATAGGGCGTCAGAAGCCCGGCTTCCACCCGGGCGGAGGCATAGTTCATCACCTTCTCCACTGCCACATCGAAACTCCGGGTTTTGGCGGCCGGCTGGCCTTCCGCGCCCTGCCCGAAGATCACCGGGGTGATGTTCAATGCCTTGCCAAGAAAGGCCACCAGCGCCGACACGCTCTTGTCACCACGGCGCCTCGCCCGCTCACGAATGTAGTGCAGATCCCGGGGAATCACGCAGGTGTAGATCTTGTCGGTGAAGGCTTCTACCTCGTGACGCAGGGCATTCTTGGACACTTTCTGGTTGATCAGCTTCAGCGTATGCGCTGCCAGCAAGCCCTGTCCGGCAAAGATCTGTTTGCTGTCAATGACCCGCATGAAGAACCTGCCGTCCCGGCCTGCAGCTTCCCGCGCACCCTCGTAATGCGCCAGGACACTGTTCATGGCCTCGGTGGCATTCTGGAAAATCAGGCTTCGGGTTTTTGTGACAGTTTCGCAGATGGCGACATCAAACTGGGTAACGATCTCCTCCATGAAAAGATCGTGGATCTGTTCGGCGGTGAACGCCCGGGTTTCGGCCTGGTGCCCTTTCTGCAACAGACCGCTCTGGTAGAACTCCTGGGTCCGCACCGGGTCATGCTTGTCTATGTACGTCTGGCCGTCGATTACAGCAGTAACAGGAAGGATGAACAGATCGTGCTTGCGGCTGAATTCATAGGGTAAGTCGCACGCAGAATCGACAATCAAACCAACTCGCATGGTGGGCCTCCAGCTCCGGGCAGCTTCTCGAGTGGAAGCCCCCTTTATTGTCGTTATTTTTTATGCCGCACAGTTTTACATAGCCCGATCAGAATTTCAGCAACCCCGGCTTATCCTGCAGTCGATGTCATATCAAGCTCCCTCAGGTTACGCTCGAGAAGCTCACGGTTATCTTGCTGCCAGGGATGAAAGCCCCTGCGGAAATAAGCCAGAAAATCCGGCAGACATTTGCGAAGTACCCCGGGTTTTCCCCACAGGAAATTCAGGCCACCAATCCAGGTGCGAAGATTCCACAGCTTTCCATCGGCTTTCAGGAGGCTACAGGTGTTCAGGAAGGTGTACTTGAAGAAATTCCAGGTAACAAACAGGAAGACGATCCGGCGCAGCCGCTCGTTACCGACACATTCCCGGTAAACATCAAAGGCAACGGATTTGTGTTCGGTTTCCTCAATGGCATGCCAGCGCCAGAGCTTAGCCATGGCCGGCGTGGCCCCTTCCATCCATTCAGGATGACTCAGAATCGCGTTGGCCAGAACAGCCGTGTAATGCTCGGCACCACAGGTGCCCGCCAGTTGCCGGCTTGGCGGCAGATTCCCGACCCACTCCATGTGCTTGCGGAACCGCCGATCGAGGGCATCAATATCATAGCCCCTGGCCTTCAGCGCTTCGTTGTAGTCTTTGTGTTCACGGCTGTGCAGGGCTTCCTGGCCAATAAAACCGCGAATCTCCGCCTTCAGCTTGGGGTCCTCAATCTGGTCACGATAGAGTCGCACGGCATTAATAAACTGCTGCTCACCATCGGGGAACTGCAGGGAAAGGGCGTTGAAGAACGCCGTCCGGAAGGCATCATTACCATGCCAGAGCGTTTTCAGATCTTCACTGATATCAAACCGCAGGTGCCTCGGCTCAACGGTTACACCTTCGGGGGTGGAGCTGATGGTCATGACTGCCTCCTGTTTTTGTAATGTTGTTATCAGTAATGAACAGCGGACAATAAATCATCAGTCAAGGCAGTTTAAACCTGAAAAGCCGCGGGAAGGAATACCTTCACGGGAAATATTCGACAGATTGTCACGAAATGACATTCTGTCAACGGCCGGATTTTGAGGGAAAATACAGGCATAAAAAAGGGAGGCACGGAGCCTCCCAAGGACACACAGGGGGTCAGCGCCTTCCGGTGCAGAGCCGGAAGACGCAGGTTTAGTGCTCTTCTGCGGCTTTGGCGCCCGGCGCTTCCGGGTCGGCGGTAAAGCCAAGCAATTTGGTACGTTCAATCAGGAAATAGAGGACGGCGCCAGTGGCCAGGCCCCAGCCTGCACCGTATACCGCCAGAACCACACCCATGGTGCCGGCAATACCACGCTCGGTGTTGTTCTCAAGCTGCTCCAGACCCACCATCAGACAGATATAGCCGGTCAGCAGCAGGGTCAGCGACAGGGCAATGGGCAACACCGGCTGGAAAAAACTCACCAGCGGCAGAACGAACAGGGCAATGAAACCCGTAATCCAGAAGGTACCGCCGCCACTGTAGATAGAGTCCATGGCGTTGCGGCCGTACTTGTAACGCTCGGCCATGGTGGCAGTGACGGCCGTCCAGATCGGGCCCGCCAGCCCAGGGTAAGGCGCAAAGAAAGCATGACCACCGTTGCGGATAGCGGTTACCAAATGAACCCGGTCGATGCTGTTATCGATGTCTTCGTCTTTGCGGAGGTGGTCAACACGGTTCATCAGTGACTGCCCCACCACGATGTCGCCAAAGGCAATAACGTAGGCGATCACGGCTGTAGGAATCGCGTACAGGAAGACATTCGCATCCGGGAAACCAACGGCGAATGGCAGATAGTTCCACAGCTCATCAAACGCTGGTTTGGTAATGCCCCATTCCACATTGGGCACGGCGTATTCGCCAGTGGCAAAGCCAACCAGAATCGCAACCACCATACCCGGCACCATGCCGTAATTGGCAATCTTGCGGGCGATGGAGTTGCTTTCCACAAAGCCCTTGAACGACACGGAAAACATAAGGTACAGGCACACCAGACCGCCAATAATCAGGGAGATTGGCGTGTTAGCCAGGCGGCCACCCGCTTCGATCTCACCCATCAGGGCGGCAATACCGGCGCCGATGATAATCCCGCCCTTCATGGAGCGGGGAATCAGCTCCACCAGCTTGCTGCCCAGGCGGGTAATGCCCAGAACCAGGAAGATAATGAATACCAGGAACTGCAGGGCGAACAACGCCTGGATTGCCTCGGGACCAGGTTCATAATCACTCAGAAACAGCAGTACCACAGGGATACCCGGCGTGATCCAGCCCGGCACCAGGGGCACACCCAGCAGCGCCGGCAGCATGAAGCCGATACCGCAGATCACCACGTAGGCCAATGCCACGTCGTAAGGCACACCCAGGTATTTCTCAAGCAGGGGAATCATGGCCAGGCTAACCACGAACATGATCAGGGCCTGCACCATCTCCGCAAATTCCCAGCGGTAATGAACAAACGGCAGACGAACCTTGAAGGGACCAGCCGGCCAGTACGGCTGCTCTTCCCCGTTCTTTCGGTGAAACATTTGCATAAAAAGGTCTCCGGGCTCACGCGGCGCGTGGGCCTGACAGCGTTGTTTTTCTGGTTAAAGCCGGCTGCGCCGGAATGGCGCAGCCGATCGGGGGATCAGTCCAGCTCTTTGGCCTGGTCCCTCAGCACGAACTTCTGGATCTTGCCCGTGGAAGTCTTGGGCAGCTCCGAGAAGACGATGGTCTTGGGAACCTTGAACCGGGCCAGATGTTCGCGACAGAAGTTGATGATGTCCTCTTCGCTGACCTGCCCGGCCTCCGGCTTGAGAGTGACGAAGGCACAGGGGGTTTCGCCCCACTTCTCGTCAGGCCGGGCAACCACGGCCGCCTCGAGCACCGCCGGGTGGCGATACAGGGTATCCTCAACCTCAATGGTGGAAATGTTCTCACCACCGGAGATGATGATGTCCTTCAGCCGGTCCTTGATCTCCATGTAGCCGTCTTCGTGCCACACAGCCAGGTCGCCGGTATGGAACCAACCGCCCCGGAAGGCTTCTTCGGTCGCCTTGGGGTTCTTCAGATAGCCCTTCATCACGGTGTTGCCGCGCAGGAAGATTTCACCGATGGTCTTGCCGTCTTTGGGCACCGGCTCCATGGTGTTCGGGTCGCCAACCATGGTGCCAGCCAGGGTGTGATAACGAACGCCCTGGCGAGCCTTCTTGCGGGCGCGATCATGCAGCGGCAGCGCATCCCACTCGGTCTTCCACGCGCAAACCGTCACCGGACCATAAACTTCGGTCAGGCCGTAAACGTGAGTCACCTGGATCCCCATCTCTTCGATGGCACCGATAACCTGGGCGGGGGGCGCAGCACCGGCGGTCATGGACTTCACTTCGTGATCGATACCCGCCTTGGCGGATTCCGGAACGTTCAGCAGCGCGTTGAGAACAATCGGTGCGCCGCACATATGGGTAACCTGATGGTCGCGGATCAATTGCAGGATCTTTTCCGGGTCAACCCGGCGCAGGCAGACGTGGGTTCCAGCCATGGCGGTGATAGTCCAGGGGAAACACCAGCCGTTGCAGTGGAACATCGGCAAGGTCCACAGGTACACCGGGTGCATGTCCATGGACCAGACTGCCTGGTTGCCGATGGCATTGATGTAGGCGCCACGGTGATGGTAGACCACACCTTTCGGATTGCCGGTCGTGCCGGATGTGTAGTTCAGGGAGATGGCATCCCACTCGTTGTCGGGGAAGCTCCACTGGAACGACGGATCCCCTTCCTGCAGGAAGGCCTCGTAATCCAGATCGCTGACCTGAACGCCCTCGCCGTACTCGGGATCGTCCACATCAATCACCAGTGGCTTGGTGTCCAGCCGGCTTACGGCGTCCCTGACCACCTCTCCGAATTCACGGTCGGCAATCACAACCTTGGCTTCACCGTGTTCCAGCATGAAGGCAATGGCTTCGGCATCGAGGCGAACATTCAGGGTGTTCAACACCGCACCGATCATGGGCACCCCGAAATGGGCCTCCACCATGGCGGGAATATTCGGCAGCATGACGGCAACGGTATCACCGCGACCAATACCGCGACCTTTCAGAGCCGACGCCATACGGCGGCATCGTTCATAGGTCTGCGCCCAGTTGTAACGGATCGCCCCGTGAATAACCGCGGGGTACTCCGGGTACACGGTGGCAGTGCGTTCGATGAAATCAACGGGAGATTGAACGGCGTAGTTGGCGTCGACGGGCGCGAGGCCCTGGTCAAATATCGAGGTCATTGCGTGGTCCTCTTGAGTACTGTTGTTCTTATGGCGTATTCAGGAATATCGCTAAACTAGCTATACTTCGGGCTGGCCAGAATAGTATTGGATAGAATAAATACTAGAAACTATACCAACGTATTATAGTTAATTTACTATACCGATAAGCCATGAACGATTCTTCCACTCCAAGTGTATTTAGTTTGCACGACGCCGACCCGCAACCCGGATTGATCCTGGATGCTGACGGCGCCGTTCTCGAGGGCAACGGCGCAAGCCGGAACCTGTGCCAGACGGCGAACCTGGCCTCCCAGTCCGGGCTGCTGCCGGTAAACGTTCTGGCACTTGTGAAATCTGCACTGGAACAGGACCGGGCAATCGAGAATGTCGAAGCCCGTATTCCGGGAACCATCCTGATGTGGACGTTCGTCCCTGATGTCCGAAGCAGCAGGGTTCTGGCACGAGCGAGAGACGCCACAGATGAGATTCTGACCCAGGAAGAGGCAACCCGCTCCAACCGCCTGTACCGGTTGATCACCGAAAACACCACCGACCTGATCTCCCGCCACGCTCCGGACGGGCGCTTTATCGATGCCACCCCCGCGTCATGGCGTCTGCTGGGTTATTGGCCGGAAGAATTACGAGGCAAACCGCTCGAAGAGGTCTTTCGCGGCAACCATGTCGCCCAGAAACTGGCGGAGACCCGAAACCTGCTCCGGGATGACGGCTACGCCACCATGACCCTGGAGATCATCCACCGGGACGGATCCCGCCGCTGGTTCGAGATTGCCAGCCGGGCCATCCGGGAGACCTACACCGGCGCCGTGATTGAGGTCATCAGCGTATCCCGGGACATCACCGCCCGGGTGGAATCCGAGGAGAACAACCGCAGGCTGGCCGACGAACTGGCCCATACCGCCAGGCTCGCCACTCTCGGGGAGCTTGCCTCCAGCATTGCCCACGAGATGAACCAGCCACTGGCCACCATTGTGAACTTCGCCAGTGCCAGCCAGCGCTACCTGAAAAGCGCCCGAACCCACCCCGAATGCCTGGACCGCGTGGATGATGGCCTACAGAAAATTGTTCACCATGCCAACCGCGCATCGGAAGTGATCAAGCGCCTGAGGGCTTTTCTACGCAAGGGCCAGAAGCGCACCGCGCCACTCGCCCTGAATGATGTCGTAAACAACGTCGCCCGCCTGTGTCAGTGGGAGGCCGAGAAGAATAACGTGCAGATCCGCGAGAGACTGGCCTGCTGCGCGCCAGTCATCACCGCCGATCCGGTGCTGCTGGAACAGGTACTGATCAATCTGATCCGAAATGGCATTGAAGCGACGATCGAAGCCCGTCACAAAGAAACCCGGAGCGCACCTGCGCAGATCGTCATAACCACCTGCATCAACGATCAGAACGAAACTCTGATTGAAGTCACTGATGAAGGCCCGGGCCTGGATGAGCAGGGTATCCGGCAGATGTTCCAGCCGTTCTACACCAGCAAGCCCCAGGGACTGGGCCTTGGCCTGTCCATGAGCCGATCGATCATTGAAGGCTTTGGCGGCTTTCTGGATGCCCGCCCCGCCGCGACCGGTGGCCTGTCCCTGATCTGTCGATTCCCGGCCAGCCAGAACCAGAAGCACAGAACCGCAACCACGGAGAACCAGCCCGATGACTGACCACTCTGCCCCGGAAGCCACCACCGTCTATGTTGTTGACGACGACGCAGGCATGCTGGAATCCACCCAATGGTTGCTGGAATCCGTGGGCCTGAACGTCCAGGCCTACAGCGACGGCCGCAAATTTCTGGACGCCGTTGGCAACGGCAAAGCCGGCTGCGTGGTTCTGGATGTGAGGATGCCGGGGCTCGGCGGGCTGAACGTTCAGGAGGAGCTTCAGAAGCGAGGGCTGGACCTGCCCATCATCTTTGTCTCCGGCCATGCGGATGTGCCCATTGTGGTCAGGGCGTTCAAATCCGGCGCTTTCGATTTCATCGAAAAGCCTTTCAATGAACAGCTGCTGCTGGACAGCGTTCAACAGGCCCTTCAGGAACACCAGCAATCCGGCACACAGCTGCAGGGCGATGAAGCAACCGACGCCCTGCTGACCACCCTCACCCGGCGCGAACGGGATGTGTTTCTGCCACTGGCCCAGGGCTACACCAGCCGGGAAATCGCCGAGCAGCTGGATGTCAGCGTCAAGACGATTGATCTGTACCGGGCCCGGGTGATGAAACGCCTGGGCGCCGATCGCCTGCCGGATGTTACCGGCACAGCCATTGCCGCCGGGCTGCTCGACCCGCTGGACCTGCGTAGGGAAAAGAGCTGAACGGCCCTAACCCGCCGCAGCCTGAACATCGTGAGCCAACACTCCCAGTCTGGCCACAGCCTGCTCTATACGTTCACTCCAGGGGTTGGCGCTGTTCAGCCTCAGGCAATTTTCGTATTTGTCGGCGGTGGAGAACATCAGCCCCGGTGCCACGTTGATATCCTCCGCCCTGGCCCTGTGGTAAACCTCCGTACCGGAAACGCCGTCCGGCAACTGCACCCAGAGGACAAATCCGCCCTGGGGTCGACTCACAGCGGTACCTTCCGGAAATGCCCGGGCCACGGCTGTACGCATTCGCTCGGTGGACTCGCGATAGTGCTGGCGCGCCGACCGCAGATAGCGATCGTAACCGCCCTGCTCCAGAAAATGCGCCACCGCCATCTGGGGAATCGAAGAGGTCGCCAGGTTGACGAAATACTTGTGCTGCCTGGCGCTGGCCATATGCCGCCCCGGCACCATCCAGCCCAGCCTCAGGCCTGGCGAGATAGTCTTCGAGAAGGAGCTGCAGTAAATCACGTTATCAGCCCGGTCAAAGGCCTTCGCCGGGCGCGGCCGGTCCCCGGAGTGGTGCAGATCCCCATAAATATCGTCCTCAATCAGCGGCACAGCAGCCGCCGCCAGCATGGAGACCAGCTGCTTCTTGCGCTCGTCAGACATCTGCGCACCCATGGGATTGCTGTGATTGGTCACCACCACACAGGCTTTCAGGGGCCACTGCTCGAGGGCCAGTTGCAAGCCTTCGAGGCTCAGACCTTCGGAAGGATGCGTCGGAATTTCAATGACCTTCAGCCCGACCACTTCCAGGGCCTGAAGAATGCCGGGGAAGGACGGCGATTCCACCGCTACTATGTCACCGGGCTGGGTTACCGCCCGCAGCGCCAGGATGATAGCCTCCTGGGCACCGTTGGTGGCGAGCACGTCATCCGGCGTTACCGGAACCCCGAGGGTCGCCATCCGCTGGGCAATTTGCCGCCGGAACGATTCTTTTCCGGGAAAGGCGTAGTCCAGTGTTTCCAGGCCCCGGCGTGCAGCCCAGAGCGTGCTGTGCTGGATCTGCCGGAGCGGAAGGTAATCCGGATGGGGAATCGCTGTGGCCAGAGGCACCATGCGCTTCTGCTCGTCGGCGCAAAGGTCCAGGGTCATTTCCCGGGCGCTGACCGGCACCGGACGACTGCGATGCCGGCGCATCACCGGTTCGGGTGCATCCACGGTCGGCAACCTTACGAAGTAGCCACTGCGCTCCCGGGCCTGCAAAAAACCCCGTGCTTCCAGGGTCTGGTGCGCTTGCAGGATGGTGGAAATACTCACGCCAAACTGCCGGCTCAGCATTCGCACGCCCGGTAATCGATCACCGTCGCGGTAGACACCGTCCCGAATCAACTCCTGAAGCTGATCCGCCACCTGATTGTAAAGAATGCCCATTGCCCGTCCCTCGTCACTGTTACCTCCGGAGTCACCACTCTATTGCACCAGACACCGCGCTTTTCCATGCAGTACAGATGCTGTCGAATACGACCAGCACAGATCCCAAAAACCACATCCTGTACCGGTTCAAAATGAGATTATCTGAATCTGTAATGACTGTCAGCGGGGGCCGACAATAAACGGAGTCAAAACAGAAGAAGGAGTTTCACCATGGGCATCGCCAACACGCATCTATCTGCACCTGTAGCAACCCGTAAAGACCTGTTCGCTTTGCAGGCCTGCGCGACACCGCTCTTCAAAGGCATGGACGTCACCCGTCGATGGCTCGAAGACCTGGGGTTTTTGATCAACGAACCGACTCGGGAACACTGGGTACTGACGCATTCGGCCCCATTGCCGGAACTGCACTTTTATAGCGCTTCAGAACTGGAGATGTTTGCCCGGCACCGGGCGCATCATTACGCTAGACGATCATTCAAGGAGAAAAGACCATGACACAGCCCCTCTACCAGGTTGATGCTTTTACCAGCAGGATTTTCGGTGGCAACCCGGCCGCGGTCATGCCCCTGGAGCAATGGCTACCGGACAATGTCATGCTCTCGCTTGCCATGGAGAACAACCTCTCAGAAACGGCCTTTCTCGTGCGTCTTCCGGACGACGAGGACGCCGATTTCCATATCCGCTGGTTTACCCCGGGCACAGAGGTGCCACTGTGTGGCCATGCCACCCTGGCCAGTGCCTGGGTTATTTTCAACAAACTTGGCTGGGATGATGAGCGAATCCGCTTTCGCTCCAAAAGTGGTCCGCTCTCCGTCCGGCAGGCAGCAGACGGCTGGCTGGTACTGGATTTCCCGAATCTGGCTTTCGAGGAACAGAGCACGCCGGCACTGATTCGGGAAGCCCTGGATAACGCGCCTGATACTGCGTTTTTCGTTCCAAACGACACCAATTACATGGTGGTTCTGAGGGATGAGGACGCTGTGCGGTCAGCTCAACCGGATATGCGCAAGCTCAAGCAACTGGGCAACCAGGGGCTGATCATCACCGCACCTGGCACCGACTGCGATTTTGTCAGCCGTTATTTCGCCCCGGGCGCCGGCATTGATGAAGACCCGGTTACCGGTTCCATTCACAGTGTGCTGGTGCCCTATTGGTCAGAAAAACTGGACAAGACACACCTGGACGCCCGGCAAGTTTCGGCCCGAGGCGGTGTGCTGCGCTGCGAACTGAAAGGCGACCGGGTAGACATCGCCGGCCAGGCGGCGTTCTACATGGAAGGCTCCGTCTACCTGCCCTGAGACTGGTATACTGCCCGCCGTTTTCTTTCCTTAGGCGGGTACCATGGCGGCAGGTTCAGCATCACAGTACGACGTAATCATCATCGGCGCCGGCGCAGCGGGCCTGATGTGTGCAGCAACCGCCGGGTACCGGGGTCGCCGCGTGCTGGTGCTGGATCACGCCAACAAACCCGGCAAGAAAATCCTCATGTCCGGCGGCGGGCGCTGCAACTTCACCAATCTGAACAGCACGCCCGCCAACTTCCTGTCGGATAACCCGCACTACTGCATTTCCGCGCTCAAGCGCTACACGCCCCAGGATTTTCTGGAACTGGTGGACCGCCACGGCATTGAGCATGAGGAAAAAGCCCCCGGCCAGTTGTTCTGCAAGGACAGCGCCAAGGACATCCTCAACATGCTACTGACCGAATGCGAGTGGGCGGGGGCGGAAGTGAGAATGAAGACAGCGGTCGACCGCATTTCCGAAACCGACAGCGGCTACCGTTTGCGCGTCGGATCCGGGGATCTCAGCTGTGAATCCCTGGTGATCGCCACCGGTGGCCTGTCGATTCCCACCATGGGCGCCACCGCCTTTGGTTACCGGGTAGCCGAGCAGTTCGGGCTGGACATACTTCCCACCCGCGCGGGCCTGGTGCCCTTCACCCTGCAGCCGGAATTGAAAGAACAGCTCGCGCCTTTGTCCGGTGTCAGTTGCCCCGTTGACGTGCAGTGCCATGGCCAGCACTTCCGGGAACCGATGCTGGTCACCCATCGCGGGCTCAGTGGCCCGGCCATGCTCCAGATTTCCAGTTTCTGGGAGCCGGGCGACAGCCTGGCAATCAATCTGCTGCCGGCCTGCCGCATCAAGGATGACCTGCTGAACCTCCGGAAAACCCGCCCGCAATCGACCATTGCAAACTACCTGACCCAGCACCTGCCCAAACGGTTTGCCCAGGCCTTCAACGAGCTGCAGGGCTGGACCGGTCCTTTGCAGGGCTACAAGAACAGCGATATTGAGCAGGTTGCTGATATTCTTGGCCAATGGTCGATCAAGCCGGCTGGCACCGAAGGGTACCGCACAGCGGAGGTCACGCTCGGAGGTGTCGACACCCGCCAGCTCTCCTCCAAAACCATGGCGGTTCTGGAGCAACCAAATCTGTATTTCATTGGCGAGGTGGTCGATGTCACCGGACACCTCGGCGGCCATAATTTCCAATGGGC
Source organism: Marinobacter sp. (assembly GCF_041687235.1). Taxonomy (GTDB): domain Bacteria; phylum Pseudomonadota; class Gammaproteobacteria; order Pseudomonadales; family Oleiphilaceae; genus Marinobacter. The sequence continues at coordinate 67,900 of NZ_JAWLCH010000010.1, read as the reverse complement.
CTGGGCATCCGGTGTTGCTGCGGGGAACGACGCCTAGCGAAGCACCACCAGGGGCTTTTTGGCGGTTTTCAGCATCGTAGTGGTTGTACTGCCCACGAGGAACTGGCGGATGCGGGAGTGCCCATAGGCGCCCATCACCAGGATGTCGATATCGTGTTCTTCCTGGTAGGCGTGCAACGCGGGTTCCACATCGCCGGCACGGATCGCCAGAGTGATTTCGGATTCCAGCCCTGCCAGCATTTTTTCGGCTTTCCTGAGCTGCTCCCAGCGGTCGCTGGTGTCCGGCCCAACCATCACCAGATGCAACGGCATGCCTTTCAGAACCGGACTTCCGGCCAGCAATTCAACCCCTTTGAAGGCCGTTGCGCTGCCATCAAAGGCCAGCATGGCACTGCGGGGCTGGGTGAACTCGTCCGGGACCAGGAGAATCGGGCGATGCATGCTGCGGATCACCGTCTCCAGCTGGCTGCCAATGTGGGTGTCACGCTCGGAGCTGCTCTCGCCGTGCAAGCCCATCACCAGCAGGCGAGTCTGGTTCTCCAGCGCCAGCAGTGACTCGGTCAGGTCACCATGGCGCTGACGCTGCACCACGTCACTGACACCGGCTTCGCTGACCCGCTTTTCCGCTTCGTCCAGCATGTGGTGGCCATGCTCAAGTGCCAGCTTGGCGCGTTTGCGGTCCAGCTCTGCCAGGTCTTCGAGCAGCTGTTCACGGCTGCCCAGACCAATGTTGCCAGCCAGATCCGGCTCCGCCGGATAACGTTCCTCGTCCAGCACGTGCAGCAGCATCATGGGCGTTTCCATGTGCTTGCTGGCCCAGGCTGCGTAATCGCAAACCGCTGGCGCCGCCTGGGAGCCATCAATACAGGCAACTACTCGTAACATCTCAACCTCGCCTTCATGATCCTTGTGATTGTTATTCTGACTGCGATCGTTGTTGGATTCCTTGGTCTGTGTCATGTTCAGTGCCCCATCAGCTGGTCAACGGCGTCCGGCTTGTCGTGCACACCGAAGCGGTCAACGATCGTGGCACTGGCTTCGTTCAGCCCGATAACCTCAACTTCCGAACCCTCACGGCGGAACTTGATCACGGCCTTGTCCAGGGCACCAACCGCGGTAATGTCCCAGAAGTGCGCCCGTGTAAGGTCAATGACCACATTATCGACTGCTTCTTTGAAATCAAAGGATTCCGTGAATTTTTCCGAGGAACTGAAAAACACCTGGCCCACAACTGTGTAGGTGCGGGTATCGGTTGCTTCATCCAGCTCGGAAGTCACCAGCATGTAATGGCCAACTTTGTTGGCAAAAAACAGGGCCGCCAGGAGAACGCCGGCCAGTACGCCAAACGCCAGGTTATGGGTGGCAACCACTACAATCACCGTCACAACCATCACGATGTTGGTTGAAAGCGGATGTTCCCGCAGGTTCTTGATCGAGCCCCAACTGAAGGTGCCAATCGACACCATGATCATCACAGCAACAAGGGCCGCCATGGGGATCTGGACCAGCCACTTGTCCAGCACCAATACCATAATCAGCAGGAACACACCGGCCGTCAGTGTCGACAGCCGGGTACGGCCGCCAGATTTGATATTGATAATGGACTGCCCGATCATCGCGCAGCCCGCCATACCACCAAGCAGGCCGGAGCCGATGTTGGCAATGCCCTGACCCTTGCACTCACGGTTGCGGTCACTGGTGGTGTCGGTCAGGTCATCGACGATGGTTGCGGTCATCATCGATTCCAGCAGCCCCACAACGGCCAGCCCCACGGAGTAAGGCAGGATGATCATCAGGGTTTCCAGGTTCAGGGGCACATCCGGCCACAGGAAGATCGGCAGCGTATCGGGCAATTCGCCCATATCACCGACCGTGCGGATATCGAGGTTCAGGTACATGGCAACGCCGGTCAGAACCACAATGCACACCAGGGGTGAAGGCAGGATCTTGCCGATCCGGGGCAGCAGCGGGAAGAGGTAGATAATCCCCAGGCCGGCCGCTGTCATGGCGTAGACGTGCCAGGTAACGTTGGTCAGTTCGGGCAACTGAGCCATAAAAATAAGGATGGCCAGGGCGTTTACAAAACCGGTTACCACCGAGCGCGAAACGAACCGCATCAGGCCGCCGAGCTTGAGATAGCCCGCGGCAATCTGAATAACACCGGTCAGCAGCGTCGCAGCAAGGAGGTACTCGAGACCATGCTCTTTCACCAGCGTCACCATCAACAGGGCCATGGCGCCCGTGGCGGCCGAAATCATACCGGGACGGCCGCCCACAAAGGCAATGATCACCGCGATACAGAACGAGGCGTAAAGACCCACTTTGGGATCGACACCGGCAATGATCGAGAAGGCGATGGCCTCCGGGATCAGTGCCAGTGCCACAACGATACCAGCGAGCACATCGCCACGGATATTCGAAAGCCAGTTGGCTTTTAGGGAATTCACCATAATGTCGGGTTTCCGGATTGCTGTAGAAATAAGAAAAGCTGAGACAAAACCGTCGATTGCACCCAATATGACAAACATTGGCTACAGGCATATTTCTCAGGGAGTTAACCAGAGGGAGAGGAATCTGAGCGCTAGGGCGGAAGGATCGTCACGGTTTTGGTTTGCTGCACGGTTGATGAAAATCAGGTAACTGCGAATTTCAGGGTCGCGAAGCTTACCAGACCCCTCGCCGGAAAGTAAGGCGCTTAGGGGTAACTTCTTAGACGTCTAACGATCGACTGCCTCTCCTGCTATCATCAGATGATCCATTTGATGAGAGGAGCTTTGACCCACCCATGGATGATGTTGCCTCCCAGTTTCTGTCCGGAAACCAGATCACGCTTAACCTTGCTGTCGCTCTTCTTCTCGGCGCCATTATTGGCCTGGAGCGAGGATGGGATGCCCGGGAACAGAAATCCGGAGAGCGGATTGCCGGCATCCGGACCTTTGCTCTGGTGGGGCTTCTGGGGGGCATTTCTGCCGTACTGGCCAAGGAAATCACCGAGTGGGCGTTTCCCGTGCTCTTGATCAGTGTGGTAGCCATGGCCATTGTGGCCTACAGCGAACGGCTGGAGCACATCCGCAATTTCAGCATCACCGGTATGGTCGGTATGGTGCTGACCTTCTGTTTCGGCGCCGTCGCGGTCGCGGTGGATCCGGTCATTGCCATCGCTGCCGCGGTTGTTACTGCCTTTATCCTGGACAACAAACAGGAAATCCACGGCTGGGTCAACAAGCTGAAGGAACATGAACTGGATGCCGCTCTCAAGCTGCTGCTGATCTCCGTGGTCATGCTGCCGTTGCTGCCAAACGAGAAGATGGGGCCTGGCGGCGTTCTGAATCCCCGGGAAATCTGGTGGATGGTAGTGATGATCGCCTCCATTTCCTTTGTTGGCTATTTCGCCATACGGGTAGCCGGCACCCGCAAGGGCATCCTGTTTACCAGCCTGTTCGCCGGGCTGAGCTCATCTACTGCCCTCACCCTGCACTTTGCTCGTCAGGCCTCAAAGAATCCGGAGCTCAATGCCCAGTTCGCCGCCGGCATCCTGATTGCCTGCGGCACCATGTTTCCCCGGATTCTCGTTTACTGCCTGGTGATTAACAGGGACTTGCTGCCAAATCTTATCTGGCCCGTCATCGTGATGACGCTTCTGCTCTACGTGCCCGCGCTGATTATCTGGCGCAGAAACGAGAAACACCTGCAAGTCAGCCAGCCGACTCTGAGCCAGAATCCACTGGACCTTACCTCTGCTCTGGTCTTTGGCGTGCTGCTGACAGCGATATTGTTACTGGGCGAGTTCCTGGGTAGCTGGCTGGGCGATGCGGGTATTTATGTCCTGGCGGCGACCTCCGGTATTGCGGATGTGGACGCCATTACCCTGTCCCTCACCCGCATGTCCAACAACAGCCTGGCCATGGAAACGGCCGTGATCGGAATAGTAATCGCCGCCGCCACCAACAATCTGGTCAAATCGGCTCTTGCGGGGTTTGTTGGTAATCGTCAGACCGGGCTACTGGTCGGCGGCCCTATGGTGCTCTCGCTGGCAGCCGGCCTGCTGGTCGCCTGGTTGCAATGAGTTCTATCGGGCGCGCCGGAACGTCAGATTGTAACGGCACGCACCAGTCATCGGGTGTTCCCCGGCTTTCAGAGTAAGGACACCGTGATATCGCATCCGTGACGGGCCGCCCCACACCACCACGTCACCGTGGGCAAGCGGAACCCGGATGGGGCGTTCGCTGCGTTTAAGTCCGCCAAACTGGAACACGATTGGCAGGCCGAGGGACACCGAGACGATCGGCTGACTGAAATCCTGTTCATCCTTGTCCTGGTGCAGCCCCATTTTTGCGCCGGGCTGGTAACGGTTGATCAGGCAGGCATCTGGCTCAAATCCTTCAAAGCCCGCGGTTTCCGCTGCCCTCCTGGCCAGTTCACGGAAGATTGAGGGCATGGCGGGCCACGCCCGGCCGGATTCCGGGTCGTCCGACTGATATCGGTACCCTCGGGTATCCGTGACCCAACCCAGCTTCCCGCAACAGCTCATGGCGGCAGACATCGCATGGCCACCAGGCGTTTTCATGTACCGGAGTGGCGCCTCAGAGGTCACCCGGCCAATGGCTTCCAGCAACGCCCCCGCATCGGCAAGCGCAAACTGGCGCAGTACAACGGCACCCTCCATCAGAGGCTCAACGGTCTGTTGAGGTGGCAATTCGCCGAACAGGTCTTGAGTCATAACTTGCGATTTCTCATGAAAAAAACGGAAAAATTGAACGTCAGCGTCTAGTCTTTGACTAGGCAGGGGTCTCCCCCTGTTGTCTTACGCCAATCTACACCCGCAAGGATCATCCATGCATCGAAAACGCCAGTCGGCCCAGGTTTCGCTGGCCCTTCTGATTGCATCGGCCATCACGCTCGCCATGCTGGTTCTGACCATCGTGCTGATCGGCCAGAGTTTCCGAGGCATGGAGGCAGCCAAAGTATCGGCCGCAAGCGCCACCGCCCGCCAATTGGCACTCAGCGTTGATGACCGGATTCACGCCATCACAGCGCCACCGTCCACGGCCCTGGCTGTGCTCAGCCATGACAGCCTCGCCGCCGCACAGACACTGCCGCAACGCCTTGACCGGCTTCCGGTGATGGCAGACATACTTGCCAGCAGCGATATCGTCAGCGCCGTCTATGCCGGTTATCCGAACGGAGACTTTATTCTCCTGCGGAAGGTTCGCAGTTCCGGAACCCTTCAGTTTCCGGACGCCCCGGAAGAAACCCGGTTTTTGCTACAGACGATTTCCCACGGCAGAGGTGAAATACCCGGCCAATGGCGTTTCTACAACGCCGACATGCAGATGATCGGGCAAAGACCGGTACCCGAGTACGACTTCGACCCGCGAACGCGCCCCTGGTTCAACGCGGCCAAGGCCTCGGATTCCACTGAACTGTCGGCACCCTACGCTTTCTTTACCACCCAGGAAACCGGAATAACGCTGTCCCGCCGCGCATCGGAAGAAACCGGCGGGCCCGGTACCGTTTTCGGTATCGATGTAACGGTGACCGATTTGAGCAGCCAACTGGCAGAACTTCGCCAGACCCCCAATACCCGGATTGCCATCGTTAACCAGGATCGGGAAGTCCTCGCCGACTCCGGCAACCGCACAACGCCAGACCCAGCCATCGTTGGTGCACTTGATCAGACCGGTGACTACGTTGAAGGCAGCGCCGTTAACCGCTTCAGTGTCGACGGAGCAGACTGGTATGGAATGTCGGAGCCCCTGAGCGCGCTGCAGCAGGAGGGGCTTACAATCGCGGTGGCGATACCCTCGGACGAGCTGCTGGCAGAGGTCTGGGCGGCGCTGGCGAGGCAAACGGTGATCGCCGGACTCATCGCCCTGCTGTTGCTCGTCATTGGCTGGTTCCTGGGCCGCCAGGTAGGCCGCCCCCTGGAACACCTGACCAATCAGGTCAGCCGGCTATCACGGTTCCGGTTTGATACCCCGGTAAGGTCCGATTCCCACATCCGCGAAGCCCGCCAGTTGAGTGTGGCGCTGGACGACATGGCGAGAACCATCCGCAGCTTCCAGAGCATCGCATCAGTGCTCAACCGCGGCCAGGACCTGAACCACCTTTTGCGGGATATTCTTAAACAGATCATTCACATCGTCGGCCAGGAACGTGGCGGCATTTACCTGTTTACCCGCCAGAAGGAGCAACTCTCGCTGGCCGTGAGACAGGCTCTTGAGCTGCCCGAAACCATCTCTGGGGTACCGGCGGAGTCTGATGATGGTGCCATCATCCGCCTACTGCGGCAGCACATCGACGGACATCCGGTATTCGCGGTTCTCCGCAACCGCCGCAAACAGCTGATCGGTGTCCTGGCAATAGAGATGGAGCTGGGTGATCACACCCAACTGAGCGATGACCTTATCATCTTCGTGGATGAAATTGCCGGCTCTGCCGCCGTAGCCATCGAAACCCGGGAACTGATTGAGAGCCAGCAGGCGCTGCTGGAGGGCATCATCCGGCTGGTGGCCAATGCCATCGACGCCAAATCACCCTACACGGGTGGCCATTGCGAGCGGGTGCCAAAGCTTGCCCAGATGCTGGTTGATGAAGCCATCGCCAGCAACGACCGTGCCTTCGACTCGTTCACCATGACCGAAGAGCAGCTCCAGGAATTCCATCTGGCCGCCTGGCTCCACGACTGTGGGAAGATCACCAGCCCGGAGTATGTGGTCGACAAGGCGGTCAAGCTGGAAACCATTCACAACCGCATCCACGAAGTCCGTACCCGGTTCGAAGTCCTGCATCGGGACGCAGACATCCGTTACCTGTCCCGACTCCTGGCAGGCGACGATGAGACGGCCGCTGATGAGGAACGCCAGTCCACCCGGGCCCGCCTGCAGGAGGAATTCCGTTTGATTGCAACGGCCAACCAGGGCACTGAGTTCATGGCCGAAAAAGACATCGAGACGATCCACCGCATCGGCCAGCAAACCTGGTCGCGGCATTTCAGTGACCGGCTCGGACTCTCGCCGGACGAGAGAAATGCCCTGCAGGATAGCCCGGAGCCGCCACTGCCGGCGACTGAACAGCTGCTTGCCGACAAACCGGAACATCTGAGGCCCTGGGGCGAACACATTCCCCCGGTCCGCAAAGACGACCCCCGGAATCGCTGGGGCTTCGACATGAAATTGCCAGAGTACGCCTATAACCGGGGTGAGCTGCACAACCTCACCGTAGCCAAAGGTACGCTGACGGATGAGGAGCGCTTCAAGATTAACGAACACATAGTCCAGACCATCTGCATGCTGGACGCCCTGCCCCTGCCCGACCGGTTGGCCAATGTGCCGAAGCTTGCGGGAACACATCACGAACGCATGGACGGCCAGGGTTATCCCTACGGCCTGACGGCGGCCGAGATGGGGATTCCCGAAAGGATCATGGCGGTTGCCGATGTGTTCGAGGCTTTGACCGCCGTCGACCGCCCCTACAAGGAAGGCAAAACTCTGACCGAATCGCTCGCAATCATGGCCCGGATGGTCGAGGACGGGCACATCGACCGCGCAGTGTTCGAGCTGTTTGTCCGCTCCGGCACTTACAAACGCTACGCCCGGGAGCACTTGCAACCCGGCCAGGTTGACCAGGTCGATGAAAGCCTGTTCATGAACCCGGAGTGAAAAACACGTATATTCTATCGGCTGATTCATTCCTGTTAAGGACCAAGTAATGCTGTTTGCAATCATCGTTGGCGGGCTGATTGGCTACGCCTTTGGCAAATTTCCGGGTTTTCTGGTGGGTGCGGCGATTGGCGCCTTTCTCTTCAACCGTCTGAAGCGCCGACTGCTTGGTAAGCTTCAGAGCATCCAGTCCGGGTTTATCGAATCCGTGTTTGCGGTCATGGGAGCCCTGTGCAAGGCAGACGGCGTTATATCCCGGGATGAAATCCAGATGGCGGAAGCCATGTTTGTACGCTTCCGCCTCAATGAGGAACAGAAAGCCAAAGCGAAGGCCGCCTTCAACCGGGGCAAGGAACCGGACTTTGATCTGGACGCCGAACTGAACCGGTTCCTGCAGGGCAGTGGCCGACAACCGGCCTTCCTGCAGATGTTTCTTCAGGTTCAGGTATCGGCCGTGGCTGCCGATGGCGTTGTACACCCCGCAGAACACGAAATGCTGGTGCGGATCGCCCGCGGTCTGGGCCTGCCCGAGAGCCAGGTTGACCAGTTGGAAGCCATGCTGCGGGGCGCTCACACCCATCGGGCCGGGGCTGGCCAACCCTCTTCAGAAGACCAGATCAGCGATGCCTACAAAGTACTCGGCGTATCACCCTCGGCCAGTGATGCGGACCTCAAGAAGGCCTATCGCAAACTGATGAGCGAGAACCACCCGGACAAGCTTGCGGGTCGGGGACTACCCGAAAGCATGCGGGAAATGGCGGAGGAGCGTACCCGGGAGATCAGTCATGCCTACGATGTCATCAAGGAAGCGCGAAAAAATTCCGCATAACACGCAGCCCCCTCTTCCGGATCAGAACCAGCGTGGAACCCTCACCCGGTAACGCTCGTATTCCTCCCCGAATTTATCCGCCAGCGCCTTCTCTTCCTCCCGGGCCTGGCGGGTAATCACCAGCACTCCCGCCACCAGGCACACCAGCGAAAACACACTGGGCAGAGCCAGGAAAAACCCCAGTTGCCCAGCCATCACAGCCAGAAACAGCGGGTTCCGGGAGCGGGCGAAAGGACCGCTTGTCAGCAGTTTGCGCTGATCCTTGCGGGGATCAATACCGGAACGCCAGTCCTCATGCATGTAAGCCTGCAGATAATTCACCGAGGTGAACGAGGCAATCAGCAATAGCATGCCGGCCAGCAAGACCGGCCACTCGTAAAGCAGGCCGAAAACGCCCAGCCAGCCGTCGATATCCGCAAAAATCCGCACCACGCAAATGCCCAGGATGAGCGCCCGGAACACGTTGAAGATATGCCGATGCCACCAGGGTGCGCTTCCACGACGACCGTAGTTGATGTGAGAAAACTGCATGCGCTGGAACAGACCGAGGCTTCGGCCGGCAAACTGCAGACCGATCATCAGGAAGAAAATTCCGAGAAAGTGCCGTACCAGGGGTTCAATAGATTCCATCAGGATCGCTTACAACGGGTTAAGGTCGACAGCTTATTATCTGAAAACCTCTGTGAAAAGAGTCTGCGCCGGGAGTTGTGACGATCAGGTGCCCACCCTACCTGAAATGACATGTCATCACGTTTTTAAATGCATTAGAGTATTTGAGTGTTTTTTTTCGGAGAATGAGTTTATGTCCGCCCCTGAAACTCCACAGTCTTGCCATGTGTTCAGCAACGACGCCATGGGGCGGGATGACGCCACAGCCCTGGCCGAGAAGATTCGTAATCGGGATATCTCCATTACGGAACTCACCAGGGCAGCCATTGCCAGGGCACGTGCTGCCCAGCCCCTGATCCATGGTGTAGCCGCAGAAAGCTATGACGAAGCCATCCATGCAGCTTCGGTGCTGGATTCAAAAGAGGGCTCCGTTCCGTCGCCTTTTTTCCGGGGCGTACCAACCTACATAAAAGACAACACCAACGTGGCAGGCCTGACTACCCGCCATGGCTCTCTGGCCGTGCCGGAAGCACCGGCAACCGAGACCAGTCCGTTTGCCCGACAGATGCTGGCCCAGGGTTTTCTTTGCCTGGGCAAAAGCACCCTGCCCGAATTCGGGTTCAACGCCACCACCGAACCTGCCCATGGGCCAGCTACACGTAACCCCTGGAATCTGGCTTACTCATCAGGTGCCTCCTCGGGCGGTTCAGCGGCCCTGGTGGCAGCGGGCGTGGTTCCAATTGCCCATGCCAATGATGGCGGGGGCTCCATCCGGATCCCCGCGGCTTGCTGCGGTCTGGTAGGCCTGAAACCCACGCGAGGACGGTTGATCGACAACGAGGCGGCCGCTTCCCTCCCCATCAACATTATCAGCGAAGGTGTATTGACTCGCTCGGTAAGGGATACCGCCAACTTTCTCGATCACGCCGAGACTTATTACCGGAATCCAAAGCTGCCGCCGGTCGGCAAAATCGAGGGCCCGTCGGGTCGTCCCCTGAAAATCGGTCTGGTGCTGGACTCCATTAATGGCCACAAAACTGATGACATTACCCGCCAGACGGTTGAGGAAACCGCGCTCAGGCTGGAAAAACAGGGCCACCACATCGAGCCTGTTCCCGTTCCGGTACACAGCGCGTTCCCGGATGATTTCGCCCTCTACTGGGCATTGCTGGCCTTCGGCATCAGGGCCAATGGCAAAAAACTGCTTCATCCAGCGTTCGACAAACGCCAGACAGACGGACTGACCAACGGGCTCGACCAGAGGTTTCGGCGGCAGTTCTGGCGCCTGCCCACCGCACTCTGGCGGCTGAAGCGGTCCTGGCACGATTATGCACACGCCATGGCCGGTTTTGATGCGGTACTCACGCCAGTGCTGGGTCACACAACGCCACCCCTTGGTCACCTCAGCCCTGACGTGCCCTTCGACACCCTGTTCGATCGACTGCGGCAGTATGTGAGCTTCACGCCGCTGGCCAACGCCACCGGCGCACCGGCAATCTCGATTCCCATGGGGCACACGCCCGACCAACTGCCGGTATCCGTGCAGTTCATGGGGCGTCACGGGGGCGAACGCACCCTTCTGGATATTGCTTACACCCTGGAAGCCGCCCATCCTTGGCCGCTGGCCCGCGATCTCGATCGCCAGGACCGTGACAGCGAAAACCGTATCACCGGCAATTCACTGGCTAATACGGTCTGAGGTTGGACACTTATAAAAACAGCTGCCATATTCTATAGGAAGCTCAGAAATAACCTGACTTCTCCGCCGAACCGAGAGCCCAGGCCGTTCGTATTTCAAGCAAAGGGACAACACATTGAGCCCGGCCATGCGTGACAGTGAAGTCCTCGTGACCCACCACAAGGCGCTGATGGAGCTGAGCCACAACGTCAGCTTTATCGAGATGCCCCGCCCCCGGAAACTGTCAGCCCTTATGGAGCTGTGTACCCGGCTATTGGGGTTGAAGCGGGCAAGCGTCTGGCTGTTTCCTCCGGAACGGGACCGAATCAGCTGCGAGTGGCTGCACGACGAAGATCAGCCAGGCAGCAACAGCTGCGTGCCGCAGAAAGGGTCAGAGTTCAACCTGTTCCGTTCGGACCACCCCGAGTACTTCCGGGCCATTACGGAAGAACGGGTCATTGCCGTGGAAGACGCCCGTAACGATATCCGCACCCGTTCATTCGATAGCGAATATCTGTCTGTTCAGAACATTCACGCCATGCTGGATGCGCCGATTTTCGACGGCGAACGGCTCAGCGGTGTTATCTGTCTGGAATCGGACGTGCGCCGGTCGTGGTCGGTCCCGGACATCTCCCTGGCCGTTGCCATCGCTGACACCATCAGCCTGATGAACACTCACGAAGCCTGGCTGAGATCCAAGCGGGCCCTGGAGTACGTCAGCCGTTACGACTCCCTCACCGGCCTTGCCAATATTGATTCCCTTCGCGACCGGCTCGGTCACCTCGTGCGCAAGATCAAACGACGGGGTACCGGCAGTCTGGCACTGCTGTGGATTGATGTTGACCGCCTGAAAACCATCAACGACGGCCTTGGACCCCAGGCAGGGGATCAGGTCATTGCCGATATTGGCCTCAGGCTGAAAGAGATTCAACTGGCGGGCAAAGACTTTCTGGCCCGCATCGGCGGAGACGAATTTGCACTGGTCATCCGCAATTACACCCTGCCTGGCTTCCTCGATGAAGTGACCCGGGAAATCCAGAGCCGGATCCGCCAGCCCATCCGGGTATCCGATCAGGATCTGAACGTCAGTGCCAGTATGGGCATTTGCCACTTCCCGGGTGACTGCCATGAACCGGAAGAACTGCTCCGGGGCGCGGAAGCCGCGATGTACCATGCCAAAAGACAAGGCCGGGACCGCTCCACCCTGTTTGATTCAGAAATCCAGATGACAGCCCGCTCCCGATTTGCCCTGGAAAGCGAACTGCGGGAAACACTGAAAACCAATGGCCTGGACGTGTTCTATCAGCCGATCATGGATCGAACAGGAGAACAGCTGGAAAGCGCCGAGGCCCTGGTTCGGTGGCAGCACCCACAGCGTGGCTGGCTATCCCCAATCGAGTTTCTGGATGTGGCAAGGAGCGCGGGCCTGATGTACGAACTGGGCGCCTGTGTACTTAAAACCGTCTGCGCGCACTGGCGTGACGCGAGTGACCGGAACATCCCCTTGCCCACCCTTTCCGTCAACCTTTCGGCCGAGCAGGTTCTGGTTCCCGAGTTACCGGAGCTGGTACAGGAAATCTGCAACCAGCACGATATGCCCGTCAGTGCCCTGCAGTTCGAAGTCACTGAAGATTCGATCCAGGGGGATTTCAACGTGATCGGCCGGGTTCTCGAAAAGCTGGTAGAGGCTGGCGCCGAGCTTGCCATCGACGATTTCGGCACCGGCTATTCATCGCTGTCCCGGCTCAAGAGCCTGCCTTTCTCCCGGATCAAGATTGATCGCTCCTTCATCAACAACCTGCCTGACGATGAAAACGATTGCGCCATTACCCTGTCGATCATCGGACTTGCCAGGGGGCTCGGGCTTTCTGTCGTCGCGGAAGGGGTGGAAAGCGAGGCCCATGAAGCCTGGCTGTTCGAAAAAGGCTGCGACTACCTCCAGGGTTACCGCTACAGTAGACCGCTTCCCTACCCGGAATTCATAAGCCGCTACTTTTCAGGCTGATCCGGCACATCAAACCCCGGAAATACCGATAACACCTCCAGGAAACTTGCCTCCGGCGACGCAGTGATCGACATCGGCTCACCCGAGCCCGGGTGCTGAAAGGCCATTCCCGTGGCCGCCAGCATTAACCGACCCTGACCAAACCGCTCGGCGAAATAGCGGTTGTGCCGGCCCCGACCGTGATTGGCATCGCCGATGATCGGGTGGTTAATATGCTTCATGTGCCGTCGCAGCTGATGCTTTCGGCCCGTTTTCGGGCGCAGCTCCACCACCGCATAGCGACTGGTCGGGTATTTCTCGATCTCGACCGGTAGCTCGGTGGTTGCCAGTGTCCGGTACTGAGTGACTGCGTCCCGTACCGGCTGCTCCACCCCCTTCAGACGCCGATCGTCCGGCTCCTCCCGCAGGGGGTGATCAATGTCTCCGCGCTCCGGTGGCCAGCCACGGACCATAGCCAGATAGGTTTTGGTCACCTCGCCAGCCATCATCGCCAAACCCAGTACCCGGGCGGTATCGCTGTCCCTGGCAAACACAAGAATACCGGATGTGGGCCGGTCCAGGCGGTGCACGGGGAAAACATGCTGGCCATCATTGAGTGCACGGGCATATTGCAGGGCAAACTCGGTTTCATGTTTGTCGATCGGGCTACGGTGCACCAGCAATCCTGCCGGCTTGTGCACGACTAGCAAATGTTCGTCCCGATAGAGAACGGTTAGTGGATTGCTCATGAGACAACTGTCATAAAAGCTTCACATTTAAAAGGGGCAGTTGCAGTCAAGACCGCTTCAGAACGGCCGATACCAAAAGTAGATAACCTAATCATGTAAATTCACGTATACACTGAATACATACCCTTTCGCCCGATTACACTCAGGACCTATCAATGAGCTGGTACTCCAAAAGCATTCTCAACCGGGTTCTCCTGGTCGTCTTGACGGCAAACCTGATCGTCGCTGCCGTGGCGGTGATTTACCTGAATTTTTCCCTGAAAGTCAAAGACGATTTCAACGACCTCGTCAGCAACCGAATGGTCACGGCGCTCGAGTCCCAGGATGTGCTTTCGGATTTCAAAACCCAGGTGCAGGAATGGAAGAATGTCCTGATTCGGGGATCAGACCCCGGCCAACTGGAGAAATACTGGAACCGCTTCCAGGAGCAGGAGGCGTCCATCCAGAGCCAGCTTGACGAACTGATTCCCCGTATTCAGGAGCCCGGGGCGAAGGGCCTGATGTCCGATTTCAAACAGGCACACCGGACAATGGGCCGGGCCTATCGTGAGGGATTCCAGTCCTTCACCCGCTCCGGTTTTGATCCGAACGCAGGCGATGTGGCCGTCCAGGGGATCGACCGGGAACCCGCCAGACTGATTGAAGATGCGGCCGCCGCGGTTCGGGAAGACAGCCTTGCCAGGGCCGGGACACTGAACACCGTTGTCACCGAACGGAGCTGGCTGGTGGCGGGGCTTCTGATCGCCGCAATCATTCTTGGCACCGTGGTTCTGATCATGATCCTGCTGTCGGGTGTGGTCCGGCCCGCACAGCAACTCACGTCACAAATTTCTCGTCTGGGCGACGGAGACCTCTCCGATCCGGTCACCATGAAGCGCGCCGATGAATTGGGGCAGTTGGCGGATGCCGCCCGTAGCCTGCACCGATTCCTCAGCGATACCGGCACCCAGTTGAGCGAGAATGCCAGGCAATTGAACGACACCGGTGAACTGATTCGCCAGAACGCCAACAGCGTTGTCAGCCAGTCCGACATGGCTCACCAGCGCATAGAGCAAATTGCCACCGCCATGAACGAGATGTCGGCGACCGCCGAGGACGTTGCCAGTCACGCGGCGTCGGTGGCCACCGAGGTCACCCAGACATCCGAAGAAACCGCCACCGCCGACTCACAGATCAACAAGGCGGTGGACAGTATGCAGCGGCTGACCGACCAGATCCGGAGCTCAGCCGAAACCGTCAATCAGCTCGCCAACGATGGCAAAAAGGTGGGTGACGTCATGCAGGTTATCCGGGAGATTGCGGACCAGACCAACCTGCTGGCCCTGAACGCGGCCATCGAGGCAGCCCGGGCAGGCGACGCCGGTCGCGGTTTTGCCGTGGTTGCCGATGAGGTACGCAATCTGGCCGCCAAAACCCAGGAAGCGACCGTGGAGATTGACCAGATTATCGGTGCGATCGGCGGTGCCTCACGGGATGCCACGGAGTTCATGCAGGCCTCGGGTGTTGTTGCCCAGGAAAGCAGCGAGGCAGTCGAAGCGGTCCGCACCACCCTGGCGGAAATCAACCGACGTATGGGCAGTATCAGTGATGCAACAACGCAGGTAGCCACGGCCGCCGAAGAACAGACCAGCGTCTGTGAAGACATCAACCGAAACGTCACCGATGTGGCCGAGACCTCAGAAGCCATGCATCAGGCGGCCGAGAACAACCTGCGCACCGTACCCGAGCTTGAGGCCATGGCAACCCGGGCAAAGGAACTGGCTAACCGCATCAGGCACTAAGCACTGCGGAACCGGTCGGTCAGCCTTCCGAAGGCCTGACCGGCCCGATTTCCCAAAACCAGCAATGCGGGCGTGAGCAACAGCGTCAGTATGGTGGCAAAGGCCAGGCCCCCGGCGATCGCGCTGGACAGCTGGGTCCACCACTGTGTTGATGGTGCCCCAAGGCCGAGGGAGGGTGTCAGCAGGTCCACGTTCACCCCCAAAACCATGGGCATCAGGCCCAGAACGGTTGTTATGGCGGTAAGCAGCACAGGCCGCAGACGCAGGCACCCGGTTTCCAGGGCGGCCTGGTAGGACTCAACGCCGTCCTTGCGCATCTGGTTGTAGGTGTCTATCAGAATGATGTTGTTGTTCACTACAATGCCCGCCAGAGCAATGGTGCCCATACCCACCATCACAATGCCAAAGGACTGGCCGTTGACCAGCAGCCCCAGCAATACGCCAGCCGTCGACAGCACAATCGCAGACAGGATCAGGAAGGTCTGGTACAGCGAATTGAACTGCGTCACCAATATCAGCAGCATCAAACCAATCGCCACCAGGAAAGCCGTCGCCAGGAAATTCGAGGCCTGCTGCTGATCCTCATTCTCGCCGGCAAACGTCACTGAAATACCGTCCGGAGGCTCCGGCATTTCCGATTGAAGGGCCCGCAACAATTCATCGACACGGCGGCCCTGGGCCAGGTCAGACTTGATCGTCACCGTCCGCTGACCATCCACCCTGACAATACTGTTGGTCTTGTCACCGGGTCGCAGATCAACAAATTCCGAAAGCGGTACCTGGCCCCGTGAGGTGTGGATGGTCTGCCGTTGCAGATGGTCCAGTTCCCGCCAGTTGTTGGGGACCCGCACCACAATATCGACTTCGTCCCGAACGTCCTCCGGGCGGTAGGTGGCCAGAATGAGGCCATTGGTGACCAGACGGACAGCACTGCCAATGCCCAACACGTCGGTGCCAAAGCGGGCTGCAGCCTCCCGGTCGACTTGCAGCCGCCACTCGATGCCCGGCAGGCTCCGGTCATCTTCAATGTCAACGAAGCCACCCAGTTCCCGCATGCGGTCTTTGATTTCGTCCACGTAGCCGTTGAGGTTGTTCGCCTCCCGGCTACTCACCTGCAACTCAATGGGTTTACCTTCCGCAGGCCCGCCCTCCTGCTTACGGAATTCAAGCTCAACCCCGGGAATATCAGACGTCAGCCCCCGGAACTCCTCAAGAATGGCACTGGCGGGACGCCGGGTGTACCAGTCGGTAAACTGGAATTGAAGGACACCAATCACATCCGGCGCCAGCTGCGAGCCGGCACTGACCATCGACCGGGCATACAGGGCCTTCACCTCCGGCATACCCCGCAGGCGTTGTTCCACCTCACGAACAACGGCGTCTCTTTCCCACACAGAAAGGTCGCCTCTGGCTCTCACCTGCACCTGGGCCGAATCCGGTTCCACGCTGGGGAAAAATTCCACGCCGTGGTTAAAGCGGGCGTATGCCGCATAGATAACCGCAATCACACAGAGTACACCCACCAGGGTCAGCCCGGGAGACTTGAGCAGTAGGGCCAGAACCCGCCGATACCCCTGCATCAGGCGCCCTGCCCCGTGGTCCTGCCGGGCCCGGCGGCCGCCACTGGCGCTGCCCAGCACCGGCAGGAACACCAGCGCCATGGCCAGGGAAGCAACCAGGCAGATGATGACCGTCAGGGGCAGGAACTTCATGAACTCGCCGACCACCCCCGGCCAGAACAGCAGAGGCACAAACACCGCCAGGGTGGTCGCTGTGGAAGCAATAATGGGCCACGCCATGCGACTGGCGGCCTCGGCCCAGGCGTGCTTGACTGTCTGCCCCTCCGAGAGATTCCGGTCCGCCAGTTCAGACACCACAATGGCGCCATCCACGAGCATGCCCGCCACCAGAATCAAGCTGAACAGCACCACGATATTGAGGGTAAGCCCCATACTCCAGATCACCAGAATACCAGTGAGAAAAGCGCCCGGAATGGTCAGCCCCACCATCACCGCAGAGCGCGGCCCCATGGCGGCGATCACCACAATCAGAACCAGCACAATGGCAGTTAGGACGTTGTTCAGCAGATCACTGAGGATGTCCCGCACTTCCTCGGACTGGTCCATGATGTAGCGGATTTCCAGCGATTCCGGCAGCTCTGGCCGGGCCTGTTCGATCAGTTCCCGGACCTGGGCAATGGTTTCGATGATATTGGCACCCGAGCGTTTAGACACCTCCAGCACCAGGGCCGGCTCGCCATTGATACGTGCAAAACCGGTGGGATCCTTGAAGGTGCGCTGGAGCATGGCCACATCGCCAAACGTGACGACGGTGTCACCATCGACTTTGATCGGCATGGACATCACATCCTCAACCGTCTCGATCACTCCGGGGACCTTCAGCGCCATGCGGCCGTTGCCGGTATCCAGGGAGCCGGCAGCCACCAACTGGTTGTTCCGGGTTACCAGGGAAGCCAGTTGATCAAAGTCGATGCCGTAGCTCTCCAGAACCTGGGGATCCACCACCACTTCCAGCAGGTCCTCACGGTCGCCGCCAATGTCCACTTCCAGAACTTCCGGAATGGATTCAATGGCATCCTGGAACCGCCTGGCGATGGTGATCAGTTCCCGCTCCGACAAGGGGCCCGAGAGCCCAACCGACAGGACCGGAAACAGGGAGACATTAATCTCGTTCACCCTCGGCTCATCGGCTTCCTGGGGTAACTTGGTACGGGCGGTATCCACCTTCTCCCGAACATCCTGGAGAGCCTTGTCCGGGTCGAATCCGGCATCGAACTCCAGCATCACCGAGGCATGCCCTTCCGAGGCCGTACCCCGCATTTCCTTGATACCCTCAAGCGAACGCAATTCCTGCTCCATGGGCCGCACCAACAGACGCTCCGCGTCCTCGGGGCTGATGCCGTCCAGGGTCATGGAGACATAGATCATCGGGATGGTAACGTCGGGGTTGGCTTCTTTCGGGATAGTCTGAAACGCAGCAATACCGCCGAGGATCAGGAACAACAGCGTCAGCAGCGTGGTTCGGCTGCGATCAATGGCTGCAAAGATCAGTGCGCGCATGCGGTCTAGCCCCTGTCTTCGGCGGCGTCGACCGGCACAACCTGTTCACCGGTGCTCACGAAACCACCGCCCCGGGTAATCAGGCGGATTTCATCCGGCAAGCCGGTAACCCACGCACCCTCGGTGGAGACACTCAGCAGTTTCACTTTACCGAACTCGACACGGTTCTCACCGTTCACGTACTTCACACCAGGGCGACCGTCATCCCCCAGGGACAGGTACGCGGGTGAGATAAACATTGCCTTCACCTCCGGTAATGCAACCCGCAGGCTGGCACTGCCGCCGGCCACCCGTTTGCGATCCGGATTCTCCACCGCAATTTCCACCGCAAAACTCCGGGTTTCCGGCGAGGCGGCGCTGGCCACAAAGGTCACCACCCCGGAAAGACGGCTGCCATCCAGCAAATCCACACGAACGGCCTGGCCGGGTGCCACATCACCCACCGATTGCTGGGGGATTTGCGCGGTCGCCTTCAGGCGATCCACTCTTACCAGCTGAAACAGGGGTGATCCCACCTGCACCAGATCGCCCGTATCCACCGATTTGCTGTTGATGGTGCCATCAAAAGGCGCCTCGGGGGTGAGGTGGCTGATGGCCTGCCGGGCGCTGGTCAGTTCCGCACTTGCAGCGGCGAGTTCGCTTTCCAGGGTCAGCACTTCGGACTCCGCCGCCAGGTTGTCGGCGCGTAGCCGGCGGGCGGCTGAAAGGTCCGCTTCCAGTTTCCGTACCCGGGACTGCCAGCGCAAAACGGCAGAACTCCGACCTTCATCGGATATCGTCAGCAGCTTCTGTCCTTTCCGAACCTGCTCGCCTAGCCCTGCCTCCAGGGATTCGACCCGGCCGGAGACCTGAGCACTCAGCATCACCGAGCTCCAGGGCTCCAGTTGGCCCTGCAGCATAAGCCCCGGCTCGTGAAGCCTCGCCGTCAGCGTTTCCACCTGGACACTTGTCGGCTGTGCATCGACATCGTCTTGCCGCTCCGGAGCCTCGTCATTGGCCACCTTCATCTCACCGGTCGCCATCCAGATCACCAGTGCGATCACAATCAGAAGTGACAGTCCGAGGGAACCCCATTTTGCTTTCGTCATTGAATGCTCACTGTTCCTGAATCGAAGGTTGGCAGAAAAACCGGCAATTAACGGTTGCATCCGGATAAAAACGTGGGGTAGATTCTACACAGAATCTTTTTACGAATTCAGAGCAGACTGTCGATTTTATGATTCTCAACGCAGTGATTGTCCTTGTGAAGCTCGTCCTGGTGGTCGTGGTACCGTCCGGGGGCTTTTGCGTGGACAAGCGGGTGAGATAGCGACAAACCTGACAAGACACCAGAAACCCCCGGCACCGAAAGGTCCCGGGGGTTTCTTTTTTTACGGCAAAAGAAAAGGGAAAAACGACCATGAACGGCGCACAGCACATTCTTGAAGCGTTCCACCGCCACAATATCAGCACGGTTTTCGGTTATCCGGGCGGCTGCATCATGCCGCTATATGACGCGCTGGTGGACGATATGGGCGTGGAACACGTGCTGTGCCGCCATGAACAGGGCTGCGCCCTGGCAGCAGACGGCTACGCCCGGGCCAGCGGCAAACTCGGCGTGTGTATTGCCACCTCCGGCCCCGGTGCCACCAACCTGATCACCGGCGTTGCCAACGCCCACCGGGATTCTATTCCCATGCTGGTGATCACCGGGCAGGTGCCCTCGGGCCTGATCGGCACCGACGCCTTCCAGGAGACAGACGTCCTGGGCATGACGCTAGGGATCGTTAAACACAGCTACCTGATCGACGATGCGAACAGCCTGCCTGCCATCATGGAAGAGGCTATTGAACTGGCCCAAAGCGGTCGCCCCGGGCCGGTCTGGATTGATATTCCCAAAGACCTGTTGCTGAGCGAAGTGGCCGATGCGCCCCTCTCCCAATCGGAATGCCGTAAAACGGCTTCAACCGACCTGACAGACGCCCTGGCAATGCTGCGCGCAGCCCGCAAGCCGCTGCTCTACAGTGGCGGTGGCATCAGCCTGGCGCACGCCGAGGACAGTTTCAGGGTCTTTGCCGAAACTTCCGCTTTGCCAGCGGTTGTCACCCTGAAAGGCATCGGAAATCCGGGCAAACACAACCCCTACAATCTCGGCATGCTGGGCATGCACGGCTCCCGGGCTGCCAACAAAGCCGTAGACGAGTGCGACCTGCTGCTGGTCATCGGCGCCCGCCTGGACGACCGGGCTACCGGCAAACTGGATGGCTTCGCACCGAATGCAAAGATGATCCACATCGATGCTGACGCCGCCGAAATCAACAAGCTTCGCTCCGCCGATCTGGCCATCCGGGGGGATCTGAATGAGATTCTTGAGGCTTTGGGCAGCGCATTAAAGGACAAGCCGCTGGCCATCAGTGGCTGGCAGAAACAATGCCGAACCTGGCACACCACCGGCGGCTTCCACACGGCTGATAACGATGACCCGATGGCGCCCATCACCGGCCCGTCCTTCATCCGCCAGCTCTCCCGGATTGCCCCGGACGACACCGTGATCGCCTGTGACGTGGGCCAACACCAGATGTGGGTCGCCCAGCACTACGATTTTGACCACCCGCGCCACCACCTCACCAGTGGCGGCCTCGGCACCATGGGCTTCGGCCTGCCTGCCGCCATCGGTGCCCAGTTTGCGGATCGCAACAGCACCGTCATCAATGTAACCGGCGATGGCTCCTTCATGATGAACGCCCAGGAACTGGCCACCATCCGCCGCTACAACCTGCCGGTTAAACTGATCGTCATGGACAACCAGTGTCTGGGCATGGTCCGCCAGCAGCAGGAGCTTTTCTACAACAACCGGGAAAGCCAGATAAACCTGGACGACAACCCCGACTTCGTTGCCATGGCCCGGGCCTTCGATATCCCGGCCCTGCACATCGAACGCACCGACCAGATCCGCCGGGGCATTGAAACCATCCTGGCCTACAACGGCCCCATGCTGCTGCACGTGGCCATCAGCCGTGAAGAAAACGTATGGCCCATCGTCAAACCCGGCGCCAGCAACCGGGAAATGATTGACGAAACCGCCCGCACCGCCAAAGCCAGCAAGGAGCAAGTTGCATGAACCCGCAAAGCCAGCCACAAACACCCAGCTACACCATCAACTGCCGAATGACCCAGGAAGCCGCCGCCCTGGAGCGGCTCTGCCAGGTGGTCCGCATCCGCGGGTTCCGGATCGCCACCATGGCCGTGGAAACCGCCGGTGAGCATCTGGATATCGCGCTGACTTTGGAAGGAACACGGCCGATAGCCATGTTGCAGTCGCAACTGGAGAAGCTTCATACGGTTGCCGAGGTTGCCCTGGGATCGACCTCTGCGGCCCGGTCTCGTTCTGCCTGAGGCCTTTGGGGTATTGTCCTTCAGTAGCCTGAGATTTGGCGGGCAGGTACGGGGGTGGGGGTATCTTTTCTTCGGGGAAAAGCAACTCGCTGCGCTCAGACATCTTTTCCCTGTCAGAAAAGGTACCCCCACCCCCTGCCGACGTGCAGAAACGATATTTCCGAAGGGAATATTTCGTAGGTCGGATTAGCGAAGCGTAATCCGACAATACCTGTTGGATTACGCCTGCGGCTAATCCAACCTACAAGAGCAAAAAGTCTTTAACTTAGTGAACCCCTGTTGCACGTCGGCGCGGGGTGGTAGGTGGATTTTTCGCCGGAAAAAGGTGTCTGAGCGAAGCGAGTTCTTTTTCCAAGAAAAACTCCACCTGCCACCCCGCAGGCCCGCCCCTCAACCAAAAGGCTACAAAGGCGGGCACACCCCAATTACCAGGCTTTATAAGGCAGGAACTTCCCGTTCATGGTAACCACGACACGGTCGCCCTTCGGATTCTCTTCCTTCTCGATGTCCATGGTGAAATCAATGGCACTCATGATGCCGTCACCAAACTTCTCATGGATGAGCTCTTTCATGGTGTCGCCGTACACACCCACCACTTCGTACAAACGGTAGATCAGCGGATCCTGGGGAACGGCGCCGTCCCAGGCTTTTTTCGGACAGACCTGCAGGGCTTCGGCTACCGGTTTGTCGAGACCGAGGGTTTCGCACAGAGCAAAGGCTTTGTCTTCTGTCAGGCTGTTCATACCCAGTGCTGCCGAGGTGGTGAACACCGGGGACATGCCGATAGCCTCGGCTATGGCTTCCCAGGTCATGCCTTTGGAGACTTTGGCTTCCAGGATTTTCGCGGTCATCAATTCTTTGTTCATCATGGCTGTTTCCTCTTTCAGGTTTTAACGTCAGGCATTCACCGCGCGAGCGGCAGTTTCAGATTCGGCTTCAGTTTCAGAGTCGGCAGGCGCCTGCGATGACTGGGCAACGCCTTTGCCAGGCTCGACAACTTTCGGGGTTCCGTCTTTATCCGGCAGGGCCGAGCCGCTTCGATTGACCAGGAAGTCCACCAGGTAATCCCGGGTCTTGTGGTAAGCGGGGTTCTGGAAGATGGTGGCCCTGGCCCGCGGGTGCGGGATGTCCACTTTCACGCTTTCAGCGATGCGGGCGTTGGGGCCGTTAGACATCAGGAAGATGCGGTCGGAGAGCAGAATGGCCTCGTCCACATCGTGGGTGATCATGAACACGGTCTGGCGGGTTTCTTCCCAGATCTTGACCAGTTCGTCCTGGATCACGCCCCGGGTCAGCGCATCCAGTGCGCCAAAGGGTTCGTCCAGCAACAGAAGCTCCGGTTGGGTGGCGAAAGCCCGGGCGATACTCACCCGCTGGCGCATGCCGCCGGAGAGCTGTGATGGTTTGCGGTTCAGGGCATGATCCAGTCCCACCATTTTCAGGTAGCGTTCGCTGTGCTCTTTCACCTTCTCCTTGGACCAGCCGGGCCAGCGGGCGCGCACGGCGAAGACGATGTTGTTCAGCGTGGTTTTCCAGGGCAGCAGGCTGTAGTTCTGGAACACCACGCCGCGCTCAAGGCCCGGCCCTTTGATTTCCTTGCCATTCATCACCACGTTGCCGGAACTGGCTTCGTCCAGACCCGCCAGTACGTTAAGGATCGTGGATTTACCGCAACCGGAGTGGCCGATAATGCAGACAAACTCGCCTTTCTCCAGGGCAAAACGAATATCCTCGAAGACGGTCAGCTCGCCGCCCTGGCCGTCCGGGTACACTTTGGACAAGCCATCTACTTCCAGGAATGCTTTACTCATAACAGGTCTCCATTCGGAGGGTTGAGGCCGGCACCGGTTGCCGGTGCCGGACCGCTCATTCTTTGTATTCCACCAGCTTCTGGG
The DNA here is from genome assembly GCF_041687235.1 of Marinobacter sp. Lineage (GTDB taxonomy): Bacteria > Pseudomonadota > Gammaproteobacteria > Pseudomonadales > Oleiphilaceae > Marinobacter. The sequence goes on along the minus strand of NZ_JAWLCH010000010.1, from coordinate 44,259 downwards.
CCTTGCCCAGGGCAAGGTCGAGCAGCATGCCCACCACCCCGATCATCAGGATGGAGAAAATCACACTGGCCAGGTCCAGGTTGTTCCACTCGTTCCACACGTAGTACCCAATGCCGGTGCCGCCCACCAGCATCTCCGCGGCCACAATGACCAGCCAGGCAATACCGATGGAGATGCGCATGCCGGTCAGGATGGTGGGCGCTGCGGCCGGCAGGATCACCGTGATGGCGGTGCGCAACGGCCCCAGTTCATGGGTGCGGGCCACGTTCACCCAATCCTGCCGGACATTGGCAACGCCAAAGGCGGTGTTCAGCAACATGGGCCAGATTGAGCAGATAAAGATCACGAAGATGGCGGAGGCATCCGAATCCTGGATGATGAACAGGGCCAATGGCATCCACGCCAGTGGCGAGATGGGCCTCAACACCTGGATGTAGGGGTTCAGGGCCTTGTACATCAACGGTGACATACCGATCAGGAAACCCAGCGGCAGTGCAATGGCCATTGCGGCCAGGTAGCCGGTCAGCACCCGGTACACGGAATAGGCCAGTTGGGTGCCAATCCCCTTGTCGTTGGCTCCTGCGTCATAGAACGGGTTGGATAACTCCATCCACGCCCGCTCCAGGACCTTGGAAGGTGGTGGCACCCGGGATTCCTGATCCGCACCGCCCATGAGCAATTCGTATTCGGTCATTCCGCTCTGGGCCGCCGGGGGTTGGGTTGCCATTTCCCAAAGCCCCAGGGCCAGGATCAGGAACGACACCGACAGCAGTGCTGCCCGAACGTTCAGAGAAGCCATGGTTACACCCTCCCGATATCGAAGCTGCGTGCATACTCTTCCGCACGATCAGAATCGAAGGTCTTGCCCATGATGGTGTGGGTCTTGTAGGTCTCCTTCGGCACGGTATAGCCCAGCTCCTCCATGATCTTGCCGGTCTCACCTGCCAGGTAGACCTGTTCGGCAATGCCCTTGTAGTCCACATCACCTTCGATATAACCCCAGCGCTTCATCTGGGTAAGGATCCAGACACCCATGGAGTGCCAGGGGAACGGATCGAAATCGATGCGGTCCGGCACATTCTTGACTTCCCCCAGGCCGTCAGCGTATCGGCCGGTCAATACCTGCTGGATCACCGGCACCGGCTGGTTCAGATAGTTCTTCGGCGCGATGGCTTCGGAGATTTCCTTGCGATTGTCCGGGTTGTTGGAGTACTGGGTCGCGTCAATGATGGCCCGCAGCAGAGCGCCGTAGGTATTCGGGTTCTCGGTGGCGAACTGCTGACTGCAGGCAAAGGCGCAGCACGGATGGCCTTCCCAGATGTCCTTCGTCAGCATGTGAATGAAGCCCACTTTCTCCCACACGGCGCGCTGGTTGAACGGATCCGGAGACAGGTAGCCATCGAGGTTACCGGCGCGCAGGTTGGCAACCATCTCGGGTGGTGGAACCACACGGATCTGCACATCCTTGTCCGGATCGATGCCGTTCTCGGCCAGGTAGTAGCGCAGCAGGAAGTTGTGCATGGAGTACTCGAACGGTACGCCGAACTTGAAGCCCTTCCACTGCTTCGGGTCCCGCTTGTCCTTGTGGTCAACGTGCAGAACGATGGCCTGGCCGTTGATGTTCTCCACGGCCGGCATGATGAACGGCTCCGGCGTTGAACCAGCGCCCATGGTCATCGCAAGGGGCATGGGCGTGAGCATGTGGGATGCGTCATATTCGCCAGCCAGGGACTTGTCGCGGGCCACCGCCCAACCAGCGGTTTTGGTCACCGTGACATCCAGACCGTAGCGCTCATAGAAACCCATGGGGTGCGCCATGATGATGGGAGTGGCACAGGTGATCGGTACAAAGCCGACGTTCAGTTTGGTCTTCTCCAGTTTGCCCAGGGATTCCTTGACCGCGGCTTTGGCCTTTTCCATGGGAAACACACTGCCCAGAACCGCCGCTGCGGTGCCAGCGCCCATCATTTTCATGAATGCGCGTCGGCTGTGTTCGTTGTGGCCAAACACCGAGCGCACCACCGCGCCTTCGATGGCACGATCCATCATCGCTTCAGAATCCAGGTGCTCATCGGCTACGGCTTGCTGGCCGGCAGAGGGCTTGAGATCGAGGGAAATGGACGGGGAGCTATCGCCGGGTTTGCACTCCGGGCAGCCGCAGGTCTTTGCGTGAATCAGGGACTTGTCACCGTCAAACGGATTTCCAAGGCTTTTCGTGGTCATGGCGCACTCTCCTGGGTTTGGGACCTAAGTAACGGGTTATTTCTGCACTCTCACGGTGCAACAAAGGTGCGGCTCGGGCCCGATGCTGAAAATGGTCGGGTCGGCTCCGCGTTCTGAGAGAGGTATCGCAGGGTTTGTGCCAAGTCCGGCTATTTTTTTAACCCATTGTTTTTAATGAATTAGAAATGAGGAACCTGAAAACAGGAGAGCTACGACATTTCGTAATTCACGATTTTTCGTAGCCAGGACTGCGATTTTTCGTAGTTGGCACAGGGGTTGTTTCTTCCTTCGGGGACTGACTCAGGAAATCGCCATGAATACCGAAGCCATCATCCACCCTGAAATCACTGGTAACTGGATTGACCACCTGCCAGAAGCGGCCCTGCTGGTGGACGCTGCCCGGGATTTGATTCTGGCGGCCAACAGCGCCATGGGCCGGATGATAGGCACCGACCGGCAATCTCTCGTCGGAACGCCATGCACCCACCTGTTCACAGACCAGCGGCCCCAACTGATTGCGTTCACCGAGGAAACCCTATTTCGCAGTCACGGCTGGAGCCGGGATTTCTTCCTCCAGCACCGGGACGGTCATACCGTCGAGCTGGAAATCTCCTCTTCCCGGGTCGGCGAAGCGGAATCCCAGAATGTGCTGTTGTTGCTCCGCGACCGACGGCAGCTTCGCACCCTTCGGGAGCGCCACGATGCCAACCATTACCACCGCGGCGGACTGCTGGAGTGGCGACGGGTCGAGGAGCTGTTCAAGGACATGGAACGGGAGAATCAGCTGATCCTGCATGCGGTTGGAGAAGGCATCTACGGCGTGGATGCGGAGGGGCGGGGCACCTTCGCCAATCCAGCCGCCGAACGAATGCTGGGGTGGCGAATTGACGAACTGATGGGCCGGGTTCTTCACCGCGTCGTGCATCACTCTCACGCCGATGGCAGCCTTTACCCCCTCAAGGATTGCCCGATCTACGCGGCCTTCCGCGATGCCAGCGTGAAACGTGTGGGCGAGGACTGGTTCTGGCGCAAGGACGGCAGCGGGTTTCCCGTGGAATACACCAGTACACCGATTCTGGATAACGGGCATCCGGTAGGCGCCGTGGTGGTATTCCGGGACATCTCAGCCCGACTGGAGGCCCAGAAAGAACTGCAGAAAGCGCTGGAAGAGGTGGAAACCCTGAAACACCGCCTGGAAATTGAAAACGCTTACCTGCAGGAGGAGCTCAGTGCGGAATACCACTTTCACGAAATCTTTGGCCAGAGCGAGGCGATCAAAGCCATTGTGCGCCGCATCGGCATGGTGGCACCCACCGATGCCAACGTACTGGTCACAGGGGAATCCGGCACCGGGAAGGAACTGATTGCCCGCGCTATCCATCAGTCCAGCAGCCGGCGGGATCGGCCGCTGATCCGGGTGAATTGTGCGGCCATCCCCAAGGACCTGTTCGAGAGTGAGTTTTTTGGCCACATCAGGGGCGCCTTCACCGGAGCGGTCAGTGACCGGGTGGGCCGATTCGAGCTGGCCGATGGCGGCACGCTGTTCCTGGACGAGGTGGGTGAAATCCCACTTGAGCTTCAGGGAAAACTGCTCAGGGTTCTGCAGGACCAACAGTTCGAACGTGTAGGAGAGAACCGCACCCGGGCGGTGGATGTCCGGGTCATCGCCGCCACCAACCGGGACCTGAAATCAGAAGTCCAGCAGAAAACCTTCCGGGAAGACCTCTACTTCCGCCTGAATGTTTTCCCAATCGAATCCGTTCCCCTGCGCCGACGCCTGGAGGACATTCCCATTCTTGCCCAGGAATTCCTGAACCGGGCCTGCCAGAAGTTCAACCGCCCCCAACTGGTGTTAAGGGAACGAGACGTGGAGACGCTGAAGGCCTACCATTGGCCCGGCAACGTACGGGAACTGGAGAACGTGATTGAGCGACAGGTCATCACCGCCGACGGCCGGCTGGACCTGGACCTGCCCGGGCAAGACGCCACTGTCCGGCCTGGCGCAGCACAAACACCGCCAGCCCGACACTTCAATGGCGAACTGATGACAGAGCACGAGCTCAGGGAGCTGGAGAAACAGAACCTTACCCGAGCGCTGGAAATGAGTGGCGGCCAGGTCTTCGGAGACGACGGCGCAGCCGCAATGCTGGGCATCAAACCGACCACCCTCACCTCACGCCTGAAAAAACTGAAAATCGACCCCCGACAGTTCCAGGTCAGGCCGGGGTAAGCCCCAGCTGATTCAGGGCGTAGGTGACTACGATCCAGAGCAGCATCACCAATGGCAGGTAACGGCCAACCAGATACATACGCCACTCCCACCAGCGGCTCTCGGTACCCAACACGGTGCGGATTCTCGCTGGCGGAATAAACCAACAGAAAAGAGCTGCGCCCAGGACCCCGGAGAAGATAATCACATTGCCACCGGCCACCCGGTCAATGACATCCAGCACCGGATCCCCGGCAATGGTCCATTCCAGCGGCGTGAAACTCAACGCCGAGGCCGTTCCCAGCACCAGCATTACCAGGGTAACAAGACTGACCGCCCGACCGTTGCTCAATCGGAACTCCTCCGCCACCGCGGCAATCATCACCTTCAGCCCGGCCAGGCTGGAACTGAACGCCGCCATGAAAAACAGACCAAAAAACAGCGTGCCTACCCAATAGCCACCGGCCATATCCTCAAACACCCGGGGCATGGTCACAAACGCCAGTTGACTGCCTTCCGTGGGTTCCATGCCAAGGCTGAAGACAAACGGAAAGATCATCCATCCCGCCAGCAGCGCCACACTGGTCTCCGTTCCCGCTACAATCAGACAGGCCCGCGGCACGTGAGTCTGCCGGGGAATAAAACTGCCATAGGTCACCAGATAGCCCTGGCCAATCGCCAGGGTGTAGAAGGCCTGCCCGAACGCAAACGCCCAGAGCTTGCCGTCAGCCATCCGGCTCCAGTCGACCTGAAAAAAGAAATCCTTGGTTTGCTCCCAACCGGGCGTGCGGCTGGCGAAGATCACCAGACCGATCATCACAATGATCAACACCGGCATCAGGATCTTCGACATCAGCTCAATGGCCGTAACATCCTTGGCCAGGATAATCGCTCCAAGCACGGTAACCACGAAGAAATACCAGAGCGAGTTGTACCCTGCAGAAAACTCGCCAAACACCCGAAGGTCGTCTGTGACCGCATCCACGGCATATCCCAGGGTCCAGCCGGTAATCACCAGGTAATAGCTGGTAATAGCCATGGTGATGAGCACCACAAACCACCCGTACACCACTCCGAAGCGGTTCACCTGCCGGTAGGTCTGAACCGTGCTGCCCTTGGAAAGCCGGCCGGCAGAAACTTCCAGGATCATGATGGGCAACACCACCACAATCAGAGCCAGCAGGTAAGCCACCACAAAGGCGCCACCGCCGTTCTCCCCCACCATGTACGGGAACCGCCACAGGTTCCCCAACCCCACAGCCGCTGCGGCCATGGAGGCCACAAACGCAGGCTCAGAACTCCACTGTTTTCTCGATTCCTCAATAAACTCGTGGCGCTTTCGCACGGGGGTTCTTTCTCCAATGCCGGGGAAGTTCAATGCATTGAAGGCTAGCAAATCATGGGCTTGGCCGCATGACTGATATCAAGTCAGGCTTTCTGGGAAGCGGTAGGTCGGATTAGCCCGTAGGTCGGATTAGCGAAGCGTAATCCGACAAAAGCTGTTGGATTACGCCTGCGGCTAATCCAACCTACAAGGTTACAGGGAACCATTGCACCAAATCAGATCAACTCAATAGCAACCGCAGTCCCCTCGCCACCACCAATACACAGCGAAGCCACACCACGCTTTAAACCACGCTGCTTGAGGGCATTGATCAGGGTGATGATGATCCGCGAACCTGAAGAGCCGATCGGATGCCCCAGAGCACAGGCGCCGCCGTGGACGTTGACCTTTTCAGCGGGGAGCTTCAGCTCGTTCATGGCCGCCAGGGTGACCACGGCAAAGGCTTCGTTGATCTCGAAGAGATCCACGTCGTCCACGGTCCAGCCGGCTTTCTTGAGCACCTTCTCGATGGAGCCGATGGGCGCCAGGGTGAACTCGGCCGGCAGGCGGGCGTGGGTGGCATGGGCCACGATGCGGGCCTGGGGTGTCAGGCCGCGAGCGTCAGCTTCGGCGGCGGAGGCCAGCACCAGGGCAGAGGCGCCGTCGCTGATGGAGCTGGAGTTGGCCGCGGTCACAGAACCATCTTTGGCGAAGGCCGGTTTCAGGTGTGGGATTTTTTCCGGCTTGGCGTTGCCCGGCTGTTCGTCGGTGTCGACTTCGGTGTCGCCACCACGGCCGGATACGGTGACCGGAACAATCTCGTCACGGAACCAGCCGTTTTCGATGGCGGCCAGGGATTTCTGCAGGGAGCCGATGGCGAATTCGTCCATGGCCTGACGGCTGATGTCGTATTTATCAGCGGTACGCTGGGCGAAGACACCCATAAGGCCGCCTTCGTAGGCGTCTTCCAGGCCGTCCAGGAACATACTGTCCATTACCTGGCCGTGGCCCATGCGCATGCCGGCGCGGGCCTTGGGCAGCAGGTACGGCGCCTGGCTCATGTTTTCCATGCCGCCAGCAATCATGAAGTTGTTGGTGCCTGCCTTGATCTGGTCATGGGCCATGATCACAGCCTGCATGCCGGAGCCGCACATCTTGTTGATGGTGGTGCAACCGGAGCTGTCGGGAATGCCGGAGGCACGGGAGGCCTGGCGAGCCGGGGCCTGGCCCAGGCCGGCGGGCAACACGCAGCCCATGATCACTTCCTGGATATCCGCCGGCTGAAGGCCAGAGCGTTCAATGGCGGCCTTGATGGAGATGGCGCCCAGCTCCGGGGAGCGCACGGAGCTGAGGGAGCCCATCATGCCGCCCATGGGAGTACGCGCTGATCCTGCGATGACTACGTCGTTGTTGCTCATGGTTTTCCTCACTTAATCAGGCTTTGCCTAGCACGGAACGGGCAATGATTTCTTTCATGACTTCCGAGGTGCCGCCATAGATTCGCTGCACCCGCGCGTCAATAAAGGCCCGGGAAATCGGGTATTCGGTGGTGTAACCGTAACCGCCAAACAGCTGCAGGCAGCCATCGGCCACCCGGCACTGCATTTCGGTGGCGCTGTACTTGGCCATGGAGGCGGTCGGTGCATCCAGTTCACCCAGGTCGTACTGGTCGATGCACTGGTCCACGAATGCCTTGTTTACCCGGTAGTCAGTTTCCATGCGCGCGATTTCAAAACGGGTGTTCTGCAGTTGGGCCAGCTTCTGGCCGAACAGTTCCCGTTCCTGGGCGTAGGCGATGGTCAGGTCCAGGGAGCCACGGGCCGCCGCCACGCCCAGTGCACCGATCACCAGTCGCTCCCGGGGCAGTTCCTTCATCAGGTACACAAAGCCCTGCCCTTCTTCGCCGAGGAGTGCGGACGCCGGGATACGCATGTCGGAGAAGAACAGTTCGGAGGTATCACCGGAGTGCTGGCCAATCTTGTCGAGGTTCCGGCCTTTGCTGTAGCCCGGCAATGAGGTGTCCACCAGGAACAGGCTGATGCCGCGTGCGCCGGCTTTCGGGTCGGTTTTTGCAGCGACGATGACCATGTCGGCGTGCTGGCCGTTGGTGATGAACGTCTTGGAACCATTAAGGATGTACTCATCACCATCTTTCACCGCGCTGGTGCGGATCGCCTGCAGGTCACTGCCGGCGCCGGGTTCGGTCATGGCGATGGCGCCGACGGCTTCACCGGAGACCAGCCTGGGCAGCCACTGTTGCCGTTGCTCTTCGTTGCCCATGTGGCTCAGGTAAGGCGCCACAATGTCCGAGTGCACCATCACGTTGGTGGACAGCGCGCCGAATCCCATTCGGGCGAGTTCTTCACCCACCACCACCGAGAACTGGAAAGGCGCACCGATCCCGCCCCATTCTTCAGGCACATCCACACACAACATCCCGGCGTCGCCCAGGGTGTTCCAGAGCTCGCGGGGCACCAGCCCGGATTTTTCCCAGGCTTCGTAGTGCGGCGTGACTTCCTTTTCCAGGACCTTGATCACGGAATCCCGGAACATCGCCAGTTCTTCTTTATCAACAGACACGGTCATGTATGTCTCCTGCAATTGAATGCTTCACTTGGGCGCCATGCGAAGCGCGCAGTCCAGACGAATCACTTCGCCATTGAGAATCGGGTTGCGCACCATCTGGTCCACCATCATGCCAAACTCTTCCGGTTTGCCGAGACGCTTCGGGAACGGCAGGGTGGCTGCCAGGCTTTCCTGAACTTCCTCGGGCATACCCGCCATCATGGGCGTCATGAACAGGCCCGGTGCAATCGTATTTACACGGATGCCCTCGCGAGCCAGCTCACGGGCCGACTGCAGGGTTAGCGATACCACGCCGCCCTTGGAGGCACTGTAGGCGGCCTGGCCAATCTGGCCCTCGTAGGCGGCCACCGAAGCGGTATTGATGATCACACCCCTCTCACCGTCTGCGTTGGGTTCCCGCTGGGCCATGTCTGCTGCCGCCAGGCGCAGAATATTAAAGGTACCAATAAGGTTGACCTGAATAACCTTGCTGAAGTTCTCCAGAGGCATCACGCCCTCGCGGCCCAGAATCTTCGAGGCGGTGGCAATACCGGCACAGTTCACCGCGATACCGCAGGGACCATGCGCTTCACGGGCGGCGTTGATGGCGGCTTCGGCGCTGTCCGGGGAACTGACATCGCATTTCAGGAAGATACCGCCAATCTCCGCGGCCACTTTCTCACCCTGCTCCTGTTGAAGATCAAGAATAGCGACCTTGCAGCCGGAAGCTGCCAGTGCGCGCGCGGCACCCTCGCCCAGCCCGGAGGCACCGCCTGTTACAATGGCTGCCACATTTTTGAATTCCATCGTTCACTCCCCTTTTCAGGATTCTGTTTGTTAAAAATCGGACCCTAAAACTACTTTACGTTTACGTAAACTTTATCTAACCTAAGTCTAAAAAGGAAATCCCAATGGACATTAAAAAGACATACAGCATCAGTGAGCTCGCCAAAGAGTTCGACGTAACAACCCGGAGCATTCGTTTCTACGAAGATCAGGAGCTGCTCAAGCCCACGCGGCGCGGGCAGACGCGGATCTTCAGCTCAAAGGATCGCGTGCGTCTGAAGCTCATACTGCGAGGCAAACGCATGGGCTTCTCTCTGGCGGAAACCAAAGAGCTGTTTGACCTTTGGGACGAGACCCTAAGTGGCAACGAAAAACAGCTGCTCAAGATGCTGACCATTCTGGACAACAAACGGGCACAGCTGGAACAACAGAAAAACGACATTGCCCAGGCAGAAATGGAAATGGATACAGCCGAAGCCCGGTGCCGGGAAGCCCTCGCCGAGCTGCAGAAAAAAAAGAAACAGCAGGCCCCGGCCAACGACGAAGCCAGGCAGACCGCTGAACACAAATGACAGAAAATCAAAGGTAGCCAACAATGAAATCACAGTACTCAGAGCTCAACTTCGGTCTTGGTGAAACCCTCGACATGCTCCGTGAGCAGGTCAACGGCTTCGCCGCTTCCGAAATCGCACCCCGCGCCGAGGAAATCGACCGCAACAACGAGTTTCCCATGGACCTGTGGCGGAAAATGGGCGACATGGGCCTGCTGGGTATCACTGTGAGCGAAGAATACGGCGGCTCCGACATGGGCTACCTGGCGCATGTGATCGCCATGGAAGAAATCAGCCGTGCGTCCGCCTCCGTTGGCCTCTCCTACGGAGCCCACTCCAACCTGTGTGTAAACCAGATTCACCGCAACGGCACCGAAGAACAGAAACAGAAATACCTGCCGAAGCTCGTCAGCGGCGAACACATCGGCGCCCTGGCCATGTCCGAGCCCAACGCCGGCTCTGACGTCATCTCCATGAAACTCAGCGCCAAAGACGCCGGTGATCACTACATCCTCAACGGCAACAAAATGTGGATCACCAACGGCCCGGATGCAAACACTTACGTCATCTACGCCAAAACCGACACCCAGGCCGGCTCCAAAGGCGTTACAGCCTTCATCGTTGAGCGCGACGCTCCGGGCTTCAGCCGTCACCAGAAACTCGACAAACTCGGCATGCGCGGCTCCAACACCTGCGAGCTGGTGTTCGAAGACTGCAAAGTACCCAAGGAAAACGTCCTGGGCGGTGTTGGCAACGGCGCCAAAGTCCTGATGAGCGGCCTCGACTACGAACGCCTCGTCCTCTCCGGCGGCCCGCTGGGCATCATGCAGGCCGCCATGGACGTGGTGGTTCCCTACATCCGCGAGCGCAAACAGTTCGGCCAGGCCATCGGTGAATTCGAACTGGTACAGGGCAAAGTCGCCGACATGTACACCTGGATGAACACCGCCAAGTCCTACGTCTACATGGTTGCCATGTCCGCCGACCGCGGCGCGGAAACCACCCGTAAAGACGCCGCCGGCGCGATCCTCTACTCCGCCGAAATGGCCACCAAAATCGCCCTGGACGCCATCCAGCTGCTCGGCGGTAACGGTTACATCAACGAGTACCCGACAGGTCGCCTGCTGCGCGACGCCAAGCTGTATGAGATCGGTGCCGGAACGTCCGAGATTCGTCGGATGCTGATCGGTCGCGAGCTGTACCTGAACAAATAAAACGCAGCTTGAAGCCAGAAGCCGTCCGCAGCCGGAAAATCCGGGGACGGCTTGCACCCAAAGTACGACGAGGGACTGGCAGGGTGTCTTTCCGGGAATGTCGGCGGCCATGGATGGCCGACGCCAAGCGCACAGGGATGTGCTAGTAGCGGTTCCCGGAAAGACACCCTGCCAGTCCCGCCGCCCCGAACCTCGAGGCCCGAAAAAATGACAATACTTCAAAGCAAGATTAACCCCAGGTCCGAAGAGTTCCAGGCCAATCAGGAATCCATGGCCCAGGCCGTAGCCGACCTGCGCGACAAAGTTTCCACCATCCAGCAAGGCGGCGGCCCGTCCTACCAGGAACGCCACATCGCCCGCGGCAAACTCCTGCCACGGGAGCGCATCAACCGCCTCCTGGACGACGGCTCCCCCTTCCTGGAAATCGGCCAGTTCGCTGCCTATAACGTCTACGACGAAGAAGTCCCCGCGGCAGGCGTGATTGCCGGAGTGGGTCGCGTCTCCGGCACCGAATGCATGATCATCGCCAACGACGCCACCGTGAAAGGCGGCAGCTACTACCCGCTGACGGTGAAAAAACACCTGCGCGCCCAGGAAATCGCCCTGCACAACCGCCTGCCCTGCATCTACCTCGTAGATTCCGGCGGCGCCAACCTGCCAAGACAGGACGAAGTCTTCCCGGATCGCGACCACTTCGGCCGCATCTTCTACAACCAGGCCAGAATGTCTGCCGACGACATCCCCCAGATCGCCGTCGTTATGGGCCTGTGCACCGCCGGTGGCGCCTACGTACCCGCCATGGCCGACGAATCCATCATCGTCCGCAACCAGGGCACCATCTTCCTGGCCGGACCGCCACTGGTCAAAGCCGCCACCGGCGAGGTAGTCAGCGCCGAAGATCTGGGCGGTGCCGACGTACACTGCAAAATCTCCGGTGTGGCCGACCATTACGCCGAGAACGACGCCCACGCCCTGGAAATCGCCCGGCGCAGTGTCTCTAACCTGAACCGGCGCAAACCAACGGATGTGGAAATCCGCAAGCCCAAGGCCCCCCTGTACGACGCCGAAGAAATCTACGGCATCGTCGGCACCGACCTGCGCAAGCAGTTCGACGTACGCGACGTGATCGCCCGCATCGTCGACGGCTCCGAATTTGATGAATTCAAACGCTACTACGGCCAGACCCTGGTCACCGGTTTCGCCCATATCCACGGCTACCCCGTGGGCATTATTGCCAACAACGGCATCCTGTTCGGCGAGTCTGCCCAGAAAGGCGCACACTTTGTTGAACTCTGCTGCCAGCGCAATATTCCGCTGCTGTTCCTGCAGAACATCACCGGCTTCATGGTCGGCCAGAAATACGAATCCGAAGGCATCGCCAAACACGGCGCCAAGATGGTGATGGCTGTAGCCTGCGCCAACGTACCCAAGATCACCGTACTCATCGGTGGGTCTTTCGGCGCGGGCAACTATGGCATGTGCGGTCGGGCCTACAGCCCGGACTTCCTGTGGATGTGGCCGAACGCCCGCATCTCCGTGATGGGCGGCGAGCAGGCTGCCGGCGTCATGGCAACGGTCAAGCGGGAAGGCATGGAGCGCAAGGGCCAGGAATGGAGCGCCGAGGCAGAGGCTGAATTCAAGAAACCGATCATCGACACCTACGAGCACCAGGGCCACCCATACTACGCCAGTGCCCGCCTCTGGGACGACGGCGTCATCGACCCGGCCCAGACCCGCGAAGTGGTTGCCCTTAGCCTGTCTGCCACCCTTAACCGCCCGGCCAAACCGACACGCTTCGGCGTGTTCCGGATGTAATCGGGGAGACTGACATGACAGACACCGAATCCGCAGTTCTGCTCAAACACCGTGCCGAAGGCATTGCCGAGGTGGTCCTGAACCGCCCGGACAAGCGCAATGCCTTCGACGACGTGATCATTCAACAACTGATCAACACCCTCACCGAAGTGAGCTCCAACACCAAAACCAAGGTGGTGATCCTGCGCTCCGAAGGCAAGCACTTCTCCGCCGGAGCCGACCTTGGCTGGATGCGCCGGATGGCCGATAACGGCCACAAGGAAAATCTGGACGACGCGCGCCAGTTGGCACGCCTGATGGAAGTGCTCAACGGCATGCGCAAACCGGTGATTGGTCTGGTACAGGGCGCAGCCTATGGCGGAGCCGTGGGTCTGGCTGCCTGCTGCGACATCGTGATTGCCACCGAACAATCCAGCTTCTGCCTGAGCGAAGTCAAGCTGGGCCTGATCCCTGCGGTTATCAGCCCCTACGTGGTGCGCGCCATTGGTGAACGGCAAGCCCGTCGCTACTTCCTGTCTGCCGAAGTGTTTACGGCCCGGCAGGCACAGGATTATGGCCTGGTGCACATCGTCTGTGAGGATGTCGACGCCATGGAAAGCCGTTGCAACGAGATGGTGAGGCAACTGGCTTCAAACGGCCCCGAAGCCATGAGGGCCGCCAAGGACCTGGTCTATGCCGTCAGCCACAAGCCGATTGATAAGGACGTCATCGAAGACACCGCGCACCGCATTGCGGATATCCGGGTGGGTGAAGAGGGACAGGAAGGGCTCAATGCCTTCCTGAACAAACGCAAGGCCAACTGGGTTCCGGAGGAATAACAACAATGTTCAGCAAGATTCTGATTGCCAACCGGGGCGAAATTGCGTGCCGGATCATACAAACCGCCCACCGCATGGGCATCCGTTGCGTCGCCGTATACTCGGAAGCCGACGCCAATGCCCGGCACGTTGCCATGGCCGACGAAGCTTTCCACATTGGTCCCGCCCCCAGCTCCGAGAGCTACCTCAGGGCCGAAAAAATCATCGAAATTGCCAAAAAGAGTGGCGCTCAGGCGGTTCACCCGGGCTATGGTTTCCTTTCGGAAAACACGGCCTTCGCCGAAGCCTGTGAAGCCAACAACATTGTCTTCATTGGCCCGCCTTCCTCGGCCATTGCCGCCATGGGCTCCAAGTCTGCGGCCAAGGCCATCATGGAAAAAGCCGGTGTACCCCTGGTGCCCGGTTACCATGGCGACGACCAGTCCGTTGAAACCCTGCGGGCCGAAGCCGAGAAATGCGGCTTCCCGCTGCTGCTCAAAGCCGTCGCCGGTGGCGGCGGCAAGGGCATGCGCGTGGTGAATAACATGGGCGAGTTCGACGATGCCCTGGCGGCCGCCAAGCGGGAAGCCCAGAACGCCTTCGGCAACCCGGACATGCTGATCGAACGCTACCTGACCCAGCCACGGCATGTGGAGATTCAGGTCTTCTGCGACAAGGATGGCAAGGGCGTGTATCTGGCCGAGCGTGACTGCTCCGTGCAGCGCCGCCACCAGAAAGTCCTGGAAGAAGCCCCGGCCCCCGGCCTGAGCGAAGACACCCGCAAGGCCATGGGTGAGGCCGCCGTGCGCGCCGCCCAGGCCATCAACTACGTGGGTGCCGGCACCGTTGAATTCCTGTACGACGTGGACGGTTCCTTCTTCTTCATGGAAATGAACACCCGCCTTCAGGTCGAGCACCCGGTCACCGAAATGGTCACCGGCCAGGATCTGGTCGAGTGGCAGCTGAAAGTCGCCTGGGGTGATGCCCTGCCCCTGGACCAATCCCAGGTGAAAACCCGGGGCCACGCCCTGGAAGCTCGCATCTACGCCGAAGACCCGGACCAGGATTTTCTGCCGGCCACAGGCAACCTGCGCTACCTGAGCACCCCGGATGAAAGCGCCCATGTACGGGTGGATACCGGCGTCACTGAAGGCGACGACATCAGCATCCACTACGACCCCATGATCGCCAAGCTGATCGTGTGGGACGAAACCCGGGACCAGGCCATCAACCGCATGGTCCAGGCCCTGGAGCACTACCGAATTGCCGGCGTGAAGACCAACATCCGGTTCCTGCACGCCCTGGCCGACGCCCAGCCATTCCGGGAAGCAGACCTGACCACCGGTTTCATCGAGGATCACCGGGAACTGCTGTTCCCGAAATCCAAGCTGGATACCCACAAGGCCCTGGTACTGGCCGCCGGTTTTGTTCTGGAGCAGCGCAAATCCCGGGAAGTGGTCAGCACCGACCCCTGGTCACCGTTTGGCCGCCAGAACAGCTGGCGCATGAACTCCGAATACGCCCAGCCCCTGCAGTTGCAGGTCGGTGAAGAGATTCACGACCTCAAGGTGCTGGAGCGCGACGACCGCTACCAGGTGTTCGTGGGCGACAGCGTCTACAACCTCACCGCCCGGCTGGACGACGATTACCTGCAGGCCGTCATCAACGGCCACCGCATCAGCATCCACGGCAACCTGCACAACGACCAGCTGGTGCTGTTCTACGAGGGCGACACCTTCAACTGCACCGTGTACAAGGAAAGCTACGGCTTCGAGGAAATGGCCGGTGAAGGCAGCCTGGCCGCGCCCATGAACGGCGCCATCGTGGCCGTGCAGGCCAAAGTCGGCGACAAGGTCACCGCTGGCCAGAGCCTGGTGATCATGGAAGCCATGAAGATGGAGCACGCCATCAAGGCCCCGGCCGACGGCGTGGTCACCGAGATCTTCTTCACCGAAGGCGACCAGGTATCCGAAGGTGCCGAACTGATTGCCATTGAAGTCACTGCAGACGCGGAAGAGGAGGCAGGCTGATGGCCTTTCCCAAACAGGTTCGCCTGGTTGAGATGAGCCCCCGGGACGGACTCCAGAATGAGCCCGGCCCGGTGATCGCCACCGCCATCAAAACCGGGCTGATCGACCGCCTGGCCGACAGCGGCCTTAGCCACATCGAAGCCGCCAGCTTCGTGTCCCCGAAATGGGTGCCACAGATGGGCGATGCCGCCGAAGTGATGGCCGGCATCAACCGCAAGGCTGGCGTTCGCTACTCCGCTCTCACTCCGAATCTCAAAGGATTTGAAGGGGCTCTGGCAGCGAAGGCCGACGAAGTGGCCGTGTTCGGCGCGGCCTCCGAATCCTTCACCAAAAAGAACATCAACTGCACCATCGCCGAAAGCCTCGAACGCTTCGCCCCGGTGGTGGAAGAAGCACGCAAACACGGCATCCCCGTGCGCGGCTACGTCTCCACCGTCATGGGCTGCCCGTACGAAGGCGACATCGCCCCGGAACAGGTCGCTCACGTGGCCAAAGCCCTGTACGACATGGGCTGCCACGAAATCTCCCTGGGCGACACCATCGGCGTGGGCACCCCGATCAAAGCCAAACGCATGCTCGAAGCCGTCGCCGCCCATGTGCCCATGGAAAAACTGGCCGCCCACTTCCACGACACCTACGGCCAGGCACTGGCCAACCTGTATGCGGTGCTGGAAGAAGGCGTGAGCGTCATCGATGCCTCCGTCGCCGGCCTCGGCGGCTGCCCCTACGCCAAGGGTGCCTCGGGCAACGTCGCCACCGAAGACGTGCTATACCTGCTTAACGGCCTTGGCATCAAAACCGGCGTCGATCTCGACAAACTGGTCGCCACAGGCGACTGGATATGCAGCCAACTAAATCGCCACAACGGTTCCAAAGTCGGCCAGGCAATGGGCGGTAACTGTTAAAACCAGGAGTAGTCATGAGCAACAAAAATGTGGTCGCACTGGATCTGCCAATTCCCGAGATCAGCGACATGCCGGAAGACACCCAGAAGTACTTCCAGATCTGCCAGGAAAAGCTGGGCATGATCCCGAACGTACTCACCGCCTACAGCCAGAACCTCAAACAACTGGAAGGCTTCACCCGCCTGTACAACGAGCTCATGCTTGGCGAGGGTGAACTCTCCAAACTGGAGCGGGAAATGGTGGCCGTGGTGGTCTCCTCCGAGAACAAATGCTTCTACTGCCTGGTGGCCCATGGCGCCGCCGTACGTGTACTGAGCGGCGATCCCCAGTTGGGTGAGCACATGGTGATGAACTACCGTAGCGCCAAACTCGACAAGCGCCAGCGGGCCATGCTGGATTTTGCATCCCACCTTACCCGCTCGCCGGCCACCGTCACCGAAGAGGACATCCAGGCCCTGCGGGATGCCGGACTCAGCGACCGGGGCATTTGGGATCTCAGCAACCTGATCGGTTTCTACAACATGTCCAACCGCGTGGCGATTGCCAGCGATATGCAACCTAATCCCGAGTATCACAGTCAGAGTCGCTAGCAGGTAAACCACCCTGCTCGCCCTCGAATACAAAAACAATGGAGGCAGAGATATGAGCAAGACTCTACCAAGCTATACCAGCGGAACCGCCGAAGCTCCCCTGCTCGGCATGACCATTGGCGAAATGCTCGACCGCACCGCCGAGAAGTACCCGGACAACGAGGCCCTGGTGTGCCTGCACCAGGACATTCGCTGGACCTACAGAGAATTCGTAGAAAAAGTCGACGAAGCCGCCCGGGCCTTCATGGCCATCGGCGTCAAGCGCGGCGACCGCGTGGGCATCTGGTCCCCCAACCGCTACGAGTGGACCGTAACCCAGTTCGCCACCGCCAAGGTCGGCGCCATCCTGGTGAACATCAACCCGGCCTACGGCGTGCACGAACTGCAATACGCCCTGAACCTGGCCGGCATCACCACCCTGGTAACAGCGGACAGCTTCAAAGCCTCCAATTACCGCGAAATGATCTACGAGCTGGCCCCGGAGCTCAAGCGCAGCGCCCCCGGCAAGCTCAAGGCTGACCACGTGCCCGAGTTGCGTGCGGTAATCAACGTGCACGAAGACAAGCACGACGGCATGTGGACCTGGAAAGAATTCCTCGGCTTCGCCAGCGACATCTCCGAAGACGATCTGAACAAGCGCCAGAGCGAACTGCAGTTCGATGACCCCATCAACATCCAGTTCACATCCGGTACCACCGGCAACCCGAAAGGCGCCACCCTCACCCACCACAACATCCTCAACAACGGATACTTTGTGGGCGAGAGCCAACTTCTGACCGAGAAAGACCGCCTGGTGATTCCGGTGCCCCTTTACCACTGCTTCGGTATGGTCATGGGCAACCTGGGTTGCATCACCCACGGCTCTACCATGATTTACCCGGGTGAAGGCTTCGAACCCAAGTCTGTACTGCAGGCGGTGCACCAGGAAAAAGCCACCGCCCTGTACGGCGTGCCCACCATGTTCATCGCCGAACTGGCCGAGCCCGAGTTTGAAAGCTATGACCTGTCCAGTCTGCGCACCGGCATCATGGCTGGCTCCATCTGCCCGGCGGAGGTGATGAAAAAGGTCAACGGCAAGATGAACATGAAAGAGGTTCAGATTGCATACGGCATGACCGAAACCAGCCCGGTTTCCACCCAGACCAGCTCCCTGGACCCGTTCGAGAAACAGGTAACCACCGTGGGCCGCACCCAGCCACATCTGGAAACCAAGATCGTGGACCCGGCCAACGGCAATGTCGTCCCCCGTGGCGAAATCGGCGAGCTCTGCACCCGTGGCTACAGCGTGATGCTGAAGTACTGGAACAACGAAGAGAAAACCCGCGAGGCCATCGACAATGCCGGCTGGATGCACACAGGCGACCTGGCCACCATGGACGAAGAGGGCTACATCCAGATTGTTGGCCGTATCAAAGACATGGTGATCCGCGGCGGCGAGAACATCTACCCGAAAGAAATTGAGGAGTTCCTCTACACCCACCCGGCCATCGAAGAGGTGCAGGTAACCGGCATTCCCGATGACAAGTACGGCGAAGAGCTGATTGCCTGGGTCAAGCTGGCTCCGGATGCAGCGCCGGTCACGGCCGAGGACCTGCAGGCCTTCTGCAAGGGCAAGATCGCCCACTTCAAGATCCCGAAGAACTACAAGTTCGTGGATGAATTCCCGATGACTGTCACCGGGAAAATCCAGAAATTCAAGATGCGGGAGATTTCTATTGAGGAGATGGGGTTGAAGAAGTAATCGCTGCCCCTGCTTAGTGAAAACCTTCAGACCCCGGCTTATTGTCGGGGTTTGTTGTTTCCGCTCCGGTATTATAGGCCGTGGAGTTCTCTATCAGTAGCTTTCAGCATGGCCCGAATGCGGTCAATGTGGACTTGAGAATCCCTGGCCCGCTGGGCGACCGATGAGGGAGGCTTTCTGCTTTCGTTGTTACTCATCGTTTCGAGCAGGTTCTGGCGCTCCTCAAACATTCTCAGCGCAACCCAGAGCGTTTCTTCAATCTTTACTGTTTGTTGAGCGAGCAACACCGAGGAGGTAAACGCATGGCCGGTATGACAGCGATATCTAAGAAGGTCCCCGTCTGCCACCTTCCATAGCACCCCGCCACAGTCCGGACAGTTGTATGGCACCTGCTCGCCGAGCGCCTCGACAGAAGGCAAATCACTCAAGACCCGCTGTGCAATCTTTGCCTCGATGACGCCGCTCACTCATCGCACCACCTGCTCGATCTTGCGCTCCATTTCGGGGGTTATCTCGGTAGAACGAGGGGGAAGCTCAGCCTCGCCCCTTTCTCCGTTTTGTGCAATGTCACTCAGGAGCAGTTTCATTTCGGCTATTTCGCGAACCTGAGCCGCAATGATCTCATCCGCGAGCTTGCGAACACGTGGGTCGCTGATGCTCGCCTTCCGCGAGTTGTTTATGGCAATCGAGTGGTGGGGAATCATAGATTTCATGAAATCAACATCCCCGATTACCAACTGGCCTCTATTCGCGAACAGCAAGAACACGCCCAATAGTGAAGCCAGAACAAGAACGGCGATTTTTGTTCCCATCCCTTTGTACATAGACCACATGAACGCCAGCATCACAACGGTCATGACGCACCCCATAACCAGAGAAGCGATCAGACGGTTTAAGCTGAGCAATGCGTGGTCGAATGAATAGACAAGCTGATACATCAGAAAAAACATGATAAAAGTCGAGGTCGCGATCATTGCCGCAAACCGGCCCCAGCCCATTCCCATCATCTGCTTTTGTTGGTTCATTCCCAGCCCTCCTGATTGGCTCTTTTCCGCTTGGCGTCGAAGTCGACGCCCCCATTTGTAAAAAGCATCCCTGTTTGACTCGTGTCATTACTCCGGCGGCTGCCGCGACAGAGCGCGGATCTCCTCGCGTAAGGCGCTCACCTCATGCCGGACCGCGGCCAGTTGTTTGGATCCTGCCACTTCGGCGTCGTTATTATCCGCGTCGCGGCCGACGAAGAAGGTAGCCAGTGCCGCAGTCACGTAGCCGAAGACACCAAACGCGTACAGCGCCAGGAAGACGCACAGTACACGCCCCTCGACCGTCTGCGGCCAGTACTCCGAGCCCATCGTTGCCATGATCATGGCGGTCCACCACAGCGACTCGCCGTAGCTGTCCAGGCCACCGGGTGCCTCGTTCTCGAAAGCGTACATCCCGGCCGCGCCGGCGAACGTGACCAGCACGGTGAGGGCAATCACATACCCGAAGCCCCGCCGGCTAAGGCTCGCGCCCAAGGCCTTCATCCCGCGGTTCAGCGAACTGACAACGCGGACCAGCCGCAACCCTCGCCCTGCCCTGGCCAGGCGGAGCAGCCGAAACACACGGAAAACGCGGAAGATTCGCAAGGCAGGAAGCAGCAGGGCAATGGCGGTCAGCCAGTTACCCTTGAGGTAAACGAGCTTGTCCGGGGCCAGGACCAACTTCACAGCAAAGTCGAAAACGAAAACCACCCAGATTGCCGTGCCCAGAAAATAAAACAGCAGGCTCTCGCCCCGCACCAGCTCTAATATCAACAGCACCAGCCAAACGAACGCGAGAATCAGCATCGGCGTTTCCAGCCAGCCCTCCAGGCGCCCTAGCAGCTCGTATCGCTCCCGTTTCAGCTCCTCCACATCCGTGGATTTCGTGTCTGGAATTTCGTTCGCGCCCTCGTCCCTCATCGGATGCTCCCGCGCTCTTCGTTAACGCATAAATGATACGTCCCGGTTATTAACAATAACCCCCCGGTAAAAACCGGGGGGTTATTGGCAGATAGTCTCGGTAGAAGAACACTGGCATTTGGCTAATAATGGGTTCCGGGACGGATCTTGCCAGAATCTCCACCTATTCCCGGGGAAGCCTTCTCCTGCTCTTCCTTCAGCTTGTGCTCTGCTTTCTCCTTGAGTATGTCAGTGCCTTTGTCGCTCAGTCCTCCCATTACGCGATCTTCCGTAGAGGTCCGCGGCGCGGCTCAACGCCTCAGCACCGTGACTGGCAGTTTCTTGGCTACCCGTTGCGCCCGCCTGCCGTGTTGTAGCTGAACCGGAGAGTGGCTGTGCCTGGGGTGAGGAATGTGCCCCCCTACTCGGCTGTGTATTCGGATCGTTAGGTTCCATGATGTTTCTCCTGAGTCGCCGGATGATGTTCCATGATTTGCATATGGAGGACAGCGACAGGCACTGGCTGCCAATATCAGAGTCGACCGTTGAGGAGAGCTTAGCCTTTGGTAGCAGCGGAGTATGTGCGGTTACCCACCCTGGGAATTGGTGGGGGGCACGGCGAATGCTGGTTGTCAGCAGGTTAAAGCCACATAAAAAACGGCCTCGCTGGGCGCGAGGCCGTAAAATTGGAGGCTCTGGGGGTCCATAGCCTTACTGCCAAAGAGGGGCCGTTACCGGCCCCAGCTCACCGAAAACCCAAGAAGGAAAGAATCACCAGAACGATGACCACGGCACCAACGATATAAATGATATTGTTCACAATCAGGTCCTTCCCTTTCAAAGCCCGAATTATGGTTGCGCCTCATCCGTGTGGCGCATGATGTAACGTCCTGTTCAGGCTGCTCCATTGCCTCATCTGCTATCAGGTTAGGTGGTTCACGTCTTTCGTTCTGTTCGCTGTCGCACTTAGTGCAAAAAAGATCAGGGTGCCCCCTATCGGCCCGGTTAAACCCTGGCGCCCTTGCCTTCAAAGCATTGGAAAATACCGGCCAAACGATCTAGTTTTACAGGCAGGGAGCAGGGAGGAACGTGCCATGCCCAGGGAGAATGTCCAGGAATCGGACGACAGGCCGCCGGAACACAGCGAAGGTATCCGGGTGGGCCGGGAGCTACTCGCGGCCACAAAACCCTACGTAGAGGAGTCGTCTGCCCAAAGCTGGTGGCGCGTCGGCTCCACCTTTGTGTTAATGATCACCGCACTGACGGCCGCCGGGCTGATCCCCTGGTGGCCTCTCCGTCTGGCGTTCTCGGTACTGGGCGCACTGCTGATGGTGCGCGCCTTCATCACCTTCCATGACTACCTTCACGGTGCGATTCTCAAAGACTCCCGCATTGCCTACTGGCTGTTCCATGCCTTTGGTGCGCTGATGCTGACGCCCACTCGCTCCTGGCTTGCCAGTCACAATTACCACCACGGCCACGTGGGTCAGATTTCAGAAGCCAGCGTCGGCGCTTTTCCACTGATCACCGCCCGCATGTGGCGGGACTCAAGCCAGTGGCAACGCTTCACCTATCGCGCCCAGCGAAATCCCCTGGTCGTGGTGCTGAGCTACCCTGTTGTGTTCGGCCTGAACATAACGCTTCTACCGTTGCTGAAGAATCCCGGAAAACACCTCGACTCCCTGATCGCCCTCGCCAGTCATTTTGCGTTGATCGCCGTGATGTGGCTACTGGGCGGGTTCAGCCTGGTCTTCTTTGTCATCCTGCTGCCCATGAGCCTGGCTTCTGCCATGGGGTGCTACCTGTTTTTTGCCCAGCACAGTTTCCGGCGCATGCAGATTGCCTCGCCCGAAGCCTGGACCTTTTACCGCGGAGCCATGGAGTCTTCCAGCTACATGCGAATGAACAAAGTCATGCAGTGGTTTACCGGCAACATTGGCTATCACCATATTCATCACCTCAACGTCCGCATCCCCTTTTACCGCCTTCCTGAAGTGATGGCGGCCATTCCTGAACTGCAGTCGCCGCTGACAACAAGCCTTGCGCCCGGCGACATTGCCGACTGCTTCCATTACGCCCTGTGGGATGAAGAGAAACAGCGTATGGTGTCTTATCGGGAGGTCGGCGGTTGAGCCTTAACCTTGAAAACAGGGGCTTTGCCCCCATCTCTCGCAGTAATCCCTTGCCTTCGCCCGCGGGCCGGGCGGACGCCCCTCTTCATGCAACCACATCTGGGAATGATTATGACCGGAACCCTTCACACTCCGTTTCAACAACGGAATTTCTGGCGGCTGACCTCGCTGATGGCGTTGGTTCTTCTTCTCAGTGGCTGCGGAATCAATAACATCCCCACCTACGATGAGCGAGTGACCGCAGCCTGGGCCCAGGTGGAAAACCAGTACCAGCGCCGGGCAGACCTGATTCCCAATCTTGTCGAAACCGTCAAGGGGTTTGCCGCGCAGGAGCAGGAAACCCTCACCGCGGTAATTGAAGCGCGCTCGAAAGCGACATCAATCCAGGTGGACGAGAGCATTCTCAACAATCCCCAGAAACTGAAGCAGTTCCAGCAGGCCCAGGGTGAGCTCAGTAGCGCCCTGAGCCGTCTGATGGCGGTCTCTGAACGTTACCCCGATCTCAAATCGAACCAGAACTTTCTGACCCTCCAGGCTCAGCTTGAAGGTACGGAGAACCGTATTGCCGTCGCGCGACGGGATTTCATCCAGGCGGTGGAACGGTACAACACCGAACTGCGCACCTTCCCGGGAAAAATCTGGCACAGCCTGCTGTATAGCGATCTGGAGCCTCGCGCCAACTTCGAAGCCACCACGGAAAACGCGGATGAAGCGCCCGCGGTGGAATTCTGATGGTTTTCCAGTTGAACAAAAACCTGTTGCTGGCATTACTGCTGTTGCTGCCGGCCACCGTCTGGGCCCAGTCCACGCCGGAATTTCCCGAGTTGACTGGCCGGGTGGTAGACCAGGCGAAAATGCTGACGCCTGATGCGGAGGCGAGCCTGAGCCAGATGCTCGAGGCCCATGAGCAGGACACCACCGAACAGGTTGTGGTGGTTACCCTGCCAGACCTGCAGGGTTTTCCGATAGAGGATTTCGGCTACCAACTGGGCAGACATTGGGGTATCGGTCAGGAAGGCGAGGATAACGGCGCACTGCTGATTGTGGCCGAGGAAGAACGCAAAATCCGCATCGAGGTGGGCTATGGCCTGGAAGGCCGGCTCACTGATGCCGACTCGTCGGTCATTATCAATCGCATTATCACCCCGGCGTTCCGTCAGGGAGATTTTCAGGCCGGTATCGTTAACGGCGCCGCCGCCATGATTCAGGTGCTCGGCGGCGAGCCCATGGCGGCTCCGCAGGGTCAGCAACCAGTTGCCCAGCAGGAGAAGCCCAAAGCGGGCATGGTCGCGCTGTTCTTCATCATCATGATGGCGGTGGTGTTCTTTATCGGCAGTCGGGGTGGCCGTGGTGGCCGCGGGGGTGCTGCCCTGCTGGGCGCGGCGCTGCTGGGTGGTGCCATGGGCGGCCGTGGCGGCGGCCTCGGCGGCGGTGGTTTTGGTGGCGGCGGAGGCGGCTTCGGCGGCGGTGGTGCCTCCGGTGGCTGGTAGCTCTGTACCGGCATCCTCGCGCGCTGAATCCCCTCACCTGACAATGAGAATGACAGAATCATGACATTACTAAGCAAAAGCGATCAGGAAGCCGTTACCGCCGCCATCAATAAGGTGGAACGGGAAACCGATGCCGAACTGGTCACCGTGCTGACGGCCCAGTCGGACAACTACAACTATATTCCATTGGTCTGGGCCGGCATTCTGGCTCTGCTTGTGCCGGGCATTTGCAATTATTTCGGCAGCTGGCTCGGCGCCGACATGCTGATGCTGGTGCAGTGGGGCACGTTCGTGCTGCTCAGCCTGCTGTTCCGGATGCCCGGCATAAACACCCGCCTGATTCCCCGGCAGGTGCGCTACTGGCGGGCGTCCAACCTCGCACGGCGGCAATTCCTTGAGCAGAACCTGCACCATACCCAAGGCGGCACTGGCATGCTGATCTTCGTCTCGGAGGCCGAACGCTATGTGGAGATTCTGGTGGATCAGGGTATTGCCGATGTGCTGGACAACTCAGTATGGGAAAGTATCGTTGCGGACTTCACCGAAAAAGTGCGCCAGGGAAAGACACGGGAGGGGTTTCTTGACTGTATTGCGGCGTGTGGCAAGCTGCTGAAAGAGCATGTACCCGCCACTCACGAGCGTAATGAACTGCCCAATCACCTGGTGGTTCTGCCCTGACGATAAAGGGAGCCAACGCAATGGAGCGCCAAGACACAGATCCTGCGCTCAAGCCTGCATTGATGCAGTTTGATATGGCGCTGGCCGAGTTCGCCCGCGCCCGTCGAAGCGACCCCAAGGCCTCCAGCCTTGGATTGCTGGAGCGCGCCAGGATGCTGATGACCCTACCCGGCGGCTTCGATGCCCTGTACCGCCGCATTCGCTCCCTGGAATCCGCCGGTATTTTCGGCACCAGCGACTGGGCCCAGCCAGCGATTCTGCAACCGGCGCTGGCCAAGCACTCCCTGCGCGAGGCGGGTGCCGTTACCACCATCGTGGAAGCGATCAGCGAATTACGAATGCTTGCTGTCAGCCGTGGAGACTTCTTCCATCCTGGCATCTCAGCGGAGCAGGCACGCCATTTTCTCACTCAGGTGATGGCCCTCAACCTGGACCTGCTCTCTGGCCAGCTGACAGAAGCCGACCGGGAACGCCCCAAGCAGCTCGGAACCATCGTTCAGGAACTGTACCGGTATCTGATCTCCCACCTGGGATACGAAAGCCTGCTGGACAGCCTGGTAGCCGAAGTCTGGCGCTTGCTGGACCAGGGACCGGTTCAGGTGGACAGCATCTGCGAGATGATCGGTCAGATCGCCAAGTGCCTATACGATCCAGCCATCAAAACCCGGCGCAATAGCGACGCTACCCGTCTGGTGAAGGCGCTTTTCGCGCCCACCCCGGCCAGTGCCGAAGATCCCGGGCTTGCCGTCTATGAACAACGCCTGAGGGACATGGACGACATTGCTCTCTCCTCGGAAGCCACCTACTTTGCCCGCAGCATGTTCGACACTGGCCTGGCCTCCCCCTACCACGCCGTGATGCTCCGTTTTCTGCGCGACACCGGACAGGAAGACCTGATACCCAACACCCTGGGGCTGACCATGACCGGCCTGGACGATCTCTACTGTTACACCGAGCTGGTGCATGCCCTGATTGACGAAGCCGTCTACCCGGAAACCTGCCAGGCGGTATACGGGCTGACCATGATGCTGGAACGGGGCTCTCTGTTTACGCCCTCGGTTGCCCAGGCCCTCTGGCGACAGATCAAACTCCCTCTATCAGCGGAAACCGCGCGCGCCTTGGAAGAAGCCTTTGGTGATGCCCTCCCACCCCGGGTGTTCCTGCTTGCCGGTGTTATCAATCTGCTGGGCCAGCCCCTGGGCGTCGGCCAGGGCAATAACCCCACCTGCCAATCTGCCATTGGCCTTTCCATGTGGGCATCCAACGAGGCCGATTACCTGCTACAGGTGCTGGCCTGGGCAGCGCGGGACAACGAAGTACTGACCCGATTCGAAGGCCAGGAAGTATCGTCAAGAGATCTGGAGCCCGGGCTGGTGACGGGCACACCGGTGGATGTGGACCCGGTATCGCTGATCCTCATCCCCCATCTGGATCGAATCTACGGCGAGATGTGGCGGCGCTGTGAAAACCGCGAGGACGACGCGCACCGCTGGATCAACCCGGAATTCTATGGCTGGTGGGTCAGCCATGGCTTCCGGGTAGTTGCCGACGTAAAAACTGGTGAGGTGAAGGACTACGAGGGCTTCATCCGGCATTTCTACGCCAGCTACCACCCCTTCTATAACGGCAACATCCCGGTGATTCATGCCCAGCCAGCAGGCATTGCCGTGACCGACAGCGCCGCACGCTTCGTGGGCCGCCACGCCATTAACATATTGCGGGTCGCCCTGAGCCCGAAGAACGAAATGCGGGTCTATTTCTTCAATCCAAATAACGACAGCGGCCAGAACTGGGGCCAGGGCATTACCTGCTCAACCTATGGCAACGGGGAAGTTCGTGGCGAGGCCTCCCTGCCGATTGCGGAGTTCACTTCCCGCCTCTACGCCTTCCATTACGACACCCTGGAGCTTGGCGACCTCTCGGCCATACCCGATGAGGAGGTCGCCCGTGTAATGGACCTGGGCTACACCAGCTGGGCGGCGCCCACCGAGGGAAGACCAGAGTAACGGGCTGCCCCAGACTCTCTAATAGCTCTCAGACTTGCCGGTTACCGGGGTCAGCGGCTCGCCTTCCTCATTCTGCAACTGATAATCGTAGGCTGCCTGCAGACCGGTATCCTCCTCGGTCTCCTCCTCCGGCTCGTATTCCAGATACCGCGGGTAAAGCGGCGAGAGCATCGCCACAACGATACCGATGGTGCAGAAGCTGGCAAAGGCATCGGCATAGCCGACTTCATTTACCAACGCACCAACGATGGGCGAGCCGGCCGCCTGGCCGAGAGAGACCGCCATAAAGGGCAATACCGGCCCCATGGACAACCGACCAGGCAACAAACGAATACCGGTCATCAGATAGAGCCCCGTCAGGCTCATGTAAGCGAGGCCAAACACCAGCGCCGAGAACCCCGAAATCATCAGGTTGTCGGGGCTGGCTGCAATCAACGCCAGACTGGCGGCCAGCATCATCAGCATCAGGGCCTGGGTGATCGGGGGATTGTTGCGATCGGCCAGATCGGCCACTACAGCGCCACCCAGGCCGGCAATGCCAACCCCAAGCCAGAGCCAACCGGTGGCATCGGAGGGCATGTCACCCAGATTGACCACCAGATCCGGCGCAAAGATCCAGTAGGCGGCAGAGACAAAGCCCATCATGAACGCAAACATTGAGAGCCTTAACAGGCGCCACCACTGATCCGCGCTGATAGGCGGCGCCGGTGCCGCGTTCGCGGGCATGACACGGGAAACCGAGGGAATGAAGAACCAGGTAGCAATAACACCGATGACCGCCAGCACCGCAAAGGAGGCGTAGGCATAACGCCAGGCCCCGGCGAGGAACAGAACCGTGGGTACAGCAATCACCACGCCAATACTGGTGCCGGCATTCATCACCGAGCTTACCCGGCCATGCAGCGACCGTTTCACCAACGCCTGCATGGCTGCCGTGAGTGCCGGCATCATCAGCCCTGTGCAGATACCACAGGCGATCACGCCAATCCCGAGAGAGACAGCCCCGACGGCCTGACTGATCAACGCGAGGCCGACAACGCCGAAAACACCGGAGGCCATCGCAGTGTTGCGGGCGCCCAGCCGATCCGCAGAAAGCGGTGCTACCCCGGTCGCAAGCACGAAGCTGATCAGCGGCAGCGCACCGATAATACCGATCACATCGGCCCCAAGATCCAGATCAGCCCGGATTGGGGGCACAAACAAACCAAACGCAAAGCGCGCAAGCCCGTAACTGATCGCAATCAGTGCTGCACCCAGGAGTGCAAATGACGTGCTCGAAGGAAACTTCATTCCGTTATGCCCCTTGCGCTGTGCCTACTGTCAGCCTAACCATCAAAGCAAGGTTTTTAAAGCACCGGGGCACCTTGGGCGACCGACTCGCAAGGTGTTTGTCGAGACATCGGATTTGAATTTCAAAAACCCACTGGGTTAGGCTGGCTAGAAAACGAGCAGCATGGTAGTAGACCGCAATGGCACAGACCCAGGGCACAACCCGCGAACCGACCTCCACCGTAGCGCCCCTGAACCCGGAGAATGTGGCCCTGCTCGAGCAGGAAGGCCTGTCGCTCAAGCCACTGGACCCTATCGGCGTTGAAATCTATGGCGCAGACGTGCGCAACCAACTGCCAGAGCATGCGATAAAGGCCCTGGAAGCGGAAATGGCGAATCGCGGGTTCATTGTTTTCAAGCATCAGCCCGGCCTCTCGCCCGAAGAACTGATTGATACCTGCAAATGGTGGGGCGCCCGCGAGATCCACTCCACTCACGGTGTTCATCCCGCAACGCCCGGCCGCAACCGGCACATCTTCCGCTGCTCCAACGATGGCCGCCAGGGCATTCTCGGCGTCGGCCCCCAGTGGCACAACGACGGCAGTTTCGAGGCGGCCACCTTCTCCCACAGCGCCTACTACATGGCCCGCGCCCCGGAAAACGGCGGCGGTACCCACTTTGCACACCAGGGCGCCGCGTTTGATGCTCTGCCGCCGGAAAAGCGGGATCTTTGGGAGCGCCTGGTGTCGGTAAACTCCGCATCCAGCGTGACCCACCCGGTGGTTCACACCCACCCGATTTCCGGCCGCAAAAGCGTATGGCTGCATCTGGGCATGACCGGTGCCGTGCTCGAACGTCTGCCGGAAGACGGGCTGACACTCGACCAGCTGAAAACCCTGCCCGCCCCCGCCGACAGCTTTCGGCTGCTGGACGAAAACGCGATGAAAGAGCTGTTCAACGATTACAACGATCTGCTGAACGATTCCTTCGAGTGCGGCTACGGCATTCGCTACGAATATGACACCGGCGATCTGCTGTTTATCGACAACTGGGCGGTTGCCCACCGCGCCTCCCCGGAGGCCCACCTGCCAGCAGAGCAGCAAGGCCTGCGCATCATGGACCGGGTTACCATAAAGGCCCCGCGAAACCTGGCACCCCACTTTGGTCTGCCCCAGTACATCAACATGGCTGGCCCCCACCCGTTCAATAAAGACGGCGTGTGGCAGGCCGGCGGCGTGGGGTTCCGCTGGAAAGACGACATTCGCATGCAGAACTAGGCGTGTCGCGCAGCCAGCCCATAGTCAATCGCCGCACACACCGCGGCAGCCTGCGCAGTATTGCATTGCCCGGGGGTTACACGGGGACTATCGGGATACACCTCGGTGGTGGTCCGGTAAGGAGCGCGAGTAATACCGGCGCACAGGCCCCACTTGGTGAGCGGATACTCAATTACACCCCGGGCAACCATCGGTGAGCCCAGGATCTCGCCGCTCTCGTCGGGCGCCGCAATATGCGTCACCTGCTCCACCGCCCTGATCAGGGCCTGCTGAAACTCTGGCTGCGGGTTCTCGGTGTCACCCACCACGTAAAACCCATCGGGAATCCCGGACGGCTCGAACGGCTTGCCGTCCCGCGCAGCCAGCGCCGGCCCAAACTCGGTTTCATCGGTATCGGTAGTCTCGTGAAGGTCCACGTGAATCAGCGCACGATCACGAACTGGCGCTACCAGACGCATGAGTGCGGCTGATTCCTCAGCCGGGCTGCCCTCGTGGAACGAGCGGTTCGGATCAATGGTGTTCGGGTTCCAGCGATGAATGCGCTCATACGCCCAGGGACTGACACAGGGCGCAACCAGCAAGTTCACGCGGCCGGCATACTCGGCAGCGTGCTTGTCCAGGAACTGCAGCGCACCATGCACACCGCTGGTTTCATAGCCGTGAACCCCGCCGGTTATCAGCACCACCGGAAGATCGTTATTCCAGTCGCGGCTGCGAATCGCCATCAGCGGATAATAATCCGGGCCGTAATCCAGAGCGCCATATTCTTCCATATCAAAGCGCGAGCGCAGGCCCTCGATAACACTCAACACCTCCGCCTCGTAACTGCGCTGACGGGTCTGCCGTGACAACCATTCGGCGCGTTCCGCATCGCCCCAGGGCGTGCCGGGGGTGCCGATTGGATAGGGTGTTGAAACTGTGTTCATAGCAGCGCTCCGTTAACGATCGCCCGTAACTCCTGACGGATGGGGTAGGTTGATGAGGGAATCAGTTGCGTCATAAAGATCATCACCAGGTCCTCCACGGGATCGACGAAAAAGTTGGTGCTCGCAAGGCCACCCCAACCGTACTCACCGACCGATCCGTTGGTCTGGGATTTGGCGACGTCAGTTTTTACCGAAAAGCCCAGACCAAAGCCAGTCCCGGCAAACGGTGTCTCGCTGAACGCACCGACCGACAGGCCCGGTAGATCCTGATTGTCAGGCAGGTGATTGCGACGCATGAATTCCAGAGTTTTTCGACCAATAATGCGCCGCCCCCGGAACTCACCGCCCTGACACAGTGCCTGGGCAAAGTGGAAATAATCATCAATGGTGGAAACCAGCCCGCCCCCGCCTGACAAAAACTGAGGTTTGCGCCGGAAGGGAGAGGTTTGCGGATCATCCTGCAACGTGAACTGATCACCGGGATGGTACTGATAGCAGGCAGCGAAGCGCTCAAGCTGATCGTCACGAACGTGGAAGCCGGTGTCAGGCATATCCAGAGGCTCAAAAATATGCTCCTGCAGATACTCATCAAACGGCTTACCAGACAGCAACTGCACCAGATGCCCCAGCACATCCGTGCTGACCGAATAGTTCCAGGCTGTGCCAGGGGAAAACTCCAGCGGCAGCTCTGCGAGGTGATCGACCAGGGCTTCCAGCGTCATACTCCGGCTGCCATCCAGCTTAAGCTCGCGGTAGGCAGCGTCGACGTTGGTGCGCTGCATGAATCCGTAAGTCAGGCCTGACATATGCGTGAACAGGTCGCGAATTGTCATGGTGCTGGATGCAGACGTGGTCAGGAAATTGGGATAAACACCGCTTTTATAAATCCGCCGGGTTCGCCAGGCAGGAATAAACTTGTGTACGGGATCATCCAGTAAAAACCGCCCCTGTTCATAGAGCTGCATCATGGCGATAGATGTGATCGGTTTGGTCATGGAATAGATGCGGAACACCGTATCCCGGCGGACCGGCTTGTTGCGTTCCACGTCCATCAGCCCCTGGGCTTTCACATAAGCAATCTCCCCTCGCCGGGCGACCAGTGTCAGCGCACCGGGTAACTTCCGGGGCTGGATGTAGCAACGGTCAAGGTGGCTTTCAATGTTTGAAAGATGATCCGTAGACAGGCCAGCAACCTGTGTGTGTTCCGTCATGGAGGGGGCACCTACTTGCGGGTTATCGGATTTATGCGACCAGCTTATTCTGGCAGGCCCTCGAACCGTGGCACGTCGCCCAAGTCGCCATCCCAGGGTGCTTTACTGGCCGTAAAAATGTGGGCTGTGGGTACCATGGAAATTCCGGTATCCAAACAGCCCGCCGGAACGACGAGAACACCTTTAAGCGGACTGCTCGGCAATGCTGACCCGCACAACTTACAAAAGCTCCTGTTGTGACGGGTGCCAGAGAGCGTAAAGGAGGTCACAGCGCCTTCACCGGACAACCAGGTCAATTCAGCGGACTGCGAGAACAAATTTGCCGCATGAGCAGATCCGGTATCTTTTTGGCAGTGTTGGCAATGACACAGATAGAAACTGTCGAAACTGCCTTGTACCTCAAATTTCACTGTGCCACACAGGCAAGAACCAGAATGAACAGTCATCGGTTTTTCTCTATCGCCTCTTACTGAGACACCTGAAACATCGCGAACAGGCAGCCCGGCAGCGACTACTATTTACGTGATGGGAGTGCTGCACCATAAAACAATTTGGCGAGATAGTCAGGCGTCATTCATTAAGCCACGGCACATAACGCAGCCCCACCAAAACACCTTCAGGGCTCATAAACGGACGTACCAGCATAACGCCTTAGTTTTGCGGCGTGACAGAACGCCAGCGCAGGTGCGTCCGACAACAGCCATTGGTTAAATACTTGCATGCGCATAGCTATGCGCATAAGATCAAAACCTGAATTCTATGTCTTCTCGGAGGCCCTCATGGCCGAACTCTATAACTCAGCCGCCCCCAAAAAAGCAGCGAACCTCTCAATCAATAGCGATCTTCTGCGTAAAACCCGGGAACTGAACATTAACTTGTCTGCCACCCTGGAACGAGCTCTGAAAGAAGAGCTTTCGAAACGCGAAGCCGCACAATGGGTTGAAGAAAATCGCGCTGCGATAAAAAGTTACAACGATTTCGTCGAACAACATGGATGCTTCGGCGACGAATTCAGGGAGTTCTGATGGCACAGTTCGATGTGTACCCCAACCCGAGCAAAGTCAGCAAGGCTCACTACCCATACCTGATGGATATCCAAAGCAGCCTCTTGAGCGATTTGGCAACTCGCATTGTTATCCCCTTGGGCAAACGTTCTGCCTTCGGTGGCGAAGCCATGCAGGGGCTCACTCCCGAAATCAGCTTTGCCGATCAGGAGCTGTTGCTGTTAACTCCGCAAATTTCCTCCGTGCCCGAAAAACACCTCAAGAGCCCTATTGGCTCCCTCTCACATCTCAGAGACCAGATTGTTGGAGCTCTGGACCTTGCTATTACTGGCATTTAACGCTCCGCTAATGTGCGCCGCCTGCGGCGTCACCATTGGGCGGCTTGTTAGCAGACTCTGCCTGTAGACGCTCCACCAGCCACACCTTGATGATTGATTGGCGGGTAACGCCAATGCGCGCCGCCTCGCGATCCAACGACTCTACAACCCAAGCCGGGAAATCAACGTTGATTCGCTTTTGTTCCTGATTAACACGACGAGCAGAAGACAGGTCAAGATCATCAACAATATCTTCCTGGCCTTCCTCAAATTTCTTGTCGAAGTCTTTAGCCTTCATAGAGCTCAACCTCCTTCTTACGGGAACGTCTGACTGAAATCAGACGAATACGAGCATCCCTGTATGTGACGACAGCCGACCAGTGCTTTTCACCAATCTTGCCTATCAGCAAAAACCTCTGCTCATCCTCTGATTTTGCACGGATCTCCAGCAGGTATGGATCTTTCCAAAGCCCTTGGGCAGCCACGAAATCTATACCGTGCTTGTCCAGGTTGGCCTAGCTTTTGGCTTCGTCGAATTCAAACTCATCCATGAGTACAAATTATTCCTTTTTTACTCAACCCGCAAGATTTGGAAGGAAGCCGTAGCTGCTAACGCCCTGGCTTTGCGGAGTGCCGGAGCGCCAGCGTAGGCGCGTCCGACAACAACCTCTGGTTAAGCGGCTTCGAAATCCAGGGGATGAATGCCATCCAGATTGACCGTATTGCGGGCCACCCACAGATCGTACATATCCTGCATCGCCAACCAGCTCTCAGGGGTGCGCCCGAGAACCTTGGACAGCCTAAGAGACATTTCCGGGCTAATACCACTATCCCCTTTGAGCAACCGGGACAAAGTGGAAGGTGAAACGCCCAGACTGGAAGCAAGCTGACGGGAACTGATACCAAAAGGCTCCAGGTACACCTCCCGAATGAATTCACCAGGATGCGGCGGATTATGCATAGTCATTAGTGATAATCCTCATAATCAAGAATGTAGGCGTTGCCGTCCTGAAACTCGAACGTCATGCGCCAATTTCCGTTAACCCAAATCGACCACTGGCCTTTGTCTTTACCCTTCAATGGATGAAGCCGAAAACCAGGGATATCCATGTCTTCCACTGAAGTCGCCGTATCCAGAGCAGCCAGCTGCATACGCAGCTGCTTGGCATGGTCGGGTTGTATGCCAGACGTGTGGCCGGTCGAGTAAAACCGCTTCAGTCCTTTGTGACGGAATGATTTAATCATGAGGGAATTTTAGCATGTTGCGCACCACGCAACAATGGAGCTTAACGCGGAGCTTTGCGGCAATTTTGGAGCCGCGAAGCGGTGGAAAAATTGTCCGGCAACAGCGGCTGGTTATGCATTATTCGTAATGGCTCCAGAGTCTGAGAACTTTCACCACTCGCTCGTCCTCGAGCACTTGGTAGACCAGACGATGCTGAATATTGATGCGGCGTGAATAGGCCCCCGCAAGATCACCAATGAGCTTCTCAAACGGAGGCGGCTTGCGGTATGGATCTTCCGCTATCAGCGCTAACAGTTCCTGGGCTTTTGGTTTGAGGCCGCTGGAGGCCAACTTCTTTGCATCTTTCTGGGCTTGCTTGGTGTAAACCAACTTCCATGTCACCAGTCCAGCTCCTCATCGCATTCATCCACGGGGGTATCCATCCCCTCACGAATAGACTCCCGCATACCTGGTACGGAGAGCAGGTAAAGTGTTTCCTGAATTGCAGACCAGTCTTCCTCGGAAACCAGGACGGCCTTGTTCCGCTTACCCATGATGACGATTGGTTGGTGGGACTCGGCGGTTTCGTCAATCAACCGATAAAGGTTGCTGCGCGCCTCAGTTGCTGTGATTCCGGTCATGACGCACCTCTTGCGTGTTTAACTTCTAATCAAGTGTACGCCTACAGGTACGTACGTCAAGACGAACGCTTTGCATAACGCTTGCAGCATGCGCGCCCTCGAAATGGAGCCGAAGGCGCAATGTAGTGGGCGTCGCCGTGCCTGCACTGGTTAGATTGAAAGCCCACTTCTACTCCAAAGATGTGCCAGTATCGCAACAACAGCCCACCCCCACATGATTACACGTACTCTCTGAAACCGTCTGGCCAATAATTCAAGGGGTCTGCCCCCCCCTTACCACTCACTCATGAAGCCACGGCGCATAACTCAGCCCCACCAATATCCCCTCGGGGCTCATGAACCGGGCGACGGTCTGCCCCCAGGGTTCGGTACGGGCGGTATGAACGAATGCTTGTCCTTTCGCTTTCAACTCGTCCACGGCCGCCTCGACAGCGGCCGCATCCGCCAGCTCAAATTCAATTGTGGCAGTCGGCACAGGAACCCCCTCAGGCCATTCATCCTGCCCAAAACAGGACTGGGCGGCCATGGCAAGCGGCCAGACACCAAAATGGTTCGTCCCGGGGAATTTGTCCATGAAGCGATAATCGTCCATCTTCTCCAGCGGCAGCCCCAGCAGTCCTTCATACAGCGAGGCACTTGCAGCAGGGTCCTGGGTTATCGTGGCAAATCCCGAGACGCATTTGATGTCCATCGGCCCCTCCGGTATGGGTGTCTCAGAACAGCGGAGACACCGGCACGCATGTGATGCAAAGGCTAGATGCCATTGCGCGTTTCAATTGCTTCAATGGTCTGTTGTAACAGCGCATTAAAGGCGTCAGGCCTTTCCAGCATGGGAAAGTGGCCTGATTCCTCAATATAGAGAAGCTGATAGTCTTTAATATGCTTTTGGTTTTCTTCAAATGCGGTCGGCCATAGTCGTGCATTTATTGAGACCACAGGAACGCTGACATCCTTGAAGACAGCGGCGGCATCTCCGCTGACATACTGACCCAGGTAGTTACGAAAGGCACTCATGGCCGGCGCCTTGGGCGCTGATGACATGTCTTCCTTTATCCAGTTCATCAGCTCTTGATCGGTACCTGCCGGGAACATTTGTGAAACAAAACCCTGCGTCGCCGTTCTGAAATCAGATTCAAATGGCGTTACCATCTCCTCAATGACACTCTCAGGTGTACGTTCCCCAACGTTTTGCAGGGTATCGACCCCGACAATGCCCACAACCCTCTTCGGCATGAGCCTGGCCGCCTCGGCAATCACGCCACCTCCCATTGAGTGCCCGATCAGAACAGCGCGACCAATGTTTTCCCTGTCCATAACGGCTTTCACATCCTGCGCGAACGACAGCATTGAATAATCGGATCGCTCCAATGAGGAATGCCCATGCCCTGCCAAGTCGACCGTAATCACCCGATAGGCTTTCGCGAATACCGGGACCTGCTCTTGCCAGTAGCGCCCGTCACAGCTCCAGCCGTGAACGAAAATCAGCGCCGTTTCGCCCTCTCCGGCCACATCATAGGCGATACGCTCGGCGTCATACGACACGGCGACATCATGTCTGAGAGCAGACGGGCTACTCGCACATCCTGCCAATAGCAGGAAGGGTATCAGTAAGACCAGCAGCTGTTTTTTCATGTTTTTTCCTGTTCATGAACATTTTTGATTTCGCGTCGGGGATACACCCTTAAAGCCGGAGCGGCACGGGAGCGCGCACTCCCGCATGCCTGACTTCAGGCAGAGTCAGCTCGCCCGAGCGACAATAAAGGGACGGTAGTCACTTTTCTTCGTTCCGTGTCGTTCGTTCTCAAGTATTTCAAACCCCGCTTCACCGATCGCTTGTAGCAACGAACCCGAGGAGCATGTGGTCACGACGCTCGGGGCCTTGCCCACGAGACGCAGAACAGCTGCGCATTTTTGGCCGACCGATCCCAAAACCGTGCATCGTGCTCGCTCATCTGCCCTTTTCTCGTTGTTGTTCTAAACTGACGGCCAGCGATGCCACCGTCCGCACCGGGGTAAGTCCACCTAACTATAGAAGGTGTCTACTGTTCGTGGGTAACTCGGAATTCTGTAGCCAGCAATAAACGGCGCCCTGACAAGGGCGTCCGGTGGAGGCCCATCGGGCCGGAACGAATTTAATTGACTTGTTATAACAGGCACGGCTTCAGCGACCTTTCTTCTTGGCCGGTTTCCGAATGTGGCCAACTACAAGAACCACCACACATATGAACAAGATCAGCAAAAGGACCAACAAGAGAAGTCCTGCGCCGCCTTCACAGGTTTGCTCACAACCGAGAAGCCTTGCGAGGAACCGAATCCCTCCCCTAAACAACCCGTCAAAGAGTATTTCTCCCAAAAACTCTCACCTACTTATGCCGGAGCCTGATTGCCCCGTGCTTATAACGCCCGCCATCACCGGTGACAAAACCGTAGCGAAGCGGAGGGTTTGGCATCCGGTGCATGGCATGGTTATGTGGTGGCTAACTCCCACGGTTTCAGGCCTATAACCCTACCAACCATCCAGCTTCACCCCGTTCTCTTTGAGGTAATCGCCTTCTCTCTCGAGATACTCATTAACCCATTGAGTGTAGTCTGATTCTTTGTCGTCGTAGGGTTTGGCTTTAAAACGACCAACTTCGATAGCATTCACACCCCGGTTCATAATCCACGCAACCACTGTTCCGCCCGGTGCCAAGCCAAGAACAAGATTGTAGCGCGGTCGCTCCACCATCTCGCCAAAGCGTTCAAATGCAGCGACTTCCTTCATCTTTTCCTCAATCTCATCCGGGCTTTCCAGCCGGATCAGGGCTTCATAGGATTGCTGCTCCGCGAAAGAGAACCAGCGGATGAGGAAGACTTCGGGCATAGTTTGCCATTCCGCCGAAGCGCCGTGAGGCTTTTCCCAGCAACATGACACAATGCCAATAGGCGCTCGCCAGCCAATGTTCTCTGACAAGGACTCAACAAAGAACTTATCCACCCAGACATCGTAGTGTTTTGGAGCGACGACATTGATATTGCGGTATGTACTGTTAGGACCGTGCCTTGGACCCTCTGACTCCGTTGGTTCCGAACACCCTACCAACACCAGGATACAGAGACAGGTCATCCAGCGTTTGATACTCATAGCAGTCTCCGTTTATTCACTGGTCATGTTGAGGTGAATAGCCCGGCGACCACCCTTTGCCGGCCTGAAAGGGTATAACGGTCCCATTTCCAGATAATGATCGGAATGATGGATGTACCGTTGCTTAAGCAGGGCTTTTGACTCGGGTGACAACAGCAAATCTTGACCGTGCCAGACGTGGGCTGCAAGGTTTCTGGCAACTGCTACAAGCTCTTGCGGTATTGAAAAGCCTTTCACATCGGGGTTGATGGACTGGAAAGGCACACCGGCATCGACAGCCAGTTTGTGAATCAAGTACAGGGGAATTCTGGAGTATTCGCCGCGAACCTCCCGGTCCAGCCAAAGGTGAAAGCGACATTATTGCCACTCAGGCTCGGCTGAGTGGGCAGCATGGGCAAGCGCTTCTGTTCAATCTCGAGGGTCGCCAACGGATTGTGCGATCCGATCCAGCCCTCGGCCTTGATCAGGGCTCGCTCCTGCAGCATGCGGGAAAACTCGAAACTGGCCTCGGGGTTCCGTCGGTCTTTACCCGTGATGACTTCTGGAGGGCGAACTTCAATTCGCTCATGAAACCGCTCTGGATACCCGCCGCCAATATCCGAATGTACTCCGGGCAGCACCCACTCGCTGAAATTCTCAGGCAGGTCACCCGAATCACTTCGAAGGCTGTTTAACGAAAAGTTGTGACGCCGCTCATCCCTCGCAACGAATTGGACGGCCCGCTGGACCTGCCCCGGTTTTATGTTGACGTTGACACGCCCCGTTTTTCCATCGTGGGCGGAATAATCCAGATTGCCTACATCGGCGACTCCTGCAACGGTATCGAACAGCCCCAGAAACCGAACCGTCACTTTCTCAGGCCATGGAATGCCCTCCCGCTCGAAAGCTCTGACCAATGCCCCTTTGTACTCACCGTATAAAGAGCCCGTTGTGTCATAAACCTCACGGCTTACGAAATGTCGTGCCGTTGCCGCGCCCCGGCTAAATCCGAATACATCGATGATCAATTCGTCAATGGAATCATTGACTCGGTTGGCAATCTCAAAGGTGATTTGCTCTGCACCTTCCTCAACCTTCCTGAGGATGCCTTGCTCCCCCAAGCCTAGCCCCATGCTCAAACCATCGTCGGGCTCACCAAACTTGGTGCCAACACCTGAAACATAAACGGACAGCCGGTGGGTTGGTGAACCGTCTTGCTCTATGGTGTCTTTAAAGTAAAGCGTCTCCAGCTTCGAGACGTTGGTTTCGGCATTGAGGTAACTGCCTTCCATCACCTGCGACAGCTCATTACTGCACTCGTCTTCCGAGATGGCTCCGGCGGCATTGGCGGTCAGGCATTTATCAAGTTCCTGCTGGTAGGCACGGGTATTGTCACGGTTATTGCCTGTGCCATCAAAAAAGAATCCTGCCTCTACCCGGACTTTGGGGCGGTTATCTTCTTCGGGCGAGTCATCCAGTGACTTGTCCGGCAAGCCTTCATCAATCAATGCGCCTTTATGCGCAGCTTTGCGCACAAACTCTTGTGGATCTTTGTCCAGCAACTCTTTGGCCGCAGGGGTAAGCTGGCCTTTGTCATCCAGTGCGCCAGCCATGGCAAAGTCCACTACGGGTGCTGTGGTAGTGGCGACACCCAAAATCACTCGTGGATTACCGCTGACAATAGATCCGCCATGACTGGTAGGGCTGCCAAGGTAGGCCACTGGCATACCATCGGCCAACGCCAGCGGGTAGCCTTGGGTAATAACCGCACCGCAACCGGTGACATCGCCCACCCGGGCAATGGGTTTACCTTCAACAAGGATGCTGGAGCCGTTTGGCAGGATGGGGGAAGAGCCATGCCCTTTGATCGGGCAAACGTGCATGTCGCCAACACAGGCGGCAATCAGATTACTCATAGTCAGAGTTCCTTTCTTTTCTGAGTAGCGTCCTGGCTACCCGTGATTAAACATTGTTCAAAAATCGTGTTTGTAGCATGGCGGGCACCACATAACGCCCGCCATCACCGGTGACAAAACCAGAGCGAAGCGGAGGTTTTGGCATCCGGTGCATGGCTTGGTTACACCTCACTTTGGTCAGTGAAGCTGACTAAAAACTTCCGGGTGTTGCTCAGCAATACGCAGAAGCGCAAGCGCAGGGCCTTGCGGCTCGCGCCGACCCTGTTCCCAGTCCTGAAGGG
Organism: Marinobacter sp.; assembly: GCF_041687235.1. Lineage (GTDB taxonomy): Bacteria > Pseudomonadota > Gammaproteobacteria > Pseudomonadales > Oleiphilaceae > Marinobacter. The sequence goes on along the minus strand of NZ_JAWLCH010000010.1, from coordinate 4,111 downwards.
TTCGCACACTCACACCCATAAGGCCGGCAAATGCTGACTGCGACATGTGCAATTTCAGCCTGATCACTTTGGGCGGCGAAGGTTCTGCAAGCTCATGCGTTCGCAAGGCCAATTTACCCTTCTTGAATTGCTTGATTTCATTGATACCGTCAAGAATCTCTGCCCCAAGGTTTCTGTCACCCATTTTTGATTGCCTCCGCTATCTGCTTGAGCGTGTGGCCAGGAATACTGGCGCGCTCTGATTTACTGTACAGCGTGAGCATCCATATCTCGTGGTCAGATTTCTTCCAGTAGTAAATGGCTCTGATACCACCGCTCTTTCCCGAACCCGCTGGTGCCCACCGAACTTTACGAACACCACCCGAACCTTTAATCAGATCCCCTGCATCTGGCTTCTGTAGAAGGTAAGTTTGAAGCCCCCGGTATTCCTCATCCGTGAGGTAGTTCGGCAATAGCTTGGTGAACGTTGAGGTTTCGATAAATAGCACTGCTAAAATATACGGCTCTGCCGTATAGCCGTCAAGGCCGGATCAGTAGGGTGTAACGCAAAAATAAGCGGCGGCCATCGGCCGCGTACTGATGCGGTTTGTTATGCAGGCTCATCTGAGGGCCCGACCCAAAAAAGCGGATTGTGCGCGATTTCCCAGAGATAACCGTCCGGATCAGCAAAGTATCCTGCGTACCCACCCCAATCTGTTTTCTGAGCTGGTTTCGTCACAACGGCGCCGGCTGATGCAGCTTGAGCCATAACTTGATCAACCTCCTGCTCGGACCCCACATTGTGCGCTAGGCTGAACCCTGAGAATCCGCTTGATTCCCCAGAGACTGACGCATCTTCAGCCAGCGCTTCGCGACCATATAATCCTAGCCAAGTACCATTCAACGTAAAGAACGCCACTTCGGGAGGAGAATCCATTCGCGGAAGCCCGAGGCCCTGCTCGTAAAACACTACAGAGGGCGGCAGGTCACTTACACCTAAAGTGATCATGCTAATTCGTGGTTTCATGATTGCTCCCTGCATAACGCCGCTCAGCACGCGCGGCTACGAAATGGAGGCGCAGCCGCAATGTAGTAGCCGTCGCCGTGACTGGCCTGGTTATGCATGCTGGGCCACCTTGCGAGACGCCATGACATATATCACTAGTGGTGACCAAACCAAGACCGCAAGAAGCGCTGCTTTAAGGCTATATGGCGCAAAAAGGAGCCCGTAGACCGACCACAACGGCAGATTGAGCCACGCTGATATGATGTCTGCTGGCCAGAAGCCCTGGCACTCGTAACCGACCACCATTGCATCGGTAAGATAGCAGCCAGCATACTCAGCGGTCACCGCGCCGCGCTCAAAGAGTGCAACGATAATAACGTCTGCAACCACCGCCAAACCAATTAAGGACAGTGCCGCACCTGAGAACTTTTTAACAACGGACCAGTTCATAATCCTGCATAACGCCAGCCAGCATGCGCGGCTACGGAATGGAGGCGAAGCCGCAATGTAGTAGGCGTCGCCGTGCCTGGCCTTGTTATAAGTCGTGGCATAGACCCTCAGTTTAGATCCTTGCGGCGCCTGTTGAAGTCACCGAGAACGAGCCCGCTTGTGACAAAGATGAACGGATATAGAAATTGATTGATAGCAGCGTCAAAACCGGCCGCTATCAGAGTCGACACTGCATGAAGCACCCCGATGCAGATCAGGATAATCGGTAACAGTAGCTGTAGAACCTTGAACCACCTACTCAGACTACCCAAATTTCCTGTCCTCTATCCGCATCGGATCGCAAATATCTGCTCTCTTTCCGAAGTCCTGCAAAAGCTTCTCGCAACTTATAACGCTTGCAGTTGCGGCAGGTACGGAGCGCAGCGGAGTACACTGTCCGACAACCTGCATTTGTTAAATCACTTCTTAGAATCAAATAATCCGCCTTGGACAGCTCTCATTCCAGGAATGACTTCATAGACCTCAAGTATATCGTACCAGACATGAATTATTTCTCCGTCGTAACCAAAAGCGATATCCTCTTTCAGCTCAGCTCGAATGGAGTCACCAGGATTTACAGGAATATCCCCAGCCTGAAAACTAACCAACCATGGTATATCCGAAACTTTTGCCTCAATAGCATGCCCATTATATCTAAAGGCCCATTTTGATTTACCCAAATAGTCAGGTTTTTTGACTTTTAATATTCTAGCGCCTTGAGTCGTATGAACCTCTTTTGTAAGCCAATCAGAAATCACTTGGGACGAAATGGCGAGTTGTCCGTTAAAACGAGCGTCGCCAACAACCGAGCGATACTCAATATAGTCAAATTCCTCAAGAGAGCTCATTACGTTTTGAATTTGCTTTATATGATTCAGAAGATCTTTACGGTTGATTGAGCCGTAGGCAGGTATTCTCTTCACCTTCGTGGACTCTGCAGCTTCCTCTATCTGATCCTCCAATTCCTTGATATCATTCATATCCTCAAGACTTTCCTTGGCCTCGCACCATTTTACAATTAGGTATTTCGCTTTAAGCAAAAAGTGCCCAAGGATTTTCTTTAGCTCAAGGTCTTTAAGCGCATCATCGGGAATTTCCTTCAGGATTTCGCCGAGTTTAGCCCGTAACGAACCAGTGTACACATCCTCAAGAATGACTTGGGGCTCATAATAAGGACTGATCAACTTTCCTAGATCGCGATCCAAATTATTCAGCGCATCGATCATCCCACCCATAGCATGAAAGACTCGTGAGGGATCCCCTTCAGATTTGCGAAAATCTAGGTAGAGTTCGTAATCATAGTCGCTTACTGATGAAGTCACCTCACGATCCCTCTCTGTTCATTACTTTTATATTTAACGCCTTGGGTAAGCCGCTGGGACGGAGCGCAGCGGAGTACCGGTCGGCTTCACCTACTGGTTATGCTTTATTCATACAATGCCAGCTCATCTCGCAGGCATTGCTCCAAATCTTTGGGCTCCATCACCCAGAAAACCCACTCTTTGTTTGGAAACACTGCCACCTTTACGCCGTCACTCTCGAAAGTTGGAAGCCAATGAGTCAGGAATTCATCTAGCGTGATTTCAACCGCATGGTGGCCAGGGAAGTGCTCATCTACGATTTTTTGAGCATATTCCGGATGCGGCCAGACAGGGAAATATTCCAAATCATCGGGGGTAATTGGAACCAGCCAACCGTCTTCCTTTTTCACACCCCATAGCTGCTGCCAATCAGCCACCTTACCGACAAAATGAGTGCTTCGATCAGCACTGCTAAGTGCTAAAACAGACTCATATTGTTGGGGATTCATTCGATAAGGCATGTGATTTCTTTTTGAGCATAACGCTGAGGTAACCGGCGCCGGAGCGCCAGCGGAGGGAACGAAAAGCGGTACGCTTTTGGCGTCCGGTTGACCGACTGGTTATTGCGCATACGCCCTAAAGCCTAATTTTGAGAACGGAGCTGAGACCAAGTTTGACCAACCAAATCAACGTACTCAGTAAAATTACCTTTACTATAATTTTCGTCTCTCTCGGGGTTACCGAGCATTGGCCAAGGGCTGTGTATGAAGCATTGGCCGTATGACAGGGCACCCAGACGAGCTTCTATGCTCGTGAACTTATCTGGCAACATCATCTTTGAGTAGAATCGTTCTGCGGCCAAGTTATAGTCGAAAACCGATTCGAGATTATCCCCCAAAGAGACCTTTCCCCCCTCTTGGACAATCACCAAGAAAATCTCTCGCTGCTCTATCGATATATAGATGAAGTCGCCCCAGGCGAGATAGCCTATCAAGATCGTTCTTTCACCGATAAGCCAATCCCAACTGGCTAACGATGAGGTGTCAAAGCTTGCATCGCATAGGGTGAAGATACCGCTGTCATACACACCGGCGACAAGTTCTTTCCAGCGAGAATCTTTGGAAAATTTAGCAAACGCCGCTTCTGAGAATTCGGGCTGATCTGTGAGCTTGTATTTCTCCTCGAATTTCATTCTTACTCCTTTAGAAAACAGCTCCGAAGAAAAGTCTCATGCGCAATAATCGGGATAGGGAGGCACCTCACGATGCCCCTCCTCCCACATCACCGGGCATACGGATCACGTACCACGGCGATTCAGTGACTTGATTCAACCCGT
>NZ_JAWLCH010000009.1:0-161891 GCF_041687235.1 Marinobacter sp. | reverse complement strand
TTGCGTCCCCGTTGCAGGACACAGGACCATAGCTCAGTTGGTTAGAGCGCTACCTTGACATGGTAGAGGTCCCCAGTTCGAATCTGGGTGGTCCTACCAATCCTGCAAAGAAAGTCAGTTGCTTACGAGAATCGTAGGAACTGGCTTTTTTTGTGCCCTCAATTTCCCTTCTGCCTCCGTTACCTGCGCCCGTCATCCGGTACAGCGAGAAGTACACCTGTTCGCCGGTGAGCACTTACGCTCATTATGTCCGGTAATGGGCGATATTGCTCAGCGCCTGGGAAGAGCCTATACTTTACTGAACTATTCAGTAATGGGCCTATAAATATTGCGGGCCCAGGAGAGGCAGCCATGCTTGGCTTGAAGCACCATCAGCCATTGGACATTACCCCGCCCACCAATGCCGGGCGCGGACTGACGGCTACCCATAGCACAGCCGGACTTCGCTGGTTATTTGAACACCGGGAGCGGTGGGGGCTGACGATGGATCAACTGGGAATCCTGCTTGGTGGCATTCGCCGCAGGACGCTTACAGATTGGCAGCAGCGGGCCAACCGTGGAGATGAAGTGGAAGTCTCGCGGGATACCATGGATCGAATCAGCCTGCTCCTGGGCATTCACAAGGCCCTGACATTGCTTACGCCGGCCGGACATGAGCAACTGGCCTATGAGTGGTTCCAGACACCAATTGAGCTAATGGGCCTGCAGGGAACATCGATCCGCGACTACCTGCTTGAGCAAGGGTCCATGGATGCCCTCTATTACGTGCGCCGGAACCTCGACGCGATGCGCGGATGAGCATATCGAAACGACAGGGAGTCTGAGTTGAATCGTATAAAGCCTGAATGGAAGCATCACCGGGTCATCCATAGCAAGCACCCTCCGATCGACTGCTTTGAAAGCCCTGATTCCATGCTTCTTGCGGAGCTGGAGGCCGCCACCAGCGACCGCATTGCGCATTGGCCCCGTTACGTCGATAAAGCGGACTTCCGGGCCGGCCCCGGCTGGAGCCCCGTCATGGCGTCCTTCTGCTACCCCGCTGAGGGGCGTTTCAATACCAGATACCGTGGCGCTTACTATGCGGGCGATTCCGTTGAAACGGCACTCCGGGAATGGGTCTACCATGCCGGCAATGTATGGCGGGGCTTTGGTGTTGGCAACGATTGTTCAGCAGTGGTCCGTTGCTACACTGGCCACGTGGCTAAACCACTGGTGGACCTTCGGAACCAGCACCAATACATGCATGAAACCAACTATGAACCCGGGCAGAAGGTTGCCGCGGAACTTCTGAATGCTGGTGAATTCGGGGTTCTGTATAACTCGGTCCGCAACCCGGGGGCAGAAGCCATTGCCCTGTTCCGACCACCGGCAACGACACCCGTTGTTCAGGCTGGCCACTATACGCTCTACTGGGATGGCCAGCGGTTTACCAAGTACGCCCGGCTTGAGGAGTTCAGACCGCTATAGGCGGGTAGCCCTAGGGCTCCTCTAGGTTCTTTTCCTGCTCTACCAGGATCAATTCATCCAGATCGAATCCTTCCGCCCTGGCCCGATCCCTGAACGCCTCAATCGCCTCTTCGCTGACTTCCGGCGTGCGTGAGAGAAACCAGAGATAGCCACGGTCGTAACCGGTCACATAGGCGTACGAATACTCGTCTTTGTCGAGCTCGAACACTACGTAAGAGGCGTAAAACGGCCCGAAGAAGGACACCTTCAGATGGCCTGTATTTTCGTCTTCGACAAATACGGCGCGGCCGTCAGCTTCCTCCCATTGCTCTTCTTCAGCGTTATAGCCGCGGTTGATGACCTTTATGCTGCCGTCTTCATTACGGCTGTACTCGGCACGAACATTGGTGAGACCGCGCTCGAAAGAGTGGTCCAGGCGGGCGATTTCGTACCAGGTACCCAGATACTGATCGCCATCAAAACCGGTGACTGGCTCAATGTCCTCCGGAAGGCCGGTGCAACCGGCCAGGGCTACAATCCCGGCTATCAAGGACCATCTTCTTAACACTGCCATCATCGTTAGCGCCCCATTTTCGAATATCAGATACGAGAAGGGCCAGCATTTGCTGGCCCTTGATTCATACGTTGTAGAAGTCTCGATACCAGTCAACAAACCGGGCAATCCCCTCCTCTACGGGAGTCGACGGTTTGTAACCTACGTCGTCAATCAGATCATCGACATTGGCGTAGGTGGCGGGCACATCGCCCGGCTGTAACGGGAGCAGGTTCTTCTCGGCCTTTTTGCCAACCCGCTCTTCGATAATCTCGATGAACCGGGACAGCTCTACCGGGTTGTTACTTCCGATGTTATACAACCGATATGGCCCCTTGCTGGTGCCGGGGTCCGGAGTTGCACCACTCCACTGATCGTTGGGCTCGGCAACATGATCCAGGGTGCGAATCACGCCTTCCACGATGTCGTCAATGTAAGTGAAATCCCGACGATGGTGGCCGTGATTGAAAACGTCGATGGGCTCGCCGGCGAGGATCTTTTTGGTAAAGATAAACAACGCCATATCCGGCCGGCCCCAGGGCCCGTAGACGGTAAAAAACCGGAGGCCCGTGGTTGGCAGGTTGTACAGGTGGCTGTACGTGTGAGCCATAAGCTCATTGGCCTTCTTCGAGGCCGCGTACAGACTGAGGGGATGATCCACGTTGTCGTGCACCGAGAAGGGCATGGTCTCGTTGGCCCCGTACACCGAACTGCTTGAGGCATACACCAGGTGCTTCACATCATTGTGGCGGCAACCCTCGAGGATATTCATGAAGCCGACCAGGTTGGCGTCCACGTAGGCGTGGGGATTCTCGATGGAGTAGCGGACGCCCGCCTGGGCGGCAAGATGCACTACCCGTTCTGGCCTGTGCTCGGCAAAAAGGGCTTCCATGGCAGCCCTGTCTGCCACATCCTGGCGCACCTCGGTGAAACCCGGCTTACTGGTCAGCCGCTGGAGCCGCGCTTCCTTGAGGTTCACATCGTAGTAGTCATTGACGTTATCCACGCCAATGACTTCATCGCCCCGGTCAAGCAGGCGATGCGCCAGGTGTGAGCCGATAAAACCGGCGGTGCCGGTAACAAGAATCTTCACGTTTCTCTCCTTGGAACGAATGCCGGCCTCAGAAGGACACGCCCGCACTCACAAACGGCCCGCCAACCTCGACATCCAGTTGGTCGTTACCGTCTTCGTAATCAATGGACATCTGACGGTAGCCCGCACGGAACTGGATGAGCGAGATTTCGTACTGCCCGTAAGCATTGAAATCGTGCAGAGAGTCGCCGTCGAAGCTGATGAAGTTTCCTTCCGCGCCAACGGACACGCCCGTAAATGGCAGATCAAAGCGAGCGGCAAGGTAACCCATGGGGATAACGGCGTCGACGCTGGTTTCGTTTGACGGCGTACCTGTGACTGCTTCTTTGACAATCAGCTCCCCGGACAGATCCCGCGCGGTCAGGCCCAGATCCAGGTTTACCCAATTGTCGAGAACCTCGTAGTAGAGCGTCAGATCCAATTGCTCCAGGTCCAGATCAGACTGAACGTCGAGGCCACCAAAGTTCACGCCACCAAAATTACCATTCACCTGCCCACGCCCACTCTGCTGTACCAAAGTGTAGTTCAATCGAACGTTGGGAAGCAGCGGAACCGGGTGTTCCAGATACAGCGACGCATTGGCATTGGAATCGCTATCCAGATTCAGGTCATTTTCAACATCAACCACATCGCCATTGTCAGCGGCCTGGCCGGACAGATCGGAATCCCAGTAGCTTACGCTGGCACCCAGACCAACCACATCTGCCTGTGACACAGGCGCCACCAGAATCAGTGAACCGCCTACAGCAAGCATCAGTTTACGCATGACACACCTTCTATTTGTTGTCTGTTTTGATCAGTCGAACTGGATTCCCAAACGGCGCCCGACTTCCTCATAGGTTTCGATAACATCGCCCAGCCCCTGGCGGAAGCGATCCTTATCCATTTTCTTGCGGGTTTCCTTGTCCCAGATCCGGCAGCCATCCGGGCTGAACTCGTCGCCCAGTACGATCTTCCCTTCACTGCGACCAAACTCCAGTTTGTAGTCCACCAGCAGCATGCCGGCGTCGTCAAACAGGGCCTTGAGTACGTCGTTTACACGGTAGGTCAGAACTTTCATCTGCTCCAGCTCATCAGCTGTGGCCCAGCCAAAGCTGACAGCCAGAGATTCGTTGACCATCGGATCGTGGAGCGCGTCGTTCTTCAGAAACAATTCGTAGGTGGGCGGATTCAGTTCCTGCCCCTCTTCCACACCCAGACGCCGGCACAGACTTCCGGCAGAAATGTTGCGAACCACGCACTCGACCGGAATCATGTCCAGCTTCTTGACGAGTGATTCGGTGGAAGACAGCAGCCCTTCGAAATGGGTCGGTACACCCGCCGCTTCCAGCTTTTCCATAATGAACGCATTGAACCTGTTGTTCACCATGCCCTTGCGGTTCAACTGTTCTTTCTTCTCGCCGTCGAAAGCAGATGTGTCGTCACGGAACACCAGCACGAATCGCTCGGGGTTGTCAGTACGATAGACGGATTTTGCCTTGCCGGCGTATAGTTCTTCGCGTTTTTCCATTGGGGGTCTCCGAAAAGCGGCCGCCAGTGGCGGCCTCTTCCTGAATCAGTATAGGTAATCGAACAGTTCCGTGAGCAGATCGGACGTCGTCCGGCTGCCAGTGTAACCCGGAACGTCCTCGGCAGAGATGACAATGACGTCGCTCTCCTCACTGAGGGTCACCGTGTGGGTATGCTGGGGTGCATCCTTGTCGCTGAACCAGCTGAACCAGCCCGGATCCCGCTCGTCTTCGGTGCGGAAGTCGACATGGAACCAGCCTTCACTGCGGTTCAGATCAACAACGGGAATATCGGAATCTGTAAGCGCCCGGCTGACCTCCGCCCAGGAGCGACCGTAATCAAGCTCCATCCGGATAGCCACCGCGTCGTCGTTCTCCGAGACCAGGCGAACGAGAGGATCGCTGACCATGCCGGATGCGGCGCGGGAAAAGGACTTGGTTTCCTCCCGGGCCTTGAGAAAATCGGCCAGATCAGCCAACACCCGTTTCTGAAGCTCCAGTGCCTGCTCGGACGGGTCAGACACGCCGGTCCAGGGAATCAGTTCATCCGGCTGATCGGCCACTTCCAACCTGCGCACCTGAACCTCTGTGGTCTTGCGGCGTACGCCGGGGGCCATACGAACCTGAAGCAGAACTTTCTGCTCGCCAGCAGAGGGGTTATCGGACAGTTCCACCAGATCCCGGGCCCGCTTGCTGAAGTTGGCGAGTTCCGTCTGGAGGACCCCCAGTTGCGCGCTATCGAAGCCAACACCGAGGCCACGTTCGGTCAGGTAGCTGTTGACGGCGGGCCAGATTCTTCCCGGCACATCGTTCACGAGCAGCCAGAGCCGGCCATCGAGTTCTTCGATCACGTAATTTTCGTCGAGAATGTCCGAGGTCATGTCCGGTGGGCGCGGAATGTCAGACGGATACATCTTGCTGGCATCAGCCGGCTGGACATCACGGATGGGCATGGTCTCGCTGAAGCGGGACTTGTCGGCGGTTTCCGGCAACTCCAGTGGCTTACCTTCCGGCGCATCCACATAGCGCTCGGAGCGGTCTTCAATCAGACTGCATCCCGAGACTGCCGCCAGAAGCAGCAGTCCGGTTGCAACAACTACGGGTTTGAACATCAGGTTACTACCGGTTCCTTTTAGAACCTGCATCAGGTTACTCCGGGGCTGGGACGATTTAAGCAAACTCAGAGTACACCTGAGGCCTTGAGAGCATCTTCCACTTCGCTGTGGAACTTTTCGCTGAGCGGTGTCAGCGGCAGACGGATGCCTTCTCCAATCATCCCCATACGGTGCAGGGCCCACTTCACCGGGATCGGGTTCGCCTCCAGGAACAACTTCCGGTTGAGCGGCATCAACAGCTCATTGAGGCGCTCTGTCTCTTCGCGGTTACCGGCAATGGCTGCTTCGCACAGCTGCGACATGCCCTTCGGCGCAACGTTTGCGGTCACGGACACATTGCCCTTGGCGCCTGCCAGCATCAGTTCTGCCGCCGTGGCATCATCACCGGAGTAGACGGCCAGACGACCATCGAGCGCTTCGATCAGTTCGGCACCGCGGGGAATATTCCCGGTTGCGTCCTTGATACCAATAATGTTGGGGATATCGGCGAGCCGGAGCACGGTCTCGTTCAGCATGTCGCAGGCGGTGCGGCCAGGCACGTTGTAGAGCATCTGATTCATGCCCGGAACCGCTTCTGCAATTGCCTTGAAGTGGCGGTAAAGCCCTTCCTGGGTCGGCTTGTTGTAGTAAGGAACAACCAGCAGACAGGCGTCCGCGCCAAGCTTGTGTGCTTCTGTGGTCAGTTCAATGGCCTCACGGGTGCTGTTGCCGCCGGTGCCCGCAATAACCGGGATTCGTCCATCAACGCGTTTAATGATGTGGCCAATGGTCTGGCAATGCTCTTCCGGGTCGAGCGTTGCGGATTCGCCGGTGGTGCCCACAGCAACAATGCCGTGCGTGCCGTTTTCGATGTGAAAGTCTACCAGCTTGTCCAGATCCTCCCAGTGAATGTCACCGTTAGGATGCATGGGCGTGACCAGTGCGACAAGGCTACCCGTAATCATAAAAGCTCCGTCCGAATAAAACCGATATGGTAATGTTGGGCACGAACTGACACAAGGGAATTAAAGGAGATGTCATGCCTTCCGTCGAGTTAAACAAACCCGTTCCGGATTTTGAAGCTTCGGCAACCGGAAACCAGACCATTCGGCTGGACGATTTGAAAGGCCAGAATGTGGTGATCTATTTCTACCCGAAAGACAACACACCCGGCTGCACCACCGAAGGCCAGGACTTCCGGGACCGGATGAAGCAGTTTGAAGAACTGGACACCGTTATTCTTGGGGTATCCCGGGACGGACTCAAGGCCCACGAGAATTTCCGGGCCAAGCATGAGTTTCCCTTTCATCTGATTTCGGACAAAGACGAAGCGCTCTGCACGCTCTTCGACGTGATCAAGCTGAAAAAGCTCTATGGCAAGGAATACATGGGCATCGATCGCAGTACCTTCCTGATCGACAAGGACGGGGTGCTGAGAGCTGAATGGCGCGGCGTGAAGGTCAAAGGCCACGCCGACGAAGTGCTGGAGGCTGTAAAGGCGCTTTGAGCGCCTTTCAGGCGTCGCCGGTTTCGCTCCGAGGCGCCGACACTTTCACCGGCCAGGCAGCGAATACCGCCTTGAGCATCGTGGCCAGGGGAATGGCAAAGAAAACACCCCACAACCCCCAGATACCCCCAAAGAACAACACCGCGACAATAATCGCCACCGGGTGGAGGTTATTCACCTCCGAGAACAGAATGGGCACCAGCACGTTACCATCCAGCGCCTGGATAATGCCGTACACCACCATGACCCAGATGAACTCACTGCTCCAGCCAAAAGCAAACAAGGCGATGACCGCTACCGGGATGGTGACCACGGCTGCGCCGATATACGGAATGACCACGCTCAGGCCCACCAAAAGGGAGAGTAACGCAGCATACGGCATTCCCAGCAGCTTGAAGGCAATATAGGTGGCGCCACCAACAATCAGTATCTCCACGGCCTTACCGCGGACATAGTTGGCGCATTGAAGATTCACCTCATGCCAGATTGTCAGCATCATGGGGCGCTGGGGCGGCAGAAGCCTGGCAATGGAGCTCAGCAGGAATGCCCGGTCCTTGAGGAAGAAAAACACCAGAATGGGGACCAACACCATATAAATAAGCAGAGCCACGAGGTCGGGAATGCTCGACAGTGAAAAGGACACCAGCCACTGGGTCATATGCCCCACCTCAGTGCTGACCTGACTGTAGACCGTGGTCACAGCCTCACCCGATATCAGGTGCGGGTACTGCTGCGGCAACAGCTCGAGATAGGACTGGAGCTCCCGGATAATCCGGGGCGCTTCACCGGCCAGATTGCTGACCTGGGTCCAGATGAGAGGCAACAGGCCGAACAGGAACCCGATGAGCACCCCGAGAAAGACCAGGAAGACACCCAGTATGGATACCGTCTCCGGCACGCCCAACTTGTTGAGCTTGGTTACCAGCCCCTGCAGAATGAAGGCTATGATCAGAGAGGCAATGGCCGGCGCAAGCATGGCGCCAAACCAGATAACAAAAATGGTCCCTGTTACCAGAATCAGGAACAGGATGACCGCTTCTTCGTCCGAGAAATACTTGTGCGCGAGACCGCGTAATGTCCTGATCATCTACAGCTCCGAAAACTTAACCGCCGCACTTTATCACAAACCGGTACTGCCCGGCGGTTTCAGAGCTGCTCATCAACTTGTGATCGGACAGCTGAAGGAAGGCCGGGATATCACGGGCCGAACCTGCGTCCGTCGCAATGACCTCCAGCTCTTCACCGGGCGCCATACTGTTGAGTTCCAACTTTGTTTTCAGCAGCGGCATCGGGCAGCGCAACCCGGAGGCATCAAGCGTTCGATCAACCATACTAGCGATACACCATCACAGTAACTATAAGCGGATTTAACAAGCAGGCATTATGCCGACAGTGATAATGTATTGCATCACAATCCTCTTCAAGCAGGGGATCAGAACTTTTTATCGATATGCGCTGTCAAACCGGCGATTCAGACCACAGGCATCCGGCACTACATGATTCTCAACCAGCCCCTTTCCCGAACATTCCCGGCACTGGCCAGCATCGCCCTGCTGGTTCTGGCCCTGCTGATCACACCGCTTCCGGGCCAGGCCCAGGAAAGCCGGCTGCCGAGTATTGGCGGTAGCGGCGGAGGCCTAATTGCCGGCCAGCAGGAGTCGGATATCGGCCAGCAGGTCATGGTATCGATCCGCCGTTCGGCACCGCGAATCAGTGACCCGCTGGTTTACGACTACCTGAGCGACATAACCTATCGCCTGGTGCCCTCGGCGCCACTTCAGAACAGGGACCTTACCCTGGCGCTGATCGACAGCCCGGCCATCAATGCGTTCGCCGTTCCTGGCGGGATTGTGGGAGTGAACGGGGGGCTTTTCCTGAACGCGGCCACCGAGCAGCAGTTTGCATCCGTTCTGGCCCACGAGCTTGCCCACCTGAGCCAGCGGCATTTTGCCCGGCGTATGGAACAACAGGAGACCAGCGCGCCACTTACACTGGCCGGAATGATTGCCGGCGTTGTGCTGTCTGCAGTCACCCAGTCGGACATTGGCTTTGCCGCCATCGCCGGCACTCAGGCCCTTGCAGCCCAGAATATGCTCGCCTACAGCCGTGCCCACGAACAGGAAGCCGACCGCGTCGGGCTGGACATTCTTGCCAGCGCGGGGATGGATCCACGGGGCATGCCGGAAATGTTCGAAATCATGATGCGTCAGAACCGGATGCAGGGAAATCGGCTACCTGAATACCTCTCCACACACCCATTAACCCAGAGCCGTGTTGCCGATACCCGCAGCCGCGCAGAACAGTACCCGGACGAAGATATACGGGACGGCCAGGAATACCATCTGATGCGCAGCCGGCTCCAGGTGCACTATGCGCCCTCACCCGATGTTGCTGTCGAGACCTTCGAGGCTTATCTGGATCGACCCAACGCCCAACGAAACGATGCCATCCGCTACGGTCTGTCCGTGGCCTACCTGGAAGACAGGCAATACGACAAGGCTGTGGAGATACTGAACGATCTGCTGGCCAAAAATCCCGGGCGGATCACGTTTCAGGTGACTCTGGCAGAAGTCAGGCTGGCACAGAATCGTGTGGGCGAAGCGCGGGCCATTCTGAAAGACGCACTGGCGAGGAATCCGGGAAATTATCCGATCACCCACACCCTGGCCCGCACGGAAATCGCAGATGGCAATGGTGCGGCCGCAGCTGAATACCTGAAGCAATTGACCCGGCAGCTGCCAGGGCAGGAACACCTCTGGCTTAAGCTCGCCGAAGCGGAGGGCATGGCAAGGAACATTGTTGGCGTACATCGCGCACGCGCAGAGTACGACGTTCTGATGGGGGATCTGGAATCTGCCCAGCGTCAGCTCAGGCAGGCCCAGGAGAAACTGCCCGCCGGCGCGCCACAAAGACAGGTTGTCACCGAACGGCTGGCAGAAATAACCGGGCGCCTGCACGCCCGGTCCAGTTGATCAGGCGTTGCCCGCCGCTTTCAGATTCATGTTGGCCGTGAAATCGAGCATGCGCTGCAAAGGCCGCAACGCTCGCTCTCTGAGACCAGGATCCACATGCACTTCCTGGTCGCCCCGCTCCAGCACCTGCAACAGATTCTGAAGACCATTCATGGCCATCCACGGGCAGTGGGCGCAACTGCGACAGGTCGCACCGTTGCCGGCAGTGGGCGCCTCAATCAGGGTTTTGTTCGGAGCCAGCTGCTGCATTTTGTAGAAAATGCCGTTGTCGGTGGCAACGATGAATTTTTCGTTGGGCAAGGTCTGAACGGCATGAATCAGCTGCGAGGTTGACCCCACCACATCTGCCATTTCAACCACAGCGTCGGGCGATTCGGGGTGCACCAGTACCGCCGCGTCCGGATACAGGGCCTTGAGATCCTCCAGCCCGCGGGATTTGAATTCCTCATGGACAATGCATGAACCGTCCCAGAGCAGCATATCCGCGCCCGTAGTCTTCTGGACGTAGTGCCCCAGATGCTTGTCCGGCGCCCAGAGGATTTTCTCGCCGCGGGCGTCCAGATCTTCAACAATGGCCTGAGCACAGCTTGAGGTGACTACCCAGTCTGCCCTCGCTTTCACCGCAGCGGAGGTATTGGCATACACCACAACCGTGCGGTCTGAGTGCTGGTCGCAAAACTCGGCGAACTCGTCTGCGGGACACCCCACATCCAGGGAGCAGGTTGCCTCAAGCGTTGGCATCAGAACACGCTTTTCCGGGTTCAGGATCTTCGCGGTTTCACCCATGAACCTTACGCCGGCCACCACGATGGTTGAGGCGGGATGCTGATTGCCAAAACGGGCCATTTCCAGTGAGTCGGCAACACAGCCTCCGGTTTCTTCGGCAAGACGCTGGATGTCAGGGTCGGTGTAGTAATGAGCCACCAGTACGGCATCCTGATCTTTCAGGACCGATGTGATACGCGCCTCCAGCTCGGACTTCTCGTCCGCGCTGAGCGGTTTCGGCTCGGCGGCGTGGGCCAGGTGTTCCTGAACAAGGATACGGTCTTCAGCTCGTGTCATTACTGCATCTCTGTGTTGCGTTAACCGCGGCATTATAGCATTCCTGCCCCGGTTTTAATGATTCTGAAACAGACCTATCACAGTCTTGTGAATGGATTTTCTGCTCCCTGTCTACCTAGGTAGGAACGTATACGCAAAAAAAAAGAGCCCGGAGGCTCTTTTTTCACAAAAACCCGGAGGCTTCTGTTATTTGGTGGGTCGTGAAGGATTCGAACCTTCGACCAATTGGTTAAAAGCCAACTGCTCTACCAACTGAGCTAACGACCCAAAACTGGCGACTGAAGCCGTGACTTCAATCCATACCGAATGACTCAGCCCACCCGGTATTTCGTGTTTGGTGGGTCGTGAAGGATTCGAACCTTCGACCAATTGGTTAAAAGCCAACTGCTCTACCAACTGAGCTAACGACCCAAACGAGGCGCATATAGTAATGATTTTTGGCCGCTGATCAACCCCTTTTTTTCAGGTTTCTCAACATTTTTCCCGTACTGGACACTCAGCTGTTCTGCGACTCCAGAAACTTCCTTGCCAGGTTTGCGGCACTGCTGGAGGGGTAATCCTCAACCACCGTTTGCATACTGCGCCGTGCTTCTTCCTTTTCGCCGAGGCGATCATGAGTAACGCCGAGTTTGTAAACGGCATCCGGGGCCTTGCGATGATCCCCATAGCGGGTCGCGACGATGGTGAAGGCCTGCTTTGCCTGCTCCAACTGCGGCTTGACGAGGTACACCTCACCCAGCCAGTAATAGGCATTTACCGTCAGATCACCTTCCGGATACTCATCAAGAAACTCATAGATGCGGCTGATGGCCTCATCGTATTTTTTCTGGTTACGGATCAGATCCTGGATCTGATCGTAGGCCTTTCGCTCCTCGGCATCGGGCTGGCGGTACTCTCTGGCCACCAGTGCGGGGGCAGAGCCATCAGGGCCGACGGAACCGGCGCCCTCATCGGAATCGGGCTCAGAGCGCGAAGCCACCTTTTCCGAAAGATCCAGGATGCGCTGATCCAGATCGATATACCGATCCCGCCCCTGTTGCTGCAGGCGTTCGATCTGGTGCCTCTGCTCCTCCACTTCGCCCTGGAGTCGCCGGACTTCGCCCTGAAGCTGCTGGATCATGTAGAACAACTCAGACGATGCCTGATTGCTGCCTGAATTGCGCTGATTGTCCGGAGCTGATTGCGCCAGAGCCACTCCCGCCTGCCCGAGGGCAAACGGGAGCACCACTGCCGCCATGAGTGCTTTTCTCATGGTTCTTCCTGGGTGATTACTCAAATACGAGTTCCACACGACGGTTCTGAGCCCAGGCACTTTCACTGGAACCCATCACTGCCGGCTTCTCTTCGCCATAGCTTACGGTCTCGAGCTGGCCACGTGAAGCACCATTGACGATCAGGAAACGCTGTACCGCATTGGCACGACGCTCGCCAAGTGCCAGGTTGTACTCCTTGGTTCCGCGCTCGTCGGCATGCCCCTCAATGCGAACGTTCTGGCCAGGGTTGTTGGCCAGGAAACGGGCGTGGGCAACCAGCACGTCACGGGCTTCCTGCTTGATCTCTGCGGTGTCGAAATCAAAGTAGAACACGGTGATCTCACGCAGCGCCTGTTGTTCCGCCTGCTCGCGAGCCTCCATCCGTTCTTCTTCGGTCATGGCTGAAGAGGATACGCCGTCCTGGTCGTCACCGCCGTACACGGTGGACCCGCCGTCCTGGTCTACGGCAGACACATCTGACCCGTATTCGCCCTCTTCCGAGGTACCGCCTGTAGAACTACAGCCGGCCACAAGACCCACGGACAGCAGCAGAGCAAACGCTTTGGATTGAGCTGAGAAATTCATGATTTGTTCCTTTCCGTTGATTGACGTTGTTTGACAAAGTTAACTGAACGATTGCCGGCACCTTACCGCGCCGGCAATCAACGAACCAAAGGTCCCCAGGCTGGCTCCCGGACATCTCCTTCAGAAGCCGGCAAGCTGTACGCTGCCCCGCCATCTGCAGAGATAACCGTGAGCACGTTTGTTCCCTCCTGCCGGGTTGCGTAAATCAGCATCCGGCCATTGGGCGCAACACTGGGAGACTCATCAGACTCCGTGCGGGTGAGGATAGTCTCCTCCCCGGTTTTGAGTTCGGTGCGGGCGATGTGAAACGCCCGGTCCCGCTGGTGAACGTAGTAAACGAATTTACCGTCATTATCGGGCCTCGGTCGGGCGTTATAACGGCTGCCGAAAGTAATACGACGTGGCTCGGCTCCCGGAGTTTCCATATGGTAGATCTGGGGGCCGCCGGACCGGTCCGATGTGAAGAATATGCCGCGGCCGCTTGCGTCCCAGGTCGGCTCGGTATCGATCGCCCAGTGGTTGGTGAGCTTTGTCAGCTCCCGGCTTGCCAGATTCATTCGATAGATTTCGGCGTTGCCGTCTTTTGACAGGGTCATAAGCAGCGACCTGCCATCATCAGACCAGGCCGGTGCCGAATTCAGGCCGGGAAAATCCGCTACTTTGGTGCGTTCACCGGATGAGAGCTCATGGACAAAAATGACTGGCTTGCCGGTTTCAAACGATACATAGGCCAGCTTTTTCCCATCGGGTGACCAGGCCGGGGACAGGATGGGCTCCTGGCTCTCCAGGCGGATCCTGGCTCGCTTGCCGTCCACATCGCTGACCTGCAGGCGGTAACGGGGTTTGCCATTGGCGGTATCCAGGGTCACATAGGCGAGCTTGGTGGAAAAAGCGCCGGGCACACCGGTGATGGCTTCATACACCTTGTCGCTGATGTGGTGTGCAAGGGAGCGCATATTGGATGCAGGTGCGGCCGCGGTTTCTCCGAGAATCCGCTCTTCCCGATTGACATCAAATAGTTCGTAACGGGCCTGAACACGATCACCGCTGCGGGTAAGAGCACCCACCAGCACGTAACGCTGACCGAGCAGCCGCCAGTCCCGGAAGTAGACTTCTTCCCGTTTGGACGGCAGGCTGAGCATCTTGTCCGGTGCCAGGGTGCGGAATTCACCTGTCATGGTGAGATTCGACTGCACAATACTGCTTACCTTCTCGCCTGCCGGCATCTGGCCAGACTCGGCAAACGGAACCACTGCAACGGGGATGGCCGAACCCGCGCCTTCTGTGATCCGGATCAAGAGCTCCGCCCGCGCGCCTGAAACCGCCGTGAAAAACAGAACGAGGGCGATGAGGAATGCTCTGGACGGGTTGTGCCAACTCCGATGTCTCATGGTGTTATCCATATCGTTATCTATTCATCCGCCGTGGATTGAATTCGATCGTAAACTGACGGAAATACCGTTCAAAGGTATCCCGATCATTGGGTATCGGGTACCGACTCAATGATTTCACCGCGCCAAGAGCGGAATTGTCGAAAGCCGTATTACCGCTGCTGCTGACCAGTTTCACACCAGCAAGTTCACCCGTGGGCAGCAAAGTAATCTGGAGCCGGGCCGTCATCTCTTCCGTTGCAGACGAGGGCGGATACCACGCCTGGCTAAGCCGCTCCCTGATCAGTGCCTGATACTTTTCGCTTTCCGACAACATCTGGGCTTCTCTGGCTTTCGCCGCAGCGGCTTCCTGTTGTCGACGGGCTTCCTCCGCCCTGGCTTTGCGAGCGGCATCTGCCTGGGCCTCAAGCTGCTGCTCACGGAGTTTCCGTTCTGCCTCAAGGCGCTTGCGTTCGGCTTCCTGCCGCGCCTGCTCTTCCTGACGCTGACGCTCGGCCTCTTCACGCTTGCGCTGCTCTTCCTGTCTTCGCTTCTCTTCCTCGGCCTTCCGCTTTGCTTCTTCCTGCCGGCGCTTCTCTTCCTCTGCTTTCTGTCGAGCGCGCTCCTTGGCTTCCGCCTCCGCCTTTTTTCGTGCCGCTTCCTCTTCACGGGCTTTCTGCGCTTCCCGTTCCTTCGCCTCGGCTTCCTGACGTTCTTGCTCTTTCTGCTGCTGAAGCCGCTTCTGCTCTTCCTGGCGCTTCTGCTCAGCAATGCGGCGGGCTTCTTCTTCCTGTCTCTTGCGCTCTGCCTCTTCCTGGCGACGTTCCTCCTCGGCCCGGCGCTCTTCATCACGCTGTTGCTGATCGTCTGGCTCCACCACCGGGCTCGGCTCAGGTTCCTGCTGCGTAATCAAACGCGCCGATATACTTCTGGGCGGCGGCTCCTGAACGGAGCTGGTCCAGGACCAGCCCGCCAGCGCTATCCCCAGAATCAGCAGGTGCAGCGTTACCGACAGCGCCACCGGCGACTTCCAGGGTGGCACTCCGGTCGTGGTTACTTCGCGCTGGTGGTCTCTCACAACACTCCTGCCCGCACCGGTCTCAATTCTCGTCCCGGGGTGATTCGGTAATCAGGCCAATACTGGCAGCCCCGGCACCCTGTAATTCGGACATCAGTCGGACAACTGTGCCGTACGGAACATTTTCATCACCGCGAACCAGAATCTCGCTTGAGGCGCGTTGCGACAGAATCCTGCCGATCTGGGCCCGAACATCTTCCAGTGACATCGGGTCACTCCCCTCGTCACCGATCTCCACGTAATAAGCGCCGTTGGCATCCACGGACACGATAACGGACTCAACATCCTTGTCCGACTGAATCGGTTCGGATGTTGTTTGCGGCAGATCAACCTTCACCCCCTGAGTCAGCATCGGGGCGGTAACCATGAAGATAATCAGCAGCACCAGCATGACATCAATGTACGGAACCACGTTGATTTCCGACATTGGCTTGCGCCGGTGCTCGGGCATCATTCCCATGCCTTTCATAAAACGGTGCTCCTAACCTGATTCCTGCCCCTCGGACCCATGATCATCAAGCAGCGCCCTTTTCACTCTGGTGAACGCGACGATGGAGAATGCTGGAAAATTCATCGGCAAAGGTTTCATAGTTCTTCAGAAGGGCATCGGACATGGCCGAGAAACGGTTGTAGGCAATAACGGCCGGAATCGCAGCAAACAGGCCCATCGCAGTGGCAATCAGAGCCTCCGAAATACCCGGAGCCACGGTGGCCAGCGTTGCCTGCTGAACCTGAGCCAGACCGCGGAAGGAGTTCATGATGCCCCACACGGTACCAAACAGGCCAATGTACGGACTGGTGGAGCCAACCGTTGCCAGAAACGGCAGGCTGGTCTCCAGCCGCTCATGCTCCCGGGAGAAAGCAACGCGCATCGCACGCTGGGTGCCCTCCATCACGGCGTCCGCATCGCGGCTTTGCTGGCGCAACCGGGAAAATTCCTTGAATCCGGCCCGGAACAGGGATTCCATGCCGGAAAACGGTGTCGGATCGGCGTTGACCTCCCGATAAAGCTGGCCCAGATCCATACCGGACCAGAAGCGCTCTTCGAACGCCAGCTGAGCCTGTTTGGCTTTCCGGAATACTTGCAGACGCTGGAAAATCAACGCCCAGGACATGACCGACGCCAGGGCCAGCAAAAGCATGACCAGCTGTACCAGGACACCGGCATTTGCAATCAGGTACCAGACTGAAAGTTCTGAATCCACTACTTACTCCTGGCTCGTTCTGTTTATCGTTTCAGTGGGCTGGACATTCCTGGCCAGCAACTCCTGCATGTTTTCCGGCAATCGCCGGGGGCGACCAGTATCCAGGGCAACACACGCGACCCGCACATGACTGTCACTGAGCAGCGTTCGGTCACCGGCACGCATGACTCGCTGCCGGAAATCCATCCAGACCCGGCCGAAGGCAACCGGCTCGGCCGTGACCAGCAGTTCATCATCAAGCTTTGCTGCTACAGCATAATGAATGTTCAGGCGCTGCACGACATAGCTGATGTTGTCTGCCAGGCCCGCCCTGAGACCAACCCCGCAACTGCGTACCCATTCGGTTCGGGCCCGCTCCATGTAATGGAGATATTTGGCGTGAAACACGATGCCACCGGCGTCGGTGTCTTCGATATAGACCCGAATCGGCAGCTCGAAACTGGCTTCTGGCGCCTGTTCAACCAAAAAGATCGTCCTCCCTGCCCGACTTCGGCGCAATGACGCCGAAGTGCTGATAGGCGTTGGAGGTCACCATCCGCCCCCTCGGAGTACGGACCATATAACCCTGCTGAATCAGGAAGGGCTCAAGCACATCCTCGATGGTACCGCGCTCCTCACTGATCGCGGCAGCAAGACTCTCGACACCCACCGGCCCACCGTCGAACTTTTCGATCATGGCCAGCAGCAACCGACGGTCCATATGGTCGAACCCCTGATTATCCACTTTCAGCATATTCAGGGCCTGATCCGCTATATCCGAAGTGATCCGACCGTCGGAGCGGACCTCCGCAAAATCCCGGACCCGGCGCAACAGACGGTTGGCAATCCGTGGCGTGCCTCGTGATCGCCGGGCAATTTCGAATGCGCCCGCCTCGTCCACTGCAACAGAGGACAGGCGCGCGGAACGCAGAATGATGCTGGTGAGATCTTCCGTGTTGTAGAACTCCAGTCGCTGCACAATACCGAAGCGATCACGCAAGGGTGATGTCAGCAGACCGGCACGGGTGGTGGCACCAACAAGGGTGAAGGGCGGTAAGTCCAGCTTGATGGAACGGGCTGCGGGCCCCTCTCCGATCATGATGTCCAGCTGGTAGTCCTCCATGGCGGGATAGAGAACTTCTTCGACCGCCGCGCTGAGACGATGAATCTCGTCGATGAAGAGAACGTCACCTTCTTCCAGGTTGGTCAGCATTGCCGCCAGGTCCCCGGCCTTTTCCAGAACCGGACCCGACGTTGTCTTGATGGACACGCCCATCTCGTTGGCAATGATATTGGCCAGGGTTGTCTTGCCCAGACCGGGCGGGCCAAAGATCAGAACGTGGTCCAGGGCTTCCTGACGGCCCCGGGCGGCGGATATAAAAATATCCATCTGTTCACGGACCGTGGGCTGGCCAACATACTCAGCCAGAAGGGTCGGACGAATGGCTCTGTCCTGCACTTCCTCATATTCACCGGCCCGGGCCGAGATCAACCGGTCGGATTCGATCATGGCATCACCCATAGTGTGGGAATCAACATCGTGCCTCACGTTTGCCCGCTATTCCAGCGCAGCCCCAATTGTACAAAGGGGTTTGCAGGTGTCACGTTACGCTCTCTACAGGTTCACGACAGGTTTTCACGCTCAGGCCGGTATCATGTTTCGCAGGGCCAAGCGGATGAGGGTTTCGCTGGTCATGCCCTCCCCGGCCACCTTACTGATGGCTTTGGCGGCTTCCTGGGGCTTGTAACCCAGTGCAATCAGCGCGGCTTCCGCTTCCTCGGTGGCTGCCGGCCCGCCAGACGGGCCCTGCGCGCCCATTTGGCCCGCCCCTGTCGTCTCTGGCGACGTTGGCACGAATTGCCCTTCAAGTTGCCCTATCCGGTCCGCCATTTCAATAAGAAGCCGTTCGGCGGTTTTCTTGCCAACTCCGGGGAGCTTGACCAGTGAGGCGGAGTCACGGTTCTCAACACAGCGAATGAATTGCTGTGCGTCCAGACCTGAAAGAATGCCAACCGCCAGTTTCGGGCCAACACCGTTGACTTTGATCAACAGACGGAACAGATCCCGGTCCAGACGGGATGCAAAGCCATAGAGACTCTGTGCATCTTCGCGGACGGCAAAATGGGTGTGCAGGGTCACTTCGTCGCCGGTTTCCGGCAGATGAAAGAAGGTGGTATAAGGAATGTCGACTTCGTAGCCCAGGCCGGCGCATTCAACCAACGCCTGGCCAGGAGCCTTTTCAACCAGAATACCTCGGATACGACCAATCAAACTGAATCTCCCGTCGCTCCTTTGAGCGGTTTATTGTTGGCGCACGCGACCGCTTCGGACCTTTCCGGCGCCACTGGCTACCCGCAGAATACTCTGACTCATGTGGGCATGGCACATGGCAATGGCCAGCGCATCGGCCGCATCGGCCTGGGGCTTGCGTGAGAGCGAGAGCAACACCTGAACCATGTGCTGCACCTGGGACTTATCGGCGCCACCCTTGCCGACTACTGCCTGTTTAACCTGCCGGGCCGAATATTCATGAACCGCCAACCCGCTGTTGGCAGCACTGACAATGGCCGCACCACGGGCCTGGCCAAGCTTCAGGGCAGAGTCCGGATTGCGGGCCATGAACACCTGCTCGATGGCAAATTCTTCCGGCCGATATTCTCCGATCAGCGTGGCAAGGCTCTGAAAGATCGTCTGGAGGCGCTCCGCCATGGGCTTCTCGCCAACCCGGATGCAGCCGCTATCGATGTACTCAATGTGTCGACCATCCACCCGAATGACACCGTAACCGGTAATTCGTGATCCCGGATCAACGCCCAGAATTATCGCCACATTACTGCCCCTGACTGGTCAAAGCGATTCCATGATCTCACCGGAGATATCCGCGTTGTGATAGACATTCTGAACATCGTCCAGATCTTCGAGCATATCAATCAGCTTCAGGATGGTTTCCGCGCCGTCCCGATCCAGTTCCACTCGCGTGGATGGAACCATGGTGACTTCGGCATTGTCCGGCACCAGCCCGGCATTAACCAGCGATTCCTTGACGTCCAGGAACTGCTCGGGCGTGGTCACAATCTCCCAGGATCCGTCGTCCTGGGCCGCAAGGTCTTCAGCGCCAGCGCTAAGCACGGCTTCCACCAGCCTGTCTTCTTCCCACTCCGGACCGTAGCTGATGATGCCCTGCTTGCTGAACAGGTAGGCCACCGATCCGTCGGTACCGAGATTGCCACCCATCTTGTTGAATGCATGACGGATCTCGGCAACAGACCGGTTCTTGTTATCGGTCATGACTTCCACAAAGATAGCCACTCCACCCGGACCGTAGCCTTCGTAGGTCAGCTCTTCGTAGTTGTCGTCATCACCACCACCGGCGCCACGTTCTACCGCGCGCTCGATGGTGTCTTTTTTCATGTTCGCGGTGAGCGCCTTATCGATGACCGCCCGCAGGCGGGGGTTATCATCTGGATTTCCCCCGCCCTGGCGCGCGGCTACGGTCAGCTCACGAATGATTTTGGTGAAGATCTTGCCCCGCCTGGCATCCTGTGCCGCCTTGCGGTGCTTGATGTTGGCCCACTTACTGTGACCCGCCATACAGCTCCTCCCTTAAATCACTGACTTACTCGTTGCCCTCGCCGACTTCCGCCTTGTTGCCTTCGACCGGCTTTGACGGCTTGCGCAGACGGATGTGCAGCTCACGCAGCTGCTTCTCATCCACTTCGCCCGGCGCCTGGGTCATCAGGCAGGTGGCACTCTGGGTTTTCGGGAATGCGATGACGTCACGGATGGACGTCGAACCCGTCATCAGCATGACCAGACGATCCAGGCCGAACGCCAGACCACCATGCGGCGGGCAACCGAACTTCAGGGCATCCAGCAGGAAGCCGAACTTGGCCCGGGCTTCTTCCTCACCGATACCCAGGATGCGGAAAACCGCTTCCTGCATTTTCTCGTCGTGGATACGGATCGAACCGCCACCCAGCTCGGTACCGTTCAACACCATGTCGTAAGCCCGGGACAGCGCGTTGGCCGGATCGGCCGCAAGATCGTCCGGACTGCAGGAAGGTGCGGTGAACGGGTGGTGAATCGCAGTCAGGCCGCCGTCCGGGGTTTCCTCGAACATCGGGAAGTCCACAACCCAGAGCGGTGCCCACTCGGACGTCAGCATGTCCAGATCGTGACCGATCTTGATCCGGAGTGCACCCAGGGCCTCGTTGACCACGTTGGTCTTGTCCGCACCGAAGAACACGATGTCGCCGTCTTCAGCACCAACACGCTCCATGATCGCCAGGGCGACATCATCACCCAGGAACTTGATGATCGGGGACTGCAGGCCTTCTACGCCCTTCGAGAGATCGTTGACCTTGATGTAGGCCAGACCCTTGGCACCGTAGATACCAACAAACTTGGTGTAATCATCAATCTGCTTACGGGTCAGCTCGCCACCCTTCGGTACACGCAAGGCGGCTACACGGCCTTTCGGATCCTTGGCGGGGCCAGCGAAGACTTTGAAGTCCACACCTTCAACCAGATCGTTCACATCCAGCAGTTCCAGCGGGATCCGCAGATCCGGCTTGTCGCTGCCGTAGCGCTGCATTGCCTCGGCATAGGGCATTTGCGGGAAGGACGGCAGCTCAACATCCAGCACATCCTTGAACAGAGAACGAATCATGTCCTCGTTCAGCTTCATCAGAGTCTCTTCATCAATAAAAGAAGCCTCGATGTCTACCTGGGTGAACTCGGGCTGACGATCCGCACGCAGGTCTTCGTCCCGGAAACACTTGGCGATCTGGTAATAACGGTCGACACCAGACACCATCAGCAGCTGCTTGAACAACTGCGGCGACTGCGGAAGCGCAAAGAAGGAACCTTCGTGAGTACGGCTCGGCACCAGGTAATCCCTCGCGCCCTCTGGCGTGGCACGGGTCAGGATGGGGGTTTCCACATCCATGAACCCGTTGCTGTCCAGGTAGTTACGGATGTAGCTGGTTACTCGGGAACGAAAACGCAGGCGGTTGATCATCTCCGGACGACGGAGGTCCACAAACCGATAGCGCAGGCGCACGTCTTCGCCAACGTCCACATGCTCATCCAACGGGAATGGCGGCGTTGCCGCGGCGTTCAGGATGCTCAGCTCCTTGCCCAGAAGCTCAACCTGCCCTGTGGGCATGTTGTTGTTCTCGGTGCCGGCAGGACGACGACGTACCCGACCGGTAACCTTGATCACGAATTCGCTGCGGACTCTTTCCGCGAGCGCGAAGCTCTCAGGGGTATCAGGGTCGACGACCACCTGCGACATACCATCCCGATCCCGCAGATCCAGGAAGATAACCCCACCGTGGTCACGGCGGCGGTGGACCCATCCGCAAAGTGTGACTTCCTGATCGATGTGGGATTCGTTAATCCCACCGCAATAATGACTGCGCATACCGGTTCCCGTTACGTTTAATGTGTTCGAAATTGGTGCTTGTAAGTGCCCGCTCAAAAAATGTAGCGACCATAGCGGAAAAGCCGCCCATTATAAACACAATGACGCTGAAAATCAGGCGTACTGGCAAGCAAATCAGGTAGCCGGATGACTGCAGGTTTGCAGCCGGCTAGAATGCTTCTTTTTCCAAAAGCGGATGGAGTCTGACGTTGGCCACCAGAGCGGAGCAGAAACTGAAAACCCGGCGGGCACTGATGGATGCGGCGCTCTCGCAACTGAGTGCCGATCGGGGCTTTGGCAGCCTGAGCTTGCGGGAAGTTGCCCGGGAAGCGGGTATCGCTCCGACCTCCTTTTATCGGCACTTTGCAGAACTGGACGAACTGGGGCTGGCGCTGGTCGATGAAGGCGGCGTTGCGCTCAGGCAACTGATGCGGCAGGCCCGCAAGCGGATCGCCAGGGACGGTGGCAGTGCCATTTCGACGTCCGTGGAAACCTTCATGGAGTATCTGGGCAACAACGCCAACCTGTTCCGGCTGATGCTCCGGGAGCGGACGGGGGTCTCCAAGCCGTTCCGGACGGCGGTGAAGGCGGAGATAGATCACTTTGTTACCGAACTGGCGGATGACCTTCGGCGGATCGCCGATGAGCAGAACAGACCCCTTTCCGAGGCAAGATTAGTGGCCGAGGCCATGGTTACCCTGGTTTTCAACCAAGGTGCCGAAGCGCTGGACGCAACGGCGAAAGAGCGTGAAGAGCTCAAGGCCAAGCTGAAAACCGAGCTAAGGATGATACTGGTCGGCTCCCAGACTCTGGCCAAGCGCCAGTAGCCCTGCACTGGCTTTAAACGCCCGCTTTCAGCTCCGCCAACACCGGCGCCAGTCGTTGCCGAGCCTGCTCCAGCTCCTCATTGGAGTAAGGTACCGGCGCCTGCTTGCCCCAAACCGGGCCCGGCCAGGCCGGATCGCCCTCAAATCGCACGATGTGGTGTAAATGCAGCTGGGGCACCATATTGCCGAGGGCAGCGACGTTCATCTTGTCGCCGCCGAACACGTCCATCATGGCTTCACTGAGGACCGAAGACTCACGGACCAATTGGTGCTGCTGGTCCGCCGACAACTGGTAAATCTCCCGAATGCCGGGAACCGCGGGGACCAGGAGCACCCACGGCCAGGTACTGTCGTTCATCAGCCTGATTTCGCAAAGAGACGTACGACCAATACCCAAGGTGTCTGCTTTCAGCCGCTCGTGTAGCTGAAAGTCCGCCGGTTCACTCATGTCAGATCCTCTCTTTGCAGCGCAGGCTTACCGGGAATGAAACTGGGTCCGACCGCGGCCGATCGCGTAGTAGATCAGGCCGTAGCGATCCAGCATGTCCGGTTCGTACAGGTTCCGACCGTCAAAGACCACCGGTTCACGAATGGTCGCAGCAATGGATTCAAAGTCCGGAGAACGGAATTCTTTCCACTCGGTACAGATCGCCAGTACATCAGCGCCTTTCAGGGCCTGCTCTTTGGTTCCACATAGCATAAGACCGGCCTGATCGCCGTAGAGTCGCTGGGTTTCTTCCATGGCTTCGGGGTCAAAGGCCTGGACGGTAGCACCCGCCTTCCAGAGATCTTCCATCAGGGTACGGGATGAGGCCTCGCGCATGTCGTCGGTATTGGGTTTGAACGCCAGTCCCCAGATCGCGACCACTTTACCTTTAAGATCGCCGCCGAAGTAATGACTGATCTTGTCAAACAGGACATGTTTCTGGGCATGATTTACCGATTCCACAGCGCTCAACAGCCGAGCCTCATAGCCACAGTCACTGGCTGTACGCGCCAAAGCCTGAACATCTTTCGGAAAACAGGAACCGCCGTAGCCGCATCCCGGGTAGATAAAGTGATAGCCAATCCGGGGGTCGGAACCAATGCCTCGACGGACCGCTTCGATGTCCGCGCCGAGGCGCTCTGCCAGGTTTGCAACTTCATTCATGAAACTGATTTTGGTGGCCAGCATCGCGTTGGCCGCATATTTTGTGAGCTCCGCGGACCGCAGATCCATAAAGATCATCCGGTCGTGATTGCGGTTGAACGGGTAGTAGACCTCCCTCAGCAGCTCCGCCGCCCGCTCGCTGTCGGTACCGACAACAATACGGTCAGGCTTCATGAAATCGTTGACGGCGGCGCCTTCCTTGAGAAATTCAGGATTGGATACCACATCAAAATCCAGTTCCAGGCCGCGGCGATCCAGCTGCGCCCTGAGTGCAGCCCTGACCTTGTCGCCAGTGCCAACCGGTACGGTCGACTTGTCGACCACGACTTTGTAGTCGTCCATGTACTCGCCAATGGAACGGGCCACAGCGGTTACGTATTGCAGATCGGCAGAACCGTCTTCGTCCGGTGGCGTACCAACAGCAATAATCTGCAGAGTCGCGTGGCGGACAGCTTCTTCCGTGTTGGTCGTAAAGGATAGGCGGCCCGCTTCAACGGTGTGCCTTACAATGGTTTCGAGCCCGGGTTCAAAAATGGGAATCTGGCCATTTTCCAGCTTTTCAATCTTGCCTTTATCCACGTCCATACACAGAACATGATGACCAACATCCGCCAGACAGGCGCCGGTTACCAGGCCCACATAACCGGTTCCAAAAATCGTAATTCTCATCCTTTAAATCCCGAGCCAAATTCAGAAATGTTACTGGGTTTCTTCCGCTTTTTTCTTTTGCCAGTTGGTTTCCCAGGCCAGAGCCGTGCCGACTATGGTATTCAGGTCGTCATAGTCCGGCTGCCAGCCCAGGGTCTGGCGAATAAGCGTGTTGTCCGCCATCAGCGCCGCCGGGTCGCCAGCACGGCGGCCGGTTTCGCTGACCGGAAAATCAACGCCGGATTGCGCTTTGACCACATCGATGACTTCCCGCACCGTAAAGCCGCGACCATAACCGCAGTTCATGACCTTTGAGTGACCACCGCCAGCCATGTAGTCCAGGGCCATGACATGGGCTTTAGCCAGATCTTCCACATGGATGTAGTCACGAATGCAGGTGCCGTCCCGGGTGTCGTAATCCGTGCCGAACACGCTCATCCCCTCACGCTGGCCGGTCACGCATTCACAGGCCACCTTGATCAGATGCGTCGCTTCAGGCGTGGCCTGACCAAGCAGGCCTTCCGGGTTGGCGCCCGCCACATTGAAGTAACGGAGAATCACGTAGTTGAGGCTGGAGGCTGCGGCCAGATCCATAATCATCCGCTCGCTCATCATCTTGGAAGCGCCATACGGGTTGATGGGAGCCAGCGGCAGATCCTCGGTGAGCACCGTCTGCTCAGGCATGCCATAAACAGCTGCCGTGGATGAAAACACCATGTAAGTCACTTGGTGCTTTTCGACCGCTTTCAGGAGGTTCAGGGTATTGCGGGTGTTATTGCTGTAGTACTTAAGGGGATTGGCAACGGATTCCGGCACCACAATATTGGCCGCAAAATGCAAAACCGCTTCAAACCGGTGACGCGAGAACAGATCCTCGACTGCCGCTTCATCGGCCAGATCCCCGACCACCAGTTCTCCGGCGGTCACCGCCCAACGGTAGCCTGTGGAAAGATTATCGAACACAACAATGTCGTGACCGGCCTGATCCAACTGACGAACCACATGACTGCCAATATACCCGGCTCCGCCGGTAACGAGGACTTTCATAGGCGAGAACTACTCCTTCCCTGAATTCTGTTTGCGCAAACGCCGGATCTCTGCCCGGCGCCGACTGAAAAACTCACTGATCACCTGACTGCACTGGTCTGAGAGAACACCACCAACCGCCGTCACATCCCAGTTAAGGTGGGGCTCTTCCAGCGTACGGCGAGCGGATTCTATCGCACCTGCCTTGGGCTCACTGGCACCATAAACCAGTCGACTGATCCGGCCATGCACAATGGCGCCCACGCACATGGTACAGGGCTCCAGCGTAACGTAAAGCGTTGCTCCGGGCAGACGGTAATTGCCCAGCCGGGCACCGGCATCGCGAAGGGCCCGGACTTCGGCATGGGCCGTGGGATCGCAACCGGAAATCGGCGCATTAAAGCCCGCGCCGATTTCCTTTCCGTCCAGGACGACCACTGCCCCAACCGGCACCTCACCTTTCGCCGCGGCCTCACCTGCAAGTTGCAGCGCCCGGTTCATCCAGCGTTCGTCCTCCGTTGTCAGATCAGACATCGGATCGAGTCATCCGCTGGTTATTCCCACTCAATCGTTGCCGGCGGCTTGGAGGAAACATCGTAGGTCACCCGGGAAACGCCCGTGATCTCGTTGATAATCCGGTTGGAGACGGTTTCAAGGAGATCGTAAGGCAGGTGCGCCCAGCGAGCCGTCATGAAGTCGATGGTTTCTACCGCACGGAGGGCCACCACGTATTCGTAGCGGCGGGCATCTCCTACCACGCCTACCGACTTGACCGGCAGGAATACCGCAAAGGCCTGGCTGGTCTTGTGATAGAAATCCGCACGATGAAGCTCTTCCAGGAAGATGGCATCTGCCTTGCGCAGGATATCGGCATATTCCTTTTTCACCTCGCCCAGGATACGAACACCAAGGCCCGGCCCCGGGAACGGGTGGCGGTACACCATGTCGTAAGGCAACCCGAGCTCAAGGCCGATCCGGCGCACCTCATCCTTGAACAGCTCTCGCAGCGGCTCCACCAGCTTCATTTTCATGGTTTCCGGCAGGCCGCCCACGTTGTGGTGGGACTTGATAACGTGCGCCTTGCCGGTCTTGGACGCGGCGGACTCGATCACATCCGGATAGATCGTGCCCTGAGCCAGCCAGTTCACGTCCTTGATGTTGGCGGCCTCGTCATCGAACACGTCGATAAAGGTATTGCCGATGATCTTCCGTTTCTGCTCGGGATCATTGACACCCTTGAGCTTCGACAGGAACAGGTCTTCGGCGTCCACCCGGATCACCTTCACGCCCATGTTGCTGGCGAACATGTCCATCACCTGGTCGCCTTCGTGGAGGCGCAGAAGGCCGTTATCCACGAACACGCAGGTTAGCTGATCGCCGATGGCCCGGTGAAGCAGTGCCGCCGTTACCGACGAGTCAACACCACCGGAGAGGCCGAGCAATACTTTGTCGTTTCCAACCTGTTCGCGAATCTGCTGAACTGCGTCATCCACGATTTTGGCCGGCGTCCAGAGCGCCTCGCAGTGACAGATAGTCTGGATGAAGTGCTCGAGAATTCGCTTGCCCTGAAGCGTATGAGTCACTTCAGGATGGAACTGTACGCCATACAGGTTACGGCTGAGGTCCTGCATGGCGGCAATCGGCGCACTCTCGGTGGATGCCAACAACTCAAATCCTTCCGGCATCGCCACCACCTTGTCGCCGTGGCTCATCCAGACATCCAGCAGCGACTCTCCAGCTGGTGTCAGGTGGTCGGTAATATCCGCCAGCAAAGGCCCCTTGGCCCGCACCTTGACCTGGGCATAGCCGAACTCACGCTTCTCGGAGCTGGCAACACGGCCTCCAAGCTGCTCCGCCATGGTTTGCATGCCATAGCAGATTCCCAGTATCGGAATACCGCGGTCGAACAGTCCTTCCGGCGCCCGGGGACCACCCAGCTGAGTTACCGACTCCGGACCACCCGCAAGAATAATCCCTTTGGGATTGAATTCATTGAGCTCGTCATCGGTGATATCGAACGCCTTGATCTCACAGTAGACGCCGATCTCCCGAACCCGGCGGGCAATGAGCTGGGTGTACTGGGAACCGAAATCGAGAATCAGGATGCGGTGGTCGTGAATGTTCTGGGCCATGGAGTCCTCGGAGCTGAATTAACAACGCGGCCCTCTTGGGGCCGCGTTTAATAGGGCAATGATTAACCGATACGGTAGTTGGGCGCTTCTTTGGTAATGGTCACATCGTGCACATGACTCTCACGCATACCGGCATTGGTGATGCGTACAAATTCAGGCTTGGTGCGCATTTCTTCCATGGTGGCGCTGCCGGTGTAGCCCATGGAGGCGCGAAGACCGCCAATCAGCTGATGCACGATATTGCGCATCGGCCCCTTGCAGGCCACGCGACCTTCGATGCCTTCCGGGACCAGCTTTTCAATACCCTTGCTGGCATCCTGGAAGTAACGGTCGCTGGAACCCTGCCCCATGGCGCCGATGGAGCCCATGCCCCGGTAGGCCTTGTAACTGCGGCCCTGGAACAGCTCGACTTCGCCCGGAGCCTCATCGGTACCCGCCAGCAGGCTGCCAATCATAACACTGTGGGCGCCAGCGGCGATCGCCTTGGCGATGTCGCCGGAGAATCGGATACCACCATCTGCAATCACCGGTACGCCGAGATCTTTCAGGGCTGCGGCAACGTTGGACACCGCCGAAATCTGCGGAACACCGATGCCGGCAACAATACGGGTGGTGCAGATGGAACCGGGGCCAATGCCTACCTTGACAGCATCCGCACCGGCTTCCGCCAGTGCCAGAGCCGCGTGTGACGTTGCGATATTGCCGCCAATCACCTGAACTTCAGGGAAGTTCTGCTTGATCCAGCGCACCCGCTCAATAACACCACGGGAGTGGCCGTGGGCAGTGTCCACCACGATAACATCGACTCCAGCTTCCGCCAGGGCGGTAATCCTGGCCTCGGTGTCGCCTCCGGTGCTTACCGCAGCGCCGACACGCAGACGGCCCTGGTCGTCTTTGCACGCCAACGGGTAGTCCTTGGCTTTCTGGATATCCTTGACGGTAATCAGCCCGCGCAGTTCAAAGTTGTCATTGACCACCAGGACCTTCTCGATGCGATGGCGATGGAGCAGTTCTTTAACTTCCTCGAGGCAGGCACCTTCCTTGACGGTAACCAGCTTGTCTTTCGGGGTCATGATGTCCCGAACCAGCGTATCCATCCGGCTTTCAAAACGGATGTCACGGCCGGTTACAATGCCGATCAGATCGTGGCCATCGACCACTGGCAGGCCGGAGATGCTGTTGGCCATGGTAATGTCGACCAGTTCGCGAACGGTGGTCTCTGGCGAGACGGTAATCGGATCTTTCACGACACCACTTTCGAACTTCTTGACCTTGCGAACAGCCGCCGCCTGTTGCTCAACGGTCATGTTCTTGTGCATGATGCCGATACCGCCTTCCTGGGCCATGGCAATGGCCAGCTCTGCCTCGGTAACGGTATCCATTGCAGAAGACAGAAGAGGGATATTGAGGGTAATACCCTTGGTCAGCTGGGTCTTGAGACTGACCTCGTGGGGCAGGACTTCTGAATATCCGGGAACCAGCAGAACGTCATCAAATGTGAGGGCTTCTTCGGCAATTCGCAGCATTGGGATCCGCCTTTTGAACGTGCTAAGTTGGGAATTTCCGTGCCGTACCCGCGGCGGTACGACAAAGCAAAATCCTTAATCGATCTATTATAAAGGGGCTCTCGGGGACAGTAAACCGGGCCGTTTTTAAGGTTCGATTGCATCTTTTTGAATTTTCGCTATTTTTACCTTCCCTTTTTTCGGCTATTGCGTATGTATAACGACGGATCAGAACCGGTGAGATCGTCTCTGCAAGATACCCGCCCCCGGGCGCTCAGCGTCAGCGAGCTCAACCATCAGGCCAGGCATCTGCTGGAGTCCAGCTTCATGCAGGTCTGGGTGGAAGGTGAACTGTCCGGCTTCTCACGCCCGTCCTCCGGGCATTGGTACTTTTCCCTGAAGGACCGCAAATGCCAGGTTCGCTGCGCCATGTTCCGGGGAATGAACCAGCGAATCCGCACGCTGCCGAAGGAAGGCGATCAAGTTCGTATCCGCGGAAAGGTGACACTCTACGAGAATCGGGGTGACTTCCAGATCATCGTCGAACATATCGAGCCGGCAGGATTGGGCGCCCTTCAACTGGCCTTTGAGGAGCTCAAACGAAAACTGCTCGCCGAGGGCCTGTTTGACCAGGCCCGGAAGAAGCCACTGCCCCCATTACCCAGACACATCGGGGTAGTCACCTCTCCCACCGGCGCAGCGATTCACGACATCCTCACCGTCCTTGCCCGGCGCTGCCCCGCGATCCCCGTTACGCTCTACCCCACAGCGGTTCAGGGCAAAACGGCGGCAGCCGACATTGTCCGTGCCATTGAGTCCGCCCAGAACCATGGCATCGCCGACGTTCTGATCATCGGCCGCGGAGGCGGATCCTTGGAGGACCTCTGGTGCTTTAACGAGGAAGCCGTAGCCAGAGCCATTGCCGAAT
The DNA here is from genome assembly GCF_041687235.1 of Marinobacter sp. Lineage (GTDB taxonomy): Bacteria > Pseudomonadota > Gammaproteobacteria > Pseudomonadales > Oleiphilaceae > Marinobacter. Next base: position 131,544 of record NZ_JAWLCH010000009.1, on the reverse strand, counting down.
GCCGGATTCCCACCGTCAGCGCGGTTGGTCACGAAGTGGATGTCACCATTGCGGATTTTGTCGCCGACCTTCGTGCGCCGACACCCTCCGCCGCGGCAGAGAAAGTTTCACCGGATCAGTCCGACTGGCTCAGACAGCTTCGCGAACGGGAATCCCGTCTTTCCAATGCCATGGCGCTTACCCTCAAGCGCCTGAGTACCCAGCTAGGGCACCTTGGCGCACGGTTGCGGGACCCCCGGAGGGAATTGCAGGAAAAAGCCCAACGGATGGATGAACTGGAGCTGCGGCTCGAAAAGGCCATCCGCCAGCGACTGACCAACGTTGCCGTACGCAATGACCATCTGGGTCAGCGGCTGTTCATGCAATCCCCTCGGCGGCAGCTTTCACAAAGCCATGAAACCCTTGGGCGCGCGAGCGAACGGTTGGTTTCGGTGATGCAACAGCATCTCAGGCAGCGCCGTGACAGCCTGGAGCACCTGGCACAGACCCTGAATGTTGTGAGTCCACTGGCGACTCTGGGCCGTGGGTATGCCATTGTCCGCGACAGCCAGGGGAGAATTATCCGGGAGGCACCGGACGTCTCCCCTGGCGACACCATTTCAGCGCGAGTTGCCCGGGGCGAGATGACGGCAAAGGTGACTTCAGTCAAATCTGCAGACGAAACTGGCCTGTAAAGCCCCCAGACTAAGCCAATGGTCTACTAGTCCATGATTTCAAACGGCCTAAAGTTGTCAGGAAACGTACTAAAACAACAACAGGCACGATGAGGTGGAATGTATGGACTACCACTCAGAGTTCCGGCGGTCGATCGACAAACCGGACGATTTCTGGCGTGAACAGGCGGAAAAGATTGACTGGATTGAACCGCCCAAAACCATCTGGCAGCCAACCGATAATGGCCATGGACAATGGTTCCCCGACGGCACCCTGAATACCTGCGACGTTGCTCTGGATGCCAATATCCGGGCAGGCCGGGGTGACCAGAAAGCCCTGATCTACGATTCTCCGGTGACCGGCACCCAGCGCTCCTACACCTACACTGAGCTGACCGAAGAAGTTGCCCGCTTCGCCGGGGCGCTCAAGGACCGCGGCATCGCCAAGGGTGACCGGGTCATCATCTACATGCCCATGATCCCGGAAGCCGTCATTGCGATGCTGGGCTGCGCGCGGATCGGAGCCATTCATTCCGTTGTTTTCGGGGGGTTCGCGGCCCACGAACTGGCCGTGCGGATTGACGACGCCAAACCCAGGGCGGTGATTACCGCCTCGTGCGGCATCGAAGTTTCGCGAGTGATCGAGTACAAGCCTCTGGTCAACAAGGCCATCGACCAGGCAAGCCATAAGCCGGAAACCTGCATTGTCTACCAGCGGCCCCAGGCGAAGGCCGATCTTCAACCCGGCCGTGACTACGACTGGAACGAGTTGATGGAAACGGCCGGACCGGCGGACCCGGTGCCCGTCCAATCAACAGACCCGCTCTACATCCTTTATACTTCCGGCACCACGGGCAAGCCCAAGGGTGTGGTAAGGGATAATGGCGGCCATGCCGTTGCGCTGACCTACAGCATGAATCTGGTCTACGACGCCAAACCCGGCGATGTCTACTGGGCCGCCTCCGACGTAGGCTGGGTGGTTGGTCACAGCTACATCGTGTATGCACCGCTGTTTGCCGGCTGCACCACCATCCTGTACGAAGGCAAACCCGTGAAAACACCGGATGCGGGCGCTTTCTGGCGGGTGGTACAGGACCACAAGGTCAACATGCTGTTCACCGCCCCGACCGCATTCCGCGCGGTTCGCAAGGAAGATCCGGAGGCCGACCAGCTGTCACGCTACGATATCAGCTCACTGAAACGCTTGTTCCTGGCTGGCGAACGCCTGGATCCGGCCACCTACGAATGGCTGAAGGAGCATACCGGTCTGCCGGTTCTGGACCACTGGTGGCAGACCGAAACCGGCTGGGCCATTTGCTGCAATCCGGTGGGTATCGAAATGATGGCCACCAAGCCGGGCTCGGCGACCGTGCCCTCCCCCGGATACAACGTTCAGGTAGTGGACATGAACGGCAGTCAGATGCCAGCAGGCGAACAGGGCCAGATCGCCGTGAAGCTGCCATTGCCTCCGGGCTGCATGATGACGGTCTGGGGCGATGACGAGCGATTCCGCAAGACCTATCTGGAACCCATTTCAGGCTTCTACAGTTCCGGCGACGGCGGCTTCATTGACGATGATGGCTACGTGTTCGTCATGGGCCGTACCGATGACGTGATCAATGTCGCCGGCCACCGTCTTTCCACCGGCGAGATGGAAGAAGTCGTGGCCTCTCATCCCGCCATAGCCGAGTGCTGTGTGGTGGGCGCTCATGACGACATGAAGGGACAGATCCCGATCGGTCTGGTGCTCATCAAGGATGGCGCAACGATCGACCATGACGAACTGGAAGACGAACTGGTGGAGATGGTTCGCGACAAGATCGGCGCCATTGCCTGTTTCCGCCGGGCGATGGTGGTGGATCGACTGCCCAAGACCCGTTCAGGCAAGATCCTGAGGCGCGTCATTCGTCAGATTGCCGATGGAGAGGAATACTCGGTGCCGAGCACCATTGACGATCCGGCGATTCTGGAAGAAATCAGCCAGCAATTCCGCCACTGACGAAAGCGACGAGACGCTGCCCGCCTCTCACCCACAGGAGGCGGGCATTTTTTGGCCAATCAAATCCCAACCCGTTGTTTTTGCCGACAATAAAACCTGCATGAAAGGTGCAAAAATTTCGTTGACGCCCCCCAAAGTCGGTCTATACTGAAATTGCTGTGAAAATACAGCGGTATTTGGTGAATGCGTTTCAACGTCCTGCCGAAGTGCTCTTCGTTGCCCCTTCCTCAGTACTCTCTGGATTTCTCAGCAACGATTCCGTATGGAATTTTGAAGGTCCCGTGAGGGCAAATTACAGAAAGACAGGAAAGATCAATGTCCGATACTAAAACCGGCCACGTTAAGTGGTTTAACGAGTCCAAAGGCTTTGGCTTCATCGCTCAGGACGGTGGCAGCGACGTATTTGTTCACTACAGCGCAATCAACGCAAGCGGTTTCCGTACCCTGACCGAAGGCCAGCAGGTACAGTTCACCGTAACACAGGGTCCGAAAGGTCCCCAGGCGGAAAACGTTACCCCGGTCTGAGGGTCTACGCTCCGTCCTTTGCCCCTCACGGGCATCGGAAAACCAACAAGCCGGCATTCGTGCCGGCTTGTGTCGTTAGTGCAGTGCGTTTTCAGGCCCAGTCTGTTTCAGCCTCCGTTTCCGCCTCGGGCATCTCAACACCAACCGCCTGAGCTACCGCCGAGAACAGCGCCTGCAGGGTCGCGGATGTGGTGTCCTCGGCAAGCGCCGCTGCACTGCAGTGCTTGCCGCTCGCCGTCAGCCGGATACAGGCCAGCGCATTGGCGTTGGTACCCTCACCAAGGGCAAACTCATCGTAAGCCTCGACTGCGATGGCTATGCCAAAACGCTTCTCCAAGGCTTCCGATACCGCCTCAACAGCGCCCAGCCCATGACCATCCAGGCGCACTGGCGATGCCTCACGACCCACGGACACCTCGGCGTGAACACCGTCTTCATCCCGATGCAGGTCGTAGGACCGCAATGCCCAGTCCGCGTGGACTTTCAGGTAGCGGTCTTCAAAGAGTCGATGAATGGTCAATGAATCAATCTCACCGCCGTTCGTTTCCGCCTCTCTCTGAACCACCTTGCTGAACTCGATCTGCAGCCAGCGCGGCAGGCTGATATTGTAATCCCGCTCCAGCACATAGGCGACACCGCCCTTGCCAGACTGGCTGTTGATGCGCACCACTTCCTCATACCGACGACCAACATCAAACGGATCGATGGGCAGGTAAGCCACGTTCCAGGTTTCACCTTCCTTCCGGCGGGCAAGGCACTTGCGAATCGCGTCCTGATGGCTTCCGGAGAAGGCGGTAAAGACCAGCTCCCCGGCGTAGGGATGGCGGGGATGGGTGGAAATCTCGGTGCAGGCTTCGACAACCTCGGTAATCTCCGCCATCCCGGACAGATCCAGGGTCGGGTCAATGCCCTGGGAGTAGAGGTTCATGGCCATGGTCACCAGGTCCATGTTACCGGTGCGCTCACCGTTGCCCATCAGGGTGCCCTCGACCCGGTCGGCCCCGGCCATTACCGCCAGTTCGGCGGCGGCAACGGCGCAGCCACGATCGTTGTGGGTGTGCACACTGATGCTGATGTGCTCCCGACGCTGGATGTTGTCGCAAATCCATTCAATCTGGTCGGCGAACACATTCGGGGTCGCCATCTCAACGGTGGCTGGCAGATTGATGATCATCGGCTGCCCCTCTTCCGGGCGCCAGACCTCACTCACGGCATCAATCACTTCCGCAGCGAAATCCAGCTCGGTACCGGTAAAGCTTTCCGGTGAATACTGGAAGGTCCACTCGGTTTCCGGGTGGCGGGCGGCAATGTCACGAACCAGCTTCGCGCCGTTGACGGCAATCTCCCGGATGCCATCACGATCCAGGCCAAACACCTGCTCCCGTTGCACTGTCGACGTTGAGTTGTAGACGTGGACAATCGCCTTGCGGGCGCCGGCCAGCGCCTCGTAGGTACGTTCGATCAGCTCGGGACGCGCCTGGGTCAGCACCTGGATTTTCACATCTTCCGGAATACGGTTTTCTTCAATCAGCTTGCGGCAGAAGTCGAAATCCGGCTGGCTGGCAGCGGGAAAGCCGATCTCGATTTCCTTGAAGCCCAGCTTGACCAGCAGTTCGAACATTCGCGTTTTCTGCGCAACCGACATGGGTTTCACCAGCGCCTGGTTACCATCCCGGAGATCCACGGCGCACCAGGTCGGCGCCTTCTCGATGACTTTGTCGGGCCAGCGACGATCGGTTTTGGCAACGGGTTTGAACGCAACGTATTTGCGGTGATCAAAAGCCATGCGTGGGATTCCTTGCGGTTTCGGGAATGACATTATCAGTGTGTACAGGTTAACGCGTTAATGCTGATATTTGATTGCGAACTTCAACAGGAAAGCGTATTTTTTAATCCATATATTGCTTTAAATATGACTTGAGTGCAATTTTATGGCTGAAAAGCAGAAGAACCTCGTCAAAATTGACAAAATAGACCGACGAATACTGGAACAGGTACAGCAGGACGGCTCCCTGACGAACCAGGAACTGGCGGAGAAAGTCGGGCTGTCGCCGTCCCCCTGCCTGCGCCGTGTCCGGGCTTTGGAAGAGGCAGGCATTCTTGTCAGGACAGTGACTATTCTGGATCACAAGAAGCTCGGCCTGTCTCTCACCGCGATCATTCTGATTGGCATGGACAGACACACGCCCGAGCGTTTCGCCGCCTTTGAAGAACAGGTTGCCGAGTACCCGGAGGTTCAGGAGTGCTACCTGATCACAGGCCAGGATGCCGACTACATGCTCAAGGTAGTGGTGCCGGATATGGACCATTATCACCACTTCCTGCTGAACCGCATTACGCGGATACAGGGGGTCAGTGGCGTGCACTCAAGCTTTGTACTCCGACGGGTGATCGACAGCACTGCCCTGCCTCTGGGTTATCTCTCCTGAGTCAGGAGACCAGCTCCCGAACATAGGCTCGGGCCATGCACTTGAGCTCTTCCACCAACTGGTGGGCCTGGGCCTCCGGAAGCGTCACCGCGAGGCGCAGAATGGTGCCGGCTGATCGCGGCAGCAAAAGGCTTGCTGTCCAACGGCGATCCTCCGGCATCTGTGGGTACTCTTCTCTGAGTTTCTCGTCCAGATCGCGGGCATTGCTGTAAAGCTCTCTCAGATCAAGGTCCCGGAGTTCCGGCATGGCTTCCACGCCGCTCCAGATGGCCGAATAGGCAGGCTCGTCGCGGTAAAACACATAGAACTGGTCAATCAGAACGTCCACGGCATCGATCAGGCTCAGTTCCTGCAAACGCTCCCGCAGGGCCCGCTCCATCTTGTCTACCTGCTGCTCGGCAATGGCATGAACAATGGCGGCCTTGTTGGGAAAATAACGGTACAGGGAAGCCAGGGACATTCCCGACTGCCGGGCTATGGCCGACATGCTGGCCGCATCGACACCGGCTTCGTGAAAGATAATGGCGGCGTGGCTGAGGATGGTATTCACGCGTTCCCGGCTGCGCGCCTGAACCGGCCGGCGCCGCGGGGCCACATCAATAGATTCGTCGGTCATCATCTGTACCTTGTGCAACAGGCTCCGTACAATAACGACCACTTTACGACAATTAAAGGCCTGGGCGGGCCAATCGCCGCCTGTCCATTAGTCTAACACTTCAGATTGATTACAAACGGAAGACACGATGCGAGCAAGCCGTTACCTGATTGCCACCCAGAAAGAAACCCCCGCTGACGCCGAGATCATCAGCCATCAGCTGATGTTGCGTGCCGGCATGATTCGTAAACTGGCCGCCGGCTTATACACCTGGCTGCCAATGGGCCTGCGCACCCTGCGCAAGGTTGAACGGATTGTTCGTGAAGAAATGGACAAGAGTGGTGCCCAGGAAGTGCTGATGCCTGCCGTTCAACCGGCCGAACTCTGGGAGGAATCCGGGCGCTGGACCCAGTACGGCGGCGAACTGCTGCGCATGAAAGATCGTCACGGCCGGGATTTCTGTTTCGGACCGACCCACGAAGAAGTGATTACCGACCTGATTCGCAACGAGCTTAGCAGCTACAAAGAGCTGCCGGCCAACTTCTACCAGGTACAGACCAAGTTCCGGGATGAGCGTCGCCCCCGGTTCGGCGTCATGCGGGCCCGGGAATTCCTCATGAAGGATGCCTACTCCTTCCATCTGAACGCGGAATCCCTGAACGAAACCTATGAACTCATGCACCGCACCTACTGCGCCATTTTTGACCGATTCGGCCTGGATTACCGGGCGGTGCAGGCAGATTCAGGCGCCATTGGCGGAAATGCATCCCACGAGTTCCATGTACTCGCATCCTCCGGTGAAGACGACATCGTGTTCAGCACCGGAAGCGATTACGCAGCCAACATTGAGAAAGCCGAAGCGCTGGCACCCAGTGGTGATCGCCCGGCACCGGCCGAGGAATTGAAGGAAGTCGCCACCCCGGACCAGAAGACCATTGATGCCGTATCCGAGCTTCTCGGCATTGACGCCACCCGCACGGTCAAGACGTTGCTGGTCAAGGCCGAAGTGGACGAAGACGGCCAGGCCGGCCTGGTCGCGCTGGTCCTGCGTGGCGACCACACCCTGAACGAAATCAAGGCGGAAAACCTGCCCGGCGTCGCCGAGCCTCTGACCATGGCTACCGATGAGGAAATCGAACAGGCCGTCGGGTGCAAGGCCGGTTCTATCGGGCCGGTTAAACTCAACCTGCCGGTTATTGTTGACCGCAGTGCGGCCCATCTGGCGGACTTCGTCTGCGGCGCCAACCGTGAAGGCTTCCACCTGACGGGGGTGAACTGGGAGAGAGACGTATCGCTTGAGCGTGTGGAAGACCTTCGCAACGTGGTTGAGGGAGATCCGAGCCCGGATGGCAAGGGCACCCTGGAAATCCGACGCGGTATCGAGGTAGGCCACATCTTCAAGCTTGGCAACAAATACAGTACCGCCATGAACGCTACGGTTCTGGATGAGAATGGCAAAACCGTGATCATGGACATGGGTTGCTACGGCCTGGGCGTTTCCCGCGTTGTTGCCGCAGCCATTGAACAGAACCACGACGATAATGGCATCATCTGGCCCGACGCCATTGCACCTTTCCAGGTGGCCATCGTTACCCTCAACGCCCACAAGTCGCCAACGGTTGCCGAAGCCGGCGAAAAGCTTTACGAGCAACTGCGCCAGGCCGGCTATGATGTGCTTCTGGACGACCGCAAAGAGCGCCCGGGTGTGAAGTTTGCCGATATGGAACTGATCGGTATTCCGCACCGGTTCGTGGTGTCCGAGCGCGGTCTGGCTGCCGGAACCCTGGAATACAAGGGCCGAAGGGATGCAGAAAAACAGGACATTCCGGTGGCCGATGCGCTGCCCTTCCTGGTGAACGCGTCACCCAGAAAAGGACTCTAAAGCCCCCTGCCCGCGTCAGCGGGCATCGCACTGGCGGCACCTGATCTCAAGGGTCCGCCAGGCACCGGCACCTCAGCCAGGACCACCGACAATCCCCGGCTCCATCTCAAGGCTTACCCCAAAACGCGCCGTAACAGACCCGCGAATCCGCTCTGCAAGCGTAAGGATGTCGCTGCCACTGCCGCATGAGTGATTAATCAGAACCAAAGCCTGCCGGTTGTGTACGCCTACCCGTTCATTCCGGAAACCTTTCCAGCCACACTGGTCGATCAGCCAGGCGGCAGCCAGCTTGACGCCCTGCTCCTGGGGATAAGCCACGATATCCGGGAACCGAGCCTTGAGAGATTCGAAGGTTGCGCCATCCACCACCGGGTTCTTGAAGAAACTGCCGGCGTTTGGAACCTTGTCCGGATCCGGCAGCTTCCGGCGACGGATAGCCATAACGGCTTCGGCGACATCCAGCGGATCCAGGGAGGATTCCTGTGTGTCGCCAAGGTACTCCTGAAGATCCCGGTACCCGAGCATCAGTGGCCGTGAGCGGGACAGACCCAGGCGGATTTCCGTGATCACATAGCGATCTGGCGTCTGTTTGAACACGCTGTCCCGATAGGCGAACCGGCACTGCTCGTTTTCCAGTACCACCAATTCACCGGTGGTGCGATCCAGCGCCGTAACCGACTCCAGGCAGTCACAGAGCTCAACCCCGTAAGCGCCGATATTCTGCACGGGTGCCGCTCCGGCGGTTCCGGGAATCAGCGCCAGATTTTCGATCCCTCGATAACCGGCCCGGGCTGCGTACAGAACGGCCTCATGCCAGTTCTCACCCGCGCCGAGAACCAGCGTAGCGTTGTGGCCATCGATGTGTTCCCAGCGGCGTCCGCGAATGGCCAGGCGAACCACCAGGCCCATGAAATCTCCCGCGAATACCAGATTGCTTCCACCACCAAGGATCAACACGTTCAGCCCCTCGGTTGCAGCCCAACCCAGGGACTGGGCCAGCTCCCCGGCGCTGCGAACCTCCACATAGAAACGGGCCCTGGCCGGCACATGCAGGGTGTTCAGTGCCTCCAGTTCTACGTTCTCCCGGATTTCCGGTTGCGGACTCAATCCAGACGCCTCCGGATATCCGCCAGCAGCCCTTCACCGGCTTCGTGAATCAGATCAAGAACGGTCTCAAAGCCCTCGTCACCGCCATAGTAGGGATCTGGTACTTCCAGGTGCACCGAGCTGCCATACTCCAGAAACAGGGCCGGCCGGGTGCCGCCGTTCTGATGCCAGACATCCTTGATATCGGCCAGGTTCTGGCGATCCATCACCAGCACGTAATCGAAGGTGTCCAGATCCTCGGCATTAAACTGACGGGCTCGCAACCCGCTGATGTCGATACCACGGCGCCGGGCGGCTTCCTGGGCACGGGCGTCCGGAGCCTTGCCAATATGCCAGTGGCCGGTACCACAGGAATCGATGTGGACCCGCTCTGCCAGGCCTGCCTGTTCCACCAGGGAACGAAACACACCTTCCGCACTGGGTGAGCGACAGATGTTCCCCAGGCACACGAACAACACACTGATTGGCTCAGCCATGGTCACTAGTCCTCCTTTCCAGCCAGCCACGGACCCGTTGGAGATCCGCCTCGGTGTCAACGCCCGCCGGCGGGTTCACGGCGGCTACGTCAACGTGAATCCGGGCGCCGTTGTACAGTGCCCTCAGCTGTTCCAGGGATTCAGTAACCTCCGTGGGCGCAGGTGGCCAACTGACAAACTCCCCAAGGACCGAGGCGCGGTAGCCATAGATTCCAATGTGCCGGAAATAGCCGATGTTGCCAGGCAGGGTACTATCCACACCGGTCAGAGGTGTTCCCTCCTGCCACTGGTCCCTGGCCCAGGGAATCGGCGCCCGACTGAAATAATGGGCCATACCCCGGCTATCAAACACCACCTTGACCACATTCGGGTTAAACACCTGGGCAGGATCATGAATTCGTTCACACAGGGTGGCAATCGCGGCCTCCGGATAAAACTCCAGATTATCCGCCACCTGATTGATCAGCTCGGGGGGGATCAGCGGCTCATCGCCCTGGACGTTAACAACCCGATGATCAGATTCAAAACCAAGCTGCCTCGCTACCTCTTCCAACCGGTCAGTGCCGCTGGCGTGGTTGGGCGAGGTCATTACCACTTCGGCACCGAACCCCTGGCAGGCGCTGTAAATACGGTCGTCGTCGGTGGCGACAACCACCCGGTCCGCCCGGCTCTCCGCCGCACGCTCACATACATGCTGGATCATGGGCTTACCCGCTATCTCCGCCAGCGGCTTCCCGGGAAGACGACTGGAGGCATAGCGGGCCGGAATGACTACGGTAAAAGACATGAAGTAGCTACCCTGATGGACTTCGGTTCAGCGCTTGTGCAAGCGCTCATCGGTGGAGAGTGTCCTGGCCTCGGTGGCGAGCATTACCGGAATACCCTCACGGATCGGGAATGCCATGGCATCGTGATAACAGATCAGTTCGGTTCTGGCATCGTTGAGTTTGAGATCGCCCTTACAGACCGGACAGGCCAGCATGGCCAGCAGTTTTTTATCCATGTTGCTTACTCATTATTATCAAGAAGTTAACGGCTCAGAGCACTGGCGGACCCGGGCGAGAAACGCCTCCCGGAACTGATCCGGCAATCTGGCTTCAACCACCAGGCTCCACGCGTTTTCAGGTGCGAATTGCTGGCATTTGACCGCGTCTTTCGCCGTCATGACAATCAGCTCCTCCTCGTCGGCCTCGAGATCCTCCGGGCGGAACCTGTGATGATCCGGAAATGCTGCCTCGGTCACCACCGCTCCCAAGACCCTGAGTGTATCGAAAAAACGGACCGGATTGCCGATTCCGGCAACCGCCCTTACCCGCTTGCCCTTCAGATCTTCCACAGACCGGAACGCACCGGTTTTCAACTGAACAAGGGTTGCCGGCTCAAGAACCATGGAATAGATATCCGGGTGTTCGATACCGACGAAACTTTCCAGAGGCTGCTCCGAAAGGTCCTTGCCATTCACGATAACAAAATCCACCGAAGAGAGCCGGGAAACCGGCTCCCGCAATGGGCCGACCGGGATAAGGGCGCCATTGCCTATGCCTCGCTGGCCGTCAAAAACCGACAGCTCCAGATCCCTGGGCAGCTTGTAGTGTTGCAGACCGTCGTCGCAGATCAGCAAATTGCCAAGATCGTTCTTCAGGGCATAGTCGGCGGCCCGTCGTCGCTGGGGATCAACAACAACCGGACAACCGGTGCCAAGCGCCAGCATGACCGGCTCATCACCGGCTTCGTCCGGACTGGTCGCTGCCGTGACTTCCAGGGGATATTTTCCGGAATTGCCACCGTAGCCCCGGCTGAGTATGACCGGTCGCCAGCCGGCGGTTGCCAGCTCAGCGACCAGCCAGGCGGTGAGAGGTGACTTGCCGGTTCCGCCAGCGGTAATGTTGCCAACCACAATGACGGGAACCGGCAGCGAGACATCCCGCGCCTCCCAGGCGGCGCGTCGACGGCCTTCCGTGATGCTGCGGTACAACCATGAAAGCGGTGCCAGGAAAACCAGCGGACGTTTACTGCCATACCACAGACGCTCAACCAGCGAGCTCATGGCTGCTTGCACAGACCTCATGACTGGTCGCTGAACTGCATCTGGTGCAGCTGAGCGTAGGCACCGCCCGCAGCAAGAAGCTCCTCATGGCGGCCGGATTCGGCAATTCGACCGTTCTCCATTACCAGAATCCTGTCGGCCTTTTCGATCGTGGACAACCGGTGGGCGATAACCAGAGTGGTGCGTCCCTGCATAACCGTTTCCAGTGCTTCCTGGATATGGCGCTCAGATTCGGTGTCGAGCGCCGATGTCGCCTCATCAAGGATCAGGATGGGGGCGTTCTTGAGTAATGCCCGGGCGATGGCGAGCCTCTGCCGCTGGCCACCGGAAAGCATGACGCCGTTGTCGCCAATCATGGTATCCAGCCCCTCAGGCATACGGTCGATAAATTCAAGGGCATGGGCCTTGGCGGCGGCCTCACGGATTTCTTCGCGAGTACAGTGCCGCAGGGCGCCGTAGGCTATGTTGGCAGCGATACTGTCATTGAAGAGCACCACGTTCTGGTTCACCAGTGCAATCTGGGATCGAAGCGCCTTCAGGGAAAACTCGTTCAGCGAATGACCGTCGATACGAATATCGCCGCCGGTGTATTCGTAGAACCTTGGAATGAGGCTTACCAGGGTAGACTTTCCGCTCCCGGAACGACCGACCAGTGCCACACTCTGTCCCGCGGGAATGCTGAAGGAGATGCCTTCAAGGACATTGTCCAGCTGATCACGGTACCGGAAAGCCACGTCATCGAATTCGATGGCACCATCCACCCGGTCCGGGGCGTAGGTGCCAGGATCCTGCTCCGGGGATTCGTCAATGGTCTCGAAGACATCGTAAGCGGCAGCCACACCCTTCTGGATCTTGGCATGAACCGACGTTACCTGCCGGATCGGCTTGGCCATGGTCGTTGCTGCTGTAATAAACGCCACCAACTGGCCGGTGGTCATTTCCCCCCGGATTTCCGGGGCCAGCATCATCCACACCAGCCCGGCAATCGCGATGGCCACCAGAACCTGAATCACCGGAACACTGATGGCCTGGGTGGACGCCATCTTCAGACTTTGCTTGAGGTTTTTGTTATTAACCTCCTGAAAACGCTGCCTTTCATAATCTTCACCACCAAAGGTGCGTACGACGCGGTAGCCAGTAATCGATTCCGATGCCACATGGGTGATGTCGCCCATGGACCCCTGAATCCGCTGACTGATCTTGCGAAAACGCTTGCTGGCATAACTGACGACCGCTCCGATAAGCGGCCCCACCGCCAGGAAAATCAGTGTGAGCTTCCAGTTGGTGTAAAACATGTAACCCAGCAGGCCGATAATGGTCAGACCTTCCCGAAGGGTAATCGTGACCGCGTTGGTTGTGGCCTCGGCCACCTGCTCCACGTTGAAGGTAAGCTTGGAAACCAGACGCCCGGCGGCATTGTCATCAAAATACCGGGACGGCAATGTCATCAGGCGATCGAACACATCGTTCCGCAAGGCATTGATCACCTGACGGCCGACATAACTGATGAAATACTGGCTCAGAAAGGTGCCCAACCCCCTGAACGCAAATACCCCGACAATAACGAGCGTGAGCATCAACCGGTTCTGCTCGGTAGGATTTTCGATCGCCGCGATGACGTATTCCATGGCAGCCGCCATGCCGGTGGACGCAGCGGCATAAATGATATTGCCAAGAACCGCCAGAGAAAACGCCAGCATGAAGGGCTTCACGTAGGCAAGCAGGCGTTTGTACGTTTCCCAACTGCCCGCCGGTAATCCGGCCGAAGGCTCAGGCAAAGGCTCGGTTACCTTCACTGACTCTCAGCCTCCCGCTCGGTGGTGATGCTGAGCTTGGCAAATCCCAGGCGCCCGGCAACGTCCATGGCACGGACCACGTACTCATGAGGTGTACGGGCGTCAGCGGTAATGATGAATGGAAGCGAATTATCACCCTCGGCCAGTTCGCGCACGCCCCGCTCCAGGGTCTCACGCCGGTTGTTAACCAGCGTTTTGTCATTGAGGATGTATTGCCCCTCGGCGTTGATCACCACGTCAATCTGCTGCACTTCTGATGCTGCCGCGGGCTCACCACTGGCTTCCGGAAGGTCTACCTGCAAATGGCTTTCCCGGGTAAAGGTCGTGGAAACCATAAAGAAAATCAGCAGCAGGAACACCACATCGATCAGTGGTGTCAGGTCAACCCCGACTTCCTGGCTTCTCTGGCGCTTGAACTTCACGGTGTTCAGGCTCCTTCCACGTCGATTTCGCGGTCTCCGTGAACTACCTCAACCAGCTTGATGGCTTCCTGCTCCATACCAACCACCAGTTCATCCACCCGACGGATAAAGTAGCGATGGCAGATCAGGGCCGGTATGGCCACACTCAGGCCGGCAGCCGTGGTGATAAGCGCCTCGGAGATACCGCCGGCCAGGTTACCCGCGTTGCCAACGCCCGCCAGTTGAATCTCTGCAAACACCTTGATCATGCCGATTACGGTGCCCAACAAACCCAACAACGGGGTAATGGTCGCCACGGTGCCCAGCGGGTTCAGGAACCGCTCCAGATCATGAATGACCTGGCTCGCCTCGTGCTCGATGCTCTCTTTCATGATTTCGCGGCCGTGCTTGGCATTGATCAGGCCACCGGCCAGAATCCGGCCGAGCGGAGAGGATCCCTGCAACGCCTTCAGCTTCCGGCCATTGAGTTCTTTCTTCTTGATCCACCGCCACAATTCGTTAATGGTCTGCGGAGGCGCCACCCTGGAGGCGCGAAGGGTCCAGAAACGCTCCAGAATGATGGCCAGCGCCAGAATGGAACAGGCAACAATTGGCACCATCAGAATGCCACCGGCTTTCAACAGCTCGAACACGCTTGGTCTCCCTGATTGTTTGCAAGCCGCGCTACTTTAGCATAGCTACCGGTGGAGGCCACACCTGGAATGTCACGGTATTTTACATTGGTCACGGGTTAGCCCCGGGCCGCCAATCCAGAACGGAGCGTTGTCGCGCATTTCCTTTAACGCCAACTGGTTATCGGCAATGGTCATTAGCACGCTGCCGGAACAGGCCGTGTTCAGCGCCGCTGCCCCAACCTCAGCGTACCGGCCGGTTACCCTCGGGTGAGGATGGCCGTATCGGTGTCGGTATCCGGCGGTGTAAATCACCCAATCCGGCTTCAATGCCCCAACCCAGGCTCCGGACGATGAGGTTTTGCTGCCATGGTGAGGCGCAACCAGCACTCGAGTGGATGGGTCCGGCAGACCCTCTCCGCCGGACCGGTAGGCCAGATACTGTGCCTCCATTCGGTCAGTAATATCACCCGGCAAGAGCCATTCAATGCCTGAATCGGGATGCTGGATTCGCACCACACAGGAGGCGTCGTTTCCTTCTGTCACGCCCTCCCCTTGCCAATACTCGACAACCAGTCCACCCAGCGTCTGCACGGACCGTTTGCAGGGTGAAGCGGTCAAATCCGGGATCTGCTCCCCGAGCGGCTCAGTCTCGCCAGCGATGACGCGCCCGATTCCAATTTTCCTGGCGAGCTCCGACACGCCCCCGGCATGATCGTTGTCTGCATGGCTGATCACCAGGGTGTCGATTCGACGGATACCCTCTGCTTTCAGGTTGGGCAGGAGTGTCGATTCAACGGCTGAGAACACGCCCGGAACAGCAGGACCAGTGTCATAAACGAAGACCTCACGTTGGTGCCGGACCAGTACTGACAGCCCCTGACCGACATCCCATATCCGGACTTCCGGCTCGGCCACATAGGGATTCTGCGCGGCCATCGGCTCCGGGTACATCAGCCACAACACGGCCAAAAGCCCCCCGATTAAGCGGAATGCCGCGAACGGAGCAAATACTATGGCGACGGTCAGCAACGCCCACCCCGCAAGCTCCGGCAAACTGGCATCAATAGTCGGTGCCTGCCAACCTCCGACCCAGACCAGGAACTGCCAGAGCATGCCCAGCACAAGATCAAGCACCGTCACAAACAGCTGCGCGGCGCCAGGGAAAATGGCAGTGGCCAGCCCACCTGTCACCAACATCGGCATAACCACAAGGGAAACCCAGGGAATAGCCATCACATTTGCCACGAGCCCCAGCAACGGCTGACTCTGCCCCAAACTTTCCAGAATGGGCCAAAGGCCACCAAAGACAGCAATTTGGGCCAGCAGGAGACCTGTCACCCAGCCTGTTCCGGAAAGCCGTGCCGAGAACGCCGCGATCAACACGGCGACTGCCGCGAAGGAGAGCCAGAAACCCTGATCCAGAGGTGCAAAAGGATCGAGTACAAGTACAGCCGCCAGCGCGGCGAGAAAGGATTGCCAGACCGGAGTCTGACGACTCAACAAGATCAGCCAACCGCCGGCGATCACCATGATCAGGGCCCTACGGGTCGGTACGGTAAACCCGGCAGCCAGGGCGTAGATCAGGCAGCAGATAACGACCGATGCGAAAACGATCCGGCGTGTGGCTCCGTCACTGACTCTTCGTGCCGGCAGAGCCAACAACAGACGTCTGCACAAGAAACCGGTACCCAGGGCCACCAGGCCGAGATGCAGGCCGGAGATGGCCAAAAGGTGAATGGTTCCGGTCGCCTTGAGTACATCCCAGTGGTTCGGCTCCATGTGGCCGCGATGACCAATCAACAGCGAGGAAATCAATGGAAAATGCCTGGCATCGCCAAACCGTTCGGTAACCCAGCTGTTCAGCGAAAGGTGCAGGCTGCGGTACTGACAATGCAGGAAACACTCGACCGTTGGGTCGCTCCGCACATCACGGACGCTTCCCGTGGCCCGAAACCCCTTGCGAAACAGCCAGTCCTCGTACCGGAAACCCGCCGGGTTGAGCGTGCCATGGGGACGTTTGAGAACAACCTCCAGGCGCAAACGTGCAGCCGGCAGCGAATCGTCTCCATGGCCGTACCAGGACAGCCTGAGAAGTTCCGGCAGCCTTGCTCCGTTCACGGCTTCGGTGGGAAGGTTATGCCATTGGGTAACACAGAAACTGAAACGCAGACTGTTAAAGCTGCCAGGGGACGGGATATCGCACAGGTACCCCGAGACCGATAGGCGCTCCCGCTCAAGACCGGGCGCGAGCACCTCCGAGAGCCTGTCTCCGGCCTGCCAGGACGCCCAGGAAAGCCCGGCAAGCAGGCCCAAGGCGAATACTGACAGCCGACGGGTCAAAGGCGATGAAGAACGGGCAAGCCCCCAACCAGACAGCAGCGTGGCCGCAGTCAACCACGCCAGAGGTGGCAGTATCGACAACCAATACAGTAAGATAACGCCAAACGAGAAGGCGATAACGCCCAACGCCGCAGAACCGGACCTGCCAGAAGAGCACGCCGGGCGGTTGATACTTCCGGACAATCCTTGTCCTCCTGTTTGTCAGACACACCGGCGGCATCCGATGTGCCGGTATATTAACTCCGCTTAAAGGCAGAACTTCCAATGCCAAAGAAGTTCATGAAACGCTATCTGCCCTCACCAGAGAAGGTACAAGCGATGCAATCGCTGAGCTTTCTGGGCGACATTCTTCATGAACCCAACCTATGGCATATAAATCGTCACTGTGTTGCCCGAGCTTTCCTGGTCGGTATCTGGTTCTGTTTTATACCCATGCCTTTCCAGATGCTCGCCGCGGCCTTTTTCGCCATCTGGTTCAATGCCAACCTGCCGCTATCCGTGGTTCTCGTCTGGATCAGCAATCCGGTCACCATGCCACCCATGTTCTACTTCAACTACAAAGTGGGTGCCTGGATACTGGACCGTCCTGTTCTGAACTTTGAATTCCAGGTGTCGTGGTCGTGGATCAGCGAACGCTTGCTGGACATTGGTATCCCGCTCTATCTGGGCTCCCTCATCGTCGCGACAGTCTCCGCGTGCGTGGCCTACCTGATCATCCAGTATCTCTGGCGCCGGAAAATCCGGACAGACTGGCAGGTACGGCGAACCGCCCGGCTGAGACGCCGGCGAGCGGCCGATCAGATTTCCTGAATCAGCCGGCCCTGCTCCAGCCGCAATACCCTGCCCAGACTTCGGGCCATTCTCATGTCATGGGTTACCATAACAAAGGCAATGCCAAGCTGATCCCTGAGGGATTCGATCAGGGCCTGAACCCCCTCGCCGGTGTGTTCGTCCAGGTTGCCTGTTGGTTCATCCATCAGCACACAATCCGGTTCGTTTACCAGGGCCCTCGCGATAGCAACCCGCTGCCTCTCGCCACCAGATAACTCACCGGGTTTATGGACCAGCCGCTCACCAAGCCCGACACGCTCCAGCAAACTCTTTGCCTTGTCCCGGGAACTCGACACCGACATTCCACCCAACGCACACGGCATCATGACGTTTTCCAGGGCGGTAAATTCCGGCAGGAGGTGATGAAACTGGTATACAAACCCCAGGTGGGCATTGCGAAACCGGGCGCGTCGCGCCTCGGAGAGCCGGTGAATATCCTCGCCACAGATGGAAATCTGTCCGGAAGAGGGCTTGTCCAGCCCGCCCAGCAGATTCAGCAGTGTTGTCTTTCCGGCGCCGCTGCTTCCGACAATGGCAACGGTCTCACCCTGCGAGACTTCCAGGGAGATGTCCGAAAAGATGGTGAGCTTTCCGGGACCCTCGTTGTAGGTGCGGGTGACCTGACGACAGTCGATCACCAGGGAAGAATGCGCCATACGGGAATTGTCCTTACTCATAGCGAAGCGCCTCCGCCGGATCTACCCTGGAGGCCCGCCAGGCCGGATAGATGGTTGCCAGTAAACTCATGGCAAGACCGGCCCCGCTGATTATGAAAACGTCCTGCCACTGAAGTTGGGAAGGCAGGTAGCTGATAAAATAGACGTCGGCACTCAAAAACTGGTGGCCAAGCGCGCCCTCAAGCCAGGAGATAAAGGCACTGATGTTCAGTGCCCCGAAAACGCCCAAAGCGGTGCCAACAATGGTCCCGAAGACGCCAATGACCGCCCCCTGAACAATGAAGATCCGCATGATCCGGCCCGGCGTTGCCCCCATGGTCCGGAGAATGGCGATATCGCCGGTTTTATCCGTAACCACCATCACGAGCGTGGACACAATGTTGAAGGCGGCTACGGCGACAATAAACATCAATAGCAGGCCAATCATGGTTTTCTCCATACGGATAGCCTGGAACAGATTGCCGTGGGTCCGGGTCCAGTCGGATACGTAGAACCTTCCGCCAAGCTCCTCAGCCGCCTCACGTGACACCCTGGGCGCTGCGAACAGGTCGTCCACCAGCAGGCGGATGCCCTCTGCCTTGCCCCCGGTCCGCATGAGCTTGGCTGCATCGTCCATATGGATCAGGGTGTAGTTGCCATCCAGCTCGGCACCCACGCTGAAAACCCCTTTAACCGTAAACCGTTTGAGCCTGGGGAGAACGCCAGCAGGCGTTACCGAAGCCTCTGGCAAAACGACTGTCACCTTGTCCCCAACCTGAAGCCCCAGGCTGGAGGCCATCAGACGACCGATGATGATGCCGAATTCACCGGACACCAGATCGTCCAGCCCGCCTTCGATCATGTGATTTTCGATGATGGAAACGGTGCGCTCTTCTTCGGGCAGGATACCGTTCAGCATCACACCACGAACGTTTCCGCCACCGGTCACCATACCCTGCCCCTGAATGAAGGGAGCTGCTGCCAACACACGGGGGTGCAGCTGCACCCGGGTATCAACGGATTGCCAATCCTCCAGAGGGCCAGCACCCTGGATCGTGGCATGGGGCACCATCCCGAGAATTCTCTGCTTGAGTTCCCGATCAAAGCCATTCATGACTGACAGTACGATAATCAGAACCGCGACACCGAGCATCAGCCCGATCATGGAGGTCAGGGAAATAAAAGATATGAAGTGGTTACGGCGTTTGGCAGCCGTGTATCGCAAGCCAATGTAAAACGATAAGGGTCTGAACATGGAGAGGTGCCTGTTGCTACCTTCAGGTCTGTCGTGGTCTGGTTTTCCCGAGTACCTTCCAGCACGGAGGGAAACTGCTAAACTGTTCTATACCAATAAAAATTCAGCCATTCGGAGCCGAGATGCAGTCATCCGATATCCAAAGCGAACCGGCGGATTACTCTCCCGAACGCCGGGACTTTTTCCGCATTGAAGACCGGATCGGCCTGGAGATCCGCAAGCTGGCGCCGGGCACGCCTATGGACAGGGATGTCTTCAACGGCGACCACCTTGAAAGCCTGAAAGCTGAATTCAGACGGCTGGACCAGGACGTAAAATCCCAGCTTGCCAGCCTCGCCGAAAAAGACCGGCTGCTTACCGGACTGATCAAGTCCCTGAACGGCAAGCTGGATACGCTTGCGCGCATTATGGCCTTTGAGCAAAATCCGTTGCAACCTGAGGACTGGCAGGAAGTGACCCTGAGTGAGGGGGGCCTGTCCTTCTCAAGCAGTACCCCTGCCTGGCAGCCGGGCGACCGGCTCGCTGTCCGTATGACCCTCCCGCCCGAACTTTACCAGCCCCAGGCGATTGCCAGTGTGCTTGAAGTAAACCCCGATTCATCAGGCGGAGCAAGGGTCCACACCGAATTTGCCCGGATTGATGACAGCGATCGCCAGCAAATCGCACGGCATGTGATGCGGTGGCAGATTCGACAGCGCCAAAAAGAGTAGACTGGGGAAAAACGGGTGACTTTTGCTAGTCTTTTTCGGATATTACGCTTTATCCATGTCCTTTTGAGGACGCCAGTATTCATGGAGACCCATCAATGAGAAAAAACAAAACCCTGTTCGGCGCGCTGGCAGTAACGACTTCTCTGGCCTTTTTTCAGATACCTACCGTGGTGGCCGAAGAAGTCCGCGTTCCGGTCGGCGAGCAATCGGATCGCGACCAGGCCAGCTTCCCGGCTTCTGGCATGAGCCAGTCGTCAGTGCGGGCCTCCTGGGGGGCTCCCATGGAGATTCAGGGCCCGGTGGGCGAGCCACCCATAAGCCAATGGCATTATCAGAACTTCGTCGTATATTTTGAGGGCGACCGGGTTATCCATACCGTTCTCAAGCAGAATCGCTGAAGGCCCCGGGGGCCCTCTCAGGCCGAAAAATTCCCTTCTCATGTCCTGACGTTCAACCGACCGTTGGTTAGAATGGCGTCTTTTATGATTCAAGGTGGCGTAGTGACAACCAAACGAGTGTTGCCCGCAGAGTGGGCGCCCCAGAGCGCCATAATGCTGACCTGGCCCCATCCGGGAACCGACTGGGCAGATGTGATCGATAAAGTGGAACCGGTGTTTCTGAATATTGCTCAGGCTGTACTTCGATACGAACATCTCGTGGTGAGTTGTGAACATGTTGTACGCCTTCAGGAGCTGGAGCGGGATCTCAATCGCTACGCCGAGGAAAACGGCCTCCCGGGCCGTGTGAAATCGGTTCCGGCGCCAGCAAACGATACCTGGGCAAGGGACCACGGGCCAATTACCGTTGTCACTGAAGACGGGCCTGCACTGCTGGATTTCCGGTTCAACGCCTGGGGTGGAAAATTCCCCTTCGAAAAGGACGACGCACTGAACAGGCACCTGCTAAATGCTGGCGTATTCGGCACAACCACCATGCAACAGGTGGACTTTGTACTGGAGGGCGGATCCTTCGAATCCGATGGCTCCGGCACCCTGCTGACCACTTCCGAGTGCCTGCTGACGCCGACCCGGAATCCCTCCATGGATCGCACCGCGATTGAACGGCTGCTGTCAGAGGTGCTGGGGATCAGCCGGATTCTCTGGCTGAACCATGGCTACCTGGCCGGAGACGACACCGACAGCCACATAGATACCCTGGCCAGATTCTGCGCCCCGGACCACATCTGTTATGTGGCCTGCCCGGATGTGGCCGATGAGCACTACAGCGCTCTGGCTGCCATGGAGGAAGAACTCCAGGAATTCCGTCAGGCCGACGGCTCGCCCTACAAACTGACGGCTTTGCCTTGGCCCGATGCAATTCATGACGAAGACGGTGAACGCCTGCCCGCCACCTAC
Organism: Marinobacter sp.; assembly: GCF_041687235.1. GTDB lineage: Bacteria > Pseudomonadota > Gammaproteobacteria > Pseudomonadales > Oleiphilaceae > Marinobacter. The sequence continues at coordinate 109,852 of NZ_JAWLCH010000009.1, read as the reverse complement.
GCGAACTTCCTGATTCTTAACGGGGCGGTGCTGCTGCCGGTCTACGGCGTAACACAGGATAAAGATGCCATCGCCGTCATGAAGGACATTTTTCCGACCCGGGACATCGTTCCGATCGATTGCCGGCCCTTGATTTACCAGCATGGCAGCCTTCACTGTGTCACCATGCAAATACCCGCCGGAGTCGTCACCTGATGAGCAGTGGAGCACGCAAAAGCCAGATCAATATCGCCGCCATCCAACAGGCCTGTAGCAGCGACAAGGCTGCGAGCCTTGCGGTTACTGAAAAGCTGGTGCGGGAGGCTGTAGCCGGTAGCGCGGACCTTGTCGTTCTGCAAGAACTTCACGCCACCCTGTACTTTTGCCAGACCGAAGACACCTCTGTTTTCGAACTGGCAGAGCCGATTCCCGGCCCCACCAGCCAGCGTTTGTCTGACCTGGCCCGCGAGCTGGGTGTCGTCCTGGTTGGCTCGATCTTTGAGCGGCGCATGAACGGCGTTTACCACAATACCGCCGTGGTGTTTGAAAACGACGGCTCCATGGCCGGGCTATATCGGAAAATGCACATCCCGGACGACCCGGGTTTCTACGAGAAATTCTACTTCACTCCCGGCGATGCCCAGTTCAACGACGGTCGCAGCGGATTTACCCCCATTGACACCTCGGCAGGCAGGCTCGGGGTTCTCGTATGCTGGGACCAATGGTATCCCGAGGCCGCCCGCCTGATGGCCCTTGCGGGCGCCGAGATACTGATATACCCCACCGCTATCGGCTGGGACATAACGGATGATCCTGAGGAGCAGGCACGTCAGCTGGACGCATGGATCACCGTGCAGCGAGGCCATGCGGTTGCCAATAACCTGCCGGTGGTTGCACCGAACCGTGTGGGCACCGAACCGGATCCTTCCGGGCACACCGATGGTATTCGATTCTGGGGTAACAGCTTCATTTGTGGCCCCCAGGGTGAATTCCTGGCACGGGGCGATGACAGCTCCGAGTGCATTCTGGCAGTGAGCCTTGATCGCGATCGAAGTGAATCGGTTCGCCGTATCTGGCCGTATCTGAGAGACCGCCGAATCGATGCCTACGGCGACATCCTGAAACGCGTGAGGGACTGAGCCCGGAATGAAAAAACTGGTCGATACCGTAGTCAGTGAACTGAACCAGATACTTCTTGGCAAGGACCAACAGGTAAGGCTTGCCCTTTGCGGGCTGCTGGCCCGCGGGCACCTGCTGATCGAAGATATCCCCGGCATGGGCAAGACCACCCTCTCCCATGCCCTGGCCAAAGTGATGGGCCTGAGTTATCAGCGCATTCAGTTCACCAATGACCTGCTGCCGGCGGATGTGCTCGGCTACTCCATGTACGACAAGCAAGCAGGCAGTCTGGTTTTCCACCCTGGTCCCATTTTCGCCCAGGTGGTGCTGGCCGATGAGATCAATCGGGCCTCACCGAGAACACAAAGCGCCCTGCTTGAAGCCATGGAGGAACGCCAGGTATCCATTGAGGGGGAAACCCGCCCACTTCCCCACCCGTTTTTCGTGATTGCCACCCAGAACCCCATCGAACAGGGCGGCACTTACCCCCTGCCCGAGTCTCAACTGGACCGGTTCCTCATGCGCCTGCGCCTCGGCTATCCGGACCCCAGGGCGGAACGGGAACTGCTTGAAGGTGAAGACCGGCGAGTGATGACCGAGAAACTCCCGACCCTGCTCTCCCAGGAGGATCTCAGGACCCTTCAGGAGGGCGTCACCCGGGTAACTGCCAGCCCCGCCTTGCTGGATTATGTACAACGGCTGTTGGAACAAAGCCGCCGAATGCCCGGCCTTCTCTACGGCCTCTCGCCCCGGGCCGGGCTGGGACTGGTTCGTGCAGCCAGGGCCTGGGCGCTGATGGAGGGAAGGCACCACGTACTGCCGGACGACATCCAGGCTGTATTTCCGGCAGTGGCGGAGCATCGTCTTGAACAGGGCGAATCCGGCAAGAGTGCAGAACGCGTGCGCCAGCTCCTGGCAACGGTTTCCGTGCTTGAGTAAATAGCAAGGTTTTATAAGCGGAATTGGCCAAAACGAATGGCAGACCGCGTCTTTCATGTTAGCCTTTCCACCTTTCCCCGAAGAGTCTGGCCCTGAAACCGGGCCCGGCAACGTACGGTTTTTTTTCAGTGAGAGAATCTTCAATGAGCGACACCAAACATTCCCGACTGATCATCCTCGGTTCCGGCCCTGCTGGCTACACCGCTGCCGTCTACGCAGCCCGCGCCAACCTGAACCCGACCCTGATTACCGGTATTGAAGTCGGCGGCCAGCTCACCACTACCACCGACGTGGACAACTGGCCCGGCGACAACGACGGCGTACAGGGCCCTGAACTCATGCAGCGCATGCTCAAGCACGCCGAACGCTTCGAAACCAGCATCGTCTACGACACTATCAACGAAGCCGACCTCCACAGCCGCCCCTTCCGCCTGAAGGGCGACGGCGGCGAATACACCTGCGACGCCCTGATCATCGCCACCGGCGCCTCTGCCATGTACCTCGGTCTCGAATCCGAAGAGAAGTTCAAAGGCCAGGGCGTCTCCGCCTGCGCCACCTGCGACGGCTTCTTTTACAAGAAACAGAAAGTCGCCGTCATCGGCGGCGGCAACACCGCCGTTGAAGAGGCCCTTTACCTCTCCAACATCGCCGACGAAGTCACCCTGGTACACCGCCGCGACAGCCTGCGCGCCGAGAAGATCCTCCAGGACAAACTGTTTGAAAAAGCCGAAAACGGCAACGTCAACATCGTCTGGGACCACACCCTCGATGAAGTCCTGGGCGACGGCACCGGCGTCACCGGCATGCGCATCAAGAGTACCAAAGACGGCTCAACCCGGGAAATGGACCTGGCCGGCGTATTCATCGCCATCGGCCACAAGCCCAACACCGACCTGTTCCAGGGCCAGTTGGACATGGAAAACGGCTACATTCGCATCCGCTCCGGCCTCGAAGGCATGGCCACCCAGAGCAGCATCCCCGGCGTTTTTGCCGCCGGCGACGTAGCCGATCACGTCTACCGCCAGGCCGTTACCTCCGCCGGCTTCGGCTGCATGGCCGCCCTGGATGCTGAAAAGTTTCTGGATCAACAGGATTGATCTAGTCTTTTAGAAGGCGACACGGAAGCTGATCGAGGCCGGGAGGACCAGTCTTATAAAACTGTGCGGAGCCAGGGATGGCGGAGCCAAGCCTACAGGGATGTATTTACGGCGTGTTTTAGAAGACTGGTCCTCCCGGGCGCGACTCCCAAGCCCGTTAGCAAAAAGATCAACGCGAACTAGGCAGTAAAAACCGGAGAAGGATGACCTCACTACCCTGGCTAGACCCGGATCAACTCTGGTTCCCCCCCGCCAACGAAGCCCTGGACGACCCGGACGGCCTCCTGGCCCTCGGCGGCGACCTGTCCACCGACCGACTCATCCTGGCCTACCGGAACGGCATCTTCCCCTGGTACAGCGACGACCAGCCTATACTCTGGTGGTCACCGAATCCCAGGTGCGTACTATTCCCGAATGAAATCCACGTGTCCCGGAGCCTGCGTCGCGACCTGAACCAGCAACGCTTCCGGGTAACGGCCGACAGACACTTTGGACGGATTATCCGGTTATGCGCCTCCACCCGGGCTGAAGGCACCTGGATAACCGAAGAGATGATTGCCAGCTATTCGGAGCTGCACCGCATGGGAGTGGCTCATTCAATAGAAATCTGGAACCGGCGCGGTGAACTGGCCGGAGGCATGTACGGCCTGGCCATTGGCCGATGCTTCTTTGGCGAATCCATGTTCTCCCTGGAAACCAACGCCTCCAAGGTCCTGATGGTCCACCTGGCAAACCAGCTGGAAACCTGGGGCTACCGGATCATGGACTGCCAGGTCGAAAGCCGACACCTCCTGACGATGGGCGCACGGACTATTCCCCGGGAAGAGTTTTTATCTATACTCAGAATGAGCATCGACCAGGAACCGGAACAGACCGACTGGACCTTCCACTGGCATTGGCCCGGGCCGGAGGCATGAATGAGCAATCTCAGAACCCTGGTGTTCTTCGCAACACCCCCGCACGATTGCAGCTACCTGCCAGACCGCGAGGCAACCACCATGTTTGTGGATCCGCGGGCCCATATCGACAAAAAACTCTACAGCCAGCTAACCGCCCTCGGCTTCCGCCGCAGCGGATCGCACTATTACCGACCCCACTGCGAACAGTGCAACGCCTGCATACCTGTTCGCCTGAAAGTCGACGATTTCAGGCCTGATCGAAGCCAGAGGCGGGTACTTCGGAAAAACGAAGACCTGGAGTGCACAATGGTGCCGGCCACCTTCGCGGAAAGGTACTATCAGCTTTACGCGACCTACATTGAGCAGCGGCATAAAGACGGAGACATGTATCCGCCCTCCAGGGAACAGTTCACCTCATTCCTGGTGGAAGGCGCTACCGATTCCTGGTTTCTGGAAATCCGTAAAGACAATCAGCTGGTTGGGCTGGCCGCCGTGGACCTGTTGGACGATGGCCTCTCCGCTATTTACACCGTGTTCCACCCTGAACTGGAGGACCGGAGTCTGGGCACATTCGCTATCCTCTGGCAAATTGAGGAAGCGCGCCGCAGAGGATTACCTCACTTGTACCTGGGCTACTGGATTAAGCAGTGCCGAAAAATGAATTACAAAACCCGCTTTCGCCCAATCGAGGCACTTCGAGACGGTCACTGGCGAGAACTGAACCCGGGCTAACTTTGCCAAACGCCGATAAATCAGGCAGAATTGCGCAATTTAAAATTACGAGAAGCATATCCAAACGAGGTTTCTACTGAATGCCGAAATCAGATGCCATTGAAATGGAAGGCGTTATTATCGATACCCTTCCAAACACCATGTTCCGCGTTGAGCTCAGCAACGGTCATGTTGTGACAGCTCACATCTCCGGCAAGATGCGCAAGAACTACATCCGCATCCTGACAGGTGACAAGGTCAAGGTTGAGCTCACTCCCTACGACCTGAGCAAGGGCCGCATTGTTTATCGCGCCCGTTGATGCTCCCGTGACATCTGAAAGCCCCTTCGGGGGCTTTTTTCGTTAGGGCCTAAAAAAACCGCTGCCGGTTGCCCGGACAGCGGTTTTCCTTGCTCAAGTATTTCAGACAGCCTCTGCAGGCTCGTCCTCGTAATCGAACACCAGCTCGTCATCACGGAGGTGGATGAACACATCCCCGCCCTTCTCTGACAGGCGACCAAACAGAATCTGCTCTGCCAGGGGCCGTTTGATCCTGTCCTGAATCAGACGGGACATCGGACGGGCGCCCATAGTGACGTCATAACCCTTCTCGGCCAGCCAGGCCTTCGCGTCGTCATCCACATGCAGAACCACATGCTTCTCGTCCAGTTGCGCCTGCAGCTCGGTCAGGAACTTGTCCACCACGTGGGTGATGGTGTCCATCTGAAGATCGCCAAACTGGATGATACCGTCAAGACGGTTTCGGAATTCCGGCGTGAACGTCTTGCTGATAATTTCCATACCGTCCGTGCTGTGATCCTGCTCGCTGAAGCCGATGGAGCGACGGGCCATGCTTTCGGCGCCGGCGTTGGTGGTCATCACCAGGATCACGTGGCGGAAGTCCGCCTTTCGGCCGTTGTTATCGGTCAGGGTGCCATGGTCCATGACCTGCAGCAGCAGGTTGAAGACTTCCGGATGCGCCTTCTCGATTTCATCCAGCAGAAGCACACAGTGCGGATGCTTGTTGACCGATTCCGTCAACAGGCCGCCCTGATCGTAGCCGACGTAGCCCGGAGGCGCACCGATCAGCCGCGACACAGTGTGGCGCTCCATGTACTCGGACATGTCAAACCGCACCAGTTCGATGCCCAGGACCTTGGCCAACTGCTTGGTAACCTCGGTTTTACCGACACCGGTCGGACCTGCGAACAGGAAAGCACCCTCAGGCTTCTCGGGCGACTTCAGTCCGGCACGGGCCAGCTTGATGGCGGTGGACAGCGACTCGATGGCCGGATCCTGACCAAAGACGGTCATCTTGAGGTCCCGCTCCAGGTTCCGCAGCAGATCCTTGTCGCTGGTGGAGACGTTTTTCGGCGGAATACGGGCAATGTTGGCGACCACGTCCTCGATTTCGGTGACGTCTATGGTCTTCTTCCGCTTGCCTTCGGGCTGCAGCCTCTGCCTTGCACCGGCTTCGTCAATCACATCGATGGCCTTGTCCGGCAAATGACGGTCAGTAATGTACCGGTCAGCCAGCTCTGCCGCGACACGCAGGGCCTTGTCCGTGTATTTCAGATCGTGATGCTTCTCGAAGTTGGGTTTGAGGCCCTTCAGTATCTGATAGGTATCCTCAACACTGGGCTCGTTCACATCGATTTTCTGGAACCGGCGCGCCAGGGCACTGTCTTTTTCAAAAATACCCCGGAACTCCTGGAATGTTGTAGAACCAATGCACCGGATTTCGCCGGAACTGAGCATGGGTTTCAGCAGATTCGAGGCGTCCATTACACCACCGGAAGCAGATCCTGCCCCGATAATGGTGTGAATCTCATCTATGAACAGAATCGCGTGATTTTCTTTCTTAAGTTCGGCAAGCAACCCTTTGAGGCGCTTCTCGAAATCGCCGCGATACTTTGTTCCGGCAAGCAAAGCCCCGAGATCCAGCGAATAGACCACGGCATCGGAAATGATGTCGGGGACCTGGCCATCAACAATCCGTTTGGCAAGCCCTTCCGCAATGGCGGTCTTGCCGACACCGGCTTCCCCGACCAGCAAGGGGTTATTCTTGCGGCGGCGGACAAGAATCTGAACAACCCGCTCAACCTCGTGTTCACGTCCGATCAGCGGATCAATCCGGCCCTGGCGGGCCTGCTCATTCAGATTGGTTGCGTAGCTTTCCAGAGGTTTGGACTGCCCTCCTTCCTCGCCAGCTTCATCGTGGGATGCCTGATCGTGACTCTCCTGATCCTCCGCACCCTGAACGCGGGAGATGCCGTGAGACACGAAATTGACCACGTCAATCCTGGCAATGCTCTGTTTCTTGAGCACATACACGGCCTGGCTTTCCTGCTCGCTGAAAATGGCCACCAGCACATTGGCGCCGGTCACCTCTTTCTTGCCCGAGGACTGCACATGGAAAACCGCGCGCTGAAGCACCCGCTGGAATCCCAGCGTGGGCTGCGTTTCCCGCTCACTGTCACTGCTCGGAATCAGTGGCGTGGTTGAATCCACAAACTCGACAAGCTCTTCCTGAAGCCTCTTGAGGTCTGCACCACAGGCTTTCAGAACGCCCACCGCCGATTCATTATCCAGTAGGGCCAGCAACAGATGCTCCACAGTCATGAACTCATGACGCTTGTCCCGGGCACTCTTGAAGGCCGTATTCAGCGTAATTTCTAGATCTTTGCTCAGCATGGGCCACCCCAACGTCTTTCAGTCCGCACGTTCAATCTCGCAAAGGAGCGGATGTTCGCATTCCGAGGAATACTGGTTCACCTGTGCCGCCTTTGTTTCCGCGATGTCCCGGGTATATACCCCGCATACAGCTTTTCCCTGTGTATGGACGAGCAGCATCACCTGCGTCGCCTTTTCCTCATTCATTCCGAAGAACTTCATCAACACGTCCACGACGAAATCCATGGGTGTGTAGTCATCGTTCAAAAGCACCACCCTGTATCGCGCCGGGCGCTTGAGAGCAGGCTTTTCGGGAGCAACGCTGAGGTCATCCTGTCGCCCCGGTTGTTCGTCCTCCCCCTGATTGAATACTAGTAGAGAATTTTCGATAGTCCGCATCATTCCTTACCGGTTTATCGGTGCTCCTGTTAAATGTGGATGTCCGCCCCGGGGTTTTCAAGCAGGGCGTGAGATATTTATCAATACGAACATGATACCGCTTCCAGACTGCGTTCAACCACACATTCCGGGTACAGAAACTATTGACTCGCTGCAATGATTGGCCGAAAGTGAAGATGCATTGTAAAATAATGTAAATCCATGCAAGGTTTATGTAACTGGATTCGGACCGGCAGTGCGACGGCGCCGATAGGCAAACAAAAGATCAACAAGAATAGTGACAGCAAAAGAACAGGGGAGTTCATCATGCCAAGAGGCAAGGTCAAGTGGTTCAACAATGCCAAAGGGTACGGATTCATCATCGAGGATGGCTGCAGTGACGACCTGTTTGCGCACTTCTCTTCGGTGCAAATGGACGGCTACAAGACTCTGAAAGCCGGCCAGCCCGTAACTTTTGACAAAAAGCCCAGCGACAAGGGCATTCACGCCGTCAACATCATTCCTGAAGAGCAGCCTGCCAGCAAGGCACAGGCTGGAGCCGGGAGCGACTCAGCCAGTGAGTCAGGACAACAGGAGTCGGGCCGGGACGGTTATCCGCCCCGTGCAGTAAACGCCTGATCGGTTCTGGCCCTGGTACCACCCTCACCCACCGGTCTTCCGCTGGTGGGCTCCTCTTTTTTTGCCCAGAAACCGTGCGCCAGGCCATCGGTAGCCGTGTGGCTTTGCCAGTCCCGCTCTTTGCAGTACCCTGCACTCTCCAAGGCAATCGGAATTCCGGGAACGCACCAGCGCATGGCAGACCTCGTACTTTTCAACAAACCCTTTCAGGTTCTGAGCCAGTTTACCGATGACAGGGCCCAGAACGGTGAGGCGCCCCGCGCTACCCTGGCAGATTACCTGCGGATTCCGGGCGTATACCCGGCCGGCCGCCTGGACTACGATTCGGAAGGTCTGCTTCTGCTGACCGCCGAGGGTGCCCTGCAACACCGGATTGCCTCGCCCACGCTCAAGATGCCCAAAACCTACTGGGCACAGGTAGAAGGCGACATTTCCGACGAGGCACTGAATCACCTGGCATCCGGGGTCGAGCTGAAAGATGGCCTCACCCGACCCGCAAAGGCCGCAAGAATGCCCGCCCCGACGGTCTGGCCAAGAGTGCCACCGGTGCGCCATCGCGACAGCGTTCCAACAAGCTGGATTGAACTTACCATTACCGAAGGCAAAAACCGGCAGGTCCGGCGCATGACCGCCGCCGTTGGCTTCCCGACACTCAGACTGATCCGATACCGGATTGGCGACTGGACGCTGGACGGCCTGGATTCAGGTGCCTACCGGACTATAACCGTTAATCTTCCTGCTCCAGCAAAATCTCCCCGCCGCCGCAGTGCCGCCGGCGCCCGACCCAGGAGAAACCGGAAATCATGACCTGGACACCCCACGCCACCGTGGCCGTTATTGTTGAGGATGGCGCCGACCGCTACCTTATGGTTGAGGAAATCAGCGGCGGCAACGTTGTTTTCAACCAGCCCGCAGGCCATGTCGAGGAGGACGAAGCCATTCTGGATGCCGTTCGGCGGGAAGCTCTGGAAGAAACTGGCTGGGACATAGAACCGTTACACTTTCTTGGCATCTACACCTACAAGGCGCCCGCCAACGGGGTTACCTACTACCGTTTCTGTTATGCCGCCCGGGCTCGCACCCGACTTACCGAGCAGCTGGACGATGGCATCATCGCCGCCCACTGGCTGACCCTGGATGAAATTCGCGCGCTGGGCGATAAACTGCGCAGCCCGCTGGTACTCCAGTGCATAGAAGATTACCGAAACGGTCGGCAATACCCGCTGGACGTGGTGGTGGATGCGCAGACGGCGCCTCCGGAAAGATGATAAACTTTCGGTTTTTTAGCCGGTAACGAAGCTGTCATGACCAACGCACCCGAAGCTCCCCCTTCAAACAGCACAGCCAACACCCGAGTCATCGTCGGCATGTCCGGCGGCGTGGATTCGTCCGTGGCCGCCTGGCTCCTCAAGGACCAGGGGTACCAGGTTGAAGGCCTGTTCATGAAGAACTGGGACGAGGATGACGGCACCGAATACTGCACCGCCATGACGGACCTGGCGGACGCCCAGGCCGTCGCCGAGGCCATCGGCATCAAGCTGCACACCGCCAGTTTCGCGGCTGAATACTGGGATCGGGTGTTTGAACACTTCCTTTCCGAGTACCAGGCCGGGCGTACGCCGAATCCCGACATCCTTTGCAACAAGGAAGTGAAGTTCCGGGCTTTCCTGGATTACGCCATTACTCTCGGCGCCGACTATATCGCCACCGGCCACTATGCCCGTCAACGACCAATTGCCGACGCCCCGGGCAAGGCCCAACTTCTGAAAGGGCTGGATCCCAACAAGGATCAGAGCTATTTCCTGCATGCGGTTTCCGGCGACCGCATTGCGCGAACACTGTTCCCGGTAGGCGAGCTGGAGAAACCCGAAGTGCGTCGTATTGCCGAACAGCAGGGTTTCGTCACCCACGACAAAAAAGATTCCACCGGTATCTGCTTTATTGGCGAGCGCAAGTTCAAGGATTTCCTGAAACAATACCTTCCGGCCCAGCCAGGCGATATCGAAACACCGGATGGCCAGAAAATTGGCCGGCACCAGGGCCTGATGTATCACACCATTGGCCAGCGTCAGGGGCTGGGCATAGGCGGCCTCAGCGAATTCGGGGACGAGCCCTGGTACGTGGCGGAGAAAGATCTCACGCGCAATGTCCTGATTGCTGTTCAGGGCAAACATCATCCCCTGCTCTTTTCCCGGGGCCTGGTATCGGGACCGATTGACTGGGTCGCTGGCGAGCCACCTGCGGAGGCATTCCGCTGCAAGGCCAAAACCCGTTACCGGCAGCCGGACCAGGATTGCGAGGTTGTCGTGATCCAGGGCGGTGTTCGGGTGGACTTTGACGACGCCCAGCGCGCTGTCACCCCTGGCCAATCTGTCGTTTTCTACGATGGCGACGTATGCCTCGGCGGCGGCGTCATTGAAGAGACCTGGCGGGACGGCGACCCCCTGCCAGCCCGCCTGACCGGAACCCGGCCGCAGGAAGAAACCGCATGAGCCGCTCCCTCAAGGATCAGACCCTGGCCCTTGCCGGCGTTTTTCAGGCCGCACAACTGGTGCAGCAAATTGCCCATAACGGCCAGTGCAACGGAGCCAGCCTGGAAACCTCCATACGCTCCCTGTTCGCCACCAATCCCGAGCAGACGCTGGACGTCTACGGTGGCGAACTGCGAGATATTCGCGAAGGGCTGGTCACCCTTTCCTCAGTGCTCAGCCAGCAGAGCCGACAGCAGGACATCGAAGTTCTGCGCTATGCCCTCAATCTTGTCCATTTGGAGTCCAAGCTGAACCGCCGTTCCGACATGCTGGACGTGATCGGCAGCCGGATTGAGCGGGCAAGGCACACCGCGAGCCATTTCGGATACACCCACCCTAATCTGATCAGCAACCTGGCGTCGGTCTATGCCGACACGATCAGCACGTTTCGCATGCGCATCCAGGTTAGTGGCAATCCGTCCGTCCTTCAGCAGGAGGAAAACGCCGCGAAAGTGCGCGCCCTTTTGCTTGCGGGCATTCGCTCCGCCGTACTTTGGCGCCAAACGGGCGGCCGCCGTTGGCAACTGATCCTTGCCCGGAAAAAGGTTATCCGGCTCGCCAGGGAACTGGCCGAGGAAGCCAATCGCTCCCTGTACCACTGACACCGCTGATTCAGTGCCTGTGGTGGTGTATGATGTGCACCCCTTATTTTCTTTTGATCCGATTCTTTGATGACTTGAGAGGTTTTCGATGGAACTCACCGCCCTGACCGCCATTTCCCCGGTCGACGGACGCTATGGCAGCAAGGTCAGCGTCTTCCGTGAAATTTTCAGTGAATATGGCCTGATCAGGAACCGCGTAACCGTCGAGATCCGCTGGCTGCAGAAACTGGCCGCTCACCCCGGCGTCACCGAGGTACCGGCCTTTTCCGAAGAGGCAAACGGGGTTCTGGACCGCCTGGTTGCGGAATTCAGCCTGGAAGACGCCGAGCGCATCAAAGAAATCGAGCGCACCACCAATCACGACGTGAAAGCGGTGGAATACTTTATCAAAGAGAAAATTGCCAGCGTTCCGGAACTGCATGCAGTAACCGAATTTGTCCACTTTGCCTGCACCTCCGAAGATATCAACAACCTGTCCCATGGCCTGATGCTACGGGAAGGTCTGGACCACGGCTTGCTGCCGGCCATGGACCGGGTCGTTGACAAGCTCGCCCAACTGGCCCACGACCATGCCGAGCAGCCGATGCTGTCCCGCACCCACGGCCAGACCGCGTCCCCCACCACCGTGGGCAAGGAGTTGGCGAACGTCGTTCATCGCCTTCGCCGGCAGGTAAAACAGATCCGGGGAACAGAGCTTCTGGGCAAGATCAATGGCGCCGTTGGCAACTACAACGCCCACCTTTCTGCCTATCCCGAGATCGACTGGGCCCTCAACGCCCGGGAATTCATCGAAAGCCTCGGCCTCGACTGGAACCCCTACACTACTCAGATTGAGCCACACGATTACATTGCCGAGCTCTACGATGCCATCGCCCGTTTCAACACCATTCTGATCGATCTGGACCGGGACATCTGGGGCTATATTTCCCTCGGCTACTTCAAGCAGAAAACGGTGGAAGGCGAAGTGGGCTCCTCAACCATGCCCCACAAGGTCAACCCGATTGATTTCGAAAACTCCGAGGGCAATCTGGGCATCGCCAATGCGCTGTTCAGCCACCTCTCCGCCAAGCTGCCCATTTCGCGCTGGCAGCGGGATCTGACCGACTCCACCGTACTGCGCAATCTGGGCGTTGGCTTTGCCCACAGCCTGATCGCCTACGAAGCTACACTGAAAGGCCTGAGCAAACTTGAAATCAACCCGGCTCGCCTGGATGAAGACCTGGACCATGCCTGGGAAGTGCTTGCCGAGCCGATCCAGACCGTGATGCGTCGTTACAATATTGAAAAACCCTATGAAAAGCTGAAGGCATTGACCCGCGGCAAGGCAATGACGCCGGAAGTGATCAAGAATTTCGTGGAGAGCCTCGACATTCCTGAGCAGGCCAAAGCCGAGCTGATGGCCCTGACTCCGGGCCGTTACATCGGCAACGCAGTCGATCAGGCACAAAACATCTGAAACCGGGAGTACACCCATGGACATGCTTGGCGGACTGACACCCTCTGAATTTCTGCGGGATTACTGGCAGAAAAAGCCTCTGGTGATCCGCCAGGCCTTCCCCGGCTTCCAGTGCCCGGTCAGTGCCGATGAGCTGGCCGGTCTGGCCTGTGAAGAAGGCGTTGAGTCCCGGATTGTCATTGAAAACGACGATGGCAAGCCCTGGCAGCTGCACAATGGCCCCTTCTCGCCGGACCGGTTCAGTTCCCTGCCCGAGCAGGACTGGACGTTGCTGGTGCAGGGGCTGGACCACTGGGTGCCGGACATTGCCGATCTGCTGGAGCACTTCCGGTTCATTCCCAACTGGCGCCTGGATGACATCATGGCCAGCTTTGCCCCGAAAGGTGGCAGCGTCGGCCCCCACTACGACCAGTACGATGTATTCCTGCTCCAGGCCCAGGGTCATCGCCGATGGACCTTTGGAGGTCATTGCGACCATACCTCCCCCCGGGTGGAGGGCACCCCGCTCCGCATTCTGAGCAGTTGGGATGGCGAAGAAACCGTTACCCTGGCACCTGGTGACATGCTGTACCTGCCCCCCGGCATCGGCCACCATGGTGTGGCCGAGGACGACTGCATTACGTTATCTGTCGGGTTCCGGGCACCCACCATGGACGATATCCTCACGGGCTTCACCGACTTCCTGTGCAGCCAGTCCGACGCGGCCGATCATCTGAATGATCCGGATCTTCAGGTCCAGGACAACCCGGGCACCATTCAACCCGATGTGGTTGACCGCCTTGAGAATATTATCCGGGAAAAACTCGGAGACCGACGGCAACTGGCCCTCTGGTTTGGCCAGTACTCAACCGCGCCCAAGAGCATGGACATTGTTGTTCCCGCCGAGGAGCCGGCGTCGACTGAGGATGTTGCCGAAGCCATTCATTCGGACGAGCAGTTGCGCTGGAACGAAGGCTCCCGTTTCGCCTACTACGACTTTCCCAGTGAAACCGCCCTGTTTGTCGATGGCGAGCAGTTCCTGCTCAAGGGCGATGCCCGACCGCTGGCTCCGCTGCTGTGTTCCGCCGCCCGCGTGGACATGGTCGCCCTGGCCCGCTTTGCCGAAGATGACGCGTTGCTTGGGCTTCTGACCACGCTCTACAATCAGGGCTCTGTTTACTTCGAATAGGCATTATGAACATTCGGTTTCGCAAATACAGCTGGCAACTGGCCCCGGCATCTATCCGGGATATTCGCCAGCAGGTGTTTATTGAGGAACAGAAAGTCCCCCCGGAGCTGGAGTGGGATGAAACCGACGAAATTGCCGATCACTACCTCGCCGTGCTCCCGGACAACACCCCCGCCGGGGTAGCCCGGCTGTTTTCGACCCTCGAAGAAACCGGCCATATCGGGCGCATGGCGATTTTGCCCCGGTATCGGGGACAGGGCATCGGGGAAGCACTACTGAGGCACCTGGTGGCAGAATCCGCCGACCGGTTTTCCGAGCTCAGGCTGTCCGCACAGGAACACGCCATTCCCTTCTACCAGCGATCAGGCTTCCATGTCTGCTCGGGCGTTTATGACGACGCCGGCATTCCCCACTTTGACATGCGTTGCCTGGCGCCGGATCTTGCCGCCGAGCCCCTTGGCGGCAGGGACCAGCCAATGATTCTGGGCAGCGATACGGATTCCTGGCTGTTCGATACCGAGGCCCGGCTTCTGAACCTGATGGACTCCGTGGTTGGCCAGGCCGGCCAGCGCATCTGGCTGTACGATCGGCTGCTCGACCATGACCTGTATGACCGGCACCGCTTCCGGGAACTGATATCCGCGCTTGCCCGCAGGCACCGACTCAGTGAGGTAAGGTTGCTGATCCACGACGACAAGCCCCTGGTGAAGCGCCGCCATACGCTGGTGGAACTGATGCGACGGCTTCCGAGCCGTATGGAGCTCAGGCTGGTCAACGAGGATTACCCGGTTGAGGACCAGCCCTTTATCCTGGCCGATCGGGAAGGTGTGGTGTACCGGCATGACTTCTACAAACCCGAAGGTTTTGCCAAGTTCTCGGACAGCGGCCGGGTAAAGCTGCTGTCTGAAAATTTCCAGCGTATGTGGGATGCGGCGCGCCCTTCCCTGGAACTCCGGGAACTACCGCTCTGAGTGATGGGCCTGGGGCGCGTCCGGCGCTTCAAACCTGGCCCCGAACGGCGCAAACTCGGTATCTACCTCGGTAGCCACCTCGGCAATCAGCTTGCGCAGCCATTGGTGATCCGCATTGTGCTGCAACAGCGGGCTCCAGGCCATTTTCAGTTCAAACGGCGGGATCTCGAACGGCGGTACCTTCACCACCAGATTCGGGTTGTCTTTCTGCAGCCAGGCTGCCCGGGAAGGAAGAGTCGCAATCAGATCATGTTGCTCCGCCAGTAGCATAGCCACCTGATAATGCCGGGTGAACACCGAGATCTGGCGCTTGCGCCCCATTCTCGACAGGGCTTCGTCTACCCACCCCAGCCGCTGGACATCCTTGGGGTTTACCCCCACACCAACGCCAAACCCGGTCTTGCTGACCCAGATGTGGCTGGCGTCCAGGTAGGTATCGAGAGTAAAGGGCTCTTTAAGCACCGGATTCCGGGCATTCATCAGGCAGGCGAAATACTCGGTCCAGAGGGTCTTCTGGTGAAACGACTGGGGGATCTTGTCAAACCGGTTGATGGCCATGTCGAGACGGCCCTGCTCCACATCCAGAAAGCTGACATCACTGGGCGTGAGCACGTCCAGTGTGACGTGGGGGGCTTCCTGCCGGATTCGCCGCAAAACCCGCGGCATCAGACAGGATTCCGCATAATCACTGGCCATGATCCGGAACACGCGCTGGCTTTCGAGTGCCGAAAACGGTGTCTTTTCCTGCACCGCCTGTTCAATATCCGACAGAATTCCCCGCACCAGCGGTTGCAGTTCCCGCGCGCGCTCCGTTGCCGTCATGCCCTCACTGGTGCGTACCAGAAGCGGGTCGCTGAACAGGTCGCGCAACCGCCTCAGGCCATTGCTCATGGCAGGCTGGGTGATTCCCAGGTGGTTGGCGGCCTTGGTGACGTTCCGCTCGCGCAACAACACATCGAGATAGACGAGCAGGTTCAGATCAACACGGGAAATATCCACAGCAACTCCGGAAAGCCAGTAAATACGCTGGATAGCCTGGGCCATTCACGGGAACAATATACATGATACCGATGATTCACGTAATCAATCCGCGACACGAACTTTCACATTTGAACAAGGATCTGTTTCGGTATTTCTGCTAGTCTTTCGGATACTTGCTGAATAATATCGGTATTTTGAGGCCGGTTCACAGACCCGCCATCATTTGATCCTGAAGCCGGAGTCGTTACTGACAAAATGGATACCACTACGATCGTCCTTCTGCTGGCGGCTATCGTTACCGTCTCGATTGTCATTATTGTGCTCAGTCAGATGCGTGAGCGCGCCCGGATTGAACGGGCACGGAAGATTACGGCCCAGGAAGACGCCTATAACAGAGCCAATCGTCTGCTGACCGAAATTCCCGGCCAGTATCTGACGGCCGATCTGAAACTGCTCTTGATCAAACGCATGGAAGAAGCCTGTACGGAGCTTGCCGGCCTGAAGTCCAACCTGCCAGTCAAAGAGTGGCAGAACTCTGCAGCCGAACTGAAAACACAGATCATCGAAAAGCGGGACACCACCACTCCGGTCAAGATTGATTCCGCCGAAAAATCCAATTACGTCAAGGAATTGCTTCAGAATCTGTTCAAGATGATCGAAGCCATGCACAAGAGTGGGCGTATTGATTCGGCCACGGCGAAGAAAAACCTCAAGTACGTGCTCTTTCTCGTTCACAAGACCCACGCGGACCTGCACGTGTTTCAGGCCAGGGATTACGTGCGTCAGAACCAGATCCGCAAGGCCATTCATGCCTATCACCTGGCCAGCACGGAAATGGGCAAGTCCCGTGATAACCCCCTTGCCATGAAAGCGGTCAAAAGCTTCCGGACCCGCATCAAGGAACTGGAGGCCATGAGCGCGGAGGGCAAAGAGAGCCCACAGGGAGAATCCAAGCTGGATCGTGAGTGGGATACCTTCCTCCACGACGACGAGTGGAAGAAAAAGGCTGACTACGACGACTGAAGGCACAGATCGGGTCATCATTCCAGGCCCGCCAACAGGGACAGTGCATACCCGTGACCAAGGGCTTCAAGAAACGACTTTCCTATCGACTGACTCGAGACACGGTGCTGGTTGCCATGGCCCTCGGGCTTGTGCTCAATGTCGTCCAGATTACCCTGGATTACTTCAGCGCCAGGCAATCGATGGAAGAAGAGATTCATGCGCTGATCGATATCAGCAACAGCCCGGCCTCCCAGATTGCCTACAACATCGATGTCAGACTGGCGGAAGAGTTACTTGATGGCCTGCTCCGTCACCCCGCCACCATAGATGCCAGGATTACGGATAACGATGAAGAGACCATGGCTGCATCCAGCAAGAGCAGTCCGGAGTCGCCCTACCGATGGATCAGCGATCTGCTGTTCGGATCTGACCGGGTGTTTCGGCAGCAACTGCAGGTGCCCCAGCTTGAGGACCTGCCACTCGGGCACCTGATCGTCACCATCGACACTTATCACTACGGCGCGCAATTCCTGCAGCGGGCCGGATACACGCTGATCACCGGGCTGCTGAAAAGCCTGATCCTATCGGCCGCGTTGCTGGCCATTTTCTATTTTGTGCTGACGCGCCCGATGCTCAATGTAATCAGCGCTCTCAGCCAGGTCCGCGCCAGCTCACCGGAGAAAGTCAGGCTTCCGATACCGGCAAACCACCGGGAAGACGAGATCGGAACCATGGTAGGCATCATCAATCAGCATCTGGAAACCATCGATTCCAGCCTTGCGCAACTCCGGCACGCCGAAAGCACCATGAAGAACTACTCAACCCAGCTTGAGCAGGAAGTGGCGGACCGCACCCGGGAAATTTCTGAAAAGAACGAAGCCCTGCAACGAGGCAACCGCGCATTGGTGAAAGCCAAGGAAGATGCCGTCCGACGGGCCCGGGCAAGGGCGAATTTCCTGGCCAGTATGAGTCACGAGATCCGCACCCCTCTCAATGGCGTCCTGGGCATGCTTGGCCTGGCCCTTGAAGGCGAACTGGACCCGGCTCAGCGTAACCGAATGGAAATCGCCCTGAACGCAGGCGAGAGCCTGCTCGGCCTGCTGAACGACATTCTGGACATTTCGAAAGTGGAGGCCGGCAAGCTCAGCCTGGAGAACATCCCGTTCAGCGTCCGGCACCTGATCGAGGAATGCGCAACCCTCCACGCACAACAGGCACGACGGAAGCTGATTCATCTGGTGACCGAGATAGACCCGGACTTACCGGAACACTTTCTCGGAGATCCCACGCGGGTCCGACAAGTGCTCAATAACCTGCTGAGCAACGCCATCAAGTTTACCGACGAGGGCAGCGTGAGAATTCGGGCCGGTTACTCAGGAGGCAGTCTCAGAATTGATGTGGTGGATACCGGGATCGGCATGTCCAACGAGGGACTTCACCGGATTTTCTCACCCTTCTCCCAGGCCGATGTGGACACCACCCGACTTTACGGAGGCACCGGACTCGGCCTGACGCTATGCCGCCAGCTGGTGGAACGTATGCATGGACAGATTCTGGTGGACTCCCGGGAGGGTAAAGGCACCCACTTCACGGTTACCCTGCCCTTACCTGTCCACGAAATCGGCGGCGACCATGAGCCACCTGAGGTGAACGGCAGGCTCAAAGACATCGGCATCGCCATGGCCATTCCCCCGGAAAGCCCGCACCGTTCTCCGATCGAGGCTCAGCTCAGGCAATGGGGCATTCCGATCCGGGGCGCAAGCCGACATCCGGACGGCATTCTCCTGGCGCTGGCAAGCGCTGACGATGAAGAAGCCCTCGCCTTTGCTGCCGGCTGGCAAGGCGCCGGAGTGATCCTTGCGGACTTTACCGGGACTCTGCCGCCCGCCAGGGGCCGACAACAGCTTCTGTCGCTGCCGTTACGGCGGGATGAACTACTTCGATGCCTTGGCCTGGCGGCTGGTCTGGTTACCGAGGATGAGCGGCTCGCTCCTGAGGCGACGACCAAAGACCTGGCCTCAACCGAGCAACCTCTGGCGATCCTTCTGGTTGAGGACAATCAGGTCAACCAACTGGTGGCAAGCAGTCTGCTGAAAAAACTGGGGCACCGGACTGATCACGCCGAAAACGGTCTCAAGGCCATACAGGCACTGGAGAAGCACCACTATGACCTGGTGCTGATGGATTGCCAGATGCCGGTCATGGACGGTTACGAGGCCACCCAGCGGATTCGACAGAATCCGGCATGGAAGGATCTGCCCATTATTGCGGTTACGGCCAATGTGATGCAGGGCGACCGCGAGGATTGCCTTGCATCAGGCATGAACGATTACATTACCAAGCCCTACAAACGCGAGGAACTTCGCGCGATGATTGATCGCTGGCGCCCAATTCGCTCTTCGGAGACGTCAGGCCGGTAGCAGCTTCTCGATGTCGGCCCGGATATCCTCGGGTTTTGTCGTGGGCGGGTAGCGACGAACAACCTGGCCATCCGGCCCCACCAGAAACTTGGTGAAGTTCCACTTCACCTTTTCAGACCCCATGAGCCCCCTGGCTTCACGCTTGAGAAACCGAAACAGCGGATGGGCGCCATCACCATTGACGTCAATCTTGGAAAACATCGGGAAATCCACGCCATAGTTGAGACTGCAGAACTGACTGATCGCATTCTCGTCGCCCGGATCCTGGTTGAGGAACTGGTTGCAGGGAAAACCCAGGACTTCGAAGCCTTTGCCCCCAAGCTCGCTGTGCAGGGATTGCAGACCTTCGAATTGTGGTGTGAAACCGCATTTACTGGCGGTGTTCACGATCAGGAGCACCTTGCCCTTATACTCTGCCATGCTCTGTTCGTTACCGTTGATATCACGCACTTTAAAATCGTATACCGTCTCGCCAGCCATTGGCTTCTCCTTCCAATCCGGTGTGTTTGACGCCCATCCATTGTTCACATTGCAGACCAGAAAACCATGGCATTGCAGGCTGTACCGGCCACATTTTTAAAAACCGGTTCAGGTTTGTGACCTAAATCTGCCTTACAACGCCACAATTCATCATAATTCCCCTGTTGCCGCTGCCCTTCGCTCCGCTAGAATAAAGGCCTGTCGTGTTGGCAGGCGCCATTTTTCGATCTCAAAAGAAGGACGTCAGGGTCTTATGCAGAACTACTACAAATCCGCCAAGCTGGATAACGTGTGTTATGAAATACGTGGCGTAGTTCTGCGGGAAGCGCGTCGACTGGAAGAAGAAGGCCATCGGGTACTCAAGCTCAATATCGGCAACCCTGCCGCGTTCGAGCTGGATGTGCCGGAAGAGATCCAGCAGGATGTCATCTACAACATGCATCTGGCCCAGGGCTATGTGGAATCGAAGGGGCTGTTCTCCGCCCGAAAGGCGGTCATGCACTATTGCCAGCAAAGGGGCATCGACAAGGTCGATATCGACGATATCTTTCTGGGCAATGGTGTCAGCGAGCTGATCGTCATGACCATGCAAGCCATGCTCAACACCGGTGACGAAGTGCTCATCCCGGCTCCTGACTATCCCCTGTGGACAGCAGCGGTTACGCTTTCCAGCGGCAAGCCTGTGCACTACCGCTGCGACGAGCAACAGGACTGGTTCCCGGATATCGATGACATCCGCAAGAAAATTACCCGTCGGACCCGTGCAATTGTCCTGATCAACCCCAACAATCCCACCGGGGCCGTCTATTCGAAAGAGCTTCTGGAACAGGTGATCGAACTGGCCCGGAAACACAACCTGATCATCCTGTCCGACGAAATCTACGACAAGATTCTCTACGATGGCACCCAGCACATCTCCACTGCCTCATTGGCCGACGATGTGCTGTTTTTTACCTACAACGGCCTCTCCAAGAACTACCGGGCGGCGGGTTACCGTTCGGGATGGATGATCATCAGCGGCGCCAAACACCGAGCCAAGGATCTGATCGAAGGCATTGAAATGCTCTCCAACATGCGCCTGTGCGCCAATGTACCGGCCCAGTTGGCGATCCAGACGGCGCTGGGAGGTTACCAGTCCATCAACGATCTGGTAGCCCCGGGCGGGCGCCTGTACGAACAGAGGGAAACCGCCTGGCGAATGCTCAACGACATTCCGGGGGTAAGCTGCGTCAAACCACAGGGTGCGCTTTACCTGTTCCCGAAACTGGACCCAAAGCACTTTCCGATTGTGAATGATGAAAAGCTGGTTCTCGACCTGCTTCTGCAGGAAAAAATCCTTCTGGTGCAAGGCTCCGCATTCAACATTGACGACAAGCAGCACCTGCGAGTGGTGTTCCTGCCCCGGGAGGATACCCTGGAGGACGCCATGGGGCGGCTCGGAAATTTCCTTGGCAAATACCAGCAATAACGGGGAAAACCATGGCGGATATTCACGTCGAGGAATTCTACAAGGATGCAGCCATCGCCCTGGTTCAGCTTTACGGCGTATTTCCCCGGCGGATAAACCTGTTCGTTGAGGACATTGCCGGCCCCGATGAACCAGACGAGTTTGGCCTGCACAGCAAGCGACACATGGCCTGTTTTGGCGCCCTGCTCTGGCTTTCAGAAGAAGGCCTGCTCCGTTACATCGACACCATTCGCCAGGAAGCTCTGGATCAGGCGGTGTTGACCCGGGATGCGTTTATCCGCCTGAGCGCCCCAGCGCCACAGGCCCTGGCAAGGGAGTTCGGAGTGCCTGAAGAGGGCTCCGCCAGCACACTGCCTCCATCGGTTCAGGATGACCTCTCCACCCATATCCATCTGATCCGGACTGCACTCCGTAGTGGTAACTCGGCTCGCATCAGCCAGATCATGCAGGCAACCTTCTTCGCGGACCGGGATAATTATTAAATCACCGTAAGCCCGTTGATTGATTGAACCGCGGACGCATATAACGGTCTGAAAGACGGCTTTATTTTCTGTTACAAACTGATCAGGAAACCAACATGCGTATTCTGCTGTTTCTGGCAACCAACCTTGCTGTAATCCTCGTCGCGAGCTTTACGCTGCGACTCCTGGGTGTGGACAGCTACCTCGCCCAGAATGGTATTCAGTATGGCTCTTTGCTGGCCTTCGCCGCGGTCTTCGGATTCGCCGGCGCTATCGTGTCTTTGCTGATTTCGAAGCGAATGGCCAAATGGAGCACCAAGGCCCGGGTTATCGACGCTCCGCGAACACCGGCAGAACGTTGGCTGGTGGATACTGTGGCCGAGCTGGCCAAGAACGCTGGTATCGGCATGCCGGAAGTCGCCATTTTCCCGGCGTCGCAATCCAACGCCTTTGCCACCGGCTGGAACAAGAACGATTCGCTGGTTGCGGTCAGCGAGGGGCTTCTGCACCGCTTCAACAAAGATGAAATCCGGGCCGTCCTGGGTCATGAGATCGGTCACGTTGCCAATGGTGACATGGTAACCCTGGCCCTGATTCAGGGGGTCGTGAATACCTTCGTTATTTTTGCTTCCCGGGTCATTGGCTCATTCGTTGATCGGGTGGTCTTCAAGAATGAGAGCGGGCACGGGCTGGGCTTTTTCGCCGTCAGCATCGTTGCTGAAATTGTTTTGGGTATATTGGCCAGCACCATCGTGTTCTGGTTCTCTCGCCGCCGGGAATTCCGGGCGGATATCGCTGGTGCCCAGCTCGCCGGTCGTTCCGCCATGATCAGCGCCCTGGCACGGCTAAAGCAGGAAAGTGAAGTGCCAGACCAGATGCCCGACAGCCTTCAGGCGTTTGGTATCAATCGGGGGGCCCGAGGCGGCCTGAGCGCCTTGTTCATGACCCATCCCCCGCTGGAAGACCGGATACAGGCGTTGCAGAACGCCAGGCTGTCCTAAAAAAACCGGGGCCTGAACGGCCCCGGTTTCTTGTTTTTCGGGCGTTGCCCCGATCAGATTTTCAGCTTGAACCCGACGGCCCGGAAACTGTCCTGCAGGGACTTACTGGTTCCTTTGAGCTGAATCTTGAGACTGGAACACTCACGACGAACGGGATAATCCCGACGCAACCTGTCAAACGCCGCGCCTCTCTCTTCCAGGGAGCCGGTCATGGCGTTACGAAGCCGGGCATCGTCCCGGCGAGGGTCGTAACAGGCCCTCAGTGCAATCCGGATCGCATCTTCTTCCTCTGCCGAACTGGTAAAGGAAACCTTGCTGAGCGCCGGTTCCGGCAAAAACTGGCCGGCCTTTTTGCGAACAGGCAGCCCCAGGAACTGGCTCAGGGCCTGATAGATCATTTCCGTTCCCTGAACCTTGCCCTCCAGGCTGTACCCGGCAATGTGGGGTGTGGCCAGCCACACCCTATCCACCAGCTCCGGATGGATTCTGGGCTCCTGTTCCCAAACATCCAGAGCCACGACGGGTGCATCTCCCTGGCTTAGACGCGCCAGCAACGCTGAGGAGTCGATGACTTCACCACGACCGGCATTGATAAGTAACTGGCTTGCGCCCAATGCCGCAAGTTCCGCCTGCCCGATCATATGAAACGTGGGATGGCTTCCCTCCCTTGTGAGAGGTGTATGCAGGGACACCACATCGCATTTCATGGCCTCTTGAAGCGCCACAAACTGCTCATCATCCGGCTCGAGGTCAGCTCTGGGTGGGTCGCAAAGGCGCACCTCAAAGCCAAGGCGCTCCAGTTTGTGGGCCAGCTCGCCACCAACATTACCAACACCCACAACGCCGACGCTGAGCTGCGACCAGTCCGACAAACCACGTCGTTCAGCATGGAGCGACAGCACCGACAGCACATATTCGGCCACGCTGTTGGCGTTGCAGCCCGGCGCGGCGGAGAAGCGGATACCCGCCTGCTCCAGCCAGTCGAGATCCACATGGTCGGTACCGATCGTGGTTGTACCTACGAACCGGACCCGACTGCCCTCCAGCAGTTCACGGTTTACCCTCGTGACTGATCGCACCAGCAGGATGTCCGCGTCACGGACGTCCTCACCAGTCATGGAGCGGCCGGAGACCCGGCGTATCTCACCGATATCGCCGAAGAAGGAATCCAGCAAGGGAATGTTTTCGTCTGCTACGATCAACATGATGATGCCTGACCCTGTCAGTTCCTGCGCTGACGCTGATTACGTCCGCCCTGGCCACGGCCACCTGATCCCTGAGGGCGTCGGCCACGTTTGCGGGTAATCGGCGGGTTATCCATTGCCGCCATGAGTTCCTCGTCAGGCACTGCGGTCTTCAGCTTCTGACTGATGTAGGTCTCAATGGCCGGAAGCGCGAAGGAATCGTCCTCACCGGCGAAACTGATGGAAACCCCGTGTTTGCCAGCCCTTCCCGTGCGACCGATACGGTGCACGTAATCCTCGGCATTATCCGGCAGATTGTAGTTGAAGACATGGGTGACGCCGTTCACGTGAATACCGCGGCCGGCCACATCGGTGGCGACAAGCACCTGGATGCTGCCTTTCTTGAACTGATCCAGGGTTTTGAGGCGTTTGTTCTGCGCAATCTCCCCGGACATCAGGGCCACTTTGACCCCCTGGTTCCTGAGATCTTCTTCCAGATCGCGGCACTGATCCCGCCGGTTGGCGAATACCAGCGCCTTCTCTACTTCCGGCCGCTTCAGGAAGTTAACCAGAACCGGAAGCTTTTCATCGTCGCCCACCAGGTACACTGTCTGCTCCACCCGCTCTGCCGTCTTCTGTTCCGGCTCAATCTCCACGAACTCGGCATTACTGGTCCACATGGAGGCGAGGTTCAGGACATCCTGATTGAATGTGGCGCTGAACAGCAGAGTCTGGCGCTCATCCTTGGGGGTGCATTTACGGATGATCCGTTTGACGTCTGGAATGAACCCCATATCAAGCATGCGGTCGGCTTCATCCAGAATCAGGATATCCAGTTGATCCAGGAAGACGTCCTGAGAACCGAGGAAATCGATCAGGCGTCCCGGAGTCGCAACGAGAATATCGACGATCTCGTTCTGCAGCTGGTCCCGCTGCTTGTCATAGTTCATACCGCCAACAACCGTCACCACATTGTGGCCAGTGTGCTGGCACAATTGTTCTGCGTCCTTGGCGATCTGCATGGCCAGTTCCCGGGTGGGCGCCAGGGCCAGTACCCGGGGCTCGGAGGCGAAACGGTCTTTTTCGGGAATCGGGGTCTCCAGCAGACTCTGGATTGCCGTAATCAGAAACGCAGCGGTTTTACCGGTGCCGGTCTGGGCCTGACCGATCAGGTCCTCGCAGGCCAGTGTCCAGGGCAGCGTTTCCGCCTGGATGGGTGTGCAGTATTCAAAACCGATGGCCGTAATGGCATCCAGCAAACGCTTGTCGAGGTTCAGATCGCTGAATCTCAGGTCGCCGGTGTGTTTTGGGTCAGATGTCATAGAGTCTCAGTTTTCCTGGGATGTCCTGATTCAGAATATAACGGAGCAATGCGTCGGGCATCTTCATGCCAACGCTCTTGTAGGGTAGCTCCGGTACCGTAAAATGTTGCCAGCGAATCAAAAAAGGCCTGTGCCCGGGGCGGTAACCCCCGGTCCAGATACTCTCTCGCCTGGATCCGCACATTGTGGCGGAACCGTTCTTCATTTGCGGCGCCCGCTCCGGAGAGGTTGTCCACGCTGATGTGAAAACGGGATCCCGCAGCCAGGGCAAACAACCACTCGATAGCCTGGGGCTTGATCTCAACCTGTTCGAAGGCCTGTTGCTGCTGCAGTGTACGGCCATCCGGACAGTACCAGTAACCATAATCGTGAAGTGTGCGCCGGTGCTCACCAGCAATACACCAGTGGCTTATTTCATGCAAAGCACTGGCATAATAGCCATGAGCAAAAATGACCTGTGCAAGACCTTCCGGCCCGCTCGCAGGCAAGTATTCAGGTTCATCGCTGCCTTTGACCAGGACCGTCCGGTATGCTTCCCGGAAAAGGTCATTAAACAGCATGATAAGATCATTTGGACTGTGATTCATTGGGTGGCTATTGTGCGACTTTACCGCCCCCAATACCAGAGGGAACTTTGACAGGTCCTCCGTGTCCACTGCTGGCGTGAGCCGGTGGCGACAACGCTGTAACAGTCCGACTTGCAAAGACTCTAACCCAAGAGACACTAACCGGGAACTCCTACAATCGATGATGGCTTTCGCTGACGTACCGAAGATGAAACGCCAATGGGCAAATCCACTGAATCTGATTCTGGCGCTCGCCCTGATATTTTTCGCCTCGTCGCCTGCCTGGGCGCTTGGCGGCAATGGAAGCTCCCTGTTTGGCGGCCAGGGCAATGATTTTCTTCCGGTCGATGAAGCGCTGCCGTTCAGTTTCACCACCGATGCGGACAAGGTGGTTCTTTCATGGGACATCACACCCGGACACTACCTTTACCGCGAGCGGGTGAGCATCGAAGCAACCAATCCCGATGTCGTTGTCGGAGAACCTGAGTTTTCGGCTCCGGGTACAGAGACCGAAGACGAATTCTTTGGCAAGACCACCGTATTTTTTGACCCCGTTGAGGTCCGTGTTCCGGTCTCGCTCCCGTCCGGAGTTCGGGAAGCCGAGCTACAGGTAACGTACCAGGGCTGCGCCAAAGCAGGACTGTGTTACCCACCCCAGACCCGCGACGTGCTCTTCTATCAGGGGGGTGGCGGCTCTGATGCGGAGGCGGCATCCGCCGCAGGTATTTCGGGAGGTGGCGGCAACACGCCCGTCGATACCGAAACCGCCACAGGCCTTGCGGGCTTTCTGGCCCAGCAATCCACGCTGGTGATCGCCGGCGTGTTTCTTCTGCTGGGGCTTGGACTGACCTTCACACCTTGCGTTCTCCCCATGGTACCGATCATTTCGTCACTGGTATCCGGCAGGAATACCCGGACAACAGGCCATGCCCTGCTTCTGTCGGGCAGCTATGTTCTGGGGATGGCACTGACCTATGCTGCGGCCGGGGTCCTGACCGGGCTGCTCGGCGCCAGCTTCAACCTGCAAGCGCAACTGCAATCGCCGTGGGTGTTGAGTGTCTTTGCCCTGATGTTCGTGATCTTTGCGCTGTCGATGTTCGACCTGTTCGAAATCCAGCTACCACGCTTCATTCGCGAACCATTGAATGACGCCAGCCACCGGCTCACGGGCAGCAGAGTATTCAGTATTTTCGGTATCGGGGCCCTGTCGGCACTGATCGTTTCGCCCTGCGTATCCGCTCCACTGGCTGGTAGCCTGCTCTACATCTCGACAACCCAGGACGCCGTTATCGGAGGCGTGGCACTGTTTGCACTCGGACTCGGCATGGGCATTCCGCTTATTCTGGTCGCGGTGGGTGGCCGGAAACTGCTACCAACCACCGGTCACTGGATGACCGCGGTAAAACACTTCTATGGCGTAATGTTGCTGGCTGTGGCCATCTGGCTGGTTGAACGCCTGGTGCCAGGCTGGCTGGCACTGACTCTCTGGGGGCTTCTGATCGCCATCACCGGTGTTCAGCTAGGCGCCTTCGATGCCGCCAAAGCCGGCTGGGAACGGACCCGCAAGGGCCTTGGCCTGGTCCTGTTCGCCTATGGCCTGGCCCTGCTCGCCGGCGCTGTGAGCGGCGCCAATGACCCCCTTAAGCCACTGTCACAGTTCACAGTGGCTTCCGCATCACCCGGTGGCGGCGGCGCGGCGAGCAACCAGCATGCGGATTTCCTGCGTGTCGAGCAGCCCGGCGAAATCCGGGCAATGCTGCAACAGGCCCGGGAACAGGGCCGTCCGGTCCTGCTGGATTTCTATGCCGACTGGTGTATTTCCTGCAAGGTCATGGAGCGCAATGTTTTCAGCAAACCAGACGTCATCCAGGCCCTCAGCCCCTACACCCTGCTGCAGATCGATATGACCGACAACACACCCGATCAGCAGGCGTTGCTGGACGAACTCGGCCTTTTCGGACCACCCGCCATCCTGTTCTATGGCAGCAACGGTGAAGAGCTGCCCCAACGCCGGGTACTGGGCGAAATGGACCGGGAGGAATTCCTTGGCCACCTCCAGAGAGTGCGCCCGGAGGTGTAACACAGAGCGCTATTGCCCTCGGCGTATCAGGAAGATGAAGAGATCGTCGGCTTCGGCCCGGCTGATCAGCTCATGGCCAAGGAACTGGCAGAACCTCGGGATATCCCGGGTGGTGGAGGGATCCGTTGCCACCACTCGCAGCACACCACCGGGTTGTACATCGTTGATCCTGTTATGCAGCATCATGACCGGTTCCGGGCAGAACAGACCCCGGGCGTCCAACTCCGCGTCGTATTCGGATGCACTCACACACTATCTCCTGTCAATGAACCTGATTTTTCGTGAAAACCTGCTAAATTATTGTTTATAACAGCTAAAACACTTGGAGGTTTGCCATGATTCGGGTTCTGATTGAGCGTCACATTGCCGAAACCCTGGAATCAGCTTACGAAGAACGCTCACGCAAGGTTCTGCAACAGGCTGTAAGTGCACCGGGCTTTATTTCCGGCGAAACACTGGTAGACAGCCATGACCCCAATCATCGGATAACCCTGGCAAACTGGCGGTCAGAAGCTGACTGGAACCGTTGGTTTCACTCCGAGGAACGCAAAAACCTCATGATCGACCTGATTCCCATGATGGACGAGGAAGAGCACATTACGGTTCTGGAACAAAGTGCTTTTTAACCGGTTCGCTCAATAAAACAGGTGATCTCTTCCCGATCGTGATACAGGTGGCGAGCCTTGAGACGGAATCCAACACCCGCCTCCCGGAGCCCATTCACAAGAATATCACGGCAGATCAGCCACTCGTCGTAGCGCTTCTTCATCGGTAACTTCAGATTGAAGACCGTGTAACGGCAAAGGCCCTCGCCAACCCAGGTTACCGCCAGCCTGGCAGTTTTTCGGGGTTGATCCACGATATCACAGACCATCCAGTCAATGCCCCGTTTGGGGCGCCAGCCGTAACCATCGGCCTCCACATGCTCAACCTGCCCCGAGGCCATCAACTCCGCGTTCATGGGGCCATTGTCAACGGCGGTTACCATCATACCCTGGCGAACGAGCTGCCAGGTCCAGCCGCCGGGCGCGGCTCCGAGATCAGCGGCTTTCTTGCCGCCACCGAGATAGTCCAGTTCCTGATCAGGTGGCAGAAATACCTTCCAGGCCTCTTCCAGCTTGAGGGCGGACCGACTGGGCGCCGATGCCGGTAGCCGCAGGCGCGGGATACCGCCGACATACCGGGCCCGATTATCGGCAAGACTGAAACCGACAACCGCCGATGTAAAATCCGGGAGGAACACTTCCAGGCGGGCTGGCGCAGCAGCGTTCTGGTCGGCCTTGAGCAGGCCCGCCCCGCGAAGCCCTCTGGACAGGGGCGACACCCACTTCCGGGCAAAGTTGCCAAGGTCTCGGTCTGCATTGTTTTCCGGCAGCCGGACTTCCAGGCGAGCACATCCGGGATAGCCCCGCCCCAGCCCCCTGAGACCCTCTATTATCGCGCCAACGCGGTCCTCGTCCGGCAGGCCAAACTCGCCAAGCACCACCATCCAGTCACGAACGAACACCAGATCATCAAGCGCAAGGCGTGCCATCAAATCATCCGGGGTTTCTGGTGCGGCCGGGAAAAAGCGGACCAGCCCCTGATCTTTGACGGGCTCAAAATAGCCGAAGATGCCCTTTTCCGAGGCCGAGTCGGTTACCTCCCGGCCAGCTTCTGTTTCAAAGCCGGGCCGGCAAAATACAAGTATCTGTTCCATGCGGCACCTGATATAGGGACAGCAAACCATCCCTCAAAAGTTGAATCTGTTTAACAGCGCAGATTGTCTTCTCTGGCTACACTTCCCGCTCTGTTAACCGCGGGAACCACTGAATGTTGTCCGTTTTGCGCCTGATTGCCATTCTCAGCCTGTCGCTGATCCCTGCCCTGGCGTTGCCAGATACAGGATCAGTCCGGTCGGGATGCCCGACACTTGAGGCAACCGATAGTGCGGCCCGTGCGTCCCTTATGCAATATGTCTGCTATCACAGCGCCCCCCCGGACACACCAGGCCACCACGCAAAAACGCCGGACCAGCTGCCGCGTGATCTCGAGTGGACACCTGCAGATGGACGTGATCTGGTTTTCAGCCACACCAAGTCTGTTTACTGGGTCCATTTGCATGTCAGGAACTCCAGTGCTGAGCGGACCGTGTGGTATCTGAAGCTCAACTACCCCCTGCTCGATGAAGTTACCTACTGGCAAACCGGAGAGGATACGACCGAGGCGATTATCACCGGAGACCAACGGCCTTTTGCGTCTCGGGCCGTAGACTACCGGTATTTTCTGCTCCCCGTCACGCTGGATGGTGGGGAGACCCGATCATTAACGCTCAGGGTCCACAGCAACGGGGCGCTTAATGTGCCGCTCAGTTTCGAGACGGTCCCGGAAGTGATTGCCGGAAGCAATCACCTGACCCTGACCCATGGACTCTTCTACGGGGCATTACTGGTATTTGCCGTCTTCAACCTGTTGCTGTTCTTCAGCTCCGGTACCGGTTACTACTTCTACAATGCTTTCTATCTGGCGGCGCTTGGACTCTTCTTATTCGCCATGGGCGGCTTCGCCAACCAGTATTTCTGGCCAGACAGTGCCCACTTTGCCAATACATCCATACCGCTGTCTCTGTCACTTTGCGCTCTCGCCATGATACTTTTTGGCCGGTCGTTTCTGGAAATCGACAGAGGAACCATCTCGGACAGCGTCCTCAAGGGCCAGGCCTGGTTCTGCGTCGGCTTCCTGGCTCTCACACTGATCCTCCCGTACAACAAGACCATTCTTCTCAACACGGTTCTCGCGCTCGCGGTCATCTCAAGCCTTTTCATTATTGCTGCAGTTCGCTGGAAGCAAGGCTATCAGCCCGCCATGTGGTACCTCCTTGCCTGGCTGATCATGCTGGTTGGCGGCCTGATCTATGCGCTTGCGGCCTTTGGTTATCTTACCGACTTCCTGGCTCGTGAAGCGTTGATGCAATCGGCCGTGGGCGGTCAGGTTATTCTGCTTAACTATGCGATGGTGCAGCGATGGCGTCTGCTCAACCAGAAACTCCTGGACGTTGAGCACAGTGCCCGGACGGAGCTGGAGTTCAAGGTGCACGAGCGCACGGCACAGCTCAGAAACACCATGCGGGAGCTGGAAAAGGCTAACCGCAAGCTGTCAACCATGAGCCTCAATGACGCGTTGACCGGCCTGCACAATCGCAGACATCTGGATAATATTTTCCCGGAGCTGTGCGCCGAAGCACGCCGAACCGGTCACCCACTGACACTGGCGCTGGTAGATGCCGATCATTTCAAGACCATTAATGATACCTGGGGCCACGGGTTCGGCGACACCTGCCTGCAGTTCATCGCCGAAATGCTCACCCGGCATGTGAAGCGTCCACGGGATGTCGCCATTCGGTTTGGCGGTGAGGAGTTTGCACTGCTGTTGCCGGGAACCAACGCTGCAGGCGCCGAAAAGGTCTGTGCGGCCCTGCTTGCCGACATCGCCAACACGCCTTTATTGTCGCCGGACGGCAGCGAGGTCAGGATGACCCTCAGCGCAGGGATCGCGTCCCTTGGCGCCGGCGAAGATCAGAACGAACTTTTCGAACGGGCGGATGAAGCCCTCTATCGGGCGAAAAGTGCCGGCCGGAATCGCGCCTTGGTCGCCGACACCAGCGAGGTTGAGTGACGTTCAGGGCACCAGGCACTCATTGACAAAAATCCGGGCCTCCCGGGCCGCCATGGCAATCAGGTCACTTTGGGTCCGGGACTGACTTTTCAGAGGCTGGAAATCATGATTACCGCCCTCCAGCCAGCGCAGCCGAATGTCGTCCAACGCCTTCTCGTGGCCTGCCATTTCGGCAGGCTTGCCAAAAGGATCTCTTGTACCCTGCAGTACCAGCATGGGTGACTTGAGATCCTGGAAGTGCCCGGTGCGCCAACGGTCTGGTTTTCCCGGCGGATGGAAGGGGTAGCCAAAGCAAACCACACCATCAATATCCTCCCGCTGGCTTGCCAGGATACTGGCCATCCTTCCACCCATGGACTTGCCACCTACCAGAACCCGCCCCCCGGCCCCAAGCCCAGCGCGAACCTGATCAACGACTCCGGCAAAATACTCGAGCAAAACAGGTTCCCGGTCGGGGGGCCGCTTTTTGCCATCCAGGCGACGTTTTTGCATGTAGGGAAATTCGAAGCGGACCGGTGAGATGCCCTCCCGGCCGAGCGCCATAGCAAGCTCCTCCATAAACGGGGAATCTGCCGGCGCACCAGCTCCGTGCGCCAGAATCAGTACGACTTCCGAAGGACTTTCATGGCCTTTGGTCTTAATCAACTCCACAGAATTCACCTCATGCAATTAAGCGACTATCATTGCTACTCAGGCAACACCTATTCCCGACGCTGAAACAACTCCAATAACGGCACTGAAAAGGAAGCCATGTTGCTGATTTCGGCGCATTTGACGGATGTCAGGAGTTGACCTGAGTCATTGCAAACAGCTAATGGTTTCTCCATACTTGCGCCCGCATATTTCCCCACTTTAAACCCATTGGTAAGGCTATGAGCACAGTAAATGCAAACCTGACATACAACTACAAGGTGGTGAGACAATTCGCCATCATGACAGTGGTATGGGGTATTGTAGGTATGGCGCTGGGTGTGCTGATTGCAGCACAGCTGGTCTGGCCGTCCCTCAACCTCGACCTGCCCTGGACCCACTTCGGCCGTCTCCGGCCGCTGCATACCAACGCCGTTATCTTCGGCTTTGGTGGAAGTGCCTTGTTCGCTACCTCCTATTATGTGGTGCAACGCACCTGTCAGGCCCGTCTGATTTCCGATAGCCTGGCGTCGTTCACCTTCTGGGGATGGCAGGCGATCATTCTGTCGGCAGCCATTACCTTGCCTTTGGGTCTTACCACTTCCAAGGAATACGCCGAGCTCGAGTGGCCGATCGACATTGCCATCGCGGTGGTCTGGGTTGTCTACGCGCTGGTGTTCTTCGGCACTATCATGAAGCGCAGCACGCCCCATATCTACGTGGCCAACTGGTTCTATGGTGCGTTCATTCTGACCGTGGCGGTGCTTCATATCGGCAACAACATGGCGCTTCCTGCCAGTGCCTTCAAGTCCTACTCTGCCTACGCAGGTGTCACAGACGCCATGATGCAGTGGTGGTACGGTCATAACGCGGTAGGCTTCTTCCTGACCGCCGGCTTCCTGGGCATGATGTACTACTTCGTTCCCAAGCAGGCCAACCGTCCGGTCTACTCTTACCGCCTGTCGATCGTCCACTTCTGGGCACTGATCGCCACTTACGTCTGGGCCGGTGGCCACCACCTGCATTACTCTGCCCTGCCTGACTGGGCGCAGACTGCGGGCATGGTGATGTCCCTGATTCTGCTTGCACCTTCCTGGGGCGGCATGATCAACGGCATGATGACCCTGTCAGGTGCCTGGCACAAGCTGCGCACCGATCCGATCCTGCGCTTCCTGGTGGTTTCCCTGTCGTTTTACGGTATGTCGACCTTTGAAGGTCCGATGATGTCCATCAAAACCGTAAACGCCCTGTCCCATAACACTGACTGGACCATTGGTCACGTGCACTCCGGTGCCCTGGGCTGGGTTGCCATGATCAGTATCGGTGCGGTGTATCACCTCATCCCGAAACTGTGGGGCATTCAGGCCATGTACAGCACGAGCCTGATCAACGCGCATTTCTGGCTCGCAACCGTCGGCACCGTACTTTATATCGTCGCCATGTGGGTAAACGGCATCATGCAGGGCCTGATGTGGCGCGCTGTCAACGAAGACGGCACTCTCACCTACAGCTTTGTGGAATCGTTGGAAGCGTCCTATCCGGGATACTTCGTCCGCTTCATCGGTGGTGCCATCTTCCTGACCGGCATGCTGGTCATGGCTTACAACGTCTATATGACCGTGCGTCAGAAAGATGCGGTTGCGCAGGACAACGCTGCAACACAGCCGGCGTAACGGGAGAGAGAGCAGATGAAACACGAAATTGTCGAAAAAAATATTGGTCTGATGATCGTACTGATCATCCTGACCATCAGTGGCGGCTTCCTGGCCGAAGTCGTCCCGCTGTTCTTCCAGAAAGACGTCAATGAGCCGGTGGAGGGCCTCGAGCCTCTGTCAGCGCTGGAACTGGAAGGCCGGGACATCTACGTGCGTGAAGGCTGCCACGTGTGTCATACCCAGCAAATCCGCCCGTTCCGTGCGGAGACCGAGCGGTATGGCCACTACTCCGTTGCGGGCGAGTTCGTTTACGACCGCCCGTTCCTGTGGGGCTCCAAGCGCACTGGTCCGGACCTGGCCCGCGTTGGCGGACGTTATTCAGATGCCTGGCAGCGTCAGCATCTTTATGATCCGCGCAGCGTCGTACCTGAATCCAACATGCCGGCTTTCCCCTGGCTGTTTGAAGACAGGGTCGACCATACCAAGACCGCTGCCAAGCTGGAGACACTTCAGACTCTGGGCGTTCCCTACACCGATGAGCAGATTGCAGAAGCAGCCGCTCAGGTGGAGGGTAAATTCGAAATCGAAGCGCTGGTCGCATACCTGCAACAGCTGGGTACTGTGATTTCAGACAGACGGTGAACCATGGATATTAATGAGTTACGCGGTGTTCACACACTTCTGGTAATGGCGATGTTCCTTGGAATCGTCTGGTGGGCCTACAGTGCCCACCGCAAGAAGGCCAACGACGAGGCAGCTCACCTGCCCTTCGACGATGACGACGTGGAAAAGCGTACGCTCGAACAGGAAAAAACGGAGAAAAAAGAATGAGTACCTTTTGGAGCATCTGGATCAGTGTGATCGTGCTCGGTACCGTGTTCGGCTGCTGGTGGCTGCTTTGGGCAACCCGCAAGAGCCAGACGACCGATACCGAAACCGACCGCACCATGGGCCATTCCTTTGATGGCATTGAGGAATACGACAACCCACTTCCGAAGTGGTGGTTCTACCTGTTCCTTGCTACCTGCATCTTCGCACTGGGATACCTCGCGCTCTACCCGGGTCTTGGTAACTATAAAGGCCTGCTCGGCTGGACTTCCACGAACCAGTGGGAAGCGGAAGTGGCAGAGGCTGAAGATAAATACGGTGAAATCTACGCCCAGTTTGGCCAGACACCGGTTCCCGAGCTGGCGGAGAACGACGATGCCATGAAGATCGGCCAGCGTCTGTTCGCCAACAACTGCGCTGTGTGCCACGGCTCCGCAGCTCGCGGCCAGGTGGGTTTCCCCAACCTGACTGACGATGACTGGCTCTGGGGCGGAAGTCCTGACGACATTCTCGAGACCCTGCACAATGGCCGCATGGGTAACATGCCCGCGAAAGGCACCATGCCCAGCATGACCAACCAGCAAGTCGACCAGGTCGTCAATTATGTCCTGAGCTTCAGTGGTCGGGAAAAGGACGCCGAAGCAGCGGAAGCCGGCGAGGCGGTCTTTGCCCAGGCATGCGTGGCCTGTCACGGTCCTGACGGCAAGGGTATGCAGTCTATGGGAGCCCCCAACCTGACAGACAACACCTGGCTTTACGGTTCTACCTACGAGTGGATCCGGGAAACCGTTGTTCATGGAAGGCAGAACGAGATGCCTGCCCAGGATCGCCTCCTTTCGGACGATCAGATTCAGATTCTGGCGGCGTACGTTTACAGCCTCTCGAACTGAGTCACTTGGCCGGGGTGGGATCACTCCGGCCAGGTCTTTTCAACCCTGTGTCTGCCCCCGCGGGCACAGGCTTGAAAAGATCAGCAGCCTAAAAGCCTGTTGCCCCGTACTACCGTTTTCCTGGAGGTAACGATGAGCAGTGAGATTCCGGTCAAACAGGTTGACCCATCCTCTGACCCCTCCGACAACAACAATAAATCCGGAACCGTCGAGCTATACGCCAGCCGCAAGAAGATTTACGTCAAGGAAGTCAAAGGCTTCTTTCAGCGTATCCGTAACGTCAGCCTGACGTTACTGATGGGCATGTACTTTGCGTTCGTCTGGTTCACCCTGGACGGACAGCCGCTGATTCATTTTGATCTGCCTGCCCGGGAATTCCATTTGTACGGGGCGACCTTCTACCCGAAGGACTTCATTCTGCTTTCGGGCATGCTGATCATTTGTGCGTTTGGTCTTTTCTTCATCACCACACTGTTTGGTCGGGTCTGGTGCGGTTACACCTGTCCGCAAACCGTCTGGACCTTTATTTTCATGTGGGTGGAAGAGCGTATCGAGGGCAGCCGGAACAAGCGGATGAAGCTCGATAAAGCGCCGAGCTCGGCGAACAAGATTGCCAAGAAGTCCGCCAAGCATGCGGTCTGGCTTCTTATTGCCCTCGCCACCGGACTCACGTTTGTCGGTTACTTCTATCCTATTCGCGAATTGCTGGCCGATCTGTTTACGCTGCAAGCCAATGGCTGGGCCTATTTCTGGGTCGCTTTCTTCACGGTGGCTACCTATCTGAACGCGGGCTGGATGCGGGAACAGGTTTGCCTGTACATGTGCCCGTATGCCCGCTTCCAGTCTGTGATGTTCGACCCGAATACCCGGGTGGTCTCCTATGACCCCAACCGGGGCGAGCCCAGGGGTGGTCGCAAAAAAGGCGTGGATCCGGCAGAAGTTGGCCTGGGAGACTGCATTGATTGTGGCCAGTGTGTCCAGGTCTGCCCGACCGGCATCGACATCCGGGACGGCCTGCAATACGAGTGTATCGGCTGTGCCCTGTGCATTGATGCCTGCGACGAGATCATGGACAAGATGGACTATCCCAGGGGGCTGATCCGTTACACCACGGAAAACGAACTCGAGGGCAAACCTTCCAAGCTCTTGCGCCCGAGAACCTTTGGTTATGGCGCTGTCCTCTCACTGATGGTTGCAGCCATCATCTTCACCATCGCAACCCGAGTGCCGGCAACAATGGATGCGTTGCGAGATCGCGGCGCCTTATACAGTTTCAACGGTGAGGGCCGTATTGAGAACTCCTACACCCTCAAGATTGCGAATATGACGGAAGTGCCGCAAACCTTTGTTATTTCCGTCAGCGGGCTCGAAGGCATCCGGATTCTGACCGACACCTCCGTGACCGTAGAAAGTGGCGAGAACCGGTCACTGCCGACCGTTGTAGACGTGCCACCCGAATCCATCGCTGAGTCCAACAACGACATTCTTTTCACGGCCCAGTCGGAGGAAGATTCTTCACTCAGCCTTGAAACTGAAAGCCGTTTTGTTGGTCCAACGCGCTGATCCGGATTTTCCGAAATCCGGGAACGTTTAAACGAGATACCGATTTATGACTACTGAAGCTCCCGTAAGCCCCTGGTACAAACAGCCCTGGTTCTGGTTCCTGCTGATTTTCCCCGGGGCCTCCATTATCTGGTGCACCATTGCAATAACGGTGGCACTGAATACCGAGAACGCCATGGTAACGGACGACTGGTCCAAGCAGGGCCGCGGCATCAACATGTCGATTGCCCGCGACCAGAAAGCCGAAGATATGGGCATGGAAGCCAGGTTTGCCTTCGATGAGCGCAAGGTCACCCTGAATCTGGAAACCGTGGAAGGGCCAGCAGACTTGCCCTATCTGGTGCTTAATCTGTTTCATCCCACCCTGTCGGACAAAGACCGCGTGATCCAGTTCAGACAGGTTGCGCCGGGCCGGTATGCAGGTCAGCTGCACGAAGATATCAACGGTCGCTGGTACTACGATCTCCAGGGTCCCGGTAACGAGTGGCGACTCAAGGGGGAAGCCTGGCTACCGTCTGAAGAGGGAATTACGGTCAAGGCCGGGGAGTCAGCCCAAGGTTGACCAGCCTGGATTGTTTTCATTGCGGTGAGCCGGCAGACGGCGAGCCCCCCATCACTCTTGAGCTCGAAGGAACGACCCGCCACTTCTGCTGCCAGGGTTGCAAGGCCGTGTGCCAGACCATTCGCAGCGAGGGTCTTACCGGGTTCTATGATTTTCGGACAAAACCGGCGGTTACCCCAAAGCAGCTGACCCCGGCGGAACTGAATCGCATCAGAGAGCTTGATCATCCGCTGGTTCAGGAGTCTTTTGTTGCACCGGTAAAAGGCGCCCAGGAAGCCCAGTTGCTCATTGGCGGCATTACCTGTGCCGCCTGTATCTGGCTGCTTGAAAACCATATGAAGCAGCAACCCGGTGTTGTCTCCTTCTCGGTAAACCATACCACCCAGCGTGCGCGACTGGTCTGGTCCCCGGATCAGGCTCGGCTGAGCGACCTGCTGATCGCTATCCACGAACTCGGCTACACGG
This sequence comes from Marinobacter sp., assembly GCF_041687235.1. GTDB lineage: Bacteria > Pseudomonadota > Gammaproteobacteria > Pseudomonadales > Oleiphilaceae > Marinobacter. The sequence goes on along the minus strand of NZ_JAWLCH010000009.1, from coordinate 71,476 downwards.
CCCGTCCCTACCAGGCGGACGAGGCAGAGCAGGCACTCAAGGCCGAGCATCGATCCATGCTTATCCGGGTCGCAATTGCCGGAATCGGCTCTTTCCAGAGTATGATGCTGGCGTTTCCCCTTTATTTCGAACTGGTCAGCGAGCTGTCTCCCGAGTTCGTCAGTTTCTTCCGATGGTTCAGCCTTCTGGTGGCCACCCCCGTGGTTCTTTTCAGTGCCGCGCCCTTTTTCCGCAATGCTCGTCGGGATATCCAGAGCCGGCACCTGACCATGGATGTGCCGGTCGCCATAGCGATCGGGCTCGCCTACCTCGCCAGCGCGTGGGTAACCGTCTTTGGCGGTGAGGAAGTGTACTTCGAGTCTGTTTGCATGTTCACCTTTTTCCTGTTGTTAGGGCGCTACATCGAAGTTCAGGCCCGCTACCGTGCAGGTCTGACAGGCAACGCGCTGGCAGGGTTTCAGCCAACCGTTGCGACTTTGGTGACGGGTGAGAATACCGATATCGTTCCCGCCCACCAGATCCGGCCGGGAGATATCGTTCGTGTGCGCCCCGGGGAAACCCTGCCCGTGGATGGCGAGATTGTGCGGGGCGAATCCACACTGAACGAAGCCGCCCTGACGGGTGAGTATTTACCGGAAACCCGTTATCCCGGCGATACCGTCCACGCCGGCAGCGTAAACGGAGAAAACCCCCTTGATGTCCGGGTCGTCAAGGCAGGTGCGCAGACCCGTCTTTCAGGCATTTTGCGTGTCCTGGACCGGGTCCAGTCGGAAAAGCCCCAGGTTGCCATGATGGCCGACCGTATGGCCGGAAAATTTGTCGGCCGGGTATTGATCCTGGCTCCGGTTGTCTGGATCGGCTGGTGGCTGGCCGGGGCCGACAATGCCTTCGACATCACCCTTTCTGTGCTGGTAGTGACCTGCCCCTGTGCACTCTCGCTGGCAACCCCGACAGCCATCACATCGGCAACGGTCAGGCTCCGCCGCCTTGGCTTCCTGCCAACGCGGGGGCACACCCTCGAGTCGATGAACAGCATCGATACCGTGGTCTTCGATAAAACCGGGACGCTGACACGCGGGGAACTCAGCCTGACGGGCACCGAGATCGTTGGCAGCCTGGACGAGCAGACCTGTCTCAAGCTTGCAGCGGGCCTGGAGAAATACTCGGAGCACCCCATCGCCAAAGTGTTCCATCGTCGAACCACGGCTGCGGTGGAGCACGTCCAGAACCATGTTGGCGGAGGGTTGTCCGGCCAGCTCGGGGAGCTGCGACTGTTCATTGGCCACCGGGGGTTTGTCGAGCAGCACACCACTGCTCCTGCTCCGCAGGCGGAGCATCATCAGGGCATGGAAATCTGGCTGGCCTCGGAGACTGAATGGCTTGCCTGTTTCAGGCTCGACGACCAGCCCCGCGACGATGCCCGTGCGGCCATCAAGGCTCTACAGGACGCAGGCATCCGCACGTTGCTGCTGAGTGGCGACCGGTCCGGGCATGTCGATCAGGTGGCGCGTATACTGGGTATTGACGAAGCCATCGGCCAGGCCTCTCCGGAAGATAAGCTGGCAGTGCTGCAAAAGCTGGAAGCCGAAGGCCGGCACATCATGATGGTCGGTGATGGGCTGAACGACCTGCCCTCCATGGCCGGCGCCGGAATTTCGGTGGCCATGGGCACGGCAGCCGATCTGACCCAGTTGAAAGCCGACGCGGTTCTGCTGAATGGTCAATTGCTGCAGTTGGTCGAAGCTCTTGAAACGAGCCGCCAGACCCGGCGCATTATCCGCCAGAATCTCTGGTGGGCCCTCATATACAACGTCTGTGCGCTACCCCTGGCTGCAGCGGGTATGGTTGCACCCTGGCTTGCAGCCATTGGCATGTCACTCAGTTCTCTGGTGGTGGTTCTGAATGCACTGCGGCTTGGCAAGTCACGGAGCCGGCAGAGTCAGGACAATCCCGCGGTTGGCGCCCAGGCCTTGTCCTGATACCGTAACCCCATACTCTTTTCTGCGAGGTTGCACCGTGCAAATCGTCATGTTTTTGGTACCGGTGATGCTCATACTTGTGGCCGTGGGCATCGCCCTGTTTACCTGGTCGGTAAAGAACGGACAGTACGATGATCTCGAAGGCCCGGCCCATCGAATTCTGTACGATGACGACCAGGACATGATCCCGGACGACGCCCGAACCGACAAGCCGGCGAAAAAGGAACCAGCGCGGACACAAACAGCCGACAGTGGGGAAACCGCCAGCCCGGAAGAGGACAAGTCCGAAAAAGGATGAGCCCTGAACTCTACCTCTCCTACCCGAGCGCATTTCTGATCGGACTGCTCGGCAGCACACACTGTCTGGGCATGTGCGGCGGTATCAGCGCCTCCCTCTCCATGGCCCTGCCTGTGGGCCGGGGCTTCCGGTTACGGCAATCGGTAATGCTTCTGGCCTTCAATTTCGGGCGGATCGGCAGCTACGTTCTGATTGCCGCTCTGGTTGCACTGGCCAGCACCTCAGCCGCCAGTCACTGGACGCTTGCCGGCCTGCTACTGCGAACTCTGGCGGGAATTCTGCTGATTTTCATGGGGCTTTCCATGGGGCAGTGGTGGCAGGGTATTCGCTATGTGGAGCGTGTAGGCGCGCCCATCTGGGCGCGGCTATCTCCGTTGACCCGTCGCTTCCTGCCAGTGAATCACGGAGGACAGGCGCTTGCCCTCGGAGCGCTATGGGGCTGGCTGCCCTGTGGCCTGGTTTACAGCACCCTCGGGTGGGCTGCGCTGCAGCCAACGGTGGGTTCGGCTGCACTGACCATGCTGTTTTTCGGGCTTGGCACCCTCCCTTCCATGCTGGCCACCGGTTTCGCAGCCAACTGGATTCGCGGCTTACAGAGCCACCAGCTGTTCCGAAAGGTGACTGGCGGCCTGCTTATCCTGTTCGGGCTCTGGACCCTGCCGATTCAGCATCTGACCGGACACTAGCCGATTAGATATTCAGCACATCCAGGCGACCAAAGTCCGGCGCTGCCTCGGGTTCCGCTGTCTGTACAGCCTGGCGCTTGCCACCCAGGCGCCTGCCTTCCCTGAAATCGTAGAGGTTGGTATCCGCCAGGTGCGAGGGTTCTACATTGCACAGGGCCCGGAACATAGTCTCAAGCCGGCCAGGATGCTGCTTGTCCCAACTCTGAAACATCTCCTTGATCACCTGACGCTGAAGATTCTCCTGGGAACCACACAGGTTACAGGGGATGATGGGGAACTCCCGAAGACCCGCATAGCGGGCGATATCTTTTTCCCGGCTATACGCCAGCGGCCGGATCACCGTGTTCCGGCCATCGTCGCTGTGCAGCACCGGTGGCATGGACTTCAATTTACCGCCATAGAACATGTTCAGGAAAAGGGTTTCCAGCAGGTCATCCCGATGGTGGCCCAGGGCAATTTTGGTAACCCCATGCTCCTCAGCGAAATTATAGAGAATTCCGCGACGTAGCCGGCTACACAAACCACAGGTGGTCTTCCCTTCCGGCACTTTTTCCTTAACAATACTGTAGGTGTCCTTCTCGATGATGTGATACTCAATACCCATCGAGGCCAGATACTCGGGCAGGACCTCTTCCGGAAAACCCGGCTGCTTCTGGTCAAGGTTGACGGCAATCAGCTCGAACGAAACCGGAGCGCTTTTCTGCAGGTTGAGCAGAATATCAAGCATGGCGTAGGAGTCCTTGCCGCCGCTGAGGCAGCACATGACTTTGTCACCGGCTTCAATCATCGAGAAATCGGCAATCGCCTGCCCGACTTCGCGGCGCAGACGTTTCTGCAGCTTGTTCAACTCCAGCTTCTGGCGGCGTTCGCGCTCGGAGTTGAGGGACTGTTCGGAACTGGCGATCATTGCTTCGGACATACCAACTACGTTCATAAGGCAAATGGACGTGAGATTATACGCGTCACATGGATTCAGGGACAGGATACCGACATGGATATGTTGCAATCGAGTGGAGAAGTCGCGGGCAAACGGGAACGGAACCGGATACGCAACCGAAGGGCCATCCTCCATGCTGCGCGGGAATGCTTTCGGGAGCGGGGCTACGACAATTCAACCATCCGCGACATCGTACGCCGCACGGGGCTGGCTGCCGGTACGTTCTACAATTATTTCTCCAGCAAGCAGGATATCTTCGCCGCCCTGCTCACCGATTTCCTCACCAATCTGAACAATAACCTCACCCGGTATCGGCGCACATCGGATACCACCGAGGATTTCATTCATTACGCCTACCTGGCCCTGTATACCGCAACCGCCCGGGATCCACTGGTTTACGAACTGGCCCATCGCAATGACCGTGCTCTGAAAGAACTGTTTGGGTCGGACATACTCGGGCTCACCATGTTATCTCTGGAAGGGGATGTCCGCGACGCGATAGACCGCCAGTTGCTCCCCCCAATCGATCAAGAATACCTGTGCGCAGCTTTTTTCGGCGTTGCCTATGAAACCAGCCTGACCCTAGCCAGGCGCGCCCACAAAAACCCGGAGTCGGCGGATTCGGAAGCGCTGACCGCAACCCGTTTTTCCACGGCCCTGTTTCTGGGCGGTCTCCCTCGGCTGGCAGCACTTCCCTGACGACCGGGAGTGCCCTACCATAGGATCCATGACAGACAACGATTTCCGAAGGAACCCTTTCCATCCTCGGGCAGTGGACGAAGATACTTGCCTTGAGCAACAGATTCAGCATCTGTTGGTGGCCGTTGAGCACGAGCTCAGGTCAGCACCGGCCGGCATGAATGAATTATCGCTCATCAAAGTACTTCAGAAACCGCCCTGGGAACTGCTTGGAGACGTTGTTTTCAGCGAACCCGAAAAACTCTACCCGGTTCATTTTTTGTTATTTCACGTTCTCTATCGTCTGCGTGACCAGTTGTCTGAAACCGGCGAGAGCCTGAGAATATCGCCCCTGACGATACGCATCGAGACGCAGGCAGTGGTCGGTGGCGAAGGAGTTCCGGACAGTGTCGACACACTTCGCCAGTTCTATCTGGACCTTTCTCAGTACCGCCTGCCGGATGAAGCCATTCAGCAGATGATGGATGATTTCTGGGCAGGCGCTCCTGGCCAGGCACCAGCACAATCAGAAACAAGGCAGGCTGCTGAAACACTTGGATTCACGGCTATTCCACCGGATTTCCCAACCGTCAAGCAGCGTTTTCGCAGGGCCGTGATGCGTGCACACCCTGATCGCGGCGGCAAAACCGAGACCATTCAGCACCTCAACCAGGCGTTTTCGGTATTGAAGGCCCATTTTCGTCACAGCATCTGACCGGTTCCATAGCACCGGGCCAGAATCAGAAAACCCAGGAGACTCTATGCGACTCAAAGTATTCCTGAAACCCTCACTGGCCGTTGCGGTCATGGCAACCGCCATCTCGGCACAGGCTGACCTGGTGGTGCTGCAGTACCACCATGTCAGCGATTCGACCCCGCCCGCCACCAGTACCTCCGTGTCCCTGTTTGAAGGCCAGTTGGATATGCTGTCTGATCTGGACCTTGAGGTTGTGGACCTTCTGGAGGGCACCGGAGAAACACTGGCCGGTACCGGCGGGAAAGACAATCGCATCGCCATTACCTTCGATGATGCCTACGACTCGGTCTACCGTGCGGCGGCTCCCCTGCTGGCCGAAAAGGCGTACCCCTACACCATTTTCGTCAATACCGAAGCCGTTGGTCGAAAGGGCTACATGACCTGGGAACAGATTCGGGAACTGGCGGAACGCCCGGGCGTGACCATCGCCAATCACAGCGCTGACCATGGACATCTGGCTCGCAAGCCGGACGAATCCGAAAGCGCCTGGCAAGCCCGGGTAACCAACAGCCTTGATGCAGCCCAGGAAACCCTTGATCGGAAACTTGACGCCCCGGCTCCCATGTTCGCCTACCCTTACGGGGAGTTTGACGAAGCACTGGAACGGGAAGTGGCCGATCGTGGCTGGTACGGTTTCGGCCAGCAATCCGGCGCCATCGGCCAGAAAACTGCGAACACTCGTTTACCCCGCTTTCCAATGGCCAACGCCTACGGACAACTGGGCAGCCTTGAAGACAAGCTGCGCAGCAAGGCGTTCCCTGTTGATACCGGCGAGTTGCCGGACGGTGTGATCTCGGAAAACCCACCCACACTGATTTTCCCGCTGCCTGAAGCGCTGGATGCTGGCCGGCTGACATGCTTTGCCTCCGGTCAGGGACGTATCGACTTTGACGTGATTGACGGCAAGGTGAAGGTGCAAGCGCCCGATTCCTTCAACAGCCGGCGATTCCGTTACAACTGCACCCACCCCGCGGGCCATGGCAGCTACTACTGGCTGTCGCAACAGTGGCTGGATCTGAGCAAACCGGAGGACTGACGGCGGGGCACCCTTCGGGGCACTAGTCTTCTACCTGCATCAGGCCAATTTCGCCCTGCATAACGTGGGGCATTTTCCCAGGGCCAGCTCCGGTTTCAAAAACGGTCTGGCCATTCAGGTCTTCATCGCGGGTAAACAGGACCAGCCAGCGCTCTCCCTGTGCAGGGAAAGCGGGAATCCATGCCTCCAGATAGCCGCGTCTGTGCCAGTTTTCCGGTGTAAAATCCATGACCAGATCGGTCACCAGTCTTACCGGCTCCTTCTGCTCGTTCAGGAAAACGAGCGAGGGAACAAACACGCCGTTTCTGGCGTATGAGCGCAGGCGCATGACAAAACTTCCGTGCTTGCCGGCGTCAGGAAGTTCGATCAATTGATAAGCGCTGTTGCCGGTCAGGAACGGATGGGTTGCTGAACCGTCTTCGAGTGTTACGCCAAATTCCCGTCCTGACTGCCAGCGTTGCGGGGTAAGACCATTCATGGAAGCACAGCAGGTCTCGGCAAATCGGGCGAAAAAATCTTCCGATGAGGCCTCAATGCCGAGAATGGCAAAGGCATCCGGGTCATGACCGGCCACCGGCGCTTGAGCCGGCCCATCCGGCCCCGCATGGTAGACGCTGGCCCTGGTAATCTGAACGGGAGGTTCTATCAGCCCCTTCTGTAGGTCAGAACGCGTATCGGGCCGGTAATAGCTTACCCGGACATTTCCCTCAGCGTCCCGCCAGGTAAAGTAGGGTTGCCGTTCCCCGGGACGAACGTAGCCGTCTTTTTCAAGCTGTCCGCCATCCGGATAATTCTCCAGCGTGTACTCGGTTTCCTCCTGCAGCTCCGGGCCCGAACGGGCCTCACTACCGGCAGGACTTGTTTCTTCAACAGAAACCGGATCGCGTTCATTGCCGGCCTTTTCTTTGGAACCCCCGGCAATGGGAGAGTGTCGGACCCTGCCCTGCTCGTCTACCCAGGTAAAATAACCCTCCCGTTCGGATAACGTCGAGCCGCCAGTCTGGCAGCCTCCGAGAAGAGCAACCAGAAACAGGCACAGGGCAGGTTTCAAGAAAGGTCCGTTAATCACTGCGAATGACTACCTTCTGGTTAATGGCAGCACTCAGAATTTTGTCCGGAAACTGAGGCCTGCCATGACAACCCGTAGCGAGGTTTTGACATCAAGGCCTGCATAGGGGTTGTAGATAATGTTGGTGATATTGTCGCAGTTTACGTTACAGCTGGTGTCCGCGGGAATCGACTCCACCGAATGGAGATAGCTGAGATTAATATCAATCTCAGTGTTCTTGTCCCATTGGTACCCCATCCCGATGCTGTAAAGGTTGGCGCCGCCAAAGGGCGCCATGACCTGTCGCTGATCATCCGGTATAACGGAATCCCGTATTTCCACACCAGCCCGGAGGTCCAGGCGAGAAGAGGCATGGAACTCCATGCCGAAGGCCCAGTTCCACTGGCTCTTGAAACCCAGGGGCAGTCTCAGAGTGTTTGGCGTGGCATTGTCCGGTGACAGGATCCGGGCCGCATTGAGGAACTCCAGGTTACGGTCGAAACGGAAAACAAAGGCATCCCATTGCTTGTAATCGGTCCAGCCGATATCGGCGTTCAGGGTCAGCTTCGGGTGCACGTCAACACTGATACCGGTCTGGAAATGCTGCGGATAGACCAGGTCCATACTGACGTTACCGGATTCCTTCGGCGCACCGGATGGCAGGCTCAGGATGGCCGAGGTAATGGCACCGAGTACCGATCCGTTGACACTCTGCCAGAAGCCCGACCAGTCATCGGTGTACTGAATCTCGAAAGTGCCCTTCATGTTCATGTCAGCTTCAGAGGTATAGCTTGCCCCCCAGCTGAACCAGTCGTTCGGCTCCCACATGACACCCAGGGCATAGGTCGGTGACAGGGTTTCCTGGACATTGATGTTCAGTGCGCCGATGTCATCCCAGGGGCCAACATTACCCCCACACAGTGCAAGCCAGGGCTGAAGGGGCTCGTCGCCGCTCTCACAGTTAAAGGCGTCCTGCAGAACTTCCGCCACACCCAACAACAGGTTGGGCGCGCGCATGTATTGATCCGCAGCGACGCCCATGTGGGAAAGATGTATCCCGGCACCCACGGACCAGTCGTCATTGATTTCGTATCCGACAGTGGGCGACAGATAGGTTGTGCGCTGCAGCGCCGTGGCCTGTGGCTGGTAGCGACCGGGGTCGTCCTTGTCACGGTAGAAACCGGCTGCAAGGGGCAGGTAAAAGGCATTACCGAAGGTCAGCTTGGAGCCCGGCGGATTGATGCTGATACCCGCCGAAGGCGCGAGGGCTGGTCCGGGCGGTAACCGCAAAATTCCATATCCGGGAACATACAGTGCCACGTTGTTGGTGTGACTGTGGGTGTTGGCCACCGGGTCCCGCTGCTTTCCGGTTTGAGGATCAGTCTCCAGCCCGTCAATGCCAAAAATCTCATAGCCATCCGGAGCCGTGAAATCAGCATCGATATCGAGATAGACGCTCATCAGGTTCACTTCCAGCTGACGACCGTCCAGCTTGGTCAGACCCGCCGGGTTGTAATGAATTGCCATAATTCCCGGTGGGTCGGCGGTCACGGCATTCCCGAGGGCCAGTGCCTTGGGATGAATCGTCAGATTCTGCGCAAGCTGTGCCTGGGCACCACATGAGATGGTCGTGGCAATCAGGGCCGCGAGAATCCGGCGGTTGTGGCGTTTATGTCCCATGAAGTCCTTCCCTTCCCGTAGATCGTCAACGACACCAATCACTCTTTCAGACCGGAGAAGTTAATGGGCAGGGAGACTCCCAGGGAGAAGTCCGGGGCGTCCTCAGTCAGGCCGATACCCAGGCTGGTGTTCACAATCGTGGTATCACTGACACGGGTTCCCAGGGACATGCTCAGGAAACCGGTCATCTGATCCTGGGCCACGGCCTGATCGCCGTTGGAGAAGGTCAGCACCGTTTCGTCGCTGTAACTGAGCTGGGCGGAGATGCTCAGCGAGATGTCGTAAGAGAGGGAATAGGCGAAACCGGCCGACCCTGACAGCCCGAACCCCGGGTCCACCTCTTCCAGCAAACGCGCACCCCTGACCTGCTGGAGGTCCTCCGCTGGCAGGTTGTAAGTGGCGCTTACGGAGCCGAAAACCACCACCGGATCCAGGACCTTCGAGAGACTCGCCCCGCCCCCGATCGAGTAATACCCGCTGCCGGTTGAAAGCTGCTCGTTGATATCTATTTCATAAGGACTGACACCGGTCTTGCTGGACAGGGTGCCGAACAGCGTGGTCGACATCTTACCGGGAACATAGGCGAAGGGCTGCCAACGCCCGGTGAAGGAAATGTCGCCGAAATCATAAACATTGAGCTCGTCCTGGGTGTCATATTTGACCACCAGCGGGATACGGGTACCCACGGTCAGGTTGTCCAGCAGGCCGTAGTCGTAGGAAAAGGAGTTCGTAAAGCTGTGGGTTGCCGATGGCACGACATCCAGGTTTCTCACCGAACCATTCGTAATAGCCAGATCCAGCCGCTGATCAGCGGTGTAGGAATAGTCGAACGAATAATTCAGGGAATGGGAGCCTTTCTTCTGCAACGAATAGTTCTTCTCTGCAGCCTGGAACACTTCCTCAAGCTGCTGTGAGGAGTCTTCGTCTCCTTCCTGTTTGGCCAACGCTTCCCGCGCCTGGTCCACACTTCCTTCCTGCGCCAGGGCCATGCCCGGAAGCAAACCTGCCGTGGAAACAAGGATAAAACCTCGCACAAACCAACGATTCATCCTGACTCCCTTATTTTATTTGTAATGTTCCTGACCCGGGGAGAAACCCCGGAAAATTAGTTTCGACGGTAATGCAGCTGCTTTCGCGTGTTCTCTACACTGCCGTCGGGATTGTTTTTCTGGCGTTCCAGCAGATTCTGGATTCGCCTCTGGGTGGACTCGTGAAATGCCGGTATCCGTTCCAGCGCCAGAAGCGTCATTGTCTGGTCGTCCACGAAGCGAAGGTCCTCCTCCTTCAGCTCAAGGTTGTCCAGAGGCTTGTCACTGCCCGGAAAGACAATGAACAACACGTTGTCGTCCCACTTCTCCTCGAACTGGGCAAGGGTAAAGGAAATATTGCCTACCGAAGGGTCGGCCAGATAAACACGCCCGTCCCGGATGGTTCGCAACACCACGAAATGCTTGAAGCCAGCGTGATGGATGGGCACGATGGCCGGGTGGTCAAGGTCTTTGAGGTCATCAATCGTGGCCCTGAAGCCGCCTGACGGGTAGCCAAGAGCGGTGACCAGCCGTTTCATGTCGAGCATGGAAAAGGCTCGACGTTCCACGATACGCTCGCTTTCGCCGTAATGAAGCAGCCCCTCCATGACCTGTCGTTCCGACAGGGTTCGCCCCAGGTAGAAGTTCAGAACGGTGGTCAGCGCCGCGCTTCCACAACTGTAGTCGTACGCCTGGCGGACAATATTCCGGAATTTCTGCTCGACAAGCGGCTCAACCCGCACATCCGAGCGCAATTCGATCGGGCTCGAATCCACATCCTGCTGGATGACGATGGCGCCCTTCTCAAAAGGCTCCACCACGGTCGCTTCCTGCACCATGGTGAATGTAAGGATGGATCCAGCGAGCACCAGCAGCATGTCAGACGAAGTCCCTGTTTTTATTGGCCACGTTATTAATCGGGTTACATGTTGTTACGGTAAGATACCGAAAAGCCCTCGCCCTTAAAGATAACTGTGCCTCAAATCTGTCGGTGCAGAAGGGGCCTTGCGGGGCGGATTTGAGAACTGGTTCAAGGCACTGATAAAGAGGGCCTCTGGAGTTGACGCAACAGCGCAAAGCCGGTATCAACACCAGTCCAGCAACTCAAATTCCTGATGTAGATCCTGATGACAACAACACTGAATCCGGGACAAATCACGTTTATCGCCGCCAAGAATCAGAGCCCGGTATCACCGCCGGCGCTGCTGCCGAGGGATAAGTTCAACGATCTGTTGCACGGCCTTGAGCCTGTCAGCCTGCTTCTGGTTCACGCGCCGGCTGGCTATGGCAAAACCACGACGATTGCCGAGCGGCTGGCAAGTCTCGACGCCCGATCAGCCTGGTTTCGCCTGGAAAGCAGTGATAACAACCCGGCCCGCTTTGCCGGCTATCTGGCCAACGCCCTCTCCCGGGCCACCGAAGGTTGCTGCCAAGCTGTGCTGGAAAAGCTCCAGGCGGAAGGTTATGACAGTCTCGAATCTTTCCTGACCGATCTACTCGCAGGGTTGCCCCAGGATGACGAGCCACTGTATCTGGTGCTTGATGACTACCACCTGATAACCAACCTGGAGATCCACGAAGCGCTGCGTTTTCTGCTAAGGCATCTGCCAGGCTATCTCACGCTTGTCATCATCAGCCGGACCATTCCACCGGTTGGGGTTGCCCAGCTCCGGATGCAGGGGCGTCTGACCGAAATCACCAGCCGGGATCTCGGCTTTGGACCGGACGAAGCGCAACAGTACCTCCAGAGCCGACTGCCGTTCGAGATTGCCCGCGAGGACATTGAGCGGGCTGTCCGGCGGGTAGAGGGCTGGATTTCCGCCCTGCAACTTCTGTCCGCTTCCTCGGCTACCAGTGTCGAGTTCAGTGATTTTGTCGATCAACTGGAGCAAGGCAACCAGAACATCTTTGACTACTTCGACGAGCTCGTAGGCAACGATCTGAGCGAGCAGCAGCGCCGCTTTCTTATGCGCACCAGTATTCTGGACCGTTTCAATGCGGGCATGGTGATGCGGGTCATGGATGACACCGACGGCCAGGCCCTGCTCAGCAGTCTGCTGTCCATGGGGCTGTTCATAACACCCGTGGACAACTCCGCGCTCTGGTTCCGGTATCACCCGCTGTTCTCGGTCTACCTGCGTCATCTGCTGACCTGTACTACCCGGGAAAACCAGAGGGATCTGCATCAGCGTGCCGCTGATGCCTGGCTGGAGCTGAGCCACGCCGAGGAGGCGGCCAAACACGCCATTGCCGCGGAAGATCCGGAACGCATTACCCGTGTACTCACCATCCACGGCCGCAAATTCTTCACCGAGGGCCAGTTCCATCTGCTTCAGCGATGCCTGGACACCTTACCCCAGGAAATCATTGCCGAAGATCCCACGCTGACTCTGCTCAGGGCATGGGTAGCCCAGGGGCAGTACAAGTTCGATGAAGTGGAAAACTGGCTGTCAGCGGCGGAAGCCCGACTGCAGGCATCCATGAACGAAGACACCCAGAAGGCGGTTCATGGGGAGTTCAGTGCCATCCGGGCCCAAGTCGCAATGAACTATGGCGACGGCGACCGTGCCCTGTCCCTCGCCCGGGAAGCCATCGAGCAGGAAGCCAGATACCTGCCGACGTCCAGGGTTGCTGCCGCCTCGGTTATAGGGGAAGCGCTGTTTGTGCGCGGTGAACTGGAGGAAGCTCTGGCCCGCATGCAGGACACGGAGCATCTCGCCAGGGCCCATCAGGCGCACCAGAACGTTCTCTGGGCCCTGTGCCAGCAGAGCGAGATCAGTGTCGCCATGGGTCTGCTGCAAAAGGCATACAACATTCAGGAACGTGCTTTCCAGTATGCGGAGGAGAATCAGCTGAACCATCTGCCAATTCTGGAATTCCTGTTCCGGATTCGCAGTCAGATCATGTGGGAGTGGCACCATCTGGAGAGTGCCGAGCGTTGCGCCCTGCAGGGTATCGAAATACTCGAGGCGCAGGGTGAACGCTGGTATGTGCAGAGCTACACGTCCCTGGCCAAAGTTGCCCAGGCACGGGGCAGGCAGAGTCTGTGTGCCGATTACATTGCCAAGATCCAGAAAATGCTGGCAGCGGAAGACTACCACCTGGATTGGGTGGCCAATGCCCAGGCCACCATGCTGTCGTACTGGGATGCTGTCCGGGACCATGACTCCATCCAGCGCTGGCTCACCGTTGCGCCACACTGTGATCCGGTAAAGGCTACCAACCACTTCCATCAGTGCAATGGCCGCAACCAGGCACGGGCACTGATCAGCCTTGGTCAGTACGAACTAGCCCGTCCCCTCCTGGAAGAGCTGACGGCGGTTGCGCAGGAATTTGGCCTGAAAACAGACCTGAACCGTAACCACATTGCCCTCGCCTACCTATACTGGCAACTGGACGACCGTGAGCGGGCTCTGGATCACATGAAAACCGCGCTCGAACTGGCGAGCACCACTGGCGCTGTTGGCAGCTTCCTGAGGTTGGGCAAGGAATTGATTGTTCTGCTCAAGGCACTGATCAACGAAGAGGCCATTGAAGGCATGGAGCTTCAGAGGGCAGAGCGCCTGATTCAACTGGCCCAGCAACAACGCGACTTCAGCCGCGCCATCCGGATCTCCCTGGATGAAGCGATCATCCAGGACATCATCGACCGTCCGGATGTACCGGAACTGATCCGCACTTCCCCGCTCACCCGCAGAGAGTGGCAGATTCTCAGCCTGATACACGCAGGGCTTTCAAATGACCAGATTGCCGAGCACCTGAAAGTGGCCTCGACTACGGTCAAGACCCACATTCGAAGCCTGTACCAGAAACAGAATATCAGCCACCGTTCGGAAGCCATCGAACTGGCGAAGGACCTGCTCAGCAAAATCCAGGGGGAATAAGCTACATCGAGAACACCAGCCCAAGTAACAGGTAGCTCACCAGGGTCACCACAACAATGCCCATAAGGTTGAGGGCAAACCCGGCTCTGATCATGTCGCTGATCTGCATATGGCCACTGGAGAACACAATGGCATTCGGCGGTGTGGCAACCGGCATCATGAAGGCGCAGCTGGCTGCGATGGCGGCCGGAACTGTCAGCAGCATAGGTGACACCCCCTGACTGAGCGCCAGAGCACCCAGCAACGGCAGAAAAGCCGCAGCGGTAGCGGTATTGCTGGTGACTTCAGTCAAAAAGATGATAATACCAGCCACCAGCGCAATCATGACTATCGTTGGCAGAGTGCCCGCTACCCCGAGGCTTTGCGCAATCCACTCAGCCAGCCCGGAGCTGCTGATTACGCCGGCCATGGCAAGCCCACCGCCGAAGAGCAAAAGCACACCCCATGGAATTCCTTTGGCGGTTTCCCAGTCCAGCACGAACTCCCGGGTTCGGGTATTGACCGGCATAAGAAACATGGCAATCGCCGCTGCAATGGCGATGCCCGTGTCACTCAACCAGGGCACAAGGCTGTCAGACAACAGGGGTCTGAAAATCCACGCGGCCGCAGTGATCAGGAACACCAGGGCCACCAGCTTCTCTCCTTTACCCAGGGGGCCCAGGGCATCCAGCTCCTCCCGTATGGCTTTGCCGCCATCTCCCGAGCGACCCAAACCAAAGTCCTTGCGGGTCAGCCACCACCATGCCAGGGCAAGCATAATCACCGCGACCGGAACCCCCAGCAGCATCCACTGGGCAAAACCCACCGAAATCCCCTGGTTTTCACTCAGATAGGCCGCCAGAAGGGCGTTGGGGGGCGTACCGATGAGGGTTGCAATACCGCCGATGCTGGCAGAATAGGCGATCGCAAGCAAAAGAGCGGTGGCATAGCGCCGAACGCCCTCCGCATTACCACTGTCCATCATCGCTACCACCGACAACCCGATAGGCAACATCATGATCGCGGTTGCGGTATTGCTTACCCACATACTCAGGAAAGCGGTTGCCAACATAAAGCCGGCGATCTGTCGCCTGGGTTTGCTGCCAACGGCCTTCAGCGTCATCAGGGCGATTCGTCTGTGCAGGTTCCAGCGCTGCATCGCCAGGCCGAGTGTGAAGCCCCCGAGGAACAGGAAGATGATCGGGTTGGCGTAGGGCGATGTCGCATCGCCAACGCTTCCAAGTCCCAGTGCCGGCACCAGAACAATCGGTAACAGGGCAGTTGCAGGAATCGGAATCGCTTCGGTTGACCACCAGGTAGCCATCAAAAGCATGAGCCCCAGGGCTGACCAGGCCTCCGCGCCCATGGTTTCCGGGGGTGGAAGAATGATCGTTGCCAACAGAAATGCAGCTCCCAGAATCAGGCCAATGGCCTGGCTGCGGGGAAGCCCCTCCGTTGGGTTGTCAGCAGTCTTTTCAGGCATACAGCGTTGTTCCACAATTCAGAAGTATCAGACGGGCAGCTTACCGGAGTCTTGTAGATGCTGTAACTGGCGGTCATGGACACGGCCAAGAAGTAGCAGGGCCAGAATAGCGCCGGACAACGCCCAGGCCATGTCTGACTGGGTATCCCAGACGTAGCCCTGTGTACCCAGGAAGGCTTCTGCCGCCTCGTCACTGAGAAGGGCCACCCACCATTCAATCAACTCATAGAAAGCGCTCAGGGCCAGGCAGAAACAAACGATAAAAAAGGCGGCCCAGCGTCGGCTGGAGAACACATCGAAGCGAATGACCACTTCCCGGGCAATAATGGCCGGCACAAAGCCCTGGGCGAGGTGGCCAAGCTTGTCGTAATTGTTGCGTTCCCAGCCAAACCAGTCACGAAACCAGTCGAACAGAGGCACTTCGGCGTAGGTGTAGTGGCCGCCGACGATCAGGATGACCGCATGGACCAGTATCAGTGCATAGACGAGCGGGGTCAGCGGATACCGGAAAAAGCACCAGACGACCAGCCCAAAACCAATGGCCGCAGGCAGCACCTCAAGAACCCAGGTCGCGCGATCCCTGGGTTCAATAGCAGACCAGATAAATACGGCAAGAAACACCAGCACCCAGGCTGCGGGCGCGAGTCGTTGGTTCATTTCGTATTCCTTTTTCAATGCTGCGGCCTGGCCCCGGATCGCAGGAAGCGACCATAGCCGGCTTCCCTGCCCAGGGCAGAATCCAACTGACCGTTTGTTACCGCCGACCGACCATTGATCAGTACCTCTTTTACACAACCCGGTACCCGGTTGACCATCCGCTCAAGGCCAAAATTCTCCATCTCGGCCCATTCGACCTGTTCCAGATCCTGATCAAGGCCATGGGGATCAAGCACGGTGATATCCGCCCGGTCTCCGACCCGGATATGGCCGGCATCAACACCAAGCCAATCCGCCTGCTCACCGGTCAACCGGTGTACGGCACGCTCCAGGGACATGACCGGCTCACCCTCGCCGTGGCTTTCGTGAACCAGCTTGAGAAACCGTAGCGGCAGATTATAGAAGGCCATATTGCGGATATGGGCGCCCGCATCGGAAAAGGTGATCAGGGCACCGGGGTTGGTTACCATTTTCCGGAGCCGATCCTTTCTGTGATTCCCGACCGTGGTGAACCAGCGCAATGCGCGACCGTGAGCAACGACCATGTCCAGGAAGAAATCGACGACATGGATTCCCCGGTCGGCGGCAAGTTCGGCAAAGTTACGACCAACAACGCTTTTGTCCGGGCAGTCAAGAATGACGGCATCGCCGAAATCCCTCTGCCACACTCGGGGGGAGAGCTTTTCCTTGTAGAATTGTCGGAACTTGCGCCGGTACTGCTCGTCTTTCAGGAGTTCGTTACGCTCGAGCTGATTGCGAATATCGAGCGCCATTTCGCCGGCACCAAACTCCTCGAACAGCACGATATCCATACCATCGGCATAGACCGTGAACGGCGTTGGCAGAAGCTGCCAGCGAAAATTGCCGCCAAAACTGTTGGCCAGCCACCCTACCAGACTGGCCATCGGTTTGACCGTAGGGTTGCCTTTCAGGTCGATCATGGCGATCAGGGTTGTTTTCAAGGGCTTTCTCAACCAACCCAGGGTCTCTTTCAGGTACTGGGTTACCTGAAGCGGATTGGCGGCATTGGGCGCCCCCTGGTGAACCCGTCCATACCGGCGCAGAAGTCTGTTCAAACGGCTGATCTCGCGCCATCTGGCGTAAGTGCTCGGGAGACTCTTGGACCACTCGCGGTCCCCGTCCACCTTGTCCCACTTCAGACACATGGTGGAAAGACCGAGAAACCCCTCCTGCAGAGCTTCCTCAAGCAATGATTCCATGCGCTCCTGTTCTTCTTCCGTTGGAATGACATTGCGATCGGTCGCGCGATGAAGCCCCATGACCGCGGTTCTCAGATCACTGTGGCCAAGAAAGCTTATGACGTTGGGGCCCAGGGAATGCTGATCCATAAAGGCCACCCATTCTTTCGGGTTCCGCCAGGACTTGTACTGTTTCAGGATGGGCAGAACTTTTTCCCTGGGCACCGTTTCCACCCGGGTGAAAATGTCGGAAGCGTCTTCCGGATCGGAGCACACCATGCTCAGGGAGCAACTGCCGATCAGCACAGTGGTCACACCATGACGTACGGACTCCGACAGGGAGGGCGCCACCAACAGCTCGGCATCGTAGTGGGTATGGGTGTCCAGAAATCCCGGTGTCACCCAGCATCCGCTGGCATCAATAATCCGTTCGGCGAGGCCAGGCTCCGGTTGTTCATCAAATGCCCCGGCAACCCGTCCATCTTTTATTCCAACATGGGCTATCCGCGAGGGTCCGCCAGTACCGTCAAAATATCGGCCACCAACTATCAGGGTATCGAACTGGTTCACTGTGCCAGGCTCCTTTTTTATTGTTCTGTACCGTCAGTCTAGCCAGCAAAACGTGATATGTCCTCTCATTTTGGCAAGCTGATGCGTCAATACAGGCCATTAACGAACACGAACCCTGCTGCCATCTTCAAGGTGGCGATCCGGGTGACGGACGACCCTGTCGCCCTCGGTGAGCCCCTCCTGTATCACAGTGTGGAAGCCGTTTGTACGCCCGACCAGCACCTCAGTAAGTACGGCTCTGTCGTCAACAACACGGAATACCTGATGCTGATTGTCGTTCAGGAAAATGGCAGACTCGGGAATCTGAAGGACGCTGTCTGAGCGCCAGAGCAAAAATTCGGCGTCTACCCGGTAACCATCTCCGAGGCTTTGCCAGGCATCCGGAGGGGTCGTGATATCCGCAACCACCTGAACCCGCCTTTCTTCCACTCCCAGGGCCGACACATCCTCGAATCCAACCGGTTCAACGCGCCTTACAATGGCGTCGAGGGTTCCGCCACCCCACCCGGTCAGCCTTGCTGCAATGCCGGGTTTGAGGTTCACGGCGTCAAAGCTCAACACATCGACAACCACCTCAAGTGCTCCGGGATCACCGAGTTCCAGAATGGCCTCGCCGGCCTGAATGACGCCCTCGCTTTTCCGGATAATCCCGAGGACTGAACCATTGACCGGAGATCGCACCGGCACCCTTTCAACCGCTCCGTCACCATTGGCCCGCGCTGCCGACACTTCAAGGCGGGTTCTGGCCGCTGCCAGCTCATGGGCCATCACTTCCTCATCAAAACGGGCCGAACGTAATATGGCCTGGGCTCTGTCCGCGGCAGCTCGGGCCTGTTGCAAGCGCTCATCAGAGACGAAACGATCGTCACTGAGAGCCTGCAGGCGGGCCAGTTCCTGCACGGCCAGATCTGCTTCCGCTTCGGCTGCGGCCACTTTCTGGCGGGTGGAATTGAGTGCTGAACGGGCCGATTGCACCTTGGCCTCCGCTTCTGCCCGGCTGCGTGCATCCAGGGTGCTCGCGGGCATTGGATCCACTTCCGTCAACAGCTCTCCCGGGATAACCGGATCCCCCACTTCCAACGGAACCCGATGCAGATACCCGGCAACCGGAGATGAAACCACGTACCGATCCCGTACCCGTGTCTTCCCCTCCTCCTTGACGGTGATTTCCATTGCGCCCCTGCTCACGGGTGTCAGATCCACCCAAACGGGATCAGGGCGAACCGTGACCAGAACTACGGCGATGGCGAGTAATGCAAACCCGCCCCAGAACAACCATTTACCCGAAAAACGTTTCGCTGCCATAGCGATCATTTTCTCCCTGTTTACTGGTTCACCTATTCCCGTGTTTTCAGCACAGCCACCAGATCCAGCGCCTTTAGGCGCCACCAGGCAATCACGCCGGAAGCGATTGCTGACACCACAACAACCAATGCGGACATGCCCAGGGTCTGGCTGGTTATGGTCAGGGGTACCCGGTAGAGCTCGGTTTGCATGGCAGTGACAATGAGTAGCGCAAGACCCTGGCCGATCAGCCAGCCAAACGGGACACCGAGCAGGAGTAACAGCGCCACCTCCCCCAACAATATATGCGCAACTTCGTTATGGGTGTACCCGAGCACCCTGAGGCTAGCCAGTTCCCGGCCTTTCTCGGCCAGAGAAATGCGAATGGTGTTATAGACAACTCCAAAGGCAATAATGCCGCCCATCAGGCTGTTAAAGAAGGTAAACGTCAGGAAGGTCCTGGCCAAGGTGTCATAAAAACTGTCCAGCATGGCCTGACGAATGCTTATTCCCGACACCCCGGGTGTGTCGCGAAGGCTGTTGTAGACGTCCGTAGACTGTTCAGGATCCAGATTGACCAGGGCCTGATTGATCAGGGGGCCGTCACCGAGGACCCGGTTCAGCGCATCCAGATTCATATAGGCGCCTACCCCGAGGAACTCACTGGTAATGCCCGCTACCTGAACCGTCACCGTTCGACGATCGCCCTCGAGCAATTCCAGACGGACCCTATCGCCGGCGCCGACGCCGAGCTGACCGGCCAGATAGTCCGTTAGCAGCAGGCCTTGCGCCGGCAACGAAACGCTTTGCAACTCGCGGTCTACAACAAATTGCAGCCGCGCGTCAGCTGGTATGCCGGTCACTGCAGTGCGCCACTCCCGATGACCAGAGATCAAACGGGCCGACACCGTGCGACGACCTTCGGCATAACGGATCCCGGGCTGCCGCTGTAGACCGTAGAGAGCCGCCCTGTTGACCGGTTCAATGAAGGATACGGCCAGGTCCTGTTGCTGAACCCGGGCAAATTGCGTGTGCACCATCAGCGATACCGAATCGAACTGAAAGTTGCCAACCATCACGATGGCGGTCGCCATGGCTATGCCCCCCATGGATAACAGAGACCGGGTTGGGCGGCGGGTAAGTTGGCGCACGATCATTCGCGACGGTTGGGAGAAGCGGATACCCGACAACCGTTTTTCCGCCAGGGTAACCTGGTATCTGGCGGGTCCTTCAGGCCGCATGGCTTCGGCGGGCGGCAGGGAGGAGGCCTGCCGGATGGCTCTCCAGGCACCGAGCCAGGCGACTGTGATGGTCAATGCCGCCAGAAGCGCCAGCCAGAGGGGATCGATACGGAACAACAGACCCGGGAAGCGGTAAAAATCCATGTACAGTTCCCCCAGCGCCCGTCCTAGCCAGAGCCCCAGGGCAAGACCGATCATCAAGCCGATAGCCGCAATCACAATGACCAGTTTGCTGTAATGCCAGGCAATCTGTCGGTTGCTGTAGCCAAAGGCCTTGAGCACGGCCACGATATCCCGCTGCGTGCTGATCAGCCGGCCGATCACCACATTCAGCAGAAACATGGCCACGCTCATGAAAATAAGAGGAAACACCGTGGCCATGGTTTTCAGCTGGTTCAGTTCATCACTGAGGAACCGATGTGAAAACTGATCTTCCCGGGCATAGGCTCCGGTGGCGCCATAGCGGGCCAAAATCCGATCAAGGGCATCAACCACAGTGGCAACGGAATAGCTTGGTCTCAGCGTCACCACGAGGCTGTTGAAAGCCCCACGCATGTCCATGGCCGATTCCAGGGCTTCCCTGTTCATCCAGAGCACACCGTAGCGCAGGTAATCCGGCAACATGCCCCCGGGCGGGATGACGTATATGAACTCCGGCGATTCCACGATGCCGGTCAGCACAAGCGTCTGTCGCCGACCGTTAATGATGGCCTGGAACCGGTCCCCCAGTGACAACCCATGCGCTTCCGCAAAACTTCCGATGACCGCGACTTCGTGGCTGCGCCCCACTCCCGGAAGCCGACCCTGGCGGATAAACAGACGGTTGATATCAGGCTGGCCTTCATGGGGAATCGATACCAGACGTGCCGACACGGGGTCGGCGAACCCGGGCATCTGCAATTTCGCAGCACCCTCTACCCGGCCTTCATATCTGGCAATGCCCGGTAGCGAGGCAATTTCCTGCAGGCTATGGACCGGAGCCCGTTTAACAGGCGCAAATACATCGGCGAACTGGTGCTGATCGTAATACTGGGCCCTGGTTGCAAGCAGAGACGAATAGTTCACCAGGGACATGACACAAACAGCCACGCCCCCGGCAATCACCAGTGCTATGGCCAATGCCTGACCCCGCATCTGCCAAAGCTCCCGATACAACTTCACGTTCAGAACCGTATTCAGAGCTTTGGTGGCCATTGTGCGCTCTTCTCCGCCCCTTACCAGGACAATGTTCGGGGATCCTGGCGTTGATCGTTGCGTCTTTCCCCACTGATATTGCCGTCAGAGAGCGTAATCACGCGATCACCCATGCCCGCGATGGAGGCATTGTGAGTGATGATAACGGTCGTCGTTCCGGTTTCCCGGTTGGCCTTTTCCAGAGCTTCCAGGACCAGAACACCCGTAGCGGAATCCAGGGCGCCCGTTGGCTCGTCGCAAAGCAATACGTCAGGACGCTTGGCGATCGCCCGGGCGATGGCAACCCGCTGTTGTTCGCCACCGGAAAGCTGCGCCGGAAAATGGTCGATACGGGACTTCAACCCAACCAGCTCCAGGGCTTGTTCGGGCGACATGGGGTTGGACGCTATTTCGGTAACCGCCGCAACGTTCTCCCGCGCGGTCAGGCTCGGAATCAGGTTATAGAACTGGAACACGAAGCCAACGTGCTCGCGGCGATAACGAGTGAGTTCGCGATCTCCGGCAGAGCTGAGATCAATATCCCGATATCGGACCTCACCAGAGCTTGGCACATCCAGCCCGCCCAGGATGTTCAGCAGAGTGGATTTACCGGAACCGGAAGCGCCCAGCATGACGACCAGCTCTCCGCCATAGAGATCCAGGTCGACCCCGCGAAGCGCATGAACCTGAACCTCACCCTGGTCATAGGTTTTTGTCAGGCCCCGGGTCTGAAATACCGGAGTCCCGGCCCCTTTCCCAGGCTCTGCCTCTGATACCATGGTGTCAGTCAGTCTTCGGCACAGTCCACGCAAACTGTGGTATACGGCAGCACCTGCAGACGTCGGGGGTCGATGGCCTCGCCACAGGACTCACAGTCGTCGCCAACACCGTTGTCAATTCGCGCCAGGGCATGTTCAATCTGCGCGAGTTCGACACGGGTTTCCGTTTCAAGCGAGTCCACCACCTCGTCATTCTGGGTTTGTGTGGCTTGCTCCTCAAAGTCCTTGTCCAGAGCACCACCCTCCCGGTGTTGATGCGCTTCGTACCGGGAAAGCCTGGCGGTCAGGTCTGCCTTCAGTGTTTCCAGTTCGGATTTCCGGTCAGTCATATGGCGCCTCCTGGCTTGCCGGGAAAACATATTCATACAGTAAAGCATAAGCTGAACCCGGGATTGATGCTTGTCAAAATTGCGTCATGCTGGGTCAGGCAGAATAGAACTCCACTAAACCTGTATGCAAAGGAGTTGTAGCCATGAACAATGAACTTTTCGAGAAAGCGACCCGCCTGAACGAGACCCTCGTCGAGCAGTTCGGTAAAGCTGCTGAAATGCAGATGAACGCCTTCCGTCGTTATGCCGATGTCACTATGGAGCAGGCTAAAAAGGTGTCTGAAGTCCGTGATCTGGAGAGCCTGAAAAGCCTTACCGGCGATCAGGCCGAAACCCTGAAATCTCTGAGCGAGCAGTTCAGCGCAGACTGGAAAGCCTGGCAGGACTACTTCAATGAAAGCCGGGAACAGATTCAGAAGGTGTTCGAAAAGGCACCGGAAGAGACGGCCAAACCTGGCCCGAAAGCCGCCAAATAAGGGATAACCATGTTCGGTCTGGATACGCTCGGAAAAGCGGTTGGTCAGCTCGTCAACGGATTCGAAACCAACGTCCGTCAGGGACAGCAACAACTGGAGAAATTACTGGGAGATGCGGGCGTCCTGGATGACGCAACCCTCTCCACGATGACGGAAATGTCCGATGCCTACCGGACAATGGCAGAGGATCTGCTACTGCACCCGCTCCGGTTCGCCGGTGCGGAGCTGGATCTGGCCCGCAAGCATGCCGCGCTGGGGTATTACACCCTCGCCCGGCTCGTGGGCAAGGATAAGAAGCCCGTTGTCGAACCAGAGCCCGACGACCGGCGTTTCCAGGCCGAAGACTGGCACAAGCACCTGTCTTTTGACGTGTTGCATCAGGCCTATCTGATCAATTCCCGAACATTCCTCAACTGGGTAGCCGGCATGGAAGGCATGCCCCCGGCCGGCCGGGACCAGATGCTGTTCTACGCCCGGCAACTAACCAGCGCGCTGTCACCCTCTAATTTCCCGGCGACGAATCCGGAAGTGCTCCGGATTACCTGGGAACGAAAGGGCATGAATCTGGTGGACGGTGGTCGCCAGCTCATCGAAGACCTGCGCCAGAATCCTTCGCTGTTTAACGTCGGCATGACCGATCGCTCCGCCTTCGAGGTGGGCCGAAACCTGGCGACCACGCCGGGCAAGGTGGTGTATCAGAACGAGCTGATGCAATTGATCCAGTACTCACCAACAACTGAAACCGTCAGCAAACGCCCCTTGCTGATTGTTCCGCCCTGGATCAACAAGTATTACATCCTGGACCTGACCGCCAGAAACTCTTTCATTCAGTGGCTGGTGAACCAGGGGCAGACCGTGTTCATCATTTCGTGGCGCAATCCCGGCCCCGCTCTTCGGGACAAAGGCTGGGAAGACTACATGGAGCTGGGTCCACTGGCCGCCATGGAGGCGGTTACCGAGGCCACCGGCGAAGAACAGATGAACGTGATCGGTTATTGCATCGGTGGCACCCTGCTGGGCTCGACCCTGGCCTGGTTGAAGAAAAAAGGCCGGAATCCTGTAGCCAGCGCCACCTATCTGACCACCCTGCTGGATTTCTCGGATCCGGGAGGCATCGGCGTATTCATCAATGATCATTCCATCCGGGGTATTGAGAGAATGCTTGAGCGCAAGGGCTATCTGGATGGCCGCGCCATGGCGTTTACCTTCAATCTGCTTCGGGAAAACGAGCTGTTCTGGTCGTTCTGGACCAATAACTACCTGAAAGGCCAGAAGCCGGCGGCTTTTGACCTGCTTTACTGGAACACCGATGGCACCAACCTGCCAGCCCGGATGCACAGTTACTACCTGCGCCAGATGTACCTGAATAACCGGCTGGTTCAGCCCGACTCCCTGAGCCTGCTCGGTGAGTCCATCAATCTGTCCGAAATCGACGTGCCCTCTTTTTTCCTGTCTGCACGACAGGATCATATCGCCAAATGGAAAACCACTTACAAAGGCGCGTTGGCCCACGGCGGTGATGTCCGCTTTGTGCTCTCCGGTTCCGGTCATATCGCTGGCGTGATTAACCCGCCGTATAAAGAGAAGTACGGTTTCTGGACCAATGACACACTGGTACCGGATGCAGACGCCTGGTTCGCCGAATCGGAACATCATCCAGGCTCCTGGTGGCCCTACTGGCTTGAGTGGATTGCCCGCTTTTCGGACGGCGACGTGCCTGCCCGCACCCCTGGCGAGGGAAAACTACCCGCCCTTGAGAATGCACCCGGAAGTTACGTGCGGGTGAAGGCGGCAGATGCCGCAAAATGCTAGAATGATGGGGTCGTACCTGGCGCCCGAAAAAGACGCCCAACCCACAACAAGACCAAGAACAGGAGGGTCCATGGGGCGGCCGCTACCGATATCCCGCATAATGCACAGCGGCCTTTTGCTGCGCTGCCCGCCGAGGACCTCAATTGCGGATGCCGCTGCCCGGA
The DNA here is from genome assembly GCF_041687235.1 of Marinobacter sp. Lineage (GTDB taxonomy): Bacteria > Pseudomonadota > Gammaproteobacteria > Pseudomonadales > Oleiphilaceae > Marinobacter. Next base: position 46,319 of record NZ_JAWLCH010000009.1, on the reverse strand, counting down.
TGGCCGAGAACTCGGTCAGCTCCATTCTGATCGCGGAAGACGATGAAGTGATTGGAATCTGGACAGAACGGGATGCCTTGGCCGTCGATTTTTCCAATCCGGACAGCTTTGAGCGACCGGTCAGTTCGGTGATGAGCTCACCGGTTCTGACGCTTTCCTGCGATATGGACGCCGGTGAAGCGGCCCTGCGTTTTCGGGAAACCGGTAAACGCCATTTTCTGATTGTTGATGATTCCGGCAAACCGGTTGGCATTCTCTCACAGACCGATCTCGCACTGAATCAGGGCCTGGAGCCCTACCTGCGACTGCGGGAAGTGAGCACGGCCATTCCCCATCCCCCCGTGATCACCGATGGTAGGGTCACACTCTCTGAAGTAGCGGCGATCATGCACCGTCATCAGGCAGATGCGGTGGTTGTAGATTGTCATAACGATGGGCTGGGCATCCTCACGGAGCGGGATATTGTCCGCCTGATTGCCCGCAATACCGGCAACGTGCTGGCTTCTGACCTGGCAACCCGACCGCTTTTGACGGTCAGTGAGTCGGACCCGCTGATTCATGCCAGAGACATGTTAATCAACCACCGTATTCGCCATCTGGCCGTCACCAATAACCAGGATCAGGTTACCGGACTGATTGGCTACAATGACATGCTCGCCGGTGCCGAACAGATGTACCTGGACGATTTGCGTGAAGCCCTTGAACAAAGGGATCGGGCCCTTGCCCAGTCCCGCCAGACCCTGCAACTGGCAGAGCGGGTGATTGAGTCATCCTTCGAGGGGATCATGGTGACGGACAAGAAAGTGAATATTGAGTTCGTTAATCCGGCCTTCACTCACCTTACCGGGTATAGCCAGGAGGAAGTCGTCGGCAAAACGCCGCAGATCCTCTCTTCCGGGCGGCACGACAGCGAGTTCTACCAGCGGATGTGGAACTCCCTGGTCACCCATGGCTATTGGCGGGGTGAGATCTGGAACCGCCGTAAAACCGGGGAACTCTACCTTGAGCTGCTGACAATCACTGCCATTACCGACAACGAGGGTAGAACCACCCACTACGCTGGCCTGTTCACCGACATCACCCAGAACCGGAAAAACGAGGAACAGATCCGCCAACTGGCCTACTACGACGCACTGACCGGCATCCCTAACCGCCGTCTTCTGGAAGATCGCCTGGAGCACGCCATTCGGCATGCCCATCGACGCTCCTCCCTGTTGGCGGTCATGTTCATGGATCTGGACCACTTCAAGGCAGTGAACGACAGGCTTGGCCACGCCGCCGGCGATGAATTACTGCTTCAGTTCACGAGCCGTGTCCAGAGCTGTCTGCGTGAAGACGATACCCTCGCCCGTCTGGGTGGCGACGAGTTCATCGTCTTGCTACCAGATCTGGAACACATCGAGGATGCCTATCAGGTCGCCGAACGGTTGATTGCCGCAAATCAGCAACCTTACCGCATCAATGGTGAATCCCTGACCGTAGGCTCCAGTATTGGCATCAGCCTCTATCCCCGGGACGGCACTACCGCCTCAGAGTTACTGCAAGGTGCGGACATTGCCATGTACCGAGCCAAGCAGGACGGACGGAACCTGTTCAGATTATTCAGCCCCGCTGTTGCTGAGGGCGCCTGATCTCGCCCGGGAACCGCCGTTGTGGCACTATGGCCCGCTGGATAACCGGCGGAGACCCTCCTGATGTTTTACACTACCCTTGCGGCAATTGCGGCCGCCATGATCCTGTTTGCCTGGCTCGGTCTCAGGGCCCGTCTCGCTGATGGCGGCCTGGATGACTACGTAACGGCACGGAACAGTCAGGGAGCCAGAGCCCTCGGGCTTTCTTTCCTCGCCTCCGGCATGGGCGGCTGGATTCTGTTTGCCCCGCCAGAGGTAGGCGCGCTGGTTGGCCCCCTGGCACTGGCCGGCTATGCCCTGGGGGCCGCGCTGCCGTTTATCGTGTTCGCTTTCTGTGGCCCCGCCATCCGCCGCTTCCTGCCAGAGGGGCGCAGCATCGGTGAATTTGCCAACGCCTGTTATGGCAATGGTGTTCGACGCTACGTCTCAATGATCTCAGTGCTTTACATGCTCTGTTTCCTGACCGCCGAGCTCACCGCCATCGGCGCCATTACCTCGCTGCTTTCCGGGATTGATGGTGGCATCGTGGTTATAGGCGTGGCAGTGACCACATTGATCTACACCGCAATCGGTGGTCTGCGTGCCAGCATTGTGACGGATCAGTGGCAGGCCTTGCTGCTGATCGTCCTGCTTGCCATTGTCAGTTTCGTGGCAATCGGCAAACTTCCGGACGCTGCTCCGGCGGCGCTGCCGGATATCCCATCCTCTGCAGCACTGAGCGTGGCGCTAACCCTGGTGATCGCGGTAACCGCAGCGAACCTTTTCCACCAGGGATACTGGCAACGGTTGTGGTCCGCCCGGGACACCGATGCCCTGAGCCGCGGCGCGTTGCTCGGCGGCGTGGTCACCATCGCCGTGGTCGCCGTGGTAGGCGGTCTTGGCATACTGGCAGCCATGAGTGGCGCAAACCTTGGAAACCCGCCCATTCCTTTTTTTGCATTACTTGCAGATGCCCCCGCCTGGCTGGCCTTGCCAGCCCTTATTCTGGCGATCACCCTGGTCGCCTCGTCGGTGGATACTCTGCAGAATGCCCTGGCATCCCTGGCGGTAACCGAGAAAAAGGGACTGTCGATTGTCAGTGCCCGATGGTTCACGGTACTGCTGATGATTCCCGTGGTTCTGGTGGCGCTCCAGGGGATTTCGGTACTGCGGCTTTTCCTGATCGCAGACCTGTTGTGCGCGACGGCGGTGTTGCCGGTGTTGATGGGACTCTGGAAAAAGATGACCACGCGGGCCGCGATTCTGGGCTGCCTGGCAGGCCTTATTGGCGCCATTCTCCCGGGCTGGGTGTCCGGAGGCAGCCTGATGGCAGGCCTGGAAGCCGCCAGCTTCCCCGGCAGCATTCCGACGCTGATGCCGTTTGTTGGCGCTCTGGCGGGCTCCGGCCTGGTCAGTCTGGTGCTCGCTGTTACGGCTCCGAAACGCTAGGAGAACCTGCTGTCCGGCTTTTTAGCTGGACAGCAGCTCAATGGGGTAGCGGATTTTCGTCTGATCTACCCCGGGTCGGGCTCCGAAATCCACCAGCCTCAGGCGGTTGCAGATCTTGCTTTCCAACGACGGCTCATTAAGCGTGGACTCGACCACCGAACAGCTGGACACTGCCCCGTTCGGCTCAATGACCAGCTCCGGCGTGATACTTCCCTGAAGCGAAGGCTTCCGTCGCAGCTCCCGGTTGTAGATGCTGTAGATTGCGGATTTGTTGGCATCCATGGTACGACGCAACTCTTCCTTGCTCCGGGTTCGGGCGGCGGTTTCCTGCTGCGCCTTTCGGGCTTGCTCTTTGGCTGCGGCAACTCTCTCCGCCTCAGCAACTTCCGCTCGCTGGCGTTCGGCAAGGGCGACCTGACGGGCCTCTCGATTCAGAGCCTCATCGTTTACGCCGCTGCTCTTGGCACTCGCAGTAGCGCGGGAGGCCAGCGTATCACCGGTTTTGCGAGCAATAGGCTCAGCTGTATTGGCAACCGGGCCATCCAGCTTGACCGACTCCGCTAGCGAGCTGAGCTTTTTAAGTTCGTTCCCCATTGCCAGAATACCGGTATTCTTTGCCTTTTCCCGCGCCTTGGCGACCTCCTCGGGCTTGGGTTCCGGCTTTGGCTCTGGTTTTTCCGCCACCTTTGGTTCCGGCTCCGGTTCCGCAACCACCGGTTCCTGGAGGGGCTCCGGTTCGGGTTCAGGCTTCGCCTGCTCGACCGGTTTCTCCTCAGGTTTCGGCGGCTCGGGCAACACGGGTTTTGGCGGCTCTTTTTTCTCAATAATCAGTTTGGCCAGCTGGGGCGGCAAGGCCTCCTGTTCCTGCCTGTCCCGCTCTGGCAGCTCTATCCAGCTGACGTAACCTGCAAACGCCAGGAACAGTGGCACAACGACAACGGCTGCAGCCAGCAGCCGTTTTCTTTCGCCGCGCTCCTGATTCCAGGGCAATCCGTACCGGTAATCCATAATGGTCAGGCCCCCTGTTCCGTACGCTGATTAACCGCCAGGGAAATGCTGGCATAACCGGCGTCCACACAGGTGGACATGATTTTCTTGAGCAGCTCGTAAGGCAATTCCCGGTCCGCGAGGATGGTAATGGGGCGACCAGTCTCGGGTGCCGGTGCTGATGTACGGCTGGACTGGTAGTCCAGCTCCTGCTTCAGGGAAGGCTCGACCTGCCCATCGAAGGTCTGGAAGGCGTCGCGTTTCACTACCAGTCGACCGTTCACCAGAATATCCCGGTCGGTCACGGTCAGCGCCAGAACATCACCGGGAGGTTGCACAGCCGTGGAATCCGGCAACTTGATGGTGTTGTTCTGGTTAAGTACCTGCACGTCGGACGACGAATTAACCATCAGAAAGAACACGAGGATGGTAAAGATATCCATCAGGGATACCAGGTTCATCTTCCCCTGACTCTTGTTACGCCGGTAATGGCGCTTGAGGCGGCGGGCCTTGGCGGATTCCTTCATGACCTCACCTCTGGGGATCCTGTGGCCGGAACCGGCGCATCACCGAGCGAAATCTCGGGGAACAGCTCGGCTTCCACAACGCTGCCTGCAACCACAGCTTCGTAGGACCGAACCGTATCCATGACGGAAACCAGAGACTGATAAGACGTGTCACGGGATGGCATGATGATCACATCCTTCTTGTCCGGCACCCGACTCTTGATTTCCTTCATGACGTCCTTGAGCAGCGCAAAGTCGTACTCGCCTTCCCGCCGGGGGATATCCTTGATGACGCCGCCCTGATTATCGGCAACCACGAGCTGATCCTCATAGATGACGACCTGTATCTGCAGCTCCTCAGCCTGCTCTGCCGACAGATTCTCACCGGTCGGGAAGTTCAGTTCCAGAACGCTGGTGTGAGCAAACACCATGTTCAACAGCAGTACCGGCACCAGCACGATCATGAGATTCATGAAGGGCGTGATGTCGAGATCGGCCTCACTCTGAAGGCGACGATGCTTCCGTCTCATGGCCTGACATCCTTCTGGCTGGTTATCAGGCCGGGCTACCGGCCGGAGTCGCTACCTGTGCCGACGCAGCGGCATTCTGGGCCTGTGGTTGAGCAGCGGCTTTGTTGCCGGAACCGTCACTGAGCAGGTTAAGCACCTTGATGCCGGCCATCTCGAAACTGTCGACGATTTCATTGGTCTTGGTTTGCAGCAGCGAGTGGATCAGCAACATGGGAATGGCGGACATAAGGCCGAATGCCGTGGTGTTCATCGCAACCGAAATACTCTGGGACAACAGGCTCGCTTTCTGGGCCGGATCCGCGGCCGCCACGGCCGTAAAGGCAGCAATCAGACCGATGATGGTACCGAGCAGACCCAGCAGGGTGGCGATGTTGGCCAGCGTTGCCAGGTACTGGGTACGTTTTTCCAGCCGGGGCATCACATCAAGAAGCCCCTCTTCCATGGCGTATTCGATCTCCTCACGACCCTGGCGACGGGCGAGGCGCTGAAGGCCAAAGCCAATCATGGTTGACATGGCACTGCCGGATTCCTGGGTGTAGTTGAGGGCGCCCTTCAGATCGCGCTTGGCAATCATCTGATGCAGACGATTGAAGTCCCGACGGTTGGTCAGTTTCTGGGCGGAGAGATAAACGTAACGTTCAATGGCAACAATGAGTCCGATAATCAGCACAACGGCAATCGGAAACATAAAAAAGCCACCTTCCTGAAAGAAGCGAACGGCGGTATCGATCATTTTCTGGGCACTCCATGGTCCGGTTTTCAGATTAGTCTAAGCGCGACCCATCCTCAGGAGGGTAAGTTCGCGAAAGTCTGTGTGAGGGTTTGTTTAATCTTGCGCGGGGGCACACCACAAATGTGAGGAAGGTCTCATTTCTACTCCCCGTTTGACGGTTGCGTCTGCTCCATGAATGCTTCGTGGTACTGGATGAACCGCTGGAATTCATAACGCTCCAGTGGTCTGGCACCCCGATCAACCATCAGACGTTCCTCCGGTGCCCGCAATTCTTCCACCGCCGGTGGCTGCCAGGGCACCAGGTACATGACCGTCGGCACCTCCTGATCGCCCCGGATACGGGTGCCCTCAATGGTGACAACACCTGACGATTCCTGGGCCTGCAACGCGGGATGTCCGGCGAGGAAGGTTGACGCCAGCAGGAGTATCAACGCGGAACGTTTCATATCACATCTTCCACATCAGATTCTGTTTTTCGCATCGAAGATCCAGTCTTCGAGCCTCGGGTGAGGCTCACTGGCAACGGCTTGATAGCGCTCATAGAGTTCTACAGCGCCAGCGGGTTCGCCCAGGTAGATATCCAGAAGGAACGCCAGATTAAGGATCGCCGGTGCATAGTCCTGATCGGCGGCGAGCGCAGCCCGGTAATACTGCTCGGCATCCTCGAACTCTCCGGCATTTCGCGCGATCACACCCAGATGATTCAACGCCTGTACATGCTGCGGGTTCACAACCAGAACCCGCTCAAACCATTGCCTGGCGGTTTCGGTTTCCCCTTCCCGGAAAGCAATGATGCCCAGATTCGCCATAGGCCCGGCCTTTTCAGGGTACTCACCGGCCAATCGCTCGAAACGGGCCCGCGCCTCACCAAGGTCCCCCTCTATCATGGCCTGAACAGCCTCGCTGAATGACGCTTCCAGCACTGCCTGTTCTGCCGCCTGGTCCTCAGACTCGGGGGATGACGGGGCCGTCACACACCCCGACATCAAGAACATGGCCAGAAGACAAATCCCGTAAGCCCTAGTCCAGCTCATTGACAACTCCTGCAGTCACTTCTTCCTTCCGGTAACGACCCGGCAGCAGAACCTTCAAGGCCTCGTAACTCCGTTTGACCCATTCATCAAAAATTCCCTCTCGCGCCCGCCGGATATTCTGCTCATGGATATCAATGGCGTTGTCCTCGAAGGGATAGGCCTGCTCTTCAAGCAGAAGCTCATACTGGGCCAGCTCCAGCTCACTCAATCCAGTAGGCCGTTCGGATTCCATCAGATCAGCGCCCAGCCGCCCATAGATATGGGCAATCTGGTAACCCGCCTCGGTGGCAAACGAAGACAAGCCATAGCCGGCGGTTTTCTGATAGGCCGTCACCGCCTTTTCGAGTGCGTCGGTCTTCGCCGCCATGCTCTCGTTCAACGGCAGCGTCAGACGAATGTTGTCGTATCTTGCGAGGGCATCACGGGCAAGACTTGCAGAAGCTGACGCAGCCAGATAACGCATGCGGTCGTCAGCCGCTTCCGGGTTCCGGTCAACGGTTTCCATCTGCTTGCGCAGCCAGTAATCCCGCCGTTCCGAATCACCGTCGTCCTGGTAAAGCTCAGCCAACCGGTATGCCGCTTCCATGTAGACATCCGCCGGCTCCGGGTGCGTATTAGCGTAAGTGCGCCAGGTGTCGATGGCCTTCGCCCGGTTCCCGGCCTGATCGTAGAGTTCGGCCGCTATCAACAGGTTTTCACGTCGCTCTTCCGGCGTCTTGGCCAGCGCCACCATTCGCTGGAGTTCATCGGCAGCTCGTTCCCATTGTTCAGTCTCGCGGTAGGCCAGGGCCAGTTTCGCAGGAACCGTATCAATCAGTTCGTGCTCCGGGAAAGCACGCCGGAAGCCCGTCAGCACGTTGATAGCCTTATCCCAGAGTTCGGCGGTAATCAACAGGGAAGCCGCGTCGTATTCGGCATTCGCCCGCAACATCGATTCAGGAACGGCCGTGCCAACCCTCAGAAACTCACTGACAGCATCCTCCACATTGCCGGCTTCTGCCAACTGCTCGGCCTGCCGATAAACCGTGGCCGCCAGGTTTTCACGAACGCCGCCCCTGCGCTCATCGTTTTCGCTCATAGCCGCCAGGGCCTCACGATAGGCCTGTTCTGCCTCGCCATAACGGGCCAGCTCAGACAAGCCGTGGCCGGATAACAACAGGGCTTCGGTGGTCAGATCGGCCGGTGGTGATGGCTCCCAGGTGACAAGGCGGGCCGCCATGGCTGCGGTCTCTTCCCAGTTTTGCAGATCAAATTCCCTTTGCAACGCAATGTAGTACACCGCCGGTGCCCGGGGGTCCCCGGGGAAGGCATTTGCAAAGCGCAGTCGGTTCAGCTGCTGAAGTTCCTGGTAGGCCATTCGCTTCGATACCGGTTCCCGTGGCGAGGTTCTGGCGTATTCGCGGAATGCCAGCACCGAGGCATAACCCGCCTCCGGAGCCCGCTCGGGCAATATGTCTTCGGGGTAGTCATAGGCAACCCGCTCAAAAGCGGCGATAGCCGAAGGCCAGTCCTTGAGCTCCACAAAAGTTTCACCCAACAGGAACAGACGCTCTGGCGTGCGGGGATGATCCGGGAAGGTTGCGGCGAATTCAGCGTAGTAACTGGCAGCTTTACCGTAATGATCCACAGCCTGTTGCTCATCAGTCGCTTCTCCTGCCAACAGGTAGTGGCGGTCCGCCAACTCCGGCAGCAGCTGTTCAAGCTGTTGCTCGATAAAGCCAATTGCATCCGGGCTGGCCGACCGCCAGTAATCACCGTAGATACCGTAAAGCCGGACAAACTCGGCCTTACGCGCCGGGATGGTACGGATGAACCCGGCAAGCTCAAGGGTTTCGAGAATCCGAATATGATACCTCGGCGCCCAGGGACTTGCCGGGTGGTCTTCTATGTAGGCTTCGAATACCTCAATGGCATCACTGTACTGCTCCCGCTCCAGAAGCAGCTCACTGTACCGGTCGTACACCAGGATCTCGTAGGGACGCCCGCCAGTCTGACGAAACAGTGCCTGCAGGGTGTCAGCGCCATCAAGGTAGGACAGGGACAAACCCACCACCCGGAACAGATCTTCGATCAGGGTCTGGTTCCGCTGATCAACATCCGCCACCGGTTGGCCCTCAGGCATGACCAGATCCAGCACTTCGATATAGCTGAACAGGGCCTCCTGATATTGCGCCTGCTTGAACAGACTCCAGCCTTTCATGTAGTGGGCGTTCACCAGAAACGTCGGGTCGGCCTTACGCTCCTGGCTGGCCAGGGTGACCTCGTCGAAAGCCTCCTCCGCATCCCGGTAGCGGCCATCAATGAACAACAGGTCAGCCCGACGGAACTGAGCTTCTATCCAGTATTCCGAATTCGGGTAACGCCGGACCAGGGTATTCAGGGCCTCCAGTTGTCTTGGTGTTGCTCCACGCAATTCCCACGCCCTGGCGAGCTGATAGTAGATCTGGTCATTGCCATCGCGATCCGGGTACTCCGACAGAAGGCGTTGATAGGCATTAATGGCTCCGGAAAGCTCATCCACAGCGTCATCGGCCATTTTTCGTTCTGCCCGCTGAAACTCCAGGTCGGCCAGACGGTGGCGAATCGTAACCTGCTTCCGGGGATCGTCTACGAGGGGCAAGAGCGCCTGGTAGCTTGCCATCACGCCCTCAATGGAGACACCACCGTCCGATCCGGATTCATCCAGGCTTCCATCGTTTCGCGGCCGTGCCTCAATTGCCGGCAATGCCGCCAGGGTGCCCTCCCTGACCTCGGGCATCTCTTCATTTCCCGAGGGCAACATGGACTGCAGCATCTGGCAGCCACTGGCAAGAACGAATGCCCCGGCAATGGCCACCCCCTTAACCGTGGTTAAAAGCATCGGCTTATTCATCGCCGACCCCTGCGCTGGTTGAGGCGCGGAAAAGCTGGTCTGCCAGCCTCGCCTGGGCATGGCGGGAAGCCACCAGATAACCTTTGAGTTCTTCCTGCTGGGCGGAAAGCATCCGATCCACCTGGTTCAGGAGAATTTGTCGAGCGCTGTCCAATGCCTCGGATACCTCCTCTCCCAGGGCCGCAAGTTCCCGTTCACTGGTGGCGATACGATGAGCCAGATCCAGGTGGCGGGTATCTTCCGCCATCAGGGCTTCAACGCGAAGTCGCTGCGCCTGCAAGCGCTCCATCTCGCGATCCAGATCCCGCAACTGCCTTTGTGTTGCCCAACGGTTCACGCCAAAGTCATCGGCAATCCACCAGTCAAAGTAGGCCCGCATCCTCCGATAGGTCTCACGCTGGCTGGCGGTGGTTTCATCGTCCGGCAACCCGGCCAGCGTTTTCTCAACTCCATCAAGCTTGGCCCTCAGAGCCTTCTGCTCGGTGGTCATGAAGAACTCGGCATCGTCTTCCGACAGCGCGGCGGATACCGACTCACGGAATCCCTGGTGTAACTGTCGCCACTGATCGGCTTGCTGATCCTCAAGCGCCCGCCGGGTTTGGCTGATGCGGATCTGCCGCTGCTGTTCCCGGGTCTCCAGCATGGTGCGAAACGATTCGAACCGGGACTGTCTCTCGGCAATGAAGGACTGCATCCGATATAGCTCGTTCAGTTCGCTCAGAGCCTGCTGGAAGGCCTCCGTCGCCAGCACTTCCGCCAGGCCAAAGTCCACCGGTTCAACACGGAGCCGACCATAGGAATCCGTGAGCACCCCGTCGCCGTCACGAAGGAAACTGAGCTGCGCCATCAGGCTTTCTTCACTGAGCCGGTTCCGTACACCACTGAGTTCCCCGATCCGGGTCTCATAGTGGTTGGCAGCCTGTTCAAAGGCGGGTAACGCGCGTTCCGGCTCCCCCATTTGCTCCAGAACGTAAGCTCGGGCAAAGGGTACCTGTTGCCGCCAGGGCAGAAACAATTCCCTGCCCGACAGGGATTCAAGGGCGTCGAGAGCCCGTTCGTGCCGGCCCTGGCCCGCAGCCGCCACGGCGTAGTCAAAGAGTGCCTGATCGGAAAAAACCCCATCCAGCGGCATTGCACCCAGAACCTCCAGGGCATCGTCAAAACGGTTATCCCGGAGGAGCAGCCGTGCAAGTGTCAGTCGCGCCCTGTCAAGCAGGCCCCGGCGCTCTGCATCTGACTCAGCGGAATTGCCGGTCTGTTCAACGGTGGCAACCAGGTCACTCAACGCCGCCTCTGCAGAGGCGGCGTCGCCGTCATCCAGTGCGGAAACCGCCGAATTATACTGAAGGTAGAGGGACCAGATATCGCCTTCCTCCAACTGTCCTTCCAGAGTCGCAAGCTCGGCTTTGTTACCGGATTGGACGGACATCCTGGCCAACCGGGCACGCAGGTAGATCCATTCACGAAACAGGTCATGATTGGCGTCGGCCAGTATGTCGCCATCGACACGCGCCAGATTCTCGGTGGCCAGCGTGGGCTCACCTTCCAGGTAGAAGACTTTGCCCAGATAGAACCAGGCCTGATTGCGAACGTCAGGCGACAGTGTGCTGCCTTCGCCGTCTTCCCTCAGAAGCTGCGTGAACAGTCGGCTCGCCTCACGGGTCATGCCCCAGGACAGCATGAGCCCGCCCTCTACCAGCGCCGGGTGGTCGCCATGTCCCTCGATACCGCCCTGTTCACGGGCCACCGCCAGCTGGGTCAGAGCCTCGAAGGCGTTCCCCTGGTGGTATTCATAGAGCGCCCACCCGTACCGAAGGTCCTTCGCCCGTTCGGGTTGCGCCTCCTCGGCCTGGGCCGGAGCACTCATCATCAGCCATAGCAGAGCACCCGTGAAAAGTACCGGGCGACCTCGAAACGGCTTGCTCACCTTCAATCCCACGACGCGGCTTACTCCCACTCCACAATGGATACGGAGGGCTGGTAGTTGGAAGAGCGATCCTCAACACGGATTTCCAGAGCCGCTGTACCGGTGCCCTTTTCAAATTCCAGTGACGCGGCCTGCTTGTAGGGCCGTTCATCCGGCCCGATTCCTTCAACGAATGCCGTGATCTGGTGGTTCCCGGTTTTCAGGTTTCCAACGTAGAGCCGCTGCATGCCGCCGCGCTCAAGGGCGGTCACCTGGCGTTCCGTATAGAGGTGAGAGGCAACGATCTCGTCGTCGACCTTCAGCTTTACCGCGTCCAGTTTGAGGAACTTGCCGGTATCGACACTGAGAAAGACGGCAACCTGGGTGTTGGCCGGGAACAGCAGGTCTTCTTCGAGGATAAACAGGTCCCGGTTGAGTCGGATGACTTTCTTTTTCAGGTCTTCAACCCGTTCCGCAACGGCTGCCCCATCACTCTCCGTGCCGCTATCGGATTGGGCAAATACCGGCGCCGTAAAAGCAACAAACAGTGCCGCCAGAAGCGCAGGACATCGGTTTATCAAGTAAGTGGCCATGGTGGTTCTTCCTGCCGTCTCAGTATTCAAGAATCAACGAAGCCCGCGTTACCAGGGCATCGAACGAATAGAGGGGTTCCTCGCCAGGGAGGAAGTCTCCGGCTACGGTGACATCCCGGAAATTGTCGTAATCGAAATTTAACCAATCGAGCAGGAGACTGAACTGCAGGCGATCAATCCCCGGAAGAGAAGTCTGCTTCCACTCGTAGACCGCACCAGCCGCCAGGGTCGTCCCGGAAAGCGAGCTGAGCTCTTTGTCTCTGGCAAGGTGAGTCTGGGAGTTCTCGAACGGGAACAGATCACTGTAAAAATCGGCCTCGCTCTGGCTGTAATAGCGTATGGAGCCCTCGAGGGTCCAGTGCTCGTTCAGCCCATGCACGTACCCCAGTTCGATGGTGTGGGCGTCGATACCCCAGGTATCCGAGAAATAGCGGTATTCACCCCGGATTGAGGCCCGATAAGGCAGATAGTACAGGGCACGGAACGCGACGGAGGTACTGGTACGCGTCTCCGGATACCGCTCTGGCTGGTAAAGAAACGCCGTGGAATCATTGGGGTCGATGTAGCGATTCTGCCGGTAGGGGTTCTGGAGGAAACCCTCATCCGTGACCACTTCCAGGTCCAGACCGACCAGACTGTTGCGGGTGACAACCTGGCTCAAACCCAACTGATAGTTCCGGCGGTCGGCGTCTTCACTGAAGGAATCATTACCGACACGGCCAACTTCGTCCCAGCCACTGGCATAGCCCATGGTTACCGTGGACATTCCGCCGAAGAATTCCTGGCTCACGGAAAAATAGACGGTGTTGGCTTCGTAATCGTTTTCGGAACTGTTGGTAAAGCCGAGGCTCAGGATGGAATCTTCATGAAGGTAATCCACGCCGAAGGTGTACTCCGTTCGCTCCTCCTGGTAAGGGCTGGCTGTAGCAAGAACATCCACCGATGCCGCCGAGACTGAATCCACATAGTACTGGCCAGATACGGATACCTGTGACCCCGCACTCTTACGAACCAGGACTGAGGGTCCATCGATGACCATTCCGCCCCCATCATACCGATGGTAAAGAACGTCAACATTATCTACCGGAAGCGTAGCCGCAGAGAGTTGGCCGGCCACGACCAGTAATGCTGGCAGAACCAGCCATGTCAGCCGGGGGCAACCTCGTTCAGTTACAGCCACAGCCACCTCCCGAGCCCCCCTCTGCACCGCGCGCCGATTCCCTGGCCTGATAGACATGGTGCATGTAGGAGTCGGCCTTGCCATGCCGGCTGAGACTCATAACCGGATCCGCCAACTTGTCCCGCTCATAGGGTTTGACCCATGGCTTCACTGAGCTGCAGCCAGAGACAGTGGCCAGACTGATCAGCAAGGCAGAAACCGCAAAGATCGACAAAATACGCATAACCGTTCCGTCCGAAAATTACTCGCGCACCAATTCGCGAATCTGCTGTTCGTAATCGTCTTCGTAACCCGGCTGATATCCGTAGTGGAGATAACGGGCGTTACCATCGCGATCGATCATCACGGTCGTTGGCATGGCCTGCACTTCGTACAGCTCACTGACCGAGCTTTCCGGATCGTAGAGGATCGGATAGTTCACCGGCACCTTGTCGAGGAAACGGTGCGCCTCTTCCCGATTCTCATCGACATTGACCGCCAGAATCGTGAAGCCCAGGTCCTTGTACTGGCTGTAGAGCTCATCCATCAGCGGCATTTCCTGCCGGCAGGGCCCACACCAGGAAGCCCAGAAATTCAGCATCACCACTTCCCCGCGATGGTCTTCCAGCCTCAGGTTCTCACCAGACCGGCTTTCCAGGGTGAAGTCCGGTGCCGGCACATTGATGGCTTCGGCACCGGCGAGGGGGCTTGTGCAGGCCAGGATTCCCGCCACTGCAAGTGATTTTATGGTTGCGCTCATAGCCATGACTCCTGTGTTCAGAAAAAGACAGACAGGCCGGTACTGACCTCGGTATTCATGGAGGTTTTCTCGGCCCCCAGAACATCAATTCGGTAGTAATGCTGCCGGACACCAAGGTGCACAGAGACACTGTCCGTCAACAACACCTGATAACCCGCCCCGGCATTCAGGGTAAACCGGGTATCGCCGGCAAAATCGGTGGCTCCCGCCCCCGCAATCAAATAGAAATTGGTGTTAAACGCATAGTTCTCGGTGAGAAACGCTTCCCCGGGGAGCACGTTGTAACCCAGATTAATGTTGTAATAGCTGTAGTCCCGCTCACTGTCGGTCAGCACCTCCACGTTGCCGGCCAGCTTCTCGAAGCTGGTCTCACCTCCCTCCGCAAAGCCGACACCGGCCTCGAAAAAGAAGGACTCGCTGAGGTGATAGGTAAGCTTGCCGCCATACAGGAGCGACGACTCGAAGTCCTCGATATTGAGCACGCCAACAAACGCCGCAATTTCAAAATTCTCGGTATCGATCAATGCCTCGGTGACCGGTGTCGGGGTAACATCGGGCTCGATCAGCGGCCGATCATCCTGGGCATGGCCAACCGTGGCAAGGCAAAGCCCTGCCCCCAGGCACAGCGGTGTCAGAAAAAGATGCTTAGTCCGATTTTCCATTCTGTCGCTTCTTCGTTGGTGGTCCGGGTAGTGAACACTTTGTAGTCCTTCACTTCGGCACGGATGAAATATCGATCGGTGATGTAGGCCCGGATGCCAAGGCCAGCATGGCCAATACTGTTATCCCGCTCCTCGGGCTGGGCCAGAGTGGCCTTGGGATCAACCCAGATATGCCCGACCCCGAGGGTAAAAAAGGGTGATACACGCCAGTGCGGGAATGGCTGATGCACCAGATTGGCATTGACCATCCGAATTTCCGACGCGCTGCCGAGAATCTGTGACGCCCAGAGTTCGGCGGACAGGTTCCGGGTCATCCAGAAGCCGCCATAGCCGGCGGTGACAGCGGCACCATCAAACTCACCCATCATCAGCCCTGCTTCGACCCGCCGGTTTCCGAACGACTCGAAATCGGGCACCTGAAGATCCACCGGGTTACCCGTGGCATCCACGGTTTGAGCGATATCGGCAACAGCGATCCAGCCTGCCCGGCCCCGGGAATCCGTGACTTTGATCCAACTGGTCTTTCGCTGCAGGATGGTCAGCCACTCCCCTTTCTCGCTGGTATGAAAAACCGGGTAGCCGGTTGCCGGCCCTGTTCGCCAGGCAATGAAGGGCTCCGTCACCTGCACTTGCGCGACATCCTCGTCCGCCTGACCCCAAAGCCAGCCACCCCAGCTCTGGGCCGGCAGAAACATTAGAAACATGAGGATGGCAATGGGCATGGCGAGAGTTTCAGTCCTTGGATCAGTCTTCCGGGGCATCGAACGGATTGTTGTAGTACTGGCCGCCAATATCCAGCCATTCTGCGACAAGCCTAAGCTCGGCGGGTGTCAGGAAATCCCTGTGAGTGCCGCCCTCGGCGAATACGTCAAAGAAATTACTGGCACGGGCGCCATTTACAGACATTGACGCCTGCACTGGAACCGTCACAAGAATAGGTTGCTCGTTTCCATCGGCATCCAGTATGGGGTTGCCCTCTTCGTCCCTGAGTACGTCTCCGGAATCCACGAGTACGTCGACCAGGGCACCGTTCACCAGTTCCTGTTCGTTGTCGGGAAACAACAATTCCCGATAGGCATTGAAGTGCAGGGGTTCGTCCGGTGACGCACCATCGCCCAGGTCCAGCTGACCCGCGGGCAGCTGCGCCATGCCCGCGTCATCGCTGTTGCTGTGGCAACCGGTACAGGTGTAATCATCCACCACGGCCATGGTGTCCGGGTCCAGCACCTCCCGACCCACACCCCAGAGAGGATGAATATGCTGCTCGTAATTGATCACGATCCGGCAGTTCGGGGCCCAGTCAGTCGCACAGACGCCGGATACGGGCGGCGGAGTCTGCAGATCGGCGTAGGCATAGGAAAAACTGTCCGGCTTGGGATCCACTGCATCACCGGACCACTCATCGGCATAGATGACATCCGGCGCAGGCCGGCGAATCTCGTTGATGCGGGCGAACACCTCGGCCATGGTTTCACCCATATCCGCAAACAGAGCCGGGTCGGTATTTGGAAACTCACGCCCCGTGGTTGCAGCCCCACCCCACGCAGGTCCCGGGCCGGCATCTGGTCTTCCGTGGGGTGTCGGATTGTTCGGGTTATGGCAGCCTGAGCACTCGAGGGTCTCACCGGGGCGCACCGTCAACCAGTTCTGGTGCCGGTTGCCCAAAACCCCCTCCATGCGCTGTCCCTGCTCATCGAGAATGCTGATGGCAAACGCAACATTAGCCGGCACTGCCACCTTTACCGAACCATCAGGCTCGATCGGCACATAACCCAGGATTTCCCGCATCAGCTGAGCGCGGCTGCGGCCAAAAGCGCTGTTGTCGAAATCCCGGACGTTCTCGTCGGGGATGGCAACGGGCTTTTCCAGGCGCAAGAAACGGGCAGGACGCTGCTCGAGCGGGGTCTGCAGCGGATCAGCCATCACCGTTATGCCAGCGGGTGTGGTATCCACGCCATCTATGTCGTACACACTGCGAATGTGCAGAACACCGTAACCGGCATCGCCCAGTGCACCCTCGGCACCCGTGAACTGGGATTCCGGAATGAAAGCCTCCAGAGGGCGCTCTTTCATCAGAACCGCTTCATCGAACTGGATGCCTTCCACCGGGGGAACGACCGGGCGCTGTGTTTCGCTGCTTATATCCAGAAGCCAAAGCCCATACACCGGCTCCGCGGGCTGATAGTCATCGGATTGCAGGCGCTCTTCCGCACAGTTGACGATCCGGTCAGTGGCTGTTTCCCGCAACCGGCAGGGTGTCCAACTGACCAGGTATCGGTTGGTCCCATCCAGTAGTGGCGACACCGATGCGTAACTGCCTTTCAGCGACAACTGGCCATCGAGGCCCACACCGGGCACCAGCGAGCGTTGCCCTGAGCCCTCGGACCCGTCGATGCGCAGGTTGGCTTCGACAAACTGCTCAACATCGACCTCCGCCAGTACCGACGCGTAATCATCACTCTCAAAGGGCCTTAACTGGACCAGCAGATTGCCACTGTCGGACTTGCGAGGCTGCAGATACTGGATGTCGTTTGCTTCAGGCACGGAGTTGTGGGAATGACGCCCGTAGAGATAGCCCAGTCCGGTTCCGTCCGGGTTCACGCGGTAGAGATTTACACCGTTGTTGCGGGTCTGACCGGCATTATCCCAGCGGCTGAACACGATGGTGCCGTCATCCGCCACCATGGGGTCGAGGTCGTGGCTCTGGTTGAAGGTGATCTGCTCGATGTTCTGGCCGTCGTCGTCCATCACATGCAGAACAAACGCAGGGCTGTCACCTTCCTCGTCCAGGCCGGAGAACTGGGGTTTGCCTTCATCAAGCAACACAGCTTTGGAAATCCGCTGGCGCGTGGAGGAAAACACGATTCTGCCATCCGGAAGATAGGCGGGCGCAACGTCCTGGCCGGCCCGAGCGGTGACATCTGAAACAATGATCCGACGCAGGTCATCGGTACTGACGTCGTATTCCCAGATATTCCAGGTTGGCTGATCCTCCTCATCGGCATCCTCGATTTCCGGCGCGCGCATGGCGAACAGCAATCTGGAACCATCGTGGGAAACGTGGAGATCTTTCACGTCGTACCGCAACTGGCCATTGTCATCCAGGAATTGCGGACCTGCGAATGCCCGGGAGGCAATGTCCCGGGTCTCGGCATCAGCAGTCGCGCTTGCTTTCAGTAAGAGCCTGGCCCCGGGACGGAACGCCGTGGGGTCCGCCAGGTTGTCCTCAACCAGGGCGCCGGTATTCTCGTCAAACAGCAGCGGTCGCTCGACATAGGCGACAGGATTCTCGACCACAACCGGGTCCGCCTGCTGGCTGTCACCGCTCGAAAGGCAGCCAGACAGAGCCGCAAGCGAACCGAGCGCTATAGCCAGGCGAACGATGTTTATACTCGATGACTTAATTTCCAACTCAACGGACCCTGTTCCGGTTGACATTCCATGACATAAATTAAGTCGGTTCCGAGGGCAGGCTCCAAGGCTTTTACGTAACGCAATGTAATAACGTGGCCTACGACTCAAAACGGAGGATATAGCAAGCCGTAAACTTTTAACAATTGTCAAAAAGCATTAATGTGCGAATGCTAACGATCATCGAGGGAAAGGACATGACCGGCCGGAACAGGATCAGAAGCCTGATCAGCAAGGCTTGCAGTACCGCAGTTCTCGTTGCACTGATATCTGGGCAGGCAGGTTTCGCCCAGGCCGGAGCCAGGGAACAGGCCCAACGAATTCACGACCGGATTGCCGGCGTGCCTCCTTCCGCCGACGTACTCAACGCCATGGAAAGTGACATTGCCTCGGGCAACGCCATTGACGCGGCGTTCACCGCCTTGGACGACCCTGCCTTCTACGACGTCACCCTGAAGAATTTCGCGGCTCCCTGGACCAATGAGGCCATGTCGAAGTTCGTGCCCCTCAACGATTACATCGCTACGGTGATCGGACTGGTAAGAGACGGAGAGGACTTCCGCAAAGTTCTGTATGACGATGTGCTGTACATGGGCGGCCCCGGGCTCAGCCTTCCAGCCTACTCCGTCAGCAACAACAACCACTACGAGTCCCTGGAGAACAGCGGGGCCAGCCTCAAGGACAATCTGGTGCGGGTAACCCAGTCCGCCCATAACGGCCTTCCGTCTTCCGCCACTGCCGGGGTAATCACCTCCCGTGCCTCAGCCAGGGCTTTCTTCAGCGCGGGTACCAACCGCGCCATGTTCCGCTTCACGCTGATCAACCATATGTGCAGCGACCTGGAGCAGGTTGCAGATGTGAGCCTTCCCACAGACCGGATTCGCCAGGACGTATCCCGCAGTCCGGGCGGCGACAGCCGGGTTTTCCTGAACAACTGTGTAGGCTGCCATACGGGCATGGATCCCATGACCCAGGCGTTCGCCTATTACGACTATGAATACGACCAGAATGCCGATCCTGATGGGGAGCTTGGCCGGCTGGTCTACAACGCCATTGGTGAGACAGATCCCGAGACTGGCTCCAGGGTTCAGGCCAAGTATCACATTAACGCTGCCACCTTCGAACAGGGCTATGTCACCCCGGACGACAGCTGGGATAACTACTGGCGTCAAGGTGCCAACCGGCGTCTGGGCTGGGATCCGTCTTTGCCTGGTTCGGGCAGCGGCGCAAAGAGCCTGGGCCGGGAGTTCGCCTATTCAGACGCATTCGCCCAGTGCCAGGTAAAAAAGGTGTTTGAGAACGTGTGCCTGCGACCGCCTTCGAACAGTGCAGACCGCTCTCAGGTAAGCAGTATGGTTACCAGCTTCGCGAGCCAGGGTTACGACCTGAAGCAGGTATTTGCAGAGTCCGCTGTGTATTGCATGGGGGAGTAGGACGCTATGAAAACACTTAAAGGAACTTCCATGAGCTCCCTCAAGCCTGCCTTCGCGGTTATCGCCATGGCCTTGCTGCTTGCGGCGTGTGGTGGAGAATCCACGGAACAACTACCGAACACCTCCGGAAACTCCGGCACCGTTACCTATAACGGCCCGGCGCCATCAACCGATGACGTTGCCAGCTTCAAGCGCAGTGTCTGGGACAATCTGGTCACCCAGGATAAATGCGGTGCGTGCCATGGTGCCAATGGGCAGGTCCCCACCTTTGTCAACGAGCAGGACGTGAATCTTGCCTATGCCCAGGCAAATACCATCGTAAACCTCTCTGACCCGTCTCAGTCGGAGATGGTGACCAAGGTGGCAGGTGGTCACAACTGCTGGCTCCAGAGCACCTCAGCCTGCGCCGATATTCTCACAACCTATGTGTCGAACTGGGCCGGCGGCTCGGAGGGGGCGGCCAAAACCGTTGAACTTCGCGCTCCGGAACTGAAAGAACCCGGCGCCACGGTTTCCCTGCCCAGCGAACCTGGCCTGTTTTCCACCACGGTTTACCCCGAACTCAGACAGTATTGCAGCGAGTGCCATGCTGACGGTGGCCAGACTCCCTATATTGCCAGTGCCGATATCGCCACAGCCTATGACCAGTCCAGAAGCCGCATAGATGCAATGAATCCGGGCGCATCCCGCCTGGTTGAACGCTTACGTTACGACTTCCACAACTGCTGGGACGATGATTGTGAAGCTTCGGCAGATTTGATGGAGCTGAAGATTCTCGAAATGGTTCAGGATCTCAATGCCCAGCCCGTAGATCCGGCGATGGTTGCCAGCAAGGCACTGAATCTTGAGACAGACGGCCTCCTCGCCAACTCCGGCGGTCGTTTTGAAGACAACGTGATTGCCCTCTACGAGTTCAAATTTGGTGAAGGCCAGACCGCCTTTGACACCAGCGGTGTTTCTCCGGCGCTTGATCTGACCCTGAGTGGAAACGTCGACTGGGTTGGCGGCTGGGGCATCGACCTTGGCCCGGCAGGCGAAAACGAACAGGGTTTTATGGTGCCCGCCGGCAAGGCGCAGGGCAGCACCGCCGCCAGCCGGAAGCTCCACACCCTGCTGACAGCCTCCGGGGAATACAGTATCGAAGCCTGGGTTGCCCCGGGAAACATCACCCAGGAGGATGCCCGTATCGTGACCTACTCGGGCTCGTCCACCACTCGCAACGTTACGCTGAGCCAGTCGCTCCAGCGTTACGAAGCGCTGCATCGCAGCACCACCAGTGATGAGAATACGCCTTTCGCGACCCAGGACGCCGACATGCTCCTGCAGGCGACGCTCCAGCATGTCGTGGTAAATTACACCCCGGCAACAGGTCGCCAGATCTTCATCAACGGAACGCCTTCCGGCGATGTTGACCCAGATGATGGCGGACTGTTAAGCGAATGGGATGACAGCTTCGCTCTGGTATTGGGCAATGAAACAGATGGGAACTCGCCATGGCAGGGTGCTATCCGGATGGTGGCCATTCACAATCGTGCCCTGACACCTGAACAGATCCAGGCGAACTTCGAGGTTGGCGTAGGACAGAAATTCTACCTCCTGTTTGGAGTGTCTCACCTTATCGAAATGCCCGAAAGCTTCATCGTCTTCGAGGTCAGCCAGTTCGACAGCTACGCCTACCGGTTCACCAGTCCTTTCTTCATCAGCCTGGATGACTCCGCAGAGCCCTCGAACATCCCGCTCCGTGGCATGCGATTGGGCGTCAATGGCAAGGAGGCAACCGTAGGACAGGCCTGGGCCAACCTCGACGTTGTGCTGGACAGCGATGCCTATGAACCTGGCACCGGGCAACCGTTGTCATCCCTCGGTACCATTATCGCACTCGAAAACGGTCCCGAAACCGACGAATTCTTCCTGACCTTCGATCAACTGGGCAGTCATAGTTTTGCCCGCTCCGAGCCGTCCCTGCCCCCGCAGCCAGAGCCTGCAGACCGGGCACCGTCCTCCGAGATCGGTCTCAAGACCTTTGACGAGATCAACGAGTCCATGTCCCGGATGACCGGTGTTGCCACAACCAATCCCGAGGTGTTCGAGACCTACACCACTGTGAAGCAACAACTGCCAACGGTGGAGAACATTCAGGGTTTCCTGTCTTCCCATCAGATGGCCGTTACCCAGATGGCGATCCAGTATTGCGATGCCCTGGTGTCCAATAGCCAGCTGCGCGCCGACATGTTCCCCGGCTTCGATTTCTCCGCCCCTGCCAGCAACGCGTTTGAGCACGGTGGCAAGAGCCTGGTTACCGGGCCGCTGCTGTCCCGGTTCGTGGGCAGCAACCTGGAGTCCCAGCCCAGCGACAGTGACATTCAGACGGAGCTCAGCAATCTTATGGATAGACTGACCAGCTGTGGAGCCGGGTGCCCGGCAGACCGCACCGAAACCGTCGTTAAGGCAAGCTGCGCCGCTGTGCTTGGCAGTGCCACCACCCTGGTTCAGTAGAGGAAGCCGATCATGTTCATACGCAAATCCCGTAAAAAGCCTCTGGCCAACGGCAGCCCCCTGCTCCACGATGATCACGGCAAGCCCAGGACGCGTCGAGAATTCATCGCCCAGGGCCTGATGGCAGGCTCCGCCACGGTGTTTGGAGCCTCATTGTTCAGCCTGTTCGGCAACCCGAGAATGGCCTCCGCCGCGCTTTCACCCGATCTGGAAACATTGAAAGAAAGTTGTGGTATCGCCGTTCAGGGAGCAGGCAAGATTCCTTTTATCTGCTTTGACCTGGCGGGTGGCGCCAACATCGCCGGTTCCAACGTGCTGATGGGTAAATCCGGTGGTCAAATGGACTTCCTGAGCACAGCGGGCTATAACAAGCTCGGCTTGCCGGGAGACATGCTTCCCAACGATCCAGCGTTCGTGAACACGGAGCTGGGCCTGGCGTTCCATTCCGACAGCGGCTTCCTGCGCGGCATCCTTCAAAGCACCAGTGCCGGCACCCGGGCGGCAACGGACGGCGCCATTATTGCGGCCCGTTCGGAAAACGACACGGGCAATAACCCCCATAACCCGATGTACGGTATTCACCGCGCGGGCGCCGACGGTTCCCTGCTCTCTCTCGTGGGCTCACAGAGCTCGGAATCCGGGGGCAACTCTCTGGCGCCCATGAACCTGATCAATCCGGAAGTTCGTCCCACCAAGATTGACCGGCCATCGGATGTCACCGGTCTGGTAGATGTAGGCGATCTGATCGGTATTCTGGACCAGTCAGATGCGGTGGCCGTCATGGAGTCCATCCAGCGTATCAGCGATACCAAGATGAACCAGGTGAACACCGGCATTTCCACCGACGAGGTGGTCAAGGATCTGGTCCGTTGCGGCTATATAAAAAGTGCCGACCTGGCCGATCGATTCGGCAATCCGGCAGAACTGGATCCGGAGCTGGACCTTGAAATTGTTGGCCCCACCGGCATTTTCAGCCGCGACGAGTTCAACAGCAACCGCGACTTCCGGAAAACCGCCTCCGTCATGAAGCTGGTGCTGAACGGCTACGCCGGCGCCGGCACGATTACTATGGGTGGTTACGATTATCATACCGGTGAACGCGGAACCGGCGAACGTCGCGATGAGCTGGCCGGCCGCTGTATGGGTGCCTGCCTGGAATATGCGGCGCGGGTCGGCATGCCATTAATGCTCTATGTGTTCAGCGACGGCTCGGTGTCGAGCAATGGCCGGATAGATGATTCCATGGACGGTCGCGGCAAGGGCGAATGGACGGGCGATAACCAGCAGACGGCCGCGTCCTTCTTCCTGGTTTACAACCCGGCGGGTCGCCCTACTCCGATTCGCCGGCAGATCGGCTTCATGCGCTCTGATGCGTCCGTGGAAACCGCCTCGAGCCCAGCGGCCAACAACGTAAACCAGCTGGTCCAGACGGTATTGCTTAACTATATGGCATTACACGGTGAACAAAACCAGTTCGGCAGCCGCTTCAACGGCCATGGGCTCGGCAACGGTACCTCCCAGGACAGCCTGATTGCGTTCTCCAATGTGGTAAACGGAACGATAACCGGCTGATCAATCTCGTTCCGCCCCTAGTCTGATTCGGGCGGAACGAGCCCTTCTGACACGTGCATCATGCGCTGATCGTCGATAACCACAACATCAATACCCGGCAAACGCTCGATCATCGCCAGTCCTTTCTCAGGTCCGAGAACAAACACCGCCGTGGAAAGGCCGTCCGTTGTTAATGCGTCCTCGCCAATTATTGTCACGCTCTGGACACCCTGAACCGATTTGCCGGTTGCGGGAGACAGAATGTGATGGACCCGGTCGCCCGCTTCATCCACGAAAAACCGCTCGTAATCCCCGGAGGTAGACACCGCCACGTCCTCCAGTGGCAGAACCACCGCGTTGCGGCCTTCCGAACGGGGATCCCGGATACCCACATACCAGGGGCGTCCCCGCTTGTCCCCCAGGAGCCGCATGTCGCCCCCTGCACTGAGCCGGGCATGGCGTATGCCAAGACTGGCAAGGCGCTCGATTCCCAGGTCGACGGCGTAGCCCTTGGCAATGCCACCCAGGTCCACCCGTATCCCTGCCTGGCCGTATTCGACGGTTTGCGCATCCTGGTCAAGAATCACATCCCGGAAATTCACCCGGGGCAGGCCGGATCGAAGTTCCTCGTCCGACGGTTTTTTGCCGGCCCTGAAATCGTATAGGTAGCCCACAGAGCCAAAGGTGATGTCGAAAGCGCCATCACTGAGATTCGATACCTCACGCGCCTTTTCAAGCACCTCGAACAGACTGTCACTGACGGCGACGGGGCCGCTGGCCGCGTTTTGGTTGAGCCGGGAAACCTCCGAGTCTTCCCGATAACGGCTCATCTGCTCATCGACCTGATGAAAAACCGCCATTACCTCTGCCCCTGCCCGTTCCGCTAGCGCTTTATCCTCTGCCCAGAACTCCAGCTCAACAGGCGTGGTCATGGCAGTATCGGAGAACCGGTACCAGTCGGCGCTGGCCGTGCCCACAAAGCCGGCGAGCCAGAGGCAGGTTGCCACTGCCAGGGAGCGCCATAACCGCTGACACAATCGGTGGTCTGTCATTCCGGGTTCACCATGTCTGTTATCCACTCCTCATCGCCATCTTAGTCTCCCCCCTCCTACTCCCCCCTCATCCCCCCGTCTACGCCAACAAAAAGTAGCGCAGGAGGATGAAGGGAACACGAGCCAGCCGCAGTATGGATCAAGTCAATTTGGGTGGAATCCGATTACCACTTTCAACAATAACAACTTCTCACCGCCAGAAGTACAAGCGAGGCTACATGATCAAGAACCCGGACTGGTGGCGTGGCGCCGTCATTTACCAAGTTTATCCGCGAAGTTTTTACGACTCCAACGGCGATGGTATCGGAGACCTGCCCGGGGTCACCGCCAAGCTGGACTACATCGCCAGCCTGAACGTGGACGCTATCTGGCTGTCTCCGTTCTTTACCTCCCCGATGAAAGACTTCGGCTACGATGTCTCAGATTACCGCAACGTGGACCCTATTTTCGGCACGCTGGAGGATTTCGACGAGCTGATTGCAGAGGCCCACAAACGGGATCTGAAAATCATGATCGATCAGGTGCTGAGCCATTCCTCGGACCAGCACCCCTGGTTTGTCGAAAGCCGTACCAGCCGTGACAACCCCAAGGCAGACTGGTACGTGTGGGCCGACCCGAAGACCGATGGCACGCCGCCAAACAACTGGCTATCGGTCTTTGGTGGCTCGGCGTGGGCCTGGGACAGCCGCCGAAAGCAGTATTATCTGCACAACTTCCTCACCAGCCAGCCGGATCTGAACTTCCACAACCCGGAGGTTCAGGAACAGGTTCTGTCGGACGTTCAATTCTGGCTGGACCGCGGCGTCGACGGCTTCCGTCTGGATGCCATCAACTTCTGCTTCCACGACCCCAAACTGCGGGACAACCCGGCAAGCAAGGCCGTTGCTGAAGGCTCTATTGGCGTGCGGAAGGAAAATCCCTACGCCTATCAGTTCCACAAGTTCGACAAGACCCAACCGGAGAACATCGAATTTCTGAAGCGGCTTCGTGGTCTGCTGGACCAGTACCCGGGCACGACCACAGTCGGCGAAATCGGCGATGACAATTCCCTACAGACCATGGCCGATTACACCAGCGGTGGCGACAAGCTGCACATGGCTTACTCCTTCGATCTGCTCACAGAGCAGCACGGTGCGGATTTCTTCCACAAAACCGTGAACACCATCGAGGGCAAGCTGACCGACGGCTGGCCCTGCTGGGCCATCGGCAACCACGATGTGGCCCGTGTTGCCACTCGCTGGAACGCCACATCGGAGCAGCAGCTCAAGGCCTACATGGTCATGCTGCTGACCCTGCGCGGCAGCGTCTGCATTTACCAGGGCGAGGAACTGGGGCTGACCGAGGCCGAGTTGCAGTACGAGGATCTTGTGGACCCCTACGGCATTACCTTCTGGCCGGAATACAAGGGGCGGGATGGCTGCCGCACGCCGATGGTCTGGCACCACGAGGAATCCCACGCCGGATTCTCCGATGCGCGTCCCTGGCTGCCGGTTTATGATGACCATTACAACGCCGCTGTTGCCGTACAGCACGCCGAGGAAAACTCCGTGCTGGCCGCCTACCGGGCGTTTCTGGGCTGGAGAAAAGATCAGGCCATCCTGCTCAAAGGAGACATCGAGTTCAGCAAGAGCCCGAAGAACACCCTGGTCTACACCCGTAGCCTGGATGGAGAGACGGTCATGGTGGCACTGAACCTCAGTGAAAGCACGGTTACCATTCCAATGCCCGGCGCAGGAACGCCTGAACCGGATACCCCGGATTTCGTGGGCGGCCAGTGGCATGGCAAGGATCTGACACTCGGGCCCTGGGGCGTCGACATCGCCCGGCTCTGACATTCAATGACCTAACAAGAAGACACGAGATATGGCCAGCGTCACTTTACGCAATATCTGCAAGAGTTATGACGAAGTCCAGGTAACCCGAGACGTTAACCTGGACATTCAGGACGGAGAATTCGTGGTTTTTGTCGGGCCTTCCGGCTGCGGCAAATCCACTCTGCTACGCATGATCGCAGGCCTGGAAGACATTACCTCCGGCGACATGTACATCGGCAACAACCGGGTTAACAACCTGCCGCCCAAGGAACGGGAAGTGGGCATGGTGTTCCAGTCCTATGCCCTTTACCCCCACATGGACGTGGCGGAGAACATGGCGTTTGGCCTCAAGCTGGCCAAAACCAACAAGACCGAAATCAATCGCCGGGTCCAGGATGCCGCCAACCTGCTGCAACTGGACAAGCTCCTGGAGCGCAAACCCAAAGACCTCTCCGGCGGCCAGCGCCAGCGCGTAGCCATCGGCCGGACCATTGTCCGGGAACCCGAGGTATTCCTGTTTGACGAGCCGCTGTCAAACCTCGACGCTTCCCTGCGGGTCCAGATGCGCATTGAAATCTCCCGACTGCACAAACGCCTCGGCGCGACCATGGTGTACGTAACCCATGATCAGGTCGAAGCCATGACCATGGCAGACAAGATCGTGGCCCTGGACAACGGCACCATCGCCCAGGTGGGCAAACCCATGGAGCTTTACCACTACCCGGCCACCCGCTTTGTCGCTGGCTTCATTGGCTCGCCGAAGATGAACTTCATCGACTGCACCGTTGCCTCTGCCAGCAACCAGTCCGCCACCGTCGTGTTGCCAGGCGACCACCGCCTGGAACTGCCGGTAAATGGCGCAGAACTTTCGGAAGGCGAAATCGTCACCCTCGGCATCCGCCCGGAACACCTGAACGAAGACCAGGAAGCTGACATGTACCTCCAGGGCGAAGTGCACGTGGTCGAACGCCTGGGCTACCAGACCCTGGTGCACCTGGACGTCAACAACGTCGAAGGAGTGATCACCATGCGCACCGACGGCTCTAACCCGATTCAGGAAGGCGCCCGAATGACCCTGGGCATGAACGCCAACAAATGCCACCTTTTCCGCCAGGACGGTAACGCCTGTCCGCGCCTATACCGCGAGCCCTGCATCGACTTCTGACCCATCCCAAGGGGCCACCCGGCCCCTGACTGTTTCGATCTGTCGTCACCCTTAACAGGGTTACTCTTTGGCCGGTTCCGTCACGTACCGGCCCTTTTTTTGGGCTTAAAAAAAGCCCGGTCAGCAGGGGGGAATTAGCCTGACCGGGTCGCGAAAGGTAACGCTGGAAGACGCAGAGATCGCGTAACGAGGAGTGGCCTATCCTTTGACACCACCGGCGGTCAGCCCGCCGACAATCCACTTCTGGCAGTAGAGGAAGATCAGCGTAATCGGCAGGCCGGAGAGCACCGCCGCTGCCGCGAAATCACCCCACAGATAGTTCTGCTCATACAGATACTGTTGGGCACCCACCGCCAGGGTCAGTTTATCGGTATCCACCAGAAGCACCGAGGCCATCGGGTACTCCATGATGGTCATGATGAACGCCAGGATGAACACCACCACCAGAATCGGAACCGACAAAGGCAGCAGGATATAGCGGAACGCCTGCCAGGTGGTGGCGCCATCCACGATAGCGGCCTCCTCCAGGGAACGGTCAATAGAGTCGAAATAGCCCTTTATGGTCCAGATATGCAACGCCATACCGCCCAGGGAGGCCACGATGACCGCACCATGGGTATTCAGCCCGAGCCAGCTGACGTGGTTGCCGATCTGATCGAACAGGGCGTACAGAGCCACCAGGGAGAGCACCGGCGGAAACATCTGAAAGATCAGCATCGATTTCAGGACAAATCCCTTGCCGGCAAAACGCATGCGGGCAAAGGCATAGGCACTCGTCGTGGAAAGCGCCAGGATCAGCACCGCCGAAACAACCGCGATCTTGATCGAATTCCACAACCACAGAAGCACTGGGAAAGGCGGCTGCGTGGTCACACCATCTTCACCGGTGTAGGGAATACCCAACGCCAGATACCAGTGTTCCAGCGAAGGATTCTCCGGCAGCAGGCTGCCGGCAGCAAAGTTACCGCTGCGGAACGAGATGGAAATAACCATCAGCAACGGAAACAGGATAATCGCGATGAACGCCAGCATCCCCAAATGGGATGCCAGCACGCGGTATTTGGTGGAGCGGGGTTCAACCATGGCCATAAGAAGCTCCTTATACCTTGATCTTGGACAGTTTGAGATTGATCAGGGACAACGCACCCACCACCAGGAAAATTGCGGTGGCAATAGCGGCGGCCAGACCAAAGTTCTGTCCGGAGTCCTGGAACGCAATGCGGTAGGTGTAGCTCACCAGAAGATCGGTGGTACCTGCCGGCGTGCTCGCACCGATGATGTCCGGGGCCCCCCCGGTCAACAGTGCAATCAGGACAAAGTTGTTGAAGTTGAATGCGAAGCTGGCAATCAGCAGCGGCATCAGCGGTTTGATGATCAACGGCAGGGTGATATTGAACAGATTGTTCACAGGCCCTGCCCCGTCCATGGCCGAGGCTTCATAGAGATCCCGGGGGATGGCCTGCAATAGTCCCATACACAGCAGCATCATGTAGGGATAGCCAAGCCAGGTATTCACGATCAGAATCATGGTGCGGGCCAACGCCGGATCACTGAACCAGTCCGGACGGATCCCGAACAGCCCTTCAAGGACCAGGTTAATTTCACCGAAGTTCTGATTGAACAAGCCCTTGAACACCAGGATCGAGATAAAGGCGGGCACCGCGTAAGGCAGAATCAGCATGGTACGGTAAAAGCCCTTGCCGCGAATCTGGTCCCACTGCAGCAGGTTGGCCAGCAGCAGGCCCAGCGCCAGGGTAAAGATAACCGTGGCGACCGCAAACGAGAGCGTCCACACGAAAATCTCGAAGAATGGCCCTCGAATGGAGGGATCAGACACCACCTTGAGATAGTTGTCCCAGCCGATATTGACCGTCCAGCCGGGCGACAGCGCATTGCCGTCGCCGTCCCGGTAGAAGCCGGTTTCCTGGTCCGGGAAATAGGTGACCCCGGTCTGGTTATCGGTCAGGCTGCCGTTGTCGTGCAGGGTGAACTGGGAGCGGATTGCAGCGAATGAACGAAGACTGGCCTGGCTCAGCTCACGGCCGTCTTCGGTTATCAGGGTAAGCTCCGAGAGTTCACCCCTGAGCTGTATGATCTCGCGAATAGCCAGCGGCTCACCCTGAGGCTCGCCAGAAACCGGCAAGACCGGAGCGGATCGCTCCCCCGCCTCAAGGTCCACCGGTGCCGAAGTCAGGCTCTGGTGGTCTCCCTTGAGCCAGAACACATAGCCTTCATCGGTCTGGTAAAGCTGATAGTCGTAACGAATCGCCTCGGATTGATAGGTCCTGCTCAGCAGGTTCTCCTGAACCTGTTCGAAACTCAACAGGTTGCTGGCACTGTAGTTGGTGAAGCCGATGCCCACGGTGTACATGAGCGGGAAAATCACGAACAGGCCCATACCGGCTATCGCCGGGAAAATGTACCGGTGCGCGTACAGCTTTTTGCTGACGAATACCGCGACAGCCGACGCGGTGAGCACCAGAAACAGCATGGCAAAGACAAACTCGCGCTGGGCGTAGAGTGCCAGTATGAGGTAGAGCGCGGCGCCGACAAGCACCGCCAGCGCTCCCCATTTGAGAAATACTCGTGTCATGGAGTGTCTGCTTTCAATACCGGGGGAGGACAGGGTTTCCGTTATCATTGTAGTCAGCCCGTTAATGACCGTCGCGCGGTGGCAACGGGGGATTTTCATGCACGTCTGAGCGGACCGGTGCCGAACGGGAGCAAAGCCGTCCGGCACCGGATTACCGGTCTTGTTAGCGGGTAATTCGCTGTGCTGCCGCGTTCAGGGCATCTTCAACGGGCTGGCGTCCGGATGTGATGTTTTGCAGGGCCGGGCCCATGGACGACCAGAAGGCACCCATGGCCGGTACGTTCGGCATGGGCTCGCCCAGCCGGGCATTCTCGAAGGTCGCCTTGATATTGGGATCTGAAGAGAGCTCGTCCATGAATTCCCTGTTGGCCACCGCGCCCAGGGGAACGTCGTTGTTCACCATTTTCAGCCCTTTGACGGAGAGCGCGTAGTTCTCAAGGAACTCAACCGCCAGATCCTTGTTGGGGCTGGCAGAGTTCAGAGTGGCGGCCATAACACCCACCATGGGTTTACTGGGCTGCCCGTCAACCGTCGGAATAGTGGTCACACCGAAGTTGATGCCGCTCTTTTTCAGGTTGCCCCAGGCCCAGGGGCCATTGATCATCATGGCTGTCTCGCCCTTGTTGAAGCTGGACTCCATGGCACTGTAGTCGGCACCCCGGGGCATCACGCCCTCCTCGATCAGGCGGGTCAGCGCTTTGGCACCCTTGATAGCGCCCTCGGTATTTACCCCCGTGTCGGTCACATCCACGGAACCATCGTTTTCACCGAAGATATAACCACCGGCTGCGGCCAGCATCGGCCAGGTAAAGTAGGTGTTGTTGTAATCCCACAGAATGGCTCGCTTGCCGTCTTCCGCCAGCTTTTCGTGGACGGCGGGAATGTCTTCGAAGGCGCTGGGAGGCTCGGGCAGCAGGTCTTTGTTGTAGATCAGGCCAATAGACTCGACGGCCATTGGATAGCCGTAAATCTTGCCGCCCACCGTGACCGCATCCCAGGTAAAGTCATAATTGGCGTCGATTACGTTCTGGGACGGTTTGATCTCGGAAATAATGCCGCTCTGGGCCCATTCACCGAAACGGTCGTGGGCCCAGATGAAGATATCGGGGCCGTTGCCGGTGGCGGCAGATTGCTGGAACTTGTCGGTGGCGCTGTCCGGGTGTGCGACTTCAACCGGGATACCGGTTTCTCGAGTGAACCAGTCCCCCACTTCCTGCAGGCCATCATAGCCCTTGTCACCATTGATCCAGACCAGAAGCTTGCCCTCTTCAATTTCGGCATGGGCCGGCGCGGCAACACCGAAGCTGGCGGCAACAATGGAGGCGGCGAGTGTGCTGCGGATAAAAGTTCGACGATTCATCAGGTGATTCCTCTGTATGTTCTTGCCTTATTCTTGTTTTCCGGCCATTCACGAGGTTGTCGGGCCGGACGTAACGCAAACGTTCTTTTGCGAGTATTGGCACTGTGTGGCAATTCCCGGGAATAAGCAT
The DNA here is from genome assembly GCF_041687235.1 of Marinobacter sp. GTDB lineage: Bacteria > Pseudomonadota > Gammaproteobacteria > Pseudomonadales > Oleiphilaceae > Marinobacter. Next base: position 14,513 of record NZ_JAWLCH010000009.1, on the reverse strand, counting down.
CACCCCTTATTTCATTCCCCGAGGCGTAGTAGAGGGGAGTAGACGGGCGTAGAAAATTCCTTCTACCACCCCGGGGTGGAGTCTGGTTTGATGGCATCCACAAGAATGACAACCGAAACGGAGCAATTGCCATGAACCGCCGTGCCAGACACCTGAAACTCTCCGCCTGCATCGCTTCAGCCATTATTACGGCCGGTTGTGCCTCCGGCCCGGGCAAGCCCGCGGTTGTGGCCGGTCCGCCTTCAGCCAATGATACCAGTGTCTTTTGCGAAGCCGCGTCAGCCGAAATGACGATTCCGGTCGGTTCCGCATTCCCGGACGGGACGCTGGTCCGGGATTTCTACACAGGTAACACGGCACGGGTTGTCGACGGTGAGGTAAACATGGCGCCGGGCGAACAGGCCGAAGGGCTGGTGTTGCTGGAATCAGTCGACGCCAAGGCGGGCCAGTTCAACTGGGCAGGGGCGACCGTCTATTTCGCGGTAACAGACCGGTTTGCCAATGGCTCGACCGAGAACGACCTGAATTACGGTCGCCAACCAGACGGCAAGGATGAGATCGGCACCTTCCACGGCGGCGATTTTGTCGGCCTGACCCAGAAACTGGACTACCTGTCGGAGCTCGGTGTCAGCGCCCTCTGGATTACTCCACCGTTCGAACAGATACACGGCTGGGTCGGCGGTGGCGACCGGGGCGATTTCCAGCACTACGGTTACCATGGCTACTACGCCCTGGATTTTACCGTGCCGGACGCCAACTTCGGCACCCGGGAGGAATTCCGAACCCTGGTTCAGGAAGCCCACAAGCGAGATATCCGGGTGGTCATGGATGTGGTTATGAACCATCCGGGCTACAGTACCCTGCAGGATATGCAGACCTTTGGGTTCGGCTCGCTGTTTGAGGGGTTCGAAAAGCATCTGCCCGAGCAATGGGGCGATTGGCAGCCAGAATCCTGGGAAAACTTCCATGCCTACCACGCACTCATTGACTACGACCATCCGGACTGGAGCCAATGGTGGGGCAAGGACTGGGTCCGGGCTGGCATTGCCGACTACGACACACCACCAAACGCCTCTGTCGATGCCCAGCGCGGGTCCCTCGCGTTTTTGCCGGACTTCAAGACCGAGGCCCAACAAACGGTGGATCTTCCGGTATTCCTCCAGAACAAGGCCAGCTCCAGAAGCCGGCCACTGGACGATGCCACAGTCCGGGATTATCTGATCACCTGGTTGACGGACTGGGTCCGGGAGTTCGGGGTCGATGGCTTCCGGGTAGATACCGCCAAGCACGTGGAACCGGAAGCCTGGCTGGCGCTCAAACAGGAGGCCCAGGCAGCCCTGAATGAGTACCGCAGCCGCAATCCTGACGCCGCGCTGCCGGCCGAGGAGTTCTGGATGGTTGCCGAGGTATTCCCCCACTCGGTCCGCAAGACCGCCTATTTCGATGCTGGCTTTGATGCGGTCATTAACTTCGACCTGCAGGAAGAAGCGCGAGCCGGGGCACAGTGCCTGCCTGCGATGGAATCCGTCTACAGTGATTACGCCAGCAAACTCCATGGAGACGACGACTTCAACGTGCTGAGCTATATCTCTTCCCACGACACCAAGCTGTTCAGTCAGGTTGCGGGCGACGACCCGGCGCTCCAGAAGCGGGCTGCCGCGGCACTGATGCTCACGCCCGGAGCGGTTCAGGTGTTCTACGGTGATGAGTCCGGCCGCGCGTTCGGGCCAACCGGTTCCGATCCGCACCAGGGCACCCGCTCGGACATGAACTGGAGTGCCATTGAGAATGGCGAGGTGTCCGGTATCCTTGAGCACTGGCAGAAACTGGGTCAGTTCCGCGAGCGTCATCCCGCGATCGGCGCGGGTGAACACCGGCTGATCAGCCAGCAACCCTATGTATTCTCAAGAACCAACGGCGATGACCGGGTGGTGATTGCGTTCGGGAGAAAGTGACCTGACCATGAGTTATTCGAGATTTCTGGAAGACACCCCGCTTATTCCTGGCATGATGCGCCTGCTGGACCATGCCGATCTCTGCCAGCCGGCGCGGCTGGCAGATTGGATACACGGTAGGCTGGATGAAGGCCTGACCACCTTTGACCATGCGGACATCTATGGCGATGGCGAGTGCGAGCGAGTATTCGGGGACGCCCTGACAACTGCTCCGGAACTGCGCCAGAAAATCCGGATTATTTCCAAAGCCGGGATCGTTCCAGCCAACCGGGATCCCAGCCAGTGGACAACCAAGCACTATCGGGCTGAAGCCGACTATTTCGCCAGTGCAATTGATCATTCGCTCAGTCGGCTGCGAGTTGAGCAAATCCACACCTTTCTGATCCACCGACCAGATCCGCTACTGGATGCCGAATCACTGGCGACGACCCTTGAAAGAGCCGTCAGTGCTGGAAAGATCCTGCATATCGGGGTATCCAACTTCCTGCCGGAGCAGTGGCGCTGGCTTCAGAAAAATACCCGTCTGCCTCTGGTGTGCAACCAGAGTGAGCTGTCTCTGAACCACACCGGACCGCTGTTTGACGGTACTCACGAGGCCCATCTGAACGATGGCCTGCGCTGGCTTGCCTGGTCACCGTTAGCCGGAGGCGCCTTGCCCGGCTCGGTTCCTGAAAGCCTGCTTCAAGCTGCCAGGGAAGAAACCGGCCTGTGCGAAACCGGGCTGGCCATCGCTTGGCTGCGGCAGATTCCAGGCGCCCCCATCCCGGTTCTTGGTTCTATGCGTGAGGCCAGAATTAAAGCCGCGCTGGCGGGAAGCCGTACGGTCCTGCCGCGCCCCCTCTGGTTCGCCCTTCTGGAAGCCATGCGTCAGGCCGCGGTGCCCTGAGGGGCATCGCAAATTTGATATAAGTCACCGACCTACAATTTGTTACCCAAAATTCCACTTTAGTCCCATTGTTGGCTCCATAATCAGCGCTGAAACTAGCCCTGCTTAACAAATAATCAAAAAAGATTCGCAGCCCCTACCCCCAATGGCGCTGCAATTCCGGAGGCCAACCTGAATGAACGTCAGAAAAGTACTCTTTTCTGCTTGTCTGCTATTGCTGGCAAGCAGCACCGTCTATGCCGAAACCCTGAAAATCGGGCTGAACTATCCGCAAACCGGTCGCTACAAGGACCAGGGACTGCAACAGCGCCTGGGCGCCTTCCTGGCCGTTGATGAAATCAACAAGGCGGGCGGTGTGAATGGCCGCCAGTTGGAACTGGTGATCAGGAATACCCGTGGCGAACCTGACCAGGGCGCGAAAAACACCGCAGAACTGATTGACCGCGAAGGCGTCCAGATGGTGTTCGGCGGCGTGTCCAGCGCAGTCGCCATTGCCTCTGGCAAAGCCGCCCGGGACCGTGACAGGATCTACTTTGGCACCCTCACCTACTCGAACGCGACCACCGGCGCCGAAGGCCACTCCCATATGTTCCGGGAGCCTTACAACGCATGGATGACAGCAAAAGCGTTGAGCCAGTACCTGACCACCAATCATGCCGACGACGATTATTTCTACATTACCGCCGACTACACCTGGGGCTGGTCTGTTGAAGAATCCGTGCGAAAATTTTCCGGAACGGAAGATACCGGGCGCCACCATGGGGTCACAACTCCGTTCCCAAGGGCCCTGATTACTGATTTCAGGAAGGCACTTGAGCAGGCAGAAGCCAGCAATGCCAAGGTTCTGATGATGGTCCTGTTCGGTGACGACATGGTGCGGGCCCTGAACGTCGCCTACGAAATGGGCCTCACCAAGAAAATGCAGATCGTCGTGCCCAACCTGACCCTCGGTATGGCACGTCAGGTGGGCCCCACCATTATGGAAGGCGTGGTGGGTGGCTCACCCTGGGTCTGGAACGTACCCTACGAATTTAACTACCCCCGAGGTCAGGCGTTTGTAGAGGCTTTTTCACAGCGTTACGAAATGCGCCCCTCAACCGCTGCTGCATCAGCTTACAGTATCGTTTACCAGTACAAGGATGCAGTCGAGCGTGCCGGCACAACCAATACCGCGAGGCTTATCAGTACACTGGAGGGCCACAGGTACAGCTTCCTGAAGGATGAGCAATACTGGCGGGCATTCGATCACCAGAACGTTCAGACCGTGTATGTGGTCAAGGTGAAACCACGAAATACCATTGTTGCGGACGAGTACAGCTCTGACTACTTCAGCATTATCGACAGCATGCCCGGCGATCAGGCCGCCCAGACTCGTGAAGAGTGGGAAGAGCGGCGCCGGGAGGCGGGGAAGCCCTTAAACCTGTAAGCGATCAGACCAATCCTGCCCAAAGCCTCCGGGACTCAAATCCCGGGGGCTTTTTTTTGAAGTTTTCCCGAACGGTACGTAAACTTTCGGTTCCGAACATGACAACAAGGCCCTCGCATGTCCCAGAAACGCCGTCTTGACCAGATCATGGAGATGATCCAGAGGAATGGATTCGTTACCACTGAACAGCTTGTCGAGAAGTTTCAGGTAACTCCCCAGACCATCCGAAGGGATCTCAATGAGCTGGCGGGGCAGAATCGGTTGCGACGACATCATGGTGGCGCAGGCATAGATTCAAGCACAGTGAACACTGCCTATCAGGATCGCAAGATCATGAACCTTGAAGCCAAGGAGCGGATAGCGCAGGCGCTCGTTCAGCATGTTCCTGACAATGCTTCCATGTTCATCAATATCGGCACCACCACTGAAACCATTGCCAGGGCCCTCCTGCACAAGCGCGGCCTCAGTGTTGTTACCAATAACCTGCACGTAGCATCCATCCTGTCTGCCAAGGAGGACTTTCATATCATCATCGCGGGCGGTGAAGTACGGAACCGGGACGGCGGAATTGTTGGCGAGGCTGCGGTGGACTTTATAAACCAGTTCAAAATGGACTACGGCATTATTGGCATCAGTGGCATCCACAGCGACGGGTCCCTTCTGGACTTTGATTACCGGGAAGTTCGGGTTGCCCAGTCGATCATCGCCAACTCCAATGAAGTTCTGCTTGCAGCAGATCACTCCAAGTTTGGTCGCAACGCGATGGTCCGCCTCGGCAGCATTGCACAGGCAGATCACGTGTTTACAGACGCCCCTCCACCCGAGCCGATCAGGAAGTTGCTAAGTTCAAATGATGTAGAGCTTCACATTATCTAGATTTTTTCCTTTTTGTTCGCTATTTTCCTTTACGAACGTTTTTCCGTTATCCATAATCCAGATTGATCATTAACGTTCGTTTTGGGAAATGGAAAAGTGATACAAGATCAGGATCTGCTTGATGTGCTGGTGATCGGCGGCGGCGTAAATGGCACTGGCATCGCCCTGGATTCGGCCGGCAGAGGCCTGAAAGTCATGCTTTGCGAGATGGATGATCTTGCTTCGGCAACCTCATCAAGTAGCAGCAAGTTGATTCATGGAGGACTGCGATACCTCGAACATTACGAGTTTCGCCTGGTTCGCGAAGCCCTTGCCGAACGCGAGGCGCTATTGCGCAACGCTCCCCACATCATGTGGCCGATGCGCTTCAGACTCCCACACCGCTCTCATCTCAGGCCAGCCTGGATGATTCGGACCGGCCTGTTTCTTTACGATCACCTTGCCAAACGGGAAATCCTGCCAGGCTCCCGATCCATTTCCTTTGACGAGGACTCCCCTCTCAAACCCGGGATTACCAAGGGCTTTGAATACTCAGACGGCTGGGTGGACGACGCCAGGCTGGTTGTATTGACGGCAAAAAAAGCAGAGCAGAAAGGTGCGCAAATTCTGACACGCACAAAATGCGTGAAAGCAGAGCGAGGAAAAGATCACTGGACCGCAACCCTGAAGGACACGCTATCCGGCTCCGAGTCGACGGTTTCGGCGAAAGTCATTGTCAACGCGACCGGGCCCTGGGTGAGCCGCCTGTTCGGCGAGAGCCTCAGCATGAAAGCGCCAAAGCAGATCAGAATGGTCAAAGGCAGCCACATTGTCGTGCCCAGACTGAATCATGGGACAGAAGCCTACATCTTGCAGAATGAAGATGACCGGATCGTCTTCGTCATCCCCTACGAAGATAATTTTTCACTCATCGGCACCACCGATGTCGAATACGAGGGTGATCCCAGGGCGGCCACCATATCGCCCGAGGAAACCCGCTATCTTCTGGATATCGTGAACGCCTACTTTGAAAGGCAGCTCGATACCCCCGATGTCATCTGGTCCTACTCCGGGGTTCGACCACTGATGGACGACGAGGAAGAGCCGGCTCAGAAAGCGTCCAGAGACTATTCTTTTGAAGTCAGCGAGAGTAAGGAGCTTGCTCCCCTCATCTCGGTATTCGGTGGCAAAATCACCACTTTCCGCAAGCTTGCGGAAGCAGTCACCAACAGACTCTGCGATTATTTTCCCGGCGCCGGCTCGAACTGGACACGCAGTGCCGTGTTGCCCGGAGGTGATTTCGGTAATCAGGTCGAACTGGCAGAGCAGATGAGAATACGATTCCCATGGCTGCCTGAAGCAGCGATTTCCCGGTATGTGCGCACCTACGGCACCAGCGCCTGCGTTTTTCTTGAAGGATGCAACTCTCTGGCAGACCTTGGAACCGCCTATACGCCGACTCTTTTCCAGAAAGAGGTCGATTATCTGGTCAGCACGGAGTGGGCCGTTACCACAGACGATGTGCTTTGGAGGAGGACCAAGCAGGGTCTCTACATTTCTGAAGAAAACCGAGAACTACTGAGAGACTACCTGAATGAAACGGCGAGAGTCAGACACTGACTACTCATTCAATATCGGTCTGACCATCGTCATTCAGAGCTTGCCTAACCCGTGCCTGTAACGCTGGAACCACCTCGGCTTCAAACCAGGGATTGTTCCGCAACCATCCATTATTTCTGGGGCTGGGATGCGGCAGTGGCACTCTATCTGGCCCGAATTCGCGCCATCGCCGTACATTTTCGGTAACTGATTTGCCGGAACCGCCCAGATGCCAGGCATGGGCATACTGACCAATAACCAGAGTCAAACCAATGTCCGGCAAGCGATCCAGAAGTATCTGCCGCCAGGCGGGCGCGCATTCCGGGCGCGGTGGAAGGTCTCCCGACTTGCCGGTTCCGGGGTAACAAAACCCCATCGGCAGAATCGCAAGTTTCTGCTCGTCATAGAAGGTATCCCGGGTAATACCCATCCACTGCCGAAGCCGGTCGCCGCTGGGGTCGTTGAAGGGCAGCCCGGTTTCGTGAACCCGCCTGCCCGGCGCCTGTCCGACCACCAGAATTCTGGCACTTTCAGATATCTGTATAACCGGCCTTGGTTCATGGGGCAGAACGCCCGCACAAATCGTGCACGCCCGCACGCGCCTGACCAGGTCGTCGAAGGGAAGTCGGGAAAGATCGTCCGTCATGGCCGTTCCATCATCAGGGTGATTGCATAAACCGGCGTTTCCCGTAACGATAGAGGCACAATCACGACACAACAAGTCTCGAAGGACACATCATGAATGCCAAAGCAGGCTCTCTCCCGCTGCCGGAAATCGATATCGAAGAGTTCCGGAAAGTGGTCCGCTCGCGCCGTTCCATCAGGCGCTTCACCGATGAGCCGATTCCCGAGGCGGTGCTTGAGGATTGCCTTGAATTGGCGACCCTGGCGCCCAATTCCAGCAACCTCCAGCCGTGGGAATTTTTCGTTGTCCGCACGCCGGAGCTCAAGGCAAAACTTGCCCATGCCTGCCTTGGCCAGAATGCCGCGAAAACCGCCGCCGCGCTGATCGTGGTGGTTGCCCGGCCCGATACCTGGCGAGCTCACGCACGGCAAGCCCTGGAGGACTGGCCGGAAGAAAAGCTGCCGCCCATCGTTGAAAAGTATTACCGCAAGGTCGCTCCCATTCATTACAACCAGGGCCCCTTTGGTATTCTGGGGCTAGCGAAGAAAGCGGCAGGCCTTGCGGTGGGAATCACCCGGCCTGTACCGCGGGGGCCCTACTCCGCCTGCGAGATGAAAATCTGGGCCACCAAATCAACCGCCCTGGCGGCCCAGAACCTGATGCTCGCGCTCCGGGCCCACGGATATGATTCCTGCCCCATGGAGGGTTTTGACGAGCATCGGGTGAAGAAGCTGCTCGATCTGCCCGGGAAAGGACTGGTCACCATGGTACTGGCGGCAGGCCGACGGGCAGAAAACGGCGTGTATAACCGCCAGTACCGTTTTGACCAGGGCCAACTGGTGCATTACCTCTGAGCCAGCCCGGGCAATCCGGAGTCATACCTCCGGATTGCCCAGTGCCTCGGCGGCTCCTAGCAACCCAGTATAGGGCTCGGTAACCACATAGACCGGCGTGAACTCCAGCAGCGGACGCATTCTGCCTTTATCCTCAAAGCCGTTCCGGAACGGGCTTTCCAGGAAGAACTCGAGGAAGCGGGGCAGGATTCCGCCGCACAGGTAAACACCGCCGGTACTCCCCAGGGTCAGGACCCCGTTGCCGGCTACCCGGCCGAGGATTTCACAGAAGTGGCGGAGCGTGTGTCGAGCCAGGCTATCGGTGTTTTCTACCGCAGCCGCGGTGATTTTCTCCGGCGCATCCAGTGGAGCAGCCACACCCTGAATTTCAGCATGGGCCTGATACAGGTTCAGCAGGCCCTGGCCACACAGAATACGCTCGACGGACACCCGGCCAAAACGGGCCTTGAGAATCCGCAGCACGGCCATTTCGGTATCGTCCGTGGGCGCATAATCCACGTGACCACCTTCGGTCATTAATGGCACCCAGCCGTGTTCAATGGGCACCAGCCCTGAAACACCGAGCCCGGTTCCAGGCCCCATAACCAGTCGGGGGCGACGGCTGTCACCCGGGCCGCCACAGACATGCACCAGATGGTCATCCGCAACGTGGGGAACGCCCAGGGCCATGGCGGTAAAATCATTGATCACCTTGAACGTGGACCAGCCAAACTGCGCCCGGACTTCTTCGGTATCAAAACGCCAGTGGTTGTTGGTCATCCGAACCTGGGTGCCTCGAACCGGTGAGGCAACGGCCAGACAAGCCCCAGCTACCTCCGAAACCCCGACCCGGGCCAGGTAATCCCGCACGGCGTCATCAAGATTCGTGTATTCCCCGCAGGGGAGAATCTCGATAGCCCGGGGCTGCACACTGCCCTGCTCTACCAGGGCGAAACGCGCATTGGTGCCACCAATATCACCGACCAGTGAATAGTTTGTTGCTGTCATGCCTCGTGATTCCAGAAAAAACTGGCCCCCTCCTCGGGAGTGCCGGCAGCGCGACGCATCCAGCCAAACAACTCCCGACCGTAGCCGTGATGATACCCGGTCAGGTCGGCTTTTTCAGATTCCCGGCCGGCAAACTCCTGTTCATCCACGCGGATGGCAAGAACACCGTTTTCGGCATCCAGGCAGACCGTGTCACCATTTTTAACCCTGGCCAGGGGCCCGCCATCCAGGGCTTCCGGATACACATGGATCGCCGCGGGTACCTTGCCGGACGCGCCGGACATACGGCCATCGGTCACCAGGCCCACCTTGAACCCGCGATCCTGCAAGACGCCAAGGTACGGCGTGAGTTTGTGCAGTTCCGGCATACCATTGCTCTTTGGACCCTGGAAACGGACGATCACAATGCAGTCTCTGTCCAGATCGCCGGCTTCAAAGGCCGCCTTGAGTTCGTTCTGGTCGTTGAACACCACGGCCGGCGCTTCAATTTTCCGGTGTTCCGGGGCAACCGCGGATACCTTGATGACGCCACGGCCAAGGTTGCCATCAAGTACCCTCAGCCCGCCATCCGGTGCAAACGGTTCCGCGACCGGGCTAAGCACATCCGGGCGCAGGCTTTTTTCCGGCGCCGGCTTCCAGACCAGCTTCTCATCCACCAGTTCCGGCATTTCGGTGTACCGCTCAAGACCAAAGCCGACCACCGTGTTCACGTCATTATGCAGATAGCCGCCACTCAGCAGTTCCCGAATCAGGAACGGTGTTCCGCCGGCCTCGTGAAAGGCGTTCACGTCTTCCTGCCCGTTGGGGTAGATCCGGGTCATGGACGGAACCACCGAGGAAAGCTCGGCATAATCGTTCCAGTCGATAATGATCCCCGCGGCACGGGCAATCGCGATCCAGTGGATCGTGTGGTTGGTAGAACCACCCGTGACAAGCAGCGCCACCAGAGCATTGACGATGCTCTTTTCATCCACCATATCGCCAAGACCAAGCTCGCCTCCATGAGGCTTCGACAGCTTGATTACCTGTTCGGTCGCTGCCCGGGTAAGCTCGTCGCGCAGCGGTGTATTGGGATTGACAAAGGCCGACCCTGGCATGTGCAGGCCCATGACTTCCACCAGCAGCTGGTTGCTGTTGGCCGTGCCATAGAATGTGCAGGTGCCCGGGCTGTGATAGGACTTGCTTTCGGCTTCCAGGAGTTCGTCTTTGCCAACCTTGCCCTCGGCGTAAAGCTGGCGAATTCGCTGTTTTTCCTTGTTCGGCAGCCCTGAGGGCATGGGGCCTGCCGGAACCAGAATGGTGGGCAGATAGCCGAAACTCAGCGACCCGATCAGAAGACCCGGCACAATCTTGTCGCAAATACCCAGGAGCAGCGTGGCATCGAACATGTTGTGACTCAGGGCCACGGCGGTGCTCATGGCGATGGTGTCCCGGGAAAACAGGCTCAGCTCCATGCCCGGCTGGCCCTGGGTAACACCGTCACACATGGCGGGTGTGCCACCGGCCACCTGGGCTACGGACCCCATCCCCCGCGCGGCTTCCCGAATAAGATCCGGGAACTTTTCGTAGGGTTGGTGGGCCGAAAGCATATCGTTGTAGGCCGTTACCATGGCCACGTTGGCCTTGTTCATAAACTTCAGGGTGTCTTTATCGCCCTGATTACAGGCCGCAAACCCATGGGCCAGATTGCCGCAGGACAGAGAACTCCGGTGCGGGGATTGGGCTTTGAGCGCATTCATGCGGTCCAGGTAATCCTGCCGCGTTGGACGGCTGCGCTCGATAATTCTCTGGGTAACTTTGTCGACGGTCGGGTGCATGGTGGGCTCCATTGCATAAATTATTAGAGTGGTCGTTTTTAGACGTAATTTTACTTCCTTTTTTTGGCATTTCCACCTTTGTATCGTTCATTTTTTCATTTTTTGTTGTTATATTTACTACATTATCAATATTAAACGAACAAAAAACGATCAACCAAGGAGTCAGACGATGACGATCCGTATCGCAATCAACGGTTTTGGCCGTATCGGCCGCAATGTCCTCAGAGCATTGTATGAAAATAACTACCGGAACCAGCTTCAGGTGGTTGCCATCAACGACCTGGGTGATGCTGAAACCAACGCTCACCTGCTCAAGTATGACAGTGTTCATGGCCGGTTTGATGCCGAAGTAAGCCACGACGCCGAATCCCTGACCGTCAACGGGGACCGGATTGCCATTACCGCGCTGCGCAATCCCGAGGAACTGCCCTGGAAAGATCATCGTGTTGATGTTGTTTTCGAGTGTACCGGCCTTTTTACCAAACGCGACAAGGCAGCGGCACACCTGAAGGCCGGCGCCCGCAAGGTCATCATCTCGGCGCCCAGCCCCGATGCGGATGCAATGATCGTTTACGGCGTGAACCACGAAATACTGACCGCCGACCACGACATCATTTCCAACGCGTCCTGCACCACGAACTGCCTGGCACCGGTTGTTGAAGCCCTGCACAAAACCATTGGCATCGAGAGTGGCCTGATGACCACCATCCACTCCTACACCAACGACCAGAAGCTGAGTGACGTCTACCATTCCGACCTCTATCGGGCGCGCTCTGCCACCCAGTCGATGATTCCAACCAAGACCGGCGCCGCTGCCGCCATTGGCAAGGTCATTCCTGAGCTGAATGGAAAACTGGATGGCCTGGCAGTTCGGGTTCCCACCATCAATGTTTCACTGGTGGATTTCGGTTTTATTGCCAGTCGCGAGACGACAGCGGAAGAAGTTAACGAAGCGGTTAAGGCCGCCGCAGAGAAAAGCCCGGTCCTTGGCTACAATGTCGAAAAACTGGTCAGCGTGGACTTCAATCACAACGCGCTTTCCAGCATCTATGACGCCAACCACACACGGGTTCTGGGTCGTCACGTAAAAGTCATGGCCTGGTACGACAATGAATGGGGTTTCTCGAACCGTATGCTGGACAATGCCCTAGCCCTGATGAAGGCCGGCCAGTAAACCTGGCCGTTCCGGCTGATTCCGCTATCCTGTTCGAGACCATTTTGAAGAATCAAAGGACACCAACCATGCTCAGGCGTACCAAGATTGTCGCCACCCTCGGCCCCGCCACCGACTCACCGGAATCCCTCGCGGCCATTATCGCCGCCGGTGTAGACGTTACCCGGCTAAACTTTTCCCACGGCAGTGCCGACGAGCACATAGAGCGAGCCCGCCGCGTTCGCGAAGCGGCAGCCTCCCAGGGCCGGTTCGTCGCACTGCTGGCCGATCTGCAGGGCCCCAAGCTCCGCATCGCCCGCTTTTCGGAAAACAAGGTCACCCTCAAGGCAGGCGAGACGTTTATCCTGGACGCTGCCATGGACAAGGAAGCGGGCACTGAAGAAAGAGTCGGTATCGATTACGAACAACTGATCGAAGATGTGGAACCAGGCGACATTCTGGTTCTGGATGACGGCCGCATCGAGATGGAAGTGCAGTCGGTCAATGACCACAGCATCACCTCCACCGTTCTGATCGGCGGCCCGCTCTCCAATAACAAGGGTCTGAACAAGCGCGGCGGCGGCCTGTCCGCTGAGGCGCTGACGGAGAAGGACAAACAGGATATCGTCACGGCCGCCAAACTGGGCGCGGATTACGTGGCGGTCTCTTTTGTCCGCACCGCCGAGGATATGCACATCGCCCGGCGCCTGCTCAAAGAGGCAGGCTCTGACGCAGGCCTGGTCGCGAAAATCGAGCGGGCGGAACTTGCCGACGATGTGGAAGCACTGGACGCGGTCATTGAAGCATCCGATGCCGTCATGGTTGCCCGGGGCGACCTGGCCGTGGAAATCGGCGACGCCCAGCTGGTTGGCGTACAGAAGCACATCATCTCTCGCGCCCGCGTTCTTAACCGTGCGGTGATCACCGCAACCCAGATGATGGAGTCGATGATCACCAGCCCTATGCCCACTCGGGCAGAAGTGTCCGATGTCGCCAACGCGGTGATGGACTACACGGACGCGGTGATGCTCTCTGCCGAAACTGCTGTGGGTGATTACCCGAAAGAAGCCGTGGAAGCCATGGTTCGGATCTGCCTGGGTGCAGAGAAGCATCCGTCCATGCACCAGTCCAAGCACCGGATTCACGAGAGCATGGAAGCGGTGGACGAGGCCATTGCCCTGTCGGCCATGTACGCGGCCAACCATCTTGAAGGCGTCTCAGCCATCATCTGCATGACCGAAACCGGCGCCACGCCGCGGCTGATGTCACGCATCAAGTCGAGCCTGCCGATCTTTGCGTTTTCGCGCCATCACTCAACCCAGCACAGGGTTGTGTTGTTCCGGGGCGTTCAGACGGTTCCTTTCGATTCTGCCAAGATTCCGAACGAGCGGACCAATGCGTTGGCGGTGTCGGAGCTGGTAAACCGCGGGGCGGTCAAGGAAGGGGACCTGGTGGTGATTACCAAGGGTGATTATGTGAATGCTCAGGGTGGTACCAACACCATGAAGATTGTTCGGGTTGGTTCTGATATTCGCTGATTTTGTTCCTTTAAGCCCTCTGTCCTTGGTGAACGACCTGGCAGCCTGACAGTCTGTGCCGGGCGGCAGTGGGGTATCCCTCCTTCAGGCAAGGGTAAATATCTCGGAGTGGTAGCTTCTCCAATACGTCGCGTGTAGGTCGGATTAGCCGAAGGCGTAATCCGACGCACCTCTCTTGGGTTTCCGACATTGATTGTCGGATTACGCCTGCGGCTAATCCGACCTACGAAATCATGGTGACTACCGGCGTTATCGGAAGGTTTAACTAGCGCTTTGGGGCAGGGCTTCCGGGAATGTCGCTGGCCATGGATGGCCAGCGCCAAGCGCACATGGATGTGCTCGTAGCGTTTCCCGGAAGCCCTGCCCCGAAGCGCGCAAACTCCAAAACCCTCAGGCTGCGAGAACAGAACCGAAGTCAAAGATCAGCCAAACTCCCCCGCGCAATCTCGGTAATCTGCGACCAGTCTTTGGCCGCCACCACATCCGCAGGGGTCAACCAGGTGCCACCGACGGCCTGTACGTTGCCAAGGGCAAGGTAATCGGCCGCGGTGTTGCGGCGGATGCCGCCTGTGGGGCAGAAGGTAACGTCCGGGAATGGTCCGCTGAAGGCTTTGAGGGCCGGGATGCCGCCGGCGACTTCGGCCGGGAAGAATTTGAAGTCGCGGTAGCCGAGATTGTAGCCAACCATCAGTTCAGAGATGGTGGCAATGCCCGGCAACAGCGGGGCTTCGGAGGTCACGCCGAATTCCAGGATGGCTTCGGTCACGCCCGGGGTGATAACAAACTGGGCGCCCGCGGCTTCCACCTGACGGTACTGG
>NZ_JAWLCH010000008.1:0-173518 GCF_041687235.1 Marinobacter sp. | reverse complement strand
CCATGGTCTGCCTCCTCAGGCGATGCTGCCTGTGTCGTTATCTGTGTATTCCGGCTTCAGGCGGTCACCATAACTGTCCGCGAGCTTCTCCATTTTCGGGGCGGCCACGGCCATAATATAAGGCTGGTATGGATTCCGGGCTGCAAAATTCTGGTGATATTCCTCCGCCGGGTAGAATGCCTCCAGTGGCTCCAGCGTTGTGACGATGGGATCCGGGTAGACGCCCGCCTGATTCAACTGGTGGATATAAGCCTCCACCACCCGCCTCTGTTCCGGGGTCTCGTAAAAGACAGCCGAGCGGTACTGAGTCCCTCTATCATTGCCCTGGCGGTTCAGCTGGGTGGGGTCGTGGGCAACCGAGAAAAATACCTTGAGCAACTCGCCGAAACTGATCCTGGCCGGGTCGTAGTGAACATCCACCACCTCGGCATGCCCCGTGGTACCCGAGCACACAGCCTCATAATTCGCGGAGCTTGAGTGCCCCCCGGCGTACCCGGACTCTACGCTGACAACGCCATCAAGAGCCAGGAAAACCGCCTCAACGCACCAGAAACAGCCTCCGGCCAATACAATTCGCTGTTCGCCCCCGGCCGCTGGCAAATCCTGCTCCGGATCGGGAAAACGGCTACGGGGTACGTTCAGACCGGGAATACTGCACGATGTCGACATGGTGACCTCTGCGTTCAAATTGTCTGCCTGTAACGGCTCGATTGTGGCTGGAAAACCGTGGATTTGCCAACCCGCGTACCGGTTCAGGCAAACGGGTAATTATGTACGCTGGTCAGGACAGCAGGATCACTCCGGCCAGCGCACTCAACGGCGCCAGCAGCCAGACCGGAACCCGCCAGACGGCCAGACACAGCCACAGAATCAACACCAGCCCCAGATCACTGGCATCATGGACAGCCGAGGCCCAGACCGGATCATAAAGAGCCGCCAGAAGCAGCCCCACAACACCGGCATTCACACCAGCCAGGGCCGCCCTCGCCCGGCGATGCTCCCGCAGCCAGCTCCATAAGGGGAGACCGGCGAATACCAACAGGGTTCCCGGCAGGAAAACGGCGATGACAGCAACCACACCACCGATAACGCCGCCCTGGGCACCGCCCAGAAAGCCTGAGAAGGAAAACAGTGGCCCCGGCATGGCCTGGGCTGCCCCGTAACCGGCCAGGAAGGTGTCGGCCGGCATGGCGCCGGATGCCACAAAGCCTTCCTGTAGCCAGGGCAGCACAACGTGCCCACCGCCGAAGACCAGGGCACCGGCCCGGTACAATTCGGCGCCGATCCAGCCAAGACTGCCCGGCGCCTGAGGCAGGAAAGAAACCAGCAAAAGCCCCAGAAAAGCCGCGGCAAAGAGCGCGGGTTTACGGGACTGCAGTGGCACATGCAATGGCTCGGAAGCTCGGTCACTGCCAAAACCCAGAAAGGCGCCTACGGCCCCGGCAACCGCCAGGGCCAGAATCTGCATCCAGGTTTCGCCAAACACCAGCAGGCTCACCGCAACCAGCAGCGCCATGGCGACTCTGGGCCGGTCGGGACACAGGCTTCGCCCCATCTGCCAGACCGCCTGTGCCACCACGACCACCACGAACAGCTTCAAACCATGAATCCAGCCACCGCTGCCGGCCTCCGGCCAGGCACTCAAACCCAGAGCAAAGCCGATCATGATCAGCGCCGACGGCAGGGTAAACCCCAGCCAGGCGGCGAACGCACCAGTGTATCGCCCACGCAGGAAACCAATGGTCAGGCCTACCTGGCTGGACGCCGGCCCGGGCAGCAGCTGGCACAGGGCGACAATTTCTCCATAGGCACTGTCCGACAGCCACTGACGGCGTTTTACAAATTCGTCGTGGAAGAATCCGAGATGGGCTGCCGGCCCGCCGAAAGAGGTCAGGCCGAGCCGGAGGAATAACAGGAAGATTTGCCAGGCAGACAGCTTCTCAACGCCTTCGTGTTCAGTCATAAATACTCTGATTCAGTTCCTTGTCCGGTTCGGCCGTCATTGTGTCATCAAACATGAACATTATGTCGTTTTGGTTGCATACCTTCGAGGGCCATCCATAATGACAGACAGGGTTTGCCACTTTGCACATCGGCCATGCCCGGCTCGGCATACAAGGGAAGAAAAATGACGGCAAGGGCTCGCACACCGGAAAATCAGGATGAACTCCTGGAATACCGCCTGAGCCTGAGGCTCGGTCCTGTTCACGCCCGCCAGAGGCTCGGGATTGAACGGGAAGCTGAGGCGAAGGTATTCGGGCAGGATCACAGCTCCTTCCACCTGGAAAACTGGGCCACGGCGCCCGGCTTTATCCGTACCTGCCTCCGACTGGTCGGTCTGTGGGGGCGGGGCCAGAGCAACAGCCTCCGCCTGAACACCGTGCACAACCGTTTTCACCTTCCCAACCTGCCAGCCGCCTTTGAAGGCTACCGTATTCTCCACCTGACCGATCTGCATGTGGACATGGACGAAGCCAACCTGCAGGCGGTGCTGCGCCAGATCGAGCCGCTGGATTATGACCTGTGCGTGCTGACCGGGGATTACCGGAAACTGACCTGGGGCCCCATCGAGGACGCCCTGGACGGTATGGCACGGCTACGGGATGGCATAAAGGGCAAGCCTTACGCCGTGCTCGGTAACCACGACAGTGTTCGCATGGTTCCGGCACTGGAGGATATGGGCTACCAGCTTCTGATGAACGAAATGGCGCCCCTGGAGCGGGAGGGACAGACTCTGTACCTGGCGGGCGTGGACGATGCCCACTTCTTCAGAGTCCACAACCTGCATCAGGCGGGGGACAAGATCCCCCCCGGGGGAACCAGCATCCTGCTCAGCCACACGCCGGAGATCTGGCGCGAAGCTGCCCACGCGGGCTACGACGTGTTTCTGTGCGGCCACACTCATGGAGGCCAGATCTGCCTGCCCGGAGGCATTCCGGTAACCCTCGATTCTGACTGCCCGCGCACCCTCGGCCGAGGCTACTGGCGGATGAACGGGATGCAGGGTTATACCTCGCCCGGCTCGGGTACCTCGGTGGTCAACGTTCGGCTGAACTGCCCGCCGGAGGTGACCCTTCATACCCTGACCCGCGGCCCCGATTAATGGGGCTGCCGGCGGATGCCGAGACGGTAGAGCAGCGGTGAACCAAAAATGTTCGACAGGGTAAAAAGCGCCACCACAATCAGCACCACCCAGACGCTGACGGGCAGCCACCACATTGCCAGCAGCATGGGCAGGAGCGCTTCCGGGATCTGATCCAGGCCAACCGCCCTGGCACTGGACACAAGGCCGAGGCGACGCTTGATAAAGCTGCTCAGGATATCACCCGCCAGCCCCAACAGGCCGAACAACAGCCCGAAAACGAATCCCGGCCCGGTCGCCAGGGCAAACAGGGCGCAGGCCAGGGCTCCGGAAATCACGCCCCGCCAGGTTTTACTTTCCCCAAATACGGGGCGGCCGTCGGACCACAATCGCCCCCCATCCACCGGCGCCGACCAGCGATTCTTGAGCAGCCCCGCGGCAACCACCGGTGCTCCGTTGGCCAGCACCAGCATCACAAACAGCTCCAGGGTAATCAGCAAGCGTGTGCGCCTCTCTGCAACCGCCAGTCAGGCGATACCGCCCCGGGTCAGCTTGAGCGGGTCCATGAGCTCCTCAAGCCGTTCTCGGCCCAGACCACTGCGCTCTTCGGCAACATCAATGACCGGACGCCCCGTTTTATAGGCTTCTTTGGCAATATCCGCCGCCAGGCTGTAACCGATTTCCGGGTTCAGCGCTGTCACCAGCACCGGATTCCGGCCCACGCCTGCGTTCAGGTTGTCAGCATTGACCGTGAAGTCCCTGATGGCCTTGTCCGCCAGCATGATGGCAGCGTTGGAGAGCAGATCCGTCATGTCCAGCAGATTACCGCCTACCAGGGGCAGCATCACGTTCAGCTGGAAGTTTCCGGACTGGCCGGCAATGGCCACGGCGCCGTCCAGCCCCATCACCTGCGCACCGACCATGGCAACGGATTCCGGGATAACCGGGTTCACCTTGCCAGGCATGATGCTGCTGCCCGGCTGTAATGCCGGAAGACTGATTTCAGCCAGGCCGTGAATGGGACCACTGTTCATCCAGCGCAGATCGTTGGCGATCTTGGTGAGCACGATCGCCACACCTCTCAGTTGGGCAGAGAGCGCCACCGGAGCATCGACCGCGCTTTGGCCCGTGAACTTGTGCTCCAGGCTGGTGAAGGGATAGCCGGTATTGCTACGCAAGAACTTGACGAACTGACCGGCAAATTCCGGCAGCGCATTGATCCCGGTACCCACGGCTGTTCCGCCCTGGGGCACAGCCAGCAGTTCGTCGGCAGCCGCTTCCACACGCTTTTCCACCGCCAGCAATTGCTCACGCCAGGTCTTCAATTCCTGTCCCAGGGTGACCGGCATGGCATCCATCAGATGGGTACGACCGGTTTTGACCTGGCTGGAAAACGCCGCTTCCTGCTCGTAAATCACACCACAAAGGTGTGACAGCGCCGGCAGAAGCTTTTCCTTGGCCGCAACCACAGCGCTGACATGGATAGCGGTAGGGATCACATCGTTGGAGCTCTGGCTCATGTTCACGTGATCATTCGGGTGTACTTCGAAACCGGCGTTGCGGGCGAGACTGGCTATCACCTCGTTCACATTCATGTTGGTGCTGGTACCGGAGCCGGTCTGGTAACGGTCCACCGGAAACTGATCGGCATACTCGCCTTTGACCAGGCTCTCGCAGGCCTCGGCAATGGCATCCCGGAGGTCGTTTTCCAGCAGCCCCAGGCTGGTATTGGCCTCGGCCGCAGCACGCTTGATCTGGGCAACGGCGGCAATGAAGGCCTGCGGCATCGGCTGGCCACTGACCGAAAAATTTTCCACTGCCCGTTGGGTTTGCGCGCCCCAGAGCGCATCAGCGGGTACCTGGACGTCTCCGAGGCTGTCGGTTTCCGTTCTGAATTCGCTCATGCTCCCTCCTGTCCGTTAGCACTTCGGGCCCAAAAGGCGTGTACGTCACACCCCCGACCATGGCTCAGCCGCTGCCCTGGGATCTCAGGCGGACATGGTCGCAGATGCCGGTAACCTGTTCAAAGTTCAGGATCAGGGTGTGGACAGTGTTGGTATAGGTATCGTGCAGATGGAACTTATACCGGCGCTGCTTTTCACCCTGCAGAAATCCGTCATACTCGCGCACCAGTTCCCTCACATCGCCCCCGGAGTCCTTGCTCCAGGTCGCATTGAACGGGCCCAGCACAGCACCGCCGGCCAGGCAGATCGTCACTTCGTGATTCGTCAGACCATTTTCCGGAATTGTCATGGTTGTCTCCCTTTCAACGAGCCTCGTGATAAGTGTAGTCGCTCCTGCATACGAAACAGTGCCAAATGCCAAGGCTGTCACAGAACCGCACACCCATGGCCTCTCAAACCCCGTTTGTAGGAAATTCCTACACGATCAGGCAGCCGCTGTTGCTAATCTCTCCGGAACGCCCATCCAGCAGGAACATGCGCAATCATGGCCATCAACGGAGCAGCGGAGGTCATTCTCCGTTATGACGACGAGCACGACCGGGAATATTTCGAAGCGCTCTTCGGCAACGACTTCACCATTCAGTCGTTCACATCCGATCAGCCAGCCCGGGATCACCTCTGCCTGTCGACCAAGCCGCCCGCTGCCATTGTCCTGATTCCCGACCGACCCGACGGCCATCTTCAATCGCCACTTCTTGCAGAAGCGCGGGACCACCACCCCGGGGTGCTGAAAATTCTGATGGGCGATGCAATTTCCCTGAACCTTCTGGTAACCCTGCTTGACGACCAGTTGATTGATCGCTGTTTCGAGCAGCCGGTGAACGCCGATATGGTTCGCTCCCACGTACTCACCGCCGCATTAACCCGGGGCGAGGCATCCCCCTCCCCGGTTCCGGAACAAGCCGGAGCTGGCGCCAGGCCGGCGATTCTGATCGTGGATGATGAACCAACAGCCACACGGTATCTGGCCAGACAACTGGAGCGCATGCAGAATCAGTTCCGGGTGCTTTGCGCCAGCAGCGCTGAAGAGGCGCTGGAGACCCTCAGGAATGCCAACGGTGATGTTGCCGTGGTGATGACCGACCAGAGAATGCCGGGCATGCACGGAAAAGAGCTGCTGGATGAACTCCGGCAGTCGTACCCCGCCATTGTCCGTATTCTCACGTCGGCCTGGGGTGAAGTGGATGTGGCACTGGACGCCGTCAACGAGGGCCGCATTTTCCGATACCAGAAAAAGCCCTGGAACGCTGGCGAGTTGCTGGCTCTGTTCCGCAAGGCGCTGGCCCGTCATCGTGCCCTGGTTTCCGCGCGGAACAGCTCCCTGTCACAGGCGGAACAGCAATTTGCAGAACTGCGCCAGCAGCGTCATGCCAGGCTGCTTGAGCATCTTTCAGAACCTGTGGACAGATTAGCCGGAGCGCAGGTGACCGCTGATTTCCTCGATTCCCTGGCCACCATCCGGACCTTACCGGCCCTCCCGTCCCATCTGCGGGCAAGCCGGGAGACCCCGCTCGAACACGAACTGGTACGAGATTTTGGCGACCTGGTGCGCAGGCAACTCGATGCCCTGGAACGGTCACCCGAAGCCGCGCCCCTGAACCGGTCAATGTTTGACCTGGCTATGGCGAACGCATCGGAGGCGTCCACCAGGTCAGCGGCGGACCAGACACCACTGTCGGCTCTGTGTCAGTCACTGACCATCCTCCTCACGGCCTCGGGGCTGAACCACAGCCATCTGAACATCGAACAGGACGACACCAGCCTTGGTGTCACCCCCGCCAGCGCCCTTCACATGTACAGCCACCTGCTGGCGCCGATTACCCGGCTTTCCCGACCCTTGCTGGAGCAACAGACCGCCCTGTTACTGCTTCACGTAACCGCCCGACTGTTGGGTGGCGGGATTGACGTGGCGGGCGGTGACCAGAGCCTCAGGCTGAGCCTCAGGCTGCCGGCCGCTCCGGAACCTGAGTTCTGATGTTGGCAGGACAGCGCAGGCTCAGGCTGTACGTCACCATCGGGCAACGCCTGCTGCGTGACAGCTTGCTGTTCCAGATCCTGTTGCACGACGACGTCGAACTGGTAGGCGAATCGGAAACCGGGGTAGACACCCTGAACCGCCTTCACACAACCCGCCCCGGCGTACTGCTGATCGAAGAAAACCTGCAGGACAACGACGGCCTTACCATTGCCGAGCACGCCCTGACCCTGAACCCGGCCTTGTCGGTATTGCTGATTTCCGACACGCCAGTCAGCACCGGGCGAATGGCGATATACCTGGAAGCGGGTATCAAGGCAGTGGTCTCCAAACACCAGCCGATCCAGGAACTGATCAAGACCCTGTTCTACATTCGCGGCGGGCAGGTTTATGTGGGCAACTGGCAGCACAAACCAGCGGCGGGGGCCCTGGGCGCCTTCGAGGCCCTGTCCGGACGGGAACGGGAAGTCGCGCAGCTGATGGCCCGCCGAACCCCGGTCCGGGATATCGCCGGCCAGCTTGGCGTATCCTGCAAGACCGTTCACTCCTACAAGGACCGGATTTTCGTGAAAATGGGCTTCGAACGCCTGCCTGAGCTGATCCTCTTCATGCAACGACACCAACACGGAGCGGCCGAGTGAAACTGCTTTCCGGCATGGACCAGATTCGTCAGCTGCCCCCTTACCGGCAGCGGCGTTTCGAACGCTTTTACCGCACCCAGTACCGGTACCGGGTGCTGCCACTGTTCGCGGATGTCTACCTGGTTATTGCCTTCATAGGCACACTGCTGTTTCTGGGTGGACTGGCCCTGAACCCGGAGGCCCCGGACGTTTTCGGCATCTATCTGATCTATACCACGATCCTGACCCTGCTGATGGCCGCCCATCGGTTCACCCGCCTGCGCCGCGCCGCGCCCATGATTGTCTACCTGGTATTTTTCAACATGGCGGCGTTCAGCTATCTGGGATACATGACGACCGGCGCATCGCTTGCCCCCATTGTGGGCTTGTTCTTTTTTATCAGTTCCGTGGGCATCATCACCCTGTCCCTGCTCCACACCAGTCTGATTATCCTGATCAACCTGGTGATGCTGGTGTTGTCGACGTTCGTGGCCGTGGACAGCCACCATGTGACCGAAACCCTGATCGGTATCCTGACCAACTGGCTGATTCTGATGTGCCTGGTGGTCGCGCCCCTGTCGGCCTGGTTTCTGTCACAGTTTCTTCGCAACCTGCTGGCCCTGCAGTTTTTGCTGCGAGACCGAAATCGCCAGTTGTCCCGGACACTGGAAACCCTGGCAATCACCGAGGACAGGCTGGCCCAGGAACAGAAACACCAGGCCCTCAGCCACATGGCCAAGGGGCTACTGCACGAAATCATGAACCCGTTGAACTGTGCCAGCCAGGCGGTGGATTTTGCCAGTGCCGTGAACCGGGATTCGGAGGTGGCAGAAGCCTTGACCGACGCCAGCACTCATCAAAAACGCATCGCCGATATTGTCTCCGACCTGATCGAATTCTCCCGACCGGTGCCGGAACACAACCTGGAAGTGGCAGACCTCGGAAAACTGATCAACACGGCAATCCGGTTCTGCCGGCACCAGCTCAGGGATGTTGAACTGCACCTGGATATTCCCGAAGGGACCCTCCTGCCCTGTTATCCATCTGCACTGACCCAGGTATTCGTCAATCTGTTACTCAACGGCGTTTCCGCCGTCAGTGGCAGCCAACGCCCCGGTCGAATCGACATCACCGCCAATACCACGGGCGGGTCCCACAGGGTCCGGATCCGGGATAACGGCCGGGGCATTGCCCCGGACGATATCAAGCGTCTCACCGACCCCTTCTATTCCACCAGCGACACACCGGACAACCTGGGACTCGGCCTGAGCATTTGCCAGACCATTATGCGCCATCACAAGGGCAGCATGTCCATTGCCAGCGAGCTGGGCCAATGGACACAGGTTACCCTGACACTGCCTTCTAGAAGCGAAGGACCGAACGCAGGGTAATCGCGTTTCCATCAGGGTTGTCCATCAGGGTATTGCCGGTTATGTCCGGCAGCAGGTAATTCAGGCGCACCTGAAACTGCGTGTTCAGGTACCAGGCCAGGCCAAGCAGCGTCACGCTCGCCTCGGCACCCACGCCCCGCTGCCGAAGGTCCACCGCACTGTGGCGGGCGACCAGTTCCAGAGCACCGGCCCGGTTCCGGGGTTCCACCCGGTCAAACTCACCCCGGTGGTAATGGCGCTGGTCACTGGTCAGGAACAGACTGGCCTGCAGATAGGCGCCACTGAACTGCCAGCGCACGCCGTTGGTTCGCCGTACCTCCTGAGCCATTGCTTCGGCCGTCAGGGTCAGGCGCCCGGAAAGCCAGGCGGCTTCAAGCCCCGCCAGCCAGGCATCCCGGGCATCGAACCTGGGGCTCCGGATCACATTGTCGGCGCTGAACACTTCCCCCTCATCCTTGATCTGAAAACGACTGTCGCCGAGGTCACGGAAGGAGGCCGCGGCGCCCAGATGGAGCGTCTGGCTCTCCGAACGAATAACGGCGCGGGTCAGCCTGGCGGTTATCGCACGGGTGGAGCCGCCATCGGGCTCGTCGGTAAACAGGCCCAGTGACCAGGTGCCGCGTTTGCGGTACCGCCCGGCCATAACACCGGTGGAACGACCCGGTGCGAACGCAGAGGTCACCAGAGAGCGCTCGCTGGTATTCAGACTGGCGTAGCTGGTCAGGCGTTCCAGGCCAAAAGGCTCTTTGAAGCGCCCCATCTGGGCCTCAAACCGGCTCGGGCCGTCGTACAAAAGGTAGGCATCGCCCAGATCCAGCTCCTTCTTGTCACCTTCGATCTTGTAGCTGCCATCCAGCTCCGCTTCCCAGCGCTTCCCCCAGGCCAGCTCCAGTTCAACTCTGGCGTTACGGAGCACACCTCTGGTTGTGCTCTGCTTGCCGTCTTCATCATGGAAGGCTCCGTAATGGTCGACACCGGCCGCGATGTAGCCACCCAGCTCTGCTTCCAGCGGGGAAGCCATGACGAGCAGAGGCTGCAGCATAAATGCCAGCGTCAGGCCGATGACCAGCAATGCCCATTTCAGCTCAGCGAGCATGACCAGCCTCCCGGCGAAAGTGCATTCGCAACATCGCGGTGTCACGCAGGTAACTGACTGACACCACATCCACCCGAAACACATCCAGACCGGTGCGCTCGCGCAGATCCGCTATAAGGAGGTCCCGGCGTTGATGATGGATGTTCTCGATCTTTTCGTACTCGACCTCCCTCTCGCTGTGCTGCGGCAACAGCACGCGGGTTTCCAGCACCAGGGCCAGAATAATCACCAGCAGGTTGAGCGATATCAGTTCCGCGTGATGCATGGTGCCCACCGCCGCCAGCAGCGCCATGGCAATGACCAGAAACAGGTAGGTCATTTCCTTGATACCCAGGGCCTCGGTGCGGTACCGAAGCATTGAGAATACCGCGAACAGCCCAAAGGCGAAGCCCATGGTCACGGTGACAGAGTGCAGCAGAGCCGTCACCAGGAATACGCCGACGCCGAACAGGATGAACGAGGCGGCATTCTCCCGATGGCGGGAAAAGGCGTAGTAGCAACGAATAAGCACAAACACCGAGACGGTGTTGATCAAAAGCCGGATCGCAAAATGGAAATCAACTGCAGATTCCATGGAGGCTCCTTAACAGCGGTTTGAAGCGATTGGTTTTGTATTCGTGGCCAAACAGCAGTCCGGTCCCGACACAGTACTTGCTGAACTGCACCGGCCGGCAGCCAAGCTGGCCAAGACGATCGAGAAAGGGTGAGAAAGGGACTTTGCGGTCGTATTTGACCTCGACTATGGCGATCTCAGGCAGATTTACGCCGCACCTGCGATCCGCGGAGTGAAAAGCCAGAGCGGTGTCCAGGGTGATGCGCTCGGTTCCAGGGGCGTTCATCAGGGTGACCCGGCGATAGCCAACAAAAAGAGCCGGTAGCATCCCTGCCGCCGGTTGGCCCAATTGCGCTTCCAGGAAAGGGAAGACCCGGTTTTCCGCGACGGTCTTTGATGTCAGGAGCAACCGGTTCTTGATGGTTCGTGCCCGGTTACTCTTTTTCTTCACCTCCAGAAAGCTGGCACCCGTCTCGCGGTAATGTCGGATGCGGAGTTTGTACCGGTTGAGCTTGCCGTTGTGGTGATCAAGGTAGAGCCGACGACCGGGCGTATCGAAATACAGGGTGTCGTAGGTGAACCGTCGGCTTCCCTCTATCTCCAGCATCGTATAGTCGTGCTCCAGCCCTCTGAGGCAGGTGCCGAGCAAGCGGGTCGGCACCATGAACTTGGTGTCGACCCGGTTCATCAGCCGGGCCTGCATCTGATCCGCCAGGGAGTGCCCGCCGAAAACATCCAGCGGGCCGGCTACAGCCATATTCATTGCAGGCCGGCCCCGTATTCCAGGGTCGCATCCAGTGTCAGTTCCACATCGCCTTCAGCGGAGCCGGTCCCTGCCCTGCTTATGGCCATGCTGCCCTCGGCGCCCAGGGCCAGAGTGCGGACATCACCAGGCATACTCTCATCCACTTCGAACAGCAGGGCGTTGGTAGCAAACCCGTGGAACCGGTGTGTGCCGGGCACATAGTCCGAAGCCTCGATAAACAGCTGCAAAACATAGGGCTTGAAGTTGTCGTTGATGTCCGCGCCGATCAGCAGCAGGCTGATGACCGCCGGCTTCGATTCCCGGTCGACTGAATACACCAGACTGTCCACTTCAAAGGCGGCAAAGGTCAGGCTCGCGTTGACCGCCTGGCCGCCGGGCAGCGTGAAACGAAATGCCCCGGTGTCGGCACCCGCCTCGGATTTGACCGAACCAGTCAGACGGGTGGTAACCGGGGCACCACAATCCGGTTGCGTATCCTCAAGCCGGTACACTTCACCAGACGGTATTTCTTCGGCAATGGCTTGCTCAATGACGGCTCTGCGAGCCGGCCGGAAATCGCTATCACCGGCCTCGCCCTGGCCGCTGACAAAGGCCTTCAAGCTGGCAACGGCCTTTGTGCCGGTGCCTGTTAACTGACGGATTCGTTCCACTTCCGCCAGCAGCTCAGCCTCGTTCCACTGGGTCGTCAACAGGTTCTCAAGCTCGGCCACATACCGCGCCCGATATTCGGGAATGGCGAACAGACGGTCTGCCAGCGAGAAATTGCGATAAAGCACACCGGTCAGCGGTTTCAGGGGATGCTCCCCACGAAACGCGGTGTCCGGCCCCCAGGGAATGAAATGGAACAGGCCGTCCCCGGGATCCCGGTAGATGTGGAAATTGTTGGCATTGCCAGTTGCAGAGTCCCAGGAGCCCAGCAGCGTTTCCACCGCCCAGAACCGGATAAACTCATCCACATCCACCAGCTGCGGTAGCACGTTCATCATCTGCTCGTCGGGGAGCGCGAGCGCATCGGTAACCGCCTGCAGGTCGGTCCGGTCGTTTTCTTTCTCGTTGGTCTTTTTCTCGAAACGCTGGCTCAACCAGGTTCCGAAATCCGCCGTCTGGGCTTCGTACTGGTTGCCGTCATCATCACCGAAAGCTCGGGCCAGAAAGGGCTTTTTGATCGGCTCGACGTTGGTGAACACGCCCAGATCCTCACCGTTCACGGTCACTCTGGCGTAGTTGCATTCCGGAGCCGCAAGGCCAGCCTGTCGGAACTGATCGTAGGCCAGACACTGACGGGCGTTGGATGGATCCTGGCGATTGTTGTTGAGGGTCATCCGGGTCATGTTCTGGTAGGTCCGGCCCGGCCAGAGATCGTCAAAGTCCAGCTTCAGGGAGGGAATGCTGGGGCTCAGGGAGCCCATGTAGCCTTTCTTGCGCACGATCACCCGGTCCATGCGATCACCGTCGATGGTGACGCTGGCGTTGAATTCCGAATACTCGAATTCCGGTACACATTCCCGGTCGGTGCTGGCCAGGGTTCGCGCCTCGGATCGCAGCTTCTGGAAGTCGTCGGCATTCATGCTGACCGCCACCTCGATCAGTCGGTCAGGATCATAGAGTTGAGCGTCTCCCCCGATGTTCACAGGCTCGGCCGGGGGCTCGAAATCGGAGGGGCTGGACGCCTCGGTATCGCCACCCCCACCACAGCCACCCAGCAGCACAGACACGATAATGGCCAGCCACCATGGACGGCACCCGCGACCGGTTGTCCGGCCAATCATTGTTGTTTTCATCTGTTACTCCCTCAGATGTTTGACACATGCCGGTATCGGAACCGGTTGAGGGAGTATTCCGCGAAGGGTCTGGAAGTGTATGTAAGAAGGTCTTACAGGGTTGCCGGGCAACCTCAGTTGGACGCCGACGCCAGCAGACTGGTCATCAGGGCTCTGAGCCGGTTGGGCTTGACCGGTTTGTTCAGGATCGGCAGATACTGGGCGCGCAGTAGTTTGCGGGTATCATCACTGCGGTCGGCAGTAATGATGGCAGCGGGAACATCCTTGCCGAGGTAGCGGCGCACGCCGTGCACGGCGTCATAGCCAGTCCGTTCGTTATTCAGGTGGTAGTCCGCCAGGATGATAGCCGGGCTCCGACCAGTCTGTTCCAACACGGCCACCGCTTCGGATTTGCTGGCGGCGGTTAGCACCTCACACCCCCATCGCTCGAGCAGTAATTGCATGCTCTCCAGCACCGCCGGTTCGTTGTCAATGACCAGTACCGGCACCCCGTCGAAGCCATCAGCAAAGGACTGTAGGGCGTCGGCGCGATGCAGTTCCGGACGCGCCTGCTCAGGCTCCAGTGGCAGGGTCAGGACGAAACGGGAGCCACGACCAGGCCGTGAGGCCACGTTGATGTCGTACCCCAAAACCCGGACCATCCGCTCGACAATGGCCAGTCCCAGGCCCACGCCCTGCCGGCCACCGGTACCCTGCGGCAGCAGTTGGTGGAATTCGGTAAAAATGTCCCGGAGTTTGTCTTCCTCAATGCCGACACCGGTGTCCCAGACTTCGATCCGGAGCCTGTCGCCTCTCGGCCTCAGGGCCATTACCACACCGCCCTCGCGGGTGTAGCGGAAGGCATTGCTGAGCAGATTTCGGAGAATTCGTGTCAGCATGCGCTGATCGGTCCGGACCATCGCCGGGACCACCCGGACCCGGAAGCCCAGCCCGGCATTGGCGGCAACGGCCTCAAACTCCTCACCCAGGGATCGGGCCAGGGCGGCCACATCGGTATACACCAGGTCCGGCTTCATCGCCTGCTGGTCAAGTTTGGAAATATCCAGCAGATCCGCCAGCAGGTCCTCGGCGCCCTCAAGGGCCCGGTGTACCTGATGCACCATGCGGGTTTCCTGTTCCGGCAGGGTGCTGTCCTGAAGCGCGGAAATCATCAGTCGGGCGGCGTTCAGGGGCTGGAGCAGGTCATGGCTGGCCGCCGCAAGATACTTGTCCTTGCTGCGGTTTGCTTCTTTGGCCGTCTCCATGGCCACCACCAGCTCCCGCTCAACCTTCTCGCGCTCCTCAATCTGGTAGCGCAGGCCAACATTGGCATTTTGCAGGGCTTCGGTGCGCTCCTCTACACGCCGCTCCAGCGTGGTATTCAGTTGCTCCAGTTTCTGCCTGGCGAGGACCCGCTCGGTAATGTCGGCCACGAAGGCTTCCACCACTTCCGGCCCCAGGTCGGGCCGCCGCAACAGGGTAATGGCAACGTGAACCGGGGTTCGGTCCGCCCTCTGGAAACGGGTCTCCCGGGCGCTGAGGCTGCCTTCGTCGAGGAGTTCCTGACGTATGGCATCGAATTCGCTGGCACTGCAAAACAGCTGTTCCCGGAGCCGGATGACCTTTTCAGTGAGTTCTTCGGGACTGACGTAACCACAGATTCTTGCCATCGCCGGATTGCAGGCCAGAAAGCCGCCCCGGAGGTTGGCCTGAAAGATACCGTGCAGGGCATTCTCGAACAGCCACTTATAGCGGTTGCGCTCCTGCTCGAGCTCATCAATACGTTCCTGCAGGGCCGGGTAATAATTCTTGCGCACAGACTGGCTGCCCAACCCGAGAAGATCGCCAATTCCATAGCCACTGTCGCGCTGGTCGTCCTGTAGTTCAGAGCGCTTCTTCATAGACAACCTGGACATCCCGCAATGACGACTTCCGGGGGTTCGTGAGAATGCACGGATCCTGCAGCGCAAATCCCGACAGGTAGGGAATATCGGATACGCTGACCCCCAACTGGGCCAGCCGTGCTTCCAGCCCGACCCGACGCTTGAGCTCCACAATTCGCTTCATCAGACGCTTCTTGATTTCCGGTTTGCCCATGCCACGGGTATCAATATCCATGGCTTCAGCGACCCGGCGGAAACGGTCTTCGGCAGACTGGAAGTTGTAGGCCACCACGTGTTCCAGCAGTAATGCATTACACAAGCCGTGCGGCAGGTCCAGAAACCCGCCCAGGCTGTGGGACATGGCATGCACCGCGCCCAGAATGGCATTGGAGAACGCCAGCCCCGCCTGCATGGAGGCCAGCATGATCTGTTCCCGAAGGTAGGGGTCTGCCGTGTTGTCTACCAGAGGTTCCAGATTCCGGTTGATCAGCCGGATAGCCTCCAGGGCATGGGTGTCCGTCAGGGGGCCGCTACCGGTGGACACATAGGCCTCAATGGCGTGTACCAGGGCATCGACGCCGGTGCAGGCGGTGAGGTAGGCATCCATGGTTTCAGTGACTTCCGGATCAATCAGGGACACGTCCGGCACCACTGCCTTGCTGATGATCGAGAACTTGAACCGGCGACTGGGGTCGGAAATGATCGCAAACTGGGAAACATCCGCCGACGTACCCGCGGTGGTCGGGATCAGTATCAGGGGCGGGGACGGATTGGTGATGGTGTCCACGCCCTCGAATTCCAGAATATTGCGCCCGTGGGTGGCCACAATACCGATGCCCTTGGCGCAGTCCATGGGGCTTCCGCCACCGATGGCCACAATGACATCACACTCACTCGATTTGTAGAGCTCGGCACCGGTCATCACCTCATCCACCTTGGGATTGGGTGAAACACCGGTGTACACGGTGGAGCGAATACCTGCATCCGTCAGCAGTGTCGCAATCTCGTTGACCCAGCCTGCAGCAGCCACACCCGGATCCGACACCAGGAACACATGCCGGGCACCGAAATTACTGGCGAAATTGGCCACAGACTTCCGGGAACCGGCACCAAACACGATTTCCGGTGACACAAACTTTCTAAGGGTAGAGATATCGTGACTCATCAGACTGCGCTCGACCGCTTGTTGTTATAGGAATAGCCGAGAGTTTAACTCAAGTTCTCCGCCCGTTCATTGGCCTTTTGGCTATGCTTTCTGTAGAAACTGAACATCCATTCGAGCATGCCGGCCTGATTGGCCTGATGACGAAAACCGTGCCCCTCCTGTTCGAACCAGTGCAATTCCGGAGCCCGACCTGCCGCTTTCATGGCATCAATCATGGCCCGGGTCTGTTCGGGCACCACCACGCGGTCCTGCCCGCCCTGGAAGAAGATCATGGGCGAGGTAATACGATCGGCATGATACAACGGGGTTCGCTCCCGCCAACGTTCGGGGAAGTCCTCGGGGGCGCCCAGCAGCCAGTCCAGGTACCCGGATTCGAAGCGATGGGTCATGGCCCGCAATCGCAGCGGGTCGGTGACCCCGAACATGCTGGCACCGGCGGCAAAACGCCCGCTACGGATCATCGCCATGAGCGCCGTGTACCCACCGGAACTGCGCCCCTGGATGAATACCCGGCGACCATCGGCCAGACCAAAGGAACCCAGATGATCCGCGGCCCGCTCCATGTCCTCCACATCCACCTCGCCCCATCGGCCTTTCAGCGCCAGTCGGAAAGCACGGCCAAAGCCACTGCTGCCACGGTAATTGATTTCGGCAACGGCAAAACCACGCTGGCACCAGTATTGAATCTGAGGATTGAACACCGGATAGGCTGCGGAGGTGGGCCCGCCATGGGCGATCAGAATCAGCGGCGGCAATTCTGCCGAGGCGAGCCTGGGTGTGTAGAAAAATCCATGGATGGCGGCTGCACCGGGATCCAGTGCCGGTACCTCGATATCCAGTGGGAGTGCTGCACGAACGCCTGGCATGGCCTCCTCGCCACCGGCAATGGTATCGGCCTGTCCGGTCTGCAGATCAATCCTGAGAATGGCGTCGAGGCGGGTTGCTGATCGGCCAATGCAGTACAGACTGCCGCCGACTGCCTGGAGGCACCGGAAATCGCCATAGTCCCGGGCAACCCGGGTTTCGTTCCCGGTCTTGCCGGACGTCAGCCAGAGTTCGCCGGTGCCGTTGCAGTAACGCACACGGGCCCAGCCACCGGCGCCTGTCGGGCAATGATGGGATTCGCCCAGCTGCCAGGGGGCATTGGCATGATCCCGCGCCGGTGACCCGCCCGGGTACCAGCCACCGTCGCCCAGGGTATGGACGCGCCAGGGCTGCCACCAGCCATCATGGTCAGACAACACCCAGAGTTCGTTGCCATCGAATACCGGCTGTTGGACCGACGCTTCAGAGGGAGTCGGCCAGTCCCGGCACTGATCCGGAAACCCGGTACTGCTCAGGTACGCCGTCCAGAGCCGGGTGCGCACCCAGGGCATATCCGGCAGTTGCCAGCTAGCCCAGGCCAGACGATGGCCATCGGCCGAGATTGCCGGCGCGCTGTAAAAGTCCTGGCCAGAGTGAAGCAGCGTCTGTCCGCCCTGCAGGGACACTGCCACCAGTTGCTGATGACCATCGGCCTCCCGGACCGCCAGCACACGTTGGCGCGTTTTATCCGCAACCAGCCCGCCAAAAGCTGCGTCCGGATCATCGGTTAACCGGGTGCATTCACCGTCGGCGAGGCTTATAAACCGTATCTGCTGGTCCTCGCCAACCACAAAGACGCCATTATCCGTGGCCGCCAGAGCACCGCCACCATAACCGTTCACCCGGCTTTGGATCCCCAGAGGCTGAGGACCAAGGCGGGCCGGCCCGCGATCAGAGAGATGCCAGAGCGTATTGCAGCCCTGAGCAGGATCGGTTTGCAGCCAGAACACACCCGCTGAAGACACGACCAGTTCGCCACGCTGGATATGCGCCGCGCACGCTTCATAGGCACTCAGCGCTGTCTTGTCGGAGGCAAACTCTGACAGAGCAGAAACGGTGAGGGAGCCATCAGAGCCTGAAGAGCCATCAGCTCCTGAAGAATAGCCGGGAGTTGTCCGCATTTCGATAAACCAGTCCAGTCAGGCCGGCCGTGGCGTGATCGGCAGCTCTCCTCGCTGCCAGGATTCGATCATGATACGACGATTTGCTGCATACTGGATCTGCGTTATCGGCATTACCGGTCAAAAGATAGGCCTGACAGCGGCAGCCACCGAAGTCTTTCTCCTTCTCATCGCAGGAACGGCAAGGCTCCGGCATCCAGCTGTCGCCCCGGTAATGATTGAACCCCGGGCTGTCATACCAGATGCTTTGAAGATCCATGTCTCGGACATTGGGGAAGTCGATGGGTAGCAAACGGGCGCTGTGGCACGGCAATGCGGTGCCGTCCGGCGCGACCGTCAGGAACAGGTTGCCCCAGCCGTTCATGCAGGCTTTCGGGCGCTCTTCGTAGTAATCGGGCGTGACAAAGATCAGCTTCATGGCCGAGCCGGCTTGCTGCAGCCGTTCCCGGTACTGGTTCACTTCCTGTTCTGCCTTGACCAGTTGCGCCTTTGAGGGCATCAACCCTTCCCGATTTTCAAAGGCCCAGCCGTAATACTGGCAGGTGGCCAGCTCGACATAGTCCGCGCCCAGGCGCTCGCACAGGGACATGATGTCGTTCATCTGGTGGATGTTGTGACGGTGGATCACGAAGTTAAGCACCATCGGGTAGCCGGCTTCCTTGACCGCCCGGGCCATGGCCAGCTTCTGGTCAAAGGCTTTTCGGGAACCGGCCACCGCGTTGTTCAACTCCGGGTCGGACGCCTGGAAGCTGACCTGGATATGATCCAGCCCGGCCTCGGCAAAAGCGTCCACTTTGGCTTCCGTCAGCCCCAGGCCGGAGGTGATGAGGTTGGTGTAGTACCCGAGGTGCCGGGCTTCGGCAATCAGCTCTGCCAGGTCCTGTCGCACCAGGGGCTCGCCCCCGGAGAAGCCCAGTTGGGCCGCGCCCATTTTCCGGCCCTGCCGGAGCACGCTCACCCACTCCTCGGTGGTCAGCTCCTGTTGGGTCTGGGCAAAATCCAGCGGGTTGGAGCAGTAGGGGCACTGTAGCGGGCAGCGGTAGGTCAACTCTGCCAGCAGCCACAGGGGCGGCCCGGCATTGTGGGGGTTGGTACAGCTCATGACAGTTCGATCCAGTGTTGCTGCCGGGCATCCTGCAGAAACTCACTCACGTCCTTCCCCAGTGCTCCGGCGTTCGGAAACTGCTGTTCCAGGCTGGTGACGATATCCGCCACACTGCGCTGGCCGTCCACTTCATTGAGAATGGCACCGGCACTGCCATTGAGCTTCACCATCCCTTCCGGATAAAGCAGCACATAACTTTCCTGGGCCGGCTCCCACTGGAACCGGAACCCCCGGCGAAAACGCGGTACCTCATGCATACCCACCTCCATTACAGCCCCCGGTGCCAGACCTGTTCGTCGGTCACGGTGTGGTATGGCGGAGTACGGTGGCCGTAGGCCATGGTCATGGCATCCAGCATGGTCCAGAGGATATCCAGCTTGAACTGCAGGATCTCCAGGGCCCTGGCCTGCTGGGCCTCGGTGGTGAAGTGGTCCAGGGTAATGGTCAGACCGTGTTCCACGTCCCGGCGGGCTTCCGACAGGCGCTTGCGGAAGTAGCTGTAGCCACCCTCTTCAATCCAGGGATAGTGGGCGGGCCAGCTGTCCAGGCGGGACTGGTGGATTTCCGGGGCAAACAGTTCGGTCAGCGAGGAGCAGGCCGCCTCCTGCCAGGTCGCCCGGCGGGCAAAGTTCAGGTAGGCGTCCACCGCAAAGCGGACCCCCGGCAACACGTGGCGCTGGTCAATCACCTCGTCCCGGCTTAGTCCCACCGCCTCGGCCAGGGACAGCCAGGCTTCGATACCGCCGACATCGCCGTCGTGGCCATCGTGATCCAGAATCCGCTGCAGCCAGAGCCGGCGCACACTCGCATCCGGGCAGTTGGCCATGATCGCGGAGTCTTTCTGGGGAATCCTGATCTGGTAGTAGTACCGGTTGGCCACCCAGCCGCGGATCTGTTCGGGCGTGCACTGCCCGCCGTACATGGCTTTATGGTACGGGTGGTGGATGTGGTAATACTGGCCCTTGGCCCGCAGGGCCTGCTCGAAATCCGTCCGGTTCATGGCGGTGTTGGCTTTGGCGTTCATGGCTGCCCCGACAGGTCGATGTGCATTCCGTCCCAGGACACCTCGATGCCGTGGCGGGTCAGTTCCGCCCGCTCCGGCGAGTCCTCGTTCAGGATCGGATTGGTGTTGTTGATGTGGATAAGAATCTTGCGCTGGGCCGGCATGGCATCGAGCACCTCGATCATGCCGCCCGGGCCGCTCTGGGCCAGATGG
Source organism: Marinobacter sp. (assembly GCF_041687235.1). Lineage (GTDB taxonomy): Bacteria > Pseudomonadota > Gammaproteobacteria > Pseudomonadales > Oleiphilaceae > Marinobacter. The sequence continues at coordinate 152,957 of NZ_JAWLCH010000008.1, read as the reverse complement.
CCCATAGCCTGTCCGGTCTTGGTGCCCACTTCCTGGCGGATCATCTCGTCGTCGTGCCAGACAGTGCCATCCACCAGCAATACATCTGCTTTTGCCATCCAGTCCAGAATACGCTGATCTGGTGCGCCCAGGCCCGGAGCGTACAGCACGGTCTGACCGGTGCGGGTGTCCTTCAGGAACAGGCCAATGTTATCGCCCGGGTGCGGGTTGTCCCGGCGCGGTGAATAGGGAGGCGCGTTGCTCAGCAGGGGGATCGCGGTCAGCTCAATGGACGGTGCGCAGGGAATGGTAAAGGGCGTCTGCTCGGATGCCTCAATCGGGCGCCAGTTCAGCCCACTGTTCCAGTGCTGGAGCATGGTGAACAGCGGAAAGCCTCCGCTGAGATCCTCATGCACCTGCTCGGTACACCAGACGTCCATTGGCAGCCCCTCGCGCAGGGACAACAAACCGGTGGTGTGGTCCACCTGGCTGTCCATCAGCACGATGGCATCGATACCGGTATCCCGCAGAGCCCGGGCCGGCTGCATCGCTTCAAACGAAGCCAGCTGGGCGCGAATGTCAGGGGAGGCGTTGAACAGAATCCAGTGCTCGCCGTCTTCACTGATGGCAATGGAAGACTGGGTACGGGCCCGGGCGTTCAGGGTGCCCTTACGGAAGCCGTCGCAGTTGGCGCAGTTACAGTTCCACTGGGGAAAGCCACCGCCTGCAGCGGAGCCCAGAACGTGAATCAACATGGTGGGTCACTCCACAAGCAAAACGGCCAGCTCGAGGCTGGCCGCTTCAGCACTCAGCGGTTGGCGAAGTACATGGTGACTTCGAAACCGATGCGGAGATCTTCGTAGGCTGGTTTGGTCCACATAATGCTCACCTCTATTGTCATGATTGTTAGCGCATTGCGGGTGAATCAACGACATTGCCGATAACCCAGTTCCCATCCTATCGGCCGGGGCAAGGGGCCAATATGGTACTTTGGAACTGTTTTGGTGCCTCCCTAGGTCGCACACGGGTGGCGGCAGAAACCGGCTCTGGCCTGAAACGAAAAAAGGCCCTGGGAAGGGCCAAAGAGAGTGACAGAAAAACCCGAACTCTCATCAGAGAGTCGCCCCCGGCCAGACACCGGGGGATGAAGGTGCACATCCGCTGTGCTGACTCACAGGCGGGCCCGTGTGGGAGGCCCGCTTACCGCTCACAGATTCAGAAGAAACCCAGCGGGTTGGTGTCGTAGCTGGTCAGCATGCACTTGGTCTGCTGGTAGTGCTCGAGCGCCATCTTGTGGGTCTCACGGCCGACGCCAGACTTCTTGTAACCACCGAAGGCAGCATGAGCCGGGTAGGCGTGGTAGCAGTTCATCCACACCCGACCGGCCTGGATGTTGCGGCCCATCCGGTAGGCGAGATTGGTGTCACGGGTCCATACACCGGCACCCAGACCAAACTCGGTGTCGTTGGCGATGGCCAGGGCTTCTTCCTCGGTCTTGAAGGTGGTAACACCCACAACCGGGCCGAAGATTTCCTCCTGGAACACACGCATCTTGTTGTCGCCCTTGAACAGGGTGGGCTGGATGTAGAAGCCGTTATTGAACTCTTCATCCAGATGCTCGCGGTCACCGCCGGTCAGCACCACAGCGCCCTCTTCCTTACCGATGGCAAGGTAGGACATGATCTTGTCGAACTGTTCCTTGGACGCCTGGGCACCCACCTGAACGTCGGTATCCAGCGGGTTGCCACGCTTGATCGCCTTGGTCCGCTGAACCACCTTCTGCATGAACTCTTCGAACATGTCTTCCTGGACCAGTGCCCGTGACGGACAGGTGCAGACTTCGCCCTGATTGAAGAACGCCAGCACCAGACCTTCCACGCACTTGTCGATGAATTCCGGCTCGGCCTTCATAACGTCGGAGAAGTAGATGTTCGGGGACTTACCACCCAACTCAACCGTCGACGGGATGATGTTTTCAGCCGCGCACTTGAGGATGTGGGAGCCAACCGGGGTAGAGCCGGTGAAGGCGATTTTGGCAATGCGCTTGCTGGTGGCCAGGGCCTGGCCGGCCTCGATGCCGTAGCCGTTCACGATGTTCAGTACGCCCGGCGGCAACAGGTCGCCAATGATTTCCATCAGAACCAGGATGCTGGCAGGCGTCTGCTCGGCAGGCTTCAGCACAGTGCAGTTACCCGCAGCCAGACAGGGACCCAGTTTCCAGGCCGCCATCAGAATCGGGAAGTTCCACGGAATGATCTGACCAACGACACCCAGGGGCTCATGGAAATGGTACGCCACGGTATTGTGGTCGATCTCGCCCATGTGGCCTTCCTGGGCACGCAGGCAACCCGCGAAATAGCGGAAGTGATCAGCAGCGAGGGGAATGTCGGCGTTCAGGGTTTCGCGCACGGCCTTGCCGTTGTCCCAGGTTTCGGCAACCGCGAGCTTCTCGAGGTTGGCTTCAATCCGATCAGCGATTTTCAGCAGAATGTTGGAGCGCTCGGTGGGTGAGGTCCTGCCCCACGCTGGCGCCGCCTTATGTGCTGCGTCCAGGGCCAGATCAATATCTTCGGCACTGGAACGCGGAATTTCACAGATCACATTGCCAGTCACCGGTGTGATGTTCTCGAAATACTGGCCTTTTACCGGGGCAACCCACTCGCCACCGATGTAGTTCTCGTAACGGGATTTGAAAGAAACGACGGAGCCATCCTTTCCTGGTTGTGCGTAGATCATGATCTCGACCTCTTGTTGTGTTTGTCGCAGGGCAACGCGGCCTTTCGCGTTTACCCATTCAATGTAGACCCCAATCCCCGAGGTTTGAATGATGCGATGGAGGCGAAAAACTCCTCCCTTGGTAGTAGATGGCTCGAAGGCCATGCCATCAGTGGCCCGGCTTCAAAATCACCCGCCGAAAATAAATGCACAGGAAAGGCCCTGATGGATGCACGAAAACAGTGCGCTCGCCCAGGCAAGATGCAAACCTGCCCGGCACCCCAAACCTCATCACAATAAAAACAGCAACTTAGCGATTGGCATGGACTCTGCAAAGGATCCAACACGCAGCGAGACGTCGGTTACTGAAACCACAATCAAAGCGCCACAATCTGACCAATGGTCAACTAGGGTTCCGGTCTGCCACCCATCAATGCAGACGACTGGTCCGAGAGTTGACGACCTTTTCCAAGGTTACACGGCGGGACAAAAGCCCGGGAGGATCGTTCAGCTACTGACGCCTCTCGCTTTTTAAATGCCTAACCAGGAGGAAAAGGCCATGTTGCAAACCGCAGCCCCCCTCTACGACGATCTGATTCCCGGCGGATCCCACTGGTCCTTTATCATGCGCCGTGGCCACGTGCTGCGCCTGATCGACGAAACCGGCGGTGCCAACGTTGGCATGTTGATGTACAACCCCGAGAACCCGCTCGAGCGTTACAACATGCCGGATACCCTGAAAAACCAGCACACCTTCCTGCTTACCAAAGGCCATGTGCTGCTTTCCGATATGGGCCGGGTATTTGCCTCCATCATCCGTGACGACCTGGGCTGGCACGACACCGTCGCCGGCACCTGCAATGCCGATCTGGTGGAAAAGCGCTGGGGCAAAAAAACCTATCAGCAAGCCCACAACCACTATCACCGCAACGGCTTTACCAGCTTCCTCAACGAGCTGGCCAAATACGGCCTGGGCAAGAAAGACCTGACCGCCAACCTGAACTGGTTCAGCAAGGTGAAGACCGATGACGACGGCAACATGGCGTTTGTCAGCGATCACTCACACGCTGGTGCAACGGTAGACCTGCGTTTCGAAATGGACACCATCGTGGTGCTGCACACCTGCCCGCATCCGATGAACCCGGCCAGCCATTATCCGAGTCATCCCCTGCGCTACCAGTTGTTCAAGGCGGCCCCGGTGACCGATGCCGATCCCTGCAAGACGTCGTTGCCTGAGGCCACCCGGGCCTTCGCCAACACTGCCCTTTACCACCTGTTCCAGTAACGGAGGCCGGACATGATCAAGCAAAGCGAATTGAAGCCCGATAACGCCGCCTTCCGTGAAACCGTCCCGGCAGGTGAGTACTTTCTTAAAGTGGTAAAAGCCGGCGAGACCTTCCGGATTCTGGATCTTGAAGGCAACCAGGCCGCCGACACCCTGTTCTACAACGCCCATAACCCCACCGAGCGTTACAGCGCCGTGGATACCATCCGTGAGCAGGGCAACGTGTACCTGACGGCCGGCTCGAAGCTGATGTCCTCGGAAAACAACGTGATGCTGGAAATCACCGCCGATACTTGTGGCCGTCACGACACCCTCGGTGGCGCCTGTGCAGCGGAGAGCAACACCACCCGTTATGCCCTTGAGAAAAAGTGCATGCACGCCTGCCGTGACAGCTGGCTGGTGGCGGTGACAGAGCATGAAGAGCTGGGCATGACCAAGCGGGACATCACCCACAACATCAACTTCTTCATGAACGTGCCGGTCACCGCTGATGGCGGCCTGACCTTCGAAGACGGTATTTCCGATGCCGGAAAGTATGTGGAGCTGACGGCTGCCATGGATGTGCTGGTGATGATCTCCAACTGTCCGCAGCTGAACAACCCCTGCAACGGCTGGAACCCAACACCGATCGAGGTGCTGGTATGGAGCTGAGCGGCACCCTCAATAACCCCGACAAAGTCCTGATTGCCAATCGCGGGGCCATCGCCTGCCGGATCATCCGTACCCTGCGCGAGATGGGCATCACGTCCGTGGCGGTCTACGCCGAAGCAGACGCTGACTCGTTGCATGTGCGGCAGGCCGACGAAGCTTACTCCCTGGGTGAGGGCTCAGCCCCAGCCACCTACCTGGATCAGGACAAGCTGTTTGAGGTGATTCGCAAGAGCGGTGCCGGCGCCATCCACCCCGGTTACGGATTTCTCAGCGAAAACGCCGGTTTTGCCCGGCGTTGCGATGCCGAGGGCGTGGTATTTCTCGGCCCGACGCCGGAACAGATGGAGCAGTTTGGCCTCAAGCACACCGCCCGGGCCCTTGCCCAGGAAGCGGGTGTGCCATTGTTGCCCGGCACGGTGTTACTGAGAGACCTGGATGAAGCCCTGGAGGCGGCCGAAACCATCGGCTACCCGGTGATGCTGAAAAGCACCGCCGGCGGTGGCGGCATTGGCATGTCCCGCTGCTATGGGCCGGACGATCTGAGCAAGAGCTTTGAGTCGGTCCAGCGCCTGAGCCAGAACAACTTCAGCAACAACGGCGTGTTCCTGGAAAAATTCGTGGAACACGCGCGCCATATTGAAGTGCAACTGTTTGGTGACGGCAAGGGCCAGGTCGCGGCCCTCGGGGAACGGGACTGCTCCGCCCAACGCCGCAACCAGAAGGTCATCGAGGAAGCGCCCGCGCCGGGCCTCAGCGACGACGTCCGATCCCGCATGCACACCACCGCCCGCCAGCTGGGGGAAAGCATTGCTTACCGCAGTGCCGGAACGGTGGAGTTCATCTACGACCCGGATACCACCGAGTTCTACTTTCTGGAGGTGAACACCCGCTTACAGGTGGAGCACGGTGTGACGGAGCAGGTTTACGGCGTCGACCTGGTGCGCTGGATGGTGGAACTAGGTGCCGGCACCCTGCCCGATCTGGACGGACTGAGGAGCAAGCTTTCCGCCTGCGGTCACGCCATACAGGCACGAATTTATGCCGAAGATCCCAACAAGGACTTCCAGCCCGGGGCCGGCCTGCTGACCAACGTGGCCTGGCCGGACGAAGACGGCCTTCGCATCGATACCTGGATACAGCCGGGCACGGAAGTGTCGCCCCTGTACGACCCCATGCTCGCAAAGATCATTGTGCATGAGCCCGATCGGGAGACGGCCCGGCAGCGGCTGATGCAGGCCCTTGAAGACAGCCTGCTCTACGGCATCGAGACCAACCTCAAGTACGTGCGCCAGGTGTTGGATGACCCGCGTTTCGTGGAAGGCCGCCTGTTCACTCGCACTCTTAATGAATTCGACTACCAGCCAGCCACCGTGGACGTACTCAGTGGCGGCACAATGACGACTGTCCAGGATTACCCCGGACGGATCGGCTACTGGGAAATCGGTGTACCACCCTCCGGCCCGTTCGACAGCTATTCGTTCCGGCTTGGCAATCGACTGCTGGGCAATCCCGAGGGCGCTCCGGGCCTGGAAATCACCCTGAAGGGGCCGGTGCTCACTTTCAACCGCGCCACGCAGATTGCGCTGACTGGCGCCCACCTGGACGCCACGCTGGATGATGAGCCCGTGGCGTTCTGGCAGGTGATCAACGTGCCCGCCGGCGCTACCCTGAAGCTGGGCGCCACCACGGCGGACGGCGCCAGGGCCTATGTGTTGTTCCGCGGTGGGCTGGACTGCCCCGAGTACCTGACATCCTGCAGCACCTTTACGCTCGGGCAATTTGGCGGCCACTGCGGCCGCGCCTTGCGGGCCGGCGATGTGCTGGCGTTGGCGGATGCCGAACCAACCGGCCTGACAACCCTTCCTGGCGAACTGAAACCGACCATCGGCAAAACCTGGAACCTGCACGTCACCTATGGCCCCCACGGCGCCCCGGATTACTTCACTGAAGAAGATATAGACACCTTCTTCGCCAGCGACTGGGAGATCCACTACAACTCCAGCCGCACTGGCGTACGCCTGATTGGCCCGAAACCGGAATGGGCGCGCAGTGATGGCGGCGAGGCCGGCATGCATCCATCCAACATTCACGACAACGCCTACGCAGTTGGCACCGTGGATTTCACGGGCGATATGCCGGTCATTCTAGGCCCCGATGGCCCCAGCCTGGGCGGTTTTGTCTGCCCGGTGACCGTCATCAGCGCTGACCTCTGGAAACTGGGCCAGCTGAAAGCCGGTGACAAGGTGAAGTTTGTACCGGTAAGCCAGGACCAGGCCGTGGCCCTGAGGGAAGCACAGGACGAGTCCGTGGCAACACTGACCGCCGCTACCGCCCACATCAAACCCATCAAACCGACAACCCCGATTCTGGACTCGCTGAGCGTCAGCGAGCATGAAACCGGCGTGGTGTACAGGGCCGCCGGCGACAACTACGTGCTGGTGGAATACGGCCCCATGGAACTGGATATCCGCCTGCGCTTCCGCGCCCACGCGCTGATGCTGTGGCTGCGGGACAAGAACCACGACGCCATTCTGGAACTCACACCGGGCATCCGCTCCCTGCAGGTTCATTACGACAGCCAGAAACTGAACCAGCGCACCCTGCTGGACCTGCTGATCAGCGCCGAGAAGCAACTGGAAAAGCAACCGGAATGGGACGTACCGGCGCGCATCGTGCACCTGCCCCTGTCCTGGAACGACGAAGCCTGCCAGACCGCCATCGCCAAATACATGCAGTCGGTGCGCAAGGACGCCCCCTGGTGCCCGAGCAACCTGGAATTCATCCGCCGCATCAACGGGCTGGACAGCATCGACGACGTGAAAAAGACACTCTTCGAGGCGACCTACCTGGTGATGGGCCTGGGTGACGTGTATTTAGGTGCTCCGGTGGCCACACCCCTGGACCCTCGTCATCGACTGGTGACCACCAAATACAACCCGGCCCGCACCTGGACCGCGGAGAACTCCGTTGGTATCGGCGGCGCCTACCTGTGCATCTACGGCATGGAAGGGCCCGGTGGCTACCAGTTTGTCGGCCGCACCCTGCAGATGTGGAACCGCTATCGCACCACCGACGTTTTCGAGCCCGGCAAGCCCTGGCTGCTGCGGTTCTTCGACCAGGTGCGTTTCTACGAGGTGAGCGCCGAAGAGCTGCAACAGATCCGCCGGGACTTCCCCAACGGCGATTACCCGATCCGCGTTGAGGAAACCCGCTTCAACCTGAAGGACTACGAACAGTTCCTGGCCGACAACAACGACGAAATAACGACCTTCACCGACAAGCGCAAACGGGCCTTCGATGAGGAACTTCAGCGCTGGATTGATTCCGGCCAGATCAACTTCAGTTCCGAAGCGCCCATCGAGGACACCGGCGAGGACGACATCGCCAACCTGCCGGCGGGCCAGCACGCGGTGGAAAGCCATGTGGCCGGCAACCTCTGGGAATGCCTGGTGAAGCCAGGCGACACCATCGAGGCCCAGCGCCCGGTGGCGGTCGTCGAATCCATGAAAATGGAGATTGAATTACTGAGCCCGGTTGCCGGTCGCGTGGTGGATGTGCGACGGGAAGCGGGCCAGGCGGTCTCGCCGGGCACACCGGTGGTGATCGTGGAAGAGATCAGCCAATGAATGCCAACAATCCCAAAGCAAGACTGACATCAAAAAAACCAGACTTACCAACACGGGCATGGCCCGAGGAGAGACACCATGAAAACATCTGACCTGAACAAACGTCTGGCGGCCGGCCTGCTGACCGCCTCCCTGTCCATGGGCGCCCTCGCCGAGGAAAAAGATTCCTTCAGCATCGCCTGGACCATCTACGCCGGTTGGGTGCCCTGGCAGTATGCGGAAGACTACGGAATCATGAAAAAGTGGGCAGACAAGTACGATATCGAAGTGGATATCGTGCAGGTCAACGACTACATCGAGTCCATCAACCAGTACACCGCCGGCCAGTTTGATGGCGTAGTGGCTACCAGCATGGACGGCCTGTCGATTCCGGCCGCCTCGGGCCTGGATACCACCGCACTGATCGTCGGCGACTACTCAAACGCCAATGACGGCCTGGTGTCCAAGGATGCAACCTCCATCGAAGAGCTGGAGGGTGAGACGGTTCACCTGGTAGAGCTGTCGGTATCCCATTACCTGCTGGTGCGCGCGCTGGACACCGTTGGCCTGGAAGAGCGGGATATCAGTGTGGTGAACATCTCTGACGCGGACCTTGTTTCTGCCTTCCAGACTGACGATGTTCGCCACGTGGCTACCTGGAACCCCTTGCTTACAGAAGTGGCCAACTACCCCGGGGCGACGCCGCTGTTCGATTCCAGCCAGATTCCAGGCCACATCAAGGACCTGACCCTGGTGAATTCCGAGACTCTGGAAGATAACCCGAAACTGGGCAAGGCGCTTGTAGGTGCCTGGTACGAGACCATGAGTATTCTCGCCTCCGACAGTAAAGAAGGCCAGGAAGCCCGTGCTTTCCTGGGTGAGCTGTCCGGCACCGACCGGGCCGGTTATGAGGCTCAGTTGGCGGGTATGAAGATGTTCTGGAAGCCGGAAAACTCCGTGGAGTTTATCCGCAGCGATGAAGCCCGTGAGGCCATGGACAGCGTTCGCCAGTTCTCCTTTGACAAGGGTCTGCTTGGCCAGGGCGCCATGAGCCCGGACTTCGTTGGCATCGAGTTTCCGGATGGTTCGATCATGGGCGACTCAGGGAACGTGAAGCTTCGGTTTAACGACAGCTATATGCAGATGTCGGCAGACGGGGAGATCTGACGGTCTCTTTGCTTGCCTGATTAGTTACCGAAGGGCACGATACTCGTGCCCTTTTTGTTGGCCTGGGAGTATGTTGGTGTGGGAACGCCTTGCCAAAACACGCTCCTTGCGGCACATCCCTGTGACGCTTGGGCTCCGCCATCCCTGGCTCCGCACAGTTTTGGCAAGGCGTTCCCACACCAACCTTTCAACTGCACAGTAAGTCGTCGAGAAAAAACTCTTTATGCGCCGTACCAAGGAAGAAGCTGAGAAAACACGCCAGACCGTTCTTGAAGCGGCCTTAAGATTGTTTAGTCGGGACGGTTATTCCCTGACGACTCTCAGCCGGATTGCCAAAGAAGCCGGCTGCAGCCGTGGGCCGATCTACTGGCATTTCGAGAACAAGGATGATCTTTACGAGGCCGTTCTTGGCTACTCCCAGGAACCGCTGGAAGCCCTGGTCGCGGAATGTTCCGGCATGCGGGAAACGCCCATTGAGGCCATGGATCATTTCATAGAGCGCTGGCTGGGCCTGCTGGCCAATGATCGGAAGTATCGTCAGTCATTCGAGATTCTGTTGAACAAAACCGAGCTGACCGATGCCATGAGCCGGACGCTGAAGCGGGAACGGGCGCTGACAACGTCGATTATTGCAATGTTTCGGGATCTGGTGGGCGAGGCCGCTGAGCGGGGTTTGATTTCTACGCAGGAAGATCCCGAGGATCTGGGGCTGCTGAGTTACACCTATCTGATGGGCATTACCCAGACCTGGCTGTTTGCGCCGAAGCTGTTTTCGTTGAAACAGGAAACGGCGTTTTTCCAGCGGCAGTTCTGGGTGTTACTGGGTCGAGGCTGAACGCTCTTTTTCAAGCAGTTTCTGCTTTCGGTCCAGGCCCCAGCGGTAACCGCCGAGGGAGCCGTCGCTTCGCAAGACACGGTGGCAGGGAATCAGCACGGCGATGCGGTTTCGCCCGCAGGCGGAGGCAACAGCTCGAACGGCTTTGGGTTCACCCAGTCGCCTTGCCAACTCCGTGTAAGTTACCACCTCACCTTCACGGACGCTTAACAGGAGTTTCCAGACGCGAGTCTGGAAAGCGGTGCCACGGATATCCAGAGGGACATCCGGTCTAGGCATGTTCTGGCTCAAATGTTCATCCAGAGCCAACATCCACGCATCCAGCTCCGGCGATGCCTTCGCCTGAGACGGAGCCAGTCGAGCCTTCGGGAACTCCTTCTGTAACTGATCTCGCAGTGCCGTCTCGTCATCCCCGAATTCGGCAAAACACACGCCCTGATCGGTGGCAGCCATCATCAACAGGCCGAGTGAGGTTTGCCGGCAGGTATAGGCAATGGTTTCTCGATCGTCAGGCATGTCGTGGCTCCTTCATGTGCGCATAACCGACTACCCATATGATGCGCCTTTGCTGCGCCCCCTTCCATCCGATTCTTGCGGGCGCTACATTGACCGTCAATCAACAATAAAACCAACCGATTCCGAGGGGTCAGCACTATGTCCGAGCAATTGGCAATTCCATCCAAAAAGGGTGAAGTCAGTGAGGATGAGTGGCAGCTTCGCATTGACCTTGCCGCTGCCTACCGCCTGATTGCTCTCTACGGCTGGGACGACCTTATCTTCACCCACCTCTCCGTGCGGATTCCCGGTGACGAGCATCATTTCCTGATCAACCCCTACGGCATGATGTTCGAGGAAATTACGGCTTCCAGCCTGGTACGCATTGATCAGGAAGGCAACAAGATCAATCCGGAGGATTTCGACATCAACCCGGCCGGGTTCACCATCCACAGTGCCATCCATTCGATTCGTGAGGATGCCGCCTGTGTGATGCATACCCACACCACGGCAGGTGTGGCCGTTTCGGCACAGAAGGAGGGCCTTCTGCCGTTATCCCAGCAAAGCCTGTTTCCGCTGTCGGGACTCGCTTATCACGATTACGAAGGCGTGGCGCTGCGCGAAGACGAGAAGGCGCGCCTGCAGGCAGATCTGGGCCATGCCCGGTTCATGATCCTGCGCAACCATGGTCTGCTTACCACAGGGCCCAGCGTGGCCGAAGCCTTCCTGAATATGTATATCCTGCAGCGCGCCTGCGAAGTGCAGATTCAGGCCATGTCCGGGGGACAGCCCCTGGTGCGAATACCCGACAGCATCCTCAGCTCCATCCGGGAACAGGCGAAGAAGGTCACCAAGGGTATGGGCGGCAACCTTGCCTGGCCCGGCCTGCTTCGAAAGCTGGACCGGATTGATCCCGGCTTCCGAAACTGACATTGCATCAACGAGCTATCAGAACATTTTCAGGTAACGGTCCACCTCCCAGGACGACACGTGGTTCTGGTAGCTTTCCCACTCCGCTTTCTTGTATTCGATGAAGCTGCTGAACATGGCGTCGCCAAAGACCTCTCTGGCCAGTGGATCTGCCTCGAACGCCTCTACCGCTTCGCCCAGGTTCCGGGGCAGATACTCAATGCCCTGCTCAGCGATTTCGGCATCGCTGTAGTTGTACATGTTCTCGTGGTGAGGCGCGCCCGCGTCCAGTCCTTCCCGAATGCCTTCCAGGCCTGCGGCCAGTATCAAGGCGCTGCCCAGATAGGGATTGCAGGCGATGTCTGCAGCACGGCATTCAATCCGGCCGCCCATGCCGGGGATCCGGATCATGTTGGTGCGGTTGTTGGAGCCGTAGCACATGAATACCGGCGCCCAGGTGGAACCAGACATGCTGCCCTGGCGCACCAGCCGCTTGTAACTGTTTACCGTGGGCGCAATCACGGCACTGATGGCAGCGCCGTGTTTCAGCACACCGGCTGTGAAGTGATAGGCGATCTTGCTGATGCCACAGTTGTGCAAATCGTCGCCCTTCGGTTCGAACAGGTTTTCGCCGGTCTTCAGGTCCGCCAGCGACATATTGTAGTGGGCGCCACTGCCGGTGCGGTCGGCAAAGGGCTTGGGCATGAAGCTGGCGAAAGCACCATGTTTGCGGGCAATCTCGTTGGCCATCATCCGGAAAAACACCAGACGGTCGGCCATGGTCAGGGCGTCGGCGTATTTAAAATCCGTCTCGAACTGACCGTTGGCGTCTTCGTGATCAAACGAGTACACGTCCCAGCCGAGCTCGTTCATGGCGTCCACCAGCTCATCCATGATCGGCAGGTTGTCCATGAGGGTGCGGGGGTCATAACAGGGCTTGCCCAGAGTGTCCCGGTCACTCAGAGGCGCAAAGCTCCCATCCTCGGTGTCACGGAACAGGAAAAACTCGGTCTCAATACCAAGATTGAAGCGATAACCCATATCAGCGGCAGTACTCAGCTGGCGGCGGAGGATGTTTCTGGAACAGGCCTCAAACGGTTCACCGTTCAGGAACAGATTGCCCGGAAACCACGCCAGCTGACGATTCCAGGGACAAATGGCCAGCCCGCCCGGGTCCGGCATGGAAGCGACTTCATCGTCGGAGATATCCTGGGGCACGCCATCCAGGGCGGCCCCTGTGTACAGCTCGGAGCCTTCCATCATCTGCCCCAGATGAGCTACGGGCACAAACTTGCCCTTGGTGATGCCATGGATATCTACGTAACTGGCAACGGCGTATTTGACGCCCGCATCCGCGAGCTTCTTCTTGAGAGCCTGGGTATTGGTCAGGTCAGTCATGGTGTTTCCTCTCTGCAACCCGGCTAGACGGGTGGTCGGTTTATGTTCTGGCACGTTTCTTTCTAGCTTTCTGTCATTCAACTTACATGCCAGCGTGCATGTAAAATGCCAAAAACAGGATTTGTCAGTTCAGCTCAGGGCAGGAAAGCGAGGATAAAAATGTCGATACACCATTGGGTTAGAGAAGATTTTGAAGCAGGAGACCTCCCTCTTTCCGGGGGCAAAACCCTGAACGCCGCCCGCCTGCACTATCACCAGATCGGGCAACTCAATGCACCAAAAGACAACCTGATCCTGTTGCCCACGTACTACGGCGGTGCAGCCGCAGGCAATCATCCCTGGGTTGGACCTGACAGCCCTCTGAATCCGGGCAAGTACTGCATTGTTGTTCCCTGTCTGCTTGGCGCCGGTGAATCGTCGTCCCCATCAAACATATCCGGAACCCAGGCAGGCCCGGATTTTCCGGTGGTCAGTCTCTACGACAACGTGATACTGCAGAAACGATTGGTGGAGGAGGTGTTTGGAGGTGCGAGCATTGCCCTCGTGATGGGCTGGTCCATGGGCGGCATGCAGGCGCTTCAGTGGGCCTGCCTGTTCCCCGAACAGGTGCGTTCGGTGCTGGCCACCTGCTGCACCGCACGGTGCTATCCCCACAACCAGGTGTTTCTGGAAGGTGTAAAAGCTGCTCTGACCTGCGATCAAAACTTCGAGGGTGGCCGCTACCGGAAGCCACCTGAGCGCGGACTCCAGGCCTTTGGCCGCGTGTACGCCGGCTGGGCCTATTCCCAGGCGTTTTTCCGACAGGGGTTATGGAGGGACCTGGGCTTTGATTCCGTAGAGTCCCTTCTCAGGTTCTGGGAACAGGACCACCTGGCCCAGGACGCCAACAATCTGCTAACGGTCCTGCAAACCTGGCAGCAGGGTGATATCAGCGATAATCCGGTGTTCGGCAAGGATTACGAATCCGCGCTCGCCGCTATCACCATGCCGACACGGATGATGCCCAGCAGGACCGATCTCTACTTCACGCAGGAAGACGCAACAGAAGACGGACGCCGGATGCCAGGCGCCATCGTCGACACCCTGCGCTCAGACTGGGGCCATATTGCCGGTGGCGCCGGCCGGGAGAGGACCAGCCACGCGCGGATTCTGGCGGCGGCCAGTTGCCTGCTAACCGGAGAGGCATCATGATCGAGCACCCCAACCTCTACCGCACCAATCCGGTGCACATCTTTAACTTCACCTACGCCGGGATGACCCGTTTTCTCCCGTTTGCCGGATCTGGCACGCCATCTGCACAGGTCGATACAGCAGTTTTTCAAAACCCTGATCCGTTTACGGCACTGTTCACAACACCGAAGACAGAGCGGCGAACACAACGGACGCAATGGGTAACTAGGGTTCCGGTCCGGGCACACAATCATCCCGGACGGCTGGTCCGAGAGTTACCGACCTCTGGGAGGTTACACGGCGGGACAAAAGCCCGGGAGACTGAATCGCAAGGGATGCTGCTACCCGCGATGACCTTGCCGTGTTGTGTGACCAGAGGAGACGATCTATGAGAATGATCAACCGCCATCCCGGGCGGGTTTCAGCCACCCTGCTGGGCCTGCTGCCCTTTCTGTTGATCATGCTTGTCTACAGCCTGGCCTCTCAGGAACGCCTGGCGGAAAACCCCAACGACAAACTCCTTCCCGGCCTGGAACAGATGAGCGCCGCCGTCGACCGGATGGCCTTTCAGGAAGATCGCCGCAGTGGCGACTATCTGATGTGGCAGGACACCACCGCCAGCCTGGAAAGACTTGGTCTGGGCGTTGGCATTGCCGCTTTGCTGGCTTTGGTGGTAGGCATTCTAAATGGCGTGTTGCCCCTGGTGAGAGCCAACCTTGCCCCACTGGTGTCCGCACTCTCCATGGTACCGCCCCTTGCCATCCTGCCTATCCTGTTCATCGTGTTCGGGCTGGGCGAGCTTTCCAAAGTCATGCTGATAGTCATCGGCACCGCCCCCATCATGATGCGGGATGTCGCGCAACGGGTCCGGGAGCTGCCGGGCGAACAACTGATCAAGATCCAGACCCTGGGCGCGAACTCCTGGCAGGTGATCACCCGCATGGCCTTGCCCCAGGTGTTGCCGCGGCTGATCGACGCCGTGCGCCTGAGCCTGGGGCCGGCCTGGCTGTTCCTGATCGCAGCAGAGGCGATTGCATCTACCGAGGGTCTCGGCTACCGGATTTTCCTGGTGCGGCGCTACCTGGCCATGGATGTGATCCTGCCGTATGTCATCTGGATCACCATCCTCGCCATCGTGATCGACCAGTGTCTGCGTTTTGCCAATCGCAGGCTGTTCCCCTGGTACAACGCAGGAGGCCACTGATGAGTTTTATTACCGTCAACAATCTCTGGAAAGAGTATGGGGATCAGGTCGTCCTGGAAAACCTGAACCTGAACGTGAAACAGGGAGAGTTCTGCACCCTGGTGGGCGCTTCCGGTTGCGGCAAATCCACCTTCCTGAAGATGCTGCTAGGCCAGGAAACCCAGACCCGCGGCGAGCTGTTGCTGGAAGGTGAAGCCTTCCCGGGGGAGCCGGACCGCAACCGGGGCATTGTTTTCCAGCGCTACTCGGTGTTCCCGCACCTGACCGTGCGCCAGAACGTGCTGATGGGTCTGGAACTGGAACAGAAACCCTGGCTGGGTAAGCTGTTCGGCAGCGCCCGTCGGGAAGCGCTTGAGAAGGTGGATGCCATGCTGGAATCGGTAGGGCTGGGTCCGTCGGCCAACAAGTGGCCCCACGAACTCTCCGGCGGCATGCAACAGCGCCTCGCCATCGCCCAATCGCTGATCATGAGGCCACGGGTGCTCCTTCTGGACGAGCCCTTCGGCGCCCTGGATCCAGGCATTCGGGGCGATATGCATGATCTGTTACTGAAGCTCTGGCAGGAGACCGGCACCACCATTTTCATGGTGACCCACGATCTGAAGGAAGGGTTTTACCTGGGCACCCGACTGCTGGTATTCGACAAGGTACGCAACGATCCCCACGATCCGCAGGCGTTCGGCGCCACCATCACCTACGACTTGCCAATCGGGCAGACCGACCGAAAGCTGTTCGAGGATATCAACCAGTCGGTCAGCGAGACCGCCCGGAATCAGGCGGCCTGAACGTGAAAGGGGCCGCCCGAAGGCAGCCCCCTTTTCACTCCGGCTCCAGGCCGGTATTGGACAGGATCAGTTGCTGGCGACGCGATCGCTCGGCAACTTGAAGGTCCAGACGGTGCCGCCCTGGTTGAAGTTTTTGACCACCTTGGCCACTTCACCACCCCAGAGTGGAACCGCACCGCCCCAGCCGGATGAAACGGAGACGTACTGCTCACCGTCCATGGTCCAGGTCACGGGTGTGCCGACAACGCCGGAACCGGTATTGAATCGGTAGAGCTCTTCCCCGGTCTTGGCATCGAACGCCTTGAGGTAACCTTCCGGAGTACCAGTGAATACAAGGTTACCAGCGGTGGCCATCACGCCACCCCATAGTGGAGCAGCGTTTTCATAGCGCCAGACTTCCTCGCCGGTTTTCGGATCCATGGCCCTCAGTACGCCGATGTATTCGTCATTGGCCGGCTTGATGGTGAAACCTGCACCCAGGAACGCCGCACCTTTCTTGTAGGAAACGGGCTCGTTCCAGATATCCATGGACCACTCATTGGACGGCACATAGAACAATCCGGTGTCCTGGCTGAAGGCCATCGGCATCCAGTTCTTGCCACCCAGGAACGCGGGCTGGGCCACTACCGTTTCGCCCTTATCGCCGTCGAGATCGGCGGGGTTACCGGGACGACCACCATCGGTAAAGATCGGACGACCCGTCTCCGGATCCAGGCCTTCCGCCCAGGTAATCTTGTCCACGAACGGGAAGCCACGGATAAAGTCTCCGTTCTCACGGTTCAGAACATAAAAGAAGCCGTTACGGTCGGCCGTGGCAGCGGCTTTTACCGTCTTGCCGTTCTCTTCGTAGTCGAAGGAGATCAGCTCGTTGACACCGTCATAGTCCCAGCCATCGTTGGGGGTGGTCTGGAAGTGCCACTTGATACTGCCGTCGTCCGGGTCAATAGCGAGACGGGATGACGAGAACAGGTTGTCGCCAGGACGCAGATGCGAGTTCCAGGGCGCCGGGTTACCGGTGCCGAAGAACAGGGAGTCGGTGTCCGCATCGTAAGTGCCGCCCAGCCAGGTTGCAGCGCCACCGTTCTTCCACATTTCGCCAGGCCAGGTAACCCCTGCCTTGCCGCCGGAAATGCCGTTCTCAACCTTTTTGCCATCTTTGTAGACATAGCCCATGTGGCCTTCGACGGTCGGGCGGGTCCAGACCAGGTCACCGGTGTTGGCGTCGTAGGCTTCTACCTTTCCGACAATACCGAATTCACCACCGGAAACACCGGTAATGACCTTACCCTTCACCACGATTGGAGCGGCAGTAATCGCGTAGCCGGCCTGGTAGTCCGCCACTTTCTTGATCCACATTGGCTTGCCGGTATCTTTATTGAGGGCAACCAGCTTGGCGTCGAGTGTGCCGAAAATGACCTTGTCACCGTAGATCGCAGCTCCACGGTTAACCACATCACAGCAGGGCATGATGCCGTCCGGAAGACGGGCATCGTACTGCCAGATCTCCTCACCGGTTCTTGCGTCGATGGCGTAGATTCGGGAGTAGGAGGCGGTGACATACATGACACCGTCCTTGATCAGCGGCTGGGATTCCTGGCCACGCTGCTTCTCGCCTCCGAAGGAGAACGCCCAGGCCGGCTGCAGATACTGAACGTTACTGGTGTTCAGGTCTTCCAGAATGCTATAGCGCTGGCCCTGGGTACCCATGCCGTAGCTGACAATATCGTCGGGCGTCTTGTGATCGTTGAGAATGTCTTCGTCGGTTACCGCATGGGCTCCGCAGGAAACTGCCAGGGCCAGGGCACTGGCCGCAATGCGAATCCCGAACTTGTTGGTTATCATGGTTGCGCTCTCCAAGTCTCTTGTTTTCGATTTCTCGGTGAACCGGGAACTTTTCCCGCCTCTGGTACGATTCTTCGCATTGGGGGCAAAACCGACAATTGCCCCCCGGAACAGGTTTTCTCATCACTTGGTAGTACTACTTCACAAAGCTCTCTGAACACCGAACAGTGACCGAAACGTCAGAGGTCCCCCTCCGCCCGGGCAATAGCCTGCTCATCCAGAAAATTCCGGTAGTAACCGGGCACGCTGTAACGGAGATTCTGACTGGCCATGAGCTCGTTTACCTCTCCGGTTTTGACCAGCTTGTCGACGATGGCCTCAAGGGCATAACCCAACTGGCGATGGGTGTGTTTGATAGCCATGCCCACATCCCAGACCTGCTTGCCAATACCGGGGAAGCCGTTACCTGCCGCCTTGAATGCCGAGTTCGCCGGCTTTGCAAGCTCATGATCAATTTCGGAGCGCATACCCATCACCGCGCTGACCTCGCCTTTGCGCAGCGCCTCGAACGCGTCCGCTACGCTGGCATAGTGGTTAACCTGTTCACGCATGCGTCCGCCGAATGCCGAGGTCAGGTAAAAATCAGGCAGGGTGTCAATTTCAACGCCAATAGGGTTGTACTGGAATACTGCCACGGTCTCGACGGAATCAAGCTTCCCGGGATCATAGGCAATCTGCCAGGTTTCCTGCTGATAGGGTCCGAACAGAACAACCTGTTCGTTGATGTACTCACCGGTGGAATCCTGCATGTAGGCGTAAGTCTTGTCGTAAGGCACCCGCAGCATGACATCGGCAAGCCGCTGCTTGGCCAGGTAATGTCCCTTCCAGACATTGTTCCGCAAATCATCTCCCAGGTTTTCATCCGGGATAATCCAGTGCACCTTGAACTCCACGCCCATTTCCTTGGCAATCCGGCGTCCAAGCTCAATGTCGATCCCTCTGGGTTCACCATCGACCTCGTAGGAATAAGGCGGAAAATTCCGGTACACGCCGACCTTCAGATAGCCGGAGTCCAGAATGATGTCGTAGGTCCGTTCCGCCGGTCGGTTGAGGAGTTTGTCTCCGTCGTCAACCTCCTGGGCAAGGACTACCTGGGTGAACAACAGCATCACAAGAATTCGAGCCAGTGTTTTCATTGTTTTCTCCCAACGACGAAGGGCCGGCAAAAGGCCGACCCGAATTCAGGCATGGGCAGTGAAGGGGTTGGCCCCATCACTCCGGCTTGGGCAGGGATTCCACATAGGTGCGAATGGCCCACATGGCGTTCTGGTCCATGCTCTCCTTCCAGGAAGGCATGCCGCGATCTGTGCCGTTCATGACCCGGCCGATGTAGTACTCGTCGTCCCATTCAGTCAACTCGCGAAGATCAGGCGTCAGGCCGCCGGACATCGCCCGGATGCCATGACAGGCGGCACAGTTGCCAGCGTAGGCACTCTCACCAACCTTTACTGCCTGAGCGTTGTAGTCACCCAGTTCATTGCCTTCGCGGAAGGGGTTCTCGCTGCGAACGTCATCGCCCAGTTCCGGCAGGTTGCCCGTATCCACTTCCTGTGGTGTGACATTGCCGTGCGCAATTGCGAAGCCAGCCAGGCCAAGCAGGGCCGCAGCCACGATCGTTTTGAGTGAAAAGGACATTGCCATTGGTGTTACCTCTGTTTTTTTGGATTCCCCGTGGTTGGCTATTGGATTTGTCTGTTGCCAACTTGCTGAACTCCAGTCTAGGAATCCCCCCGCCCAATCCGAATGCCACTTTGGGGTTTTTGACTTAGTTCCTTGGTAGTAGACGCTCTGAGCGAAGGCCAAAGCACGAGATTCAAGCCCAGCACCCCAAAAACGGCCATTTTTCATGAAGAAGCCGGCGTTTCGGGAAGTTTTCCCGGCCTTTATTGCCCCTTTCCCGACTTTGCTGTGGGTTTTTCCGTCGCTACTACCCACGCTCCAGCCAATACTCGAAGCGTCGATGCCATGAGCAAGACGATGGTTACAACAAAAACCAAGGGGAAAGACTATGAACATCAAAACACGCAAACGCCCGCTGCTTCGCGGGATTGGCCTGGCGCTGGCGCTGGGTTCCGCAGCCGGTCTCGCAAGCCAGGTGAGCGCCAGGGACGTCACCTGGGAAGACATCGCCAACGATGCCCAAACAACCGAAAACGTGCTGGGCTACGGCATTGGCCCCAAGGCACAGCGATACAGCCCCATGACCACCATCAACCGGGACAACGTCGAACGCCTGGTTCCGGCCTGGTCATTTTCGTTTGGCGATGAGAAGCAGCGGGGGCAGGAATCCCAGGCTCTGGTGCACGACGGCGTTATCTACGTCACCGGCTCCTACTCTCGCCTATGGGCCCTGGATGCAAAAACCGGGGAGCGACTGTGGGAATACAACCACCGACTTCCGGAAGGCATCCGTCCCTGCTGTGATGTGGTAAACCGTGGCGCAGCCATTTTTGGCGACAAGGTATTCTTCGGGACTCTGGATGCAGGCATCGTCGCCCTGAACAAGGACACCGGCAAAGTGGTCTGGCGGGAAAAGTTCGCCGATCACGAAGCAGGCTACACAATGACCGGTGCTCCGACACTCGTCAAAGACCAGGAAACCGGCAAGGTTCTGCTGATCCACGGCTCCTCCGGGGATGAGTTCGGGGTCGTAGGCAAGCTGTTTGCCCGGGATCCGGATACCGGTGAAGAAGTCTGGATGCGACCGTTCGTTGAAGGCCACTATGGCCGCCTGAACGGCGAAAAAAGCACGCCCACCGGCGACCCCCGCGCGCCCAGCTGGCCGGATGATCCCAACACCGAAACCGGCAAAGTGGAAGCCTGGAGTCATGGCGGCGGTGCCCCCTGGCAAAGCGCCAGCTTCGACGCGGAAACCAATACCATCATCATTGGTGCCGGTAACCCCGCGCCCTGGAACACCTGGAAACGCACATCACCCGGCGGTGACCCTGCCGACTACGACAACCTGTACACCTCCGGCCAGGTGGGTGTAGACCCGACCACCGGCGAGGTGAAATGGTTCTACCAGCACACGCCGAACGATGCCTGGGATTTCTCCGGTAACAACGAGCTGGTGCTGTTTGAATACGATGAAAACGGGGAAACCGTGAAGGCAACGGCCCATGCCGACCGCAACGGATTCTTTTATGTGGTCGACCGTGAGAACGGCGAGTTCAAGAAAGGCTTCCCCTTCGTGGACAACATTACCTGGGCCGAGCGCATTGGCGACGATGGCCGTCCGGTGGAACGAAAGGGACAACGGCCACCACCCGTTCCCGAGGGTGAGACCCGTGGCGAAGCCATTGAGGTATCTCCACCTTTCCTCGGCGGCAAAAACTGGAACCCCATGGCGTACAGCCAGGATACGGGGCTGTTCTACGTGCCCGCCAACCACTGGAAAGAGGATTATTGGACGGAAGAGGTCACCTACAAGAAAGGTGCCGCCTACCTGGGCCAGGGCTTCCGTATCAAGCGCATGTACGACGACCACGTGGGCATCCTTCGCGCCATGAACCCGCTCACGGGCGAGATCGAATGGGAGCACAAGGAACGGTTACCACTGTGGGCCGGCGTACTGGCCACCAGGGGCGGACTGGTGTTCACCGGCACAGGCGACGGCTTCCTGAAGGCGTTCGATGCTGAAACCGGGGAGGAGCTCTGGAGGTTCCAGACCGGCTCGGGAATCATCTCCTCTCCGATCACCTGGGAAATGGACGGCGAGCAGTACATTGGCGTTGCCTCCGGCTACGGCGGCGCGGTTCCGCTCTGGGGCGGCGACATGGCCGAGCTGACCAAGCCCGTGTCACAGGGTGGGTCATTCTGGGTCTTCAAGATGCCATCCTGGGCACAGGCTTCCCGCTGACTGTCCTCCGGCCTGGGCCTGGCAATTCGCCAGGCCCCTTTTTCCGCCTAATATTCGGGAGTGAAATCATGAGAGCACTTATTACCGCCTCGTTTTTACTGGTCGTCACACCGGCGCTGGCCGGCGACTACATGGCAGACCGGGATCAGGCACCAGTGATCAACGGCTGCAAACTCGAACGCGAGACCAGTTGCGCAGGTGCCAACCTGCAGGGAGCGGATCTGTCGAATATGGATCTGCGTTCCGCCAACTTCCGCGGTGCCGACCTGTCTGGCGCCAACCTGAGCCACACCAGCCTCAGAGGTGCCAACCTTGATGGCGCGAACCTCGATAACATCACCGGCTACCGGCTTCAGATCTACCGGGGCAGCGTGCGGGGAGCGACGCTCAGAAACGCCAGCCTGCAGGGAATGCAGGGCGAATACCTGTTCGCCCAGGGCGCGGACTTTACAGGGGCAGATCTGACCGGCGCCAACTTCGACTTTTCCCGTTTTTCCGGCGCCACCCTGGTAAACGCCATCATGCCCTTCAGCAGCTTCGAGATTTCCTGGCTGCCAAAGGCAAATCTGGAGGGGGCCAACATGCGGGGGGCAAATCTTCAGGAAGCCAAACTGGGCTGGCCAACCTGGCTGACGCGGACCTGACCGGAACCCGCATCCACTACGCCACCTTTGAGGGCACCCATATGGAGGGCTGCACGGCCTGCCCCTTTGACTGGTAACCCGGGGCGGGTTCAGACCCGCCTCGCTTCCTCCAACTGACCATAGCGAATAAGGCCTGCGTCCACCGCCAGATGAATCAGTTCTACCGACGACCCAACCTGCAGCTTGCTCTTCAGGCCCGCCAGGTGATTGGAAACGGTCTTGCTGCTAACACATAGCCGCTGCGCGATACCCGAAACACTTTCACCCCGGGCATACATCAGAAGTACCTCCATCTCCCTCTGGGTCATGTCCCTGAGCCGGTGATCCACAGGCCGTTCCTGATTCATCGCCAACCGGGTGGCAATCGGATGTTCAATGTAGGGCTGGCCGTCGGCGACCCGCTTCACTGCGTCTGCCAACTCCTCCGGCGCGCAGCTCTTCGACACAAATCCCAGGCCACCGACATCAAGAGCCTGCCTGACCATCGGCAGCTCATCGTGCATGGTAAAAAACAGGATCGCCGCGCCACGCCAGCGCTGACGCAACCGGCGCCCGACTTCCAGACCAGAGATGTCAGGAAGCCCCATATCGAGCAGCACCACATCCGGTCGCAACTCGCCATATCGGGCAACCGCATCCTGACCATTGTCGACTTCCGTAATCGCCACCGCCGGCAGCATCGAGCGCAGCAGATTCGCGATCCCCTGGCGGACCACCTGGTGGTCATCCACAATCATCAGCTTCACAGCACACCTCCGGTATTTGGGCTGAGCGGTACGGCAAGGCGAATACGCGTTCCCTCACCCATCCTGCTCAAAAACCTGACCTCACCCCCCAGGCAGCGGGCCCGTTCACGCATGGAACGCACCCCGAGACCCGCATTGCCGGGCAACTGATCATTGCCGACACCGTCGTCGCGTACCTCAATACTCAGCTCGTTGTCTTTGCGGGCAACGGCCAGGGTGGCGCAAGACGCGTTGGCATGGCGGGACACATTGTTCAGGGCTTCCTGAAGAAACCGGTACAGGTGAGTCTGCTGTTCGCCGGTGAATTCCGGCAGGCACTCATCCATGGCCAGGCGACACTCCAGCCCGCTGAGCTGTTGCCATTGCTCGGTCAGATGACGGATGGCACTGCCAAGGCCAAGCTGCTCCATCACCAGCGGATGCAAATCCTGCAACAGGTGCCGGAAATGTTTCTGGATAGTCTCGCAGTGCTCCGCCAGATCCCTGGCCTGCTGCTTTTGCCGGTCGCCCAGATCCGGATCGTAGAGCAGACTGCGTGCCTGGGCGCGAATTCCGGTCAGGTACTGGCCGAGGTCGTCGTGCAGCACCCGGGCAATGTGTTCCCGCTCGCGGTCCTGCAACTGCAGCAATTCATTAAGCAGGCGACTGACGGTCTGCTGTTCCGACTCAAGCGCGCCAGCCATGGAATTGAACCGACAAACCAGGGAGTCCAGTTCCTGTTCACCCTGTCGCGGCAGCCGGGACGTCAAATGACCCGATGATATCGCGCCCATGGCCTCAGAAAGACTGGCAAGCGTGCGCATGCCTCGCCTCACTATCACGAACAGCGCCAGAAAACACAAAGCCATACCGATCGCATAAGCCCCTGATATGGTCAGGAAACCCTCCCAGATTTCTTCAACTTCGTCTGCCGGATCCATCTTCCAGCCATTAACCACCGGTCGAGAGTCTTCCCCGGCAATCAGTGCTGAAAACCAGGAGGGCACCTCGTCACCGGGAGTCGACCCGGCTCTACTGGCCGGACTCAGATGGCGCATGCCGCTTACCACGGATTCCGGAAGACTCGCCGGAGCGCCCAGGCTCTCGGCGAGCCCGGTAACACTCTCCAGTTCCCGCTCAACATCGTGCCTGGCCTGCTGGACGTAAAAGAGCGCCCCAAGCAGGTATATGACGATGAAAACCGCCAGCATCAGGAGGGCAATCTTTCGGTATACGGTCATTATTTTTATCCGTTACGGGTAAACAACCTTTCCATACCCATGCTAAAGCCAGCAATTTTCACAGGAATAGTTCTTTAGTACCGCCACTTTCCTACTTTCTGAATATTTCCGGGACTTTTGCCCTTCTCTAAGCTGGAAGCACAACAACAAACCGGAGAACCCCATGTCTTTCCTTTCCCGGACAGCGGCCACTTCACTGATCACACTGGCGGCGGCAAGCCCGCTCCAGGCTGAGACCCTCGACGTGCGGATTGGCTATCTGCAATGGGTGCCAGACCAGGGCCCGGTGCTTTCCAATGTGATTCCGGAGCCGGAGGACGCTGGCCTTCGCGGCGCCGAGCTGGCCATCAACGACAACAGCACCACCGGCAAGTTTCTGGGCCAGACCTACTCACTTCAGAGTGAGGTTGCCGATTCAGAAGAAGCGGCCCTCGCGGCCTTTGATGCCATGCGTGAGAGCGGTATTGAGCTTTTCGTGGTGAACGCTCCGGCCGAGACCTTGAAGACCATCACAGGCAGGACCGGCGACAACACCCTGATCTTCAACGCCGGCGCCAAGGACGATGCCCTGCGCACCGGCCAATGCCACCTAAACCTCATGCACACCATGCCCAGCTATTCGATGCTCACCGATGCCCTCGGCCAGTGGCTGAACCAGCGGCGCTGGGATGAGCTTTTCCTGATTACCGGGCCCACCGAGGCCGACAAAGGCTGGGCCAATGCCTTCCGCCGCTCGGCCAAGCGTTTCGGGCTCGATATCGTCGAAGACAAACCCTGGACCTTTGACGCTGACCTGCGTCGCACGGCTTCCAAGGAGCTGCCGGTGTTTACCCAGGCCAGAGCCTACGACGCGGTTGTGGTCGCGGATGTGCGGGGGGATTTTGGCGAGTACGTGCCCTTCAACACCTGGCTGCCCCGGCCAGTGGTCGGCACCCAGGGCATGTCGCCCGTCACCTGGCACCGGGTGGTGGAGAGTTGGGGTGCCGCCCAATTGCAGAATCGTTTCCGCGAATTAGCCAGTCGGGATATGAACAGCGAAGACTACGCCGCATGGGCGGCCATTCGATCTATTGGCACCGCGGTGACCGCACTGAGCGACGCCAACCCCGACGAGATTCGCGGCTTCCTGTTCAGCGACCAGTTCCAGCTCGCCGCCTTCAAGGGTCGCAAACTCACCTTCCGTGAATGGAACGGCCAACTGAGACAGCCGATTCCACTGGTTCATCCGCGGGGACTGGTAGCACGAGCTCCATTTGAAGGCTTCCTGCACCCGAATACAGAGATGGACACCCTCGGCTTCGACAGACCTGAGAGCGAGTGTCGGATTAACGGCTGAGCCTGATGGCCGCCAACGTTCAAAACAAGAAGGAGTCACACCATGAAAACCCTGTTCAAACAGACCGCACTGGCCACCATGATCGGCCTGTCGACACCGGCACTGGCCAGCGTGGCCTATGTGTCCAACGAGAAAGACAACACCCTGTCGGTGATTGATACCGAAACCCAGGAGGTTATTGAAACCATCGATGTCGGCCAGCGGCCCCGGGGCATCCTGCTGTCCAAGGACTTCACCAAGCTCTATATCTGCGCCAGTGACGACGACACCGTTCAGGTGCTGGATCTGGCCACCCGCAAGATTGTGGACACCCTCCCGTCCGGCGAAGATCCGGAGCAATTCGCGCTGCACCCGAACAACAAACACCTGTACATCGCCAACGAGGACGACGCCATCGTGACCGTGGTGGATGTGGACACCAAGGATGTTCTGGCCCAGATCGATGTGGGCATCGAGCCCGAAGGGATGGCTGTGAGCCCCGACGGCAAGTGGGCGGTCAACACCTCCGAAACCACCAGCATGCTGCACTGGATCAACACCGAGACCTTCGAGATCGAGAAGAACATTGTGGTGGGCCAGCGCCCGCGCCACGTGGAGTTCACAAAGGACAGCAAGGTTGCCTGGGCGTCTGCGGAAATTGGCGGCACCGTGCACATCATCGATGTGGACAGCCTGGAGCAGATTCACGAGATGTCTTTCAAGGTGCCTGGCGTGAACCAGGATCGGGTCCAGCCGGTGGGTATTGAACTGACATCCGATGGCAAATACGCCTTCGTGGCGCTCGGCCCCTCCAATCATGTGGCCGTAGTAGATGCACAGACCTATGAAGTTCTGGATTACCTGCTGGTCGGCGCCCGGGTGTGGCAGCTGGATCTCGACAAGGACGAGAAGCACCTCTACACCACCAACGGTGTCTCCGGAGACGTGTCGGTGATCGATGTGGAGGAACTGAAGGTCATCAAATCCATAAAGGTAGGCCGCTACCCCTGGGGTGTGGTCATCGATCCGACGTCATGACCATCGAAGCGAGCAACCTCAGCTTTCGCTACGGCGACAAGCCGGTGCTCCGGGAGGTCAGCTTTACGCTGACCTCTGGCCGTTTTCACGCCCTGCTCGGGCCCAATGGCGCCGGCAAATCGACTCTGTTTGGTTTGCTCACCCGCCTGCTGGCCCTGCAGCAGGGCGAACTCCTGCTGGCTGGGCAATCCCTGAAAAACCAGCCGGCCGAGGCCATGCGCCGGATCGGCGTGGTGTTCCAGCAGAACGCCCTGGATCTGGATCTGACCGTTCGCCAGAACCTGCAATATCATGCCGCTCTGCACGGGCTTTCCCGCAAAGAAGCCCGGGTTCGAGGTGACCGGGAACTGGAACGTTTCAGCCTGCAGGACCGAGCCAACGATGCCGTCCGCCAGCTCAACGGCGGCCATCGCCGGCGAGTGGAAATAGCACGGGCCCTGCTCCATGAACCCTCGCTGCTGTTGCTCGATGAACCCACGGTGGGCCTGGACGTGGCCAGTCGCAAAGCGCTCAACGAGCATGTCCGAGCCCTGTGCGACGAAGACGGCCTGA
The DNA here is from genome assembly GCF_041687235.1 of Marinobacter sp. Classification (GTDB taxonomy): domain Bacteria; phylum Pseudomonadota; class Gammaproteobacteria; order Pseudomonadales; family Oleiphilaceae; genus Marinobacter. The sequence goes on along the minus strand of NZ_JAWLCH010000008.1, from coordinate 125,540 downwards.
CCGTGCTCTGGGCCACCCACCTGATCGAGGAAGTCCGTCAAGACGACCGGGTCCTGATCCTGCACCAGGGCCAGCTACTGGCCGACGGCAATGGCCAGGCCATCTGCGAAGCCGAAGGCACCCGGGACCTGGCCGAAACCTTTCATTCCCTGACCGGAGCCGGCTGACATGAAGGCAGCTCACTACTGGCACTGTTTCGTAGGCATCCAGACCCGTGAATGGCTGAGGTTTTGGCAGCAGCGCACCCGCTTTGCCAGCGCCCTGGTGCGGCCACTGCTCTGGCTGGTGGTGTTCGCCGCCGGGTTCCGGGCGGTACTGGGCATTTCCATCATCCCGCCCTATGAAACCTACATCACCTACGAGACCTACATTGCCCCCGGTCTGTGCGGCATGATCATCCTGTTCAACAGCATGCAGGGCGCCCTGTCCATGGTGTACGACCGGGAATTGGGCAGCATGCGGGTGTTGCTGATGAGCCCCCTGCCCCGTCCCTTCCTGCTGGTCACCAAACTGCTGGCCATGGGCGTGGTGTCCATCGGCCAGGTGTATGTGTTCCTGCTGTTGGCATTGCTGGTGGATGTGGAACCACCGCTGTGGGGCTACCTGGCGGTGTTGCCAGCGTTGATTCTCACCAGCCTGATGCTCGGAGCATTGGGGCTGCTGATCGCCACCTGGATCAAACAGTTGGAGAACTTCGCCGGGGTGATGAACTTTGTCATCTTCCCGATGTTCTTCATGTCCTCGGCGCTCTACCCGCTCTGGCGCATGAATGAGGCCAGCCCCTGGCTGTACTGGATCTGCCAGTTCAATCCGTTCACCCATGCGGTGGAGGCAATCCGGTTTTCGCTGTATCTGGAGTGGAATCCGATGGCTTTCGGAATCACCGCCGGCGTGACGGTGGTGCTGGCGCTACTGGCCACGGCCGGCTTCCGGCCTCAGCGCACCCGGATTCTGGACAGCAAACCCGCGTAGGACCAGCAACCAGAGCAGTGACATGGCCAGGGTCGCCACCACGATGGCCGGCCCGACCGGTACATCGAACATTACGGAAACAACCACCGCAGACAGGTGTCCGGCAATGCCACAGCAGGCGGCCAGGAAAGGCCCTTTACCGGCAAGGGAGCCGAGGATCAGCGGTGTCATAATCAAGGTCGCAAACACCACGTAGATGCCGGCCAGGGAGACCGAATAGGTCACCGCCACAGCGAACACCGGCATGAAAGCCGCACCGGCCATCCAGGCGGGGCGCCACCGGCTCAGCAACCAGACCAGAGCGGCGAGCGTGGCAATGGCAAGCACCAGAGGCCCACTAGCCCACAGCAGGTCACCCGAGGCGGCTCTCTGGAGCGCCTGGGCGCCGTGGGGATCACCACTGACCAGCAGCACCGCAAGACTCGCCCCAATCACGTAGAGAATGCCGATCCAGGCTTCCTTTGCATCCGCCAGCTGCCCGAAGATCAGGTGAACCGCCACGGCGGCCAGCAGTGCAAAGATCAGACTGCTGACCGGTGCCCCGGCCAGCGTGTGGTTGGGCAGAAAATAGAGCCCGGCCAGGGTGCCCAGTGCGGCCCACTGGGCAATGGCCAGATCCGCGAAGATCACGCCTCGGGCAATTACCTGGTACCCCAGCGGAACCAGCAGCAGGCAGAGCATGGCACTGCCAGCTGCTGGCAGGAGCAGCCATTCATACTCCCCCATCGGAGGCTCCGGCTGCGGCCGACTCAATCTGGCGGATAATCTCGCTGATCAGCCCGCCCAGGGTCGCTGTAGGTGCTTCACCCGTGACGGTGCCGGGTACCACCACAACCGGCAGCCCGGTTTGCTCCGCCAGCCATTCTGCCGGCTGCGGGTCCTGGTAGCTGGCAATCAGGATGGCGCTGGCATCTTCCACTCCCGGGTTGGCCAGCAGCTGGCTCAGATGGCTGGCACTGGGGGGCAACCCCGGCTTGGGTTCCAGATCCGCTGCCGTTTCGACGCCCAGCCATCGCAGCAGGTAGCCGAAGTTGGAGTGCTGAACCACTACAGACTGGCCTTCAAGCGCCTCGGCCATGGCCCGCCACTCGGCGCGCAGACTGTTCCAATCTCCCCGCCAGCGGATATACCGGCCCTGAATTGCCGCCGCTTGCTCCGGCTCAATCTCGCCAATGCGCTGGGCCAGGGCACGGGCAATCTCCGGCAACTGATCCGGCGACAGGTGCACATGGGGATTACCCTCTGGGTGCACATCGCCCATGCTGCGATCCACGTGATCGTGGGGCGCGTGCAACTGAGCATGATCGGCGGCAAAGAACAGCCCGGCGCGTCCGGCCTGAATGTCCGGGTTCGAGGCCCGTTGAAGCAGCATGGGTAACCAGCCGGCTTCCAGCGAGGCACCGGTGCAGACAGCAATATCCGCGCGCCGCACCGCCGCAATCAGGCTTGGCCGTGCCTCGATGTAATGAGGGTCCTGAAGGTGACTGGTCGCGTTGGTGAGCTCGGCATCGGGCACCAGCGTCCGGACCAGGGCCGCCCATTCCGGTTCACAGGCGAACACCCGAAGCTGACCCTGGGCCGGCACTGCTGCAACCAGTAGCAACAGCGCCGCAACGGCGTTACGAAGCGTCATATCAGTACCCATGGGCGCCGTGGGCACCAAGGGACATAACGTATTGCACCATCACGGTATTATCAGCGTTGCTGAACCCGGTTGCTTCCTGATGGGTGTACTGCAGCCGTACCGTGGAGAAATGAGAATGGGACCAGGACAGCATCACGTCGGTTTCTTCCAGGGTCTGGTTGTGGAAGTGATCGCCGTGGGCTTCCTGAAGATCCACCTCACCGTAACGAACCCCGGCTGACCACTGGGGCGCGAACTGGTAAACGCCGGAAACGTACCAACCTTCATTGGTATCGTCAGACGCCGCAAACTGGTTCAGCTCGTCCGCATAGAGGTATTCGCCGCTGAGCGTCAGCTGTTGTTCACGGTTGTTGCCGTTGGGAGACCACTTCCAGACCAGATCGGCGATATAGAGGTTTTCACCGGTGTAACCCGCGCCATGGCTATGGCCGTGGTCGTGCCCTTCTTCGTGACCATGATCGTGACTACCGTCGCCGGTATCCGCCGATTTCGCGTGGCGGTTCCGGAGCCAGGAGAGCCCCAGCTGCCAGCTCTGGGACAGACTGATATCGCCACCGAGACGAGTATTGACGGTGTAAACGCCAATGTCTTCCTCGCCCTCGGTCAACTGGTCACCGGCAAAGGCTTCTGCCCCCACCTGCCAGAAAAAGGGCGTGGGCAACAACACGTTCAGGCGTGCCCCGGTGTCATAGTAATGGCTGCCAAGCATCGCGCGATAGGCGGCCGGGCGCTCGACAAAGTCGTCTTCATGCATGTGACGACCGTTCAGGTATCCAACCTGCGACAGGAAACGACCGGCCCGCACGTTCAGTGCGTAAGGCAAGCCGTTCGTCTGAAGATACGCCTCCTCGATTAGCACTTCACTCTCACCGTCATGCTCTTCGAACACGGCGGTGAGTCGGCCGGAGAACAGGTCATCAATCGGGGAAGAAAGGGACAGTTCTGTGTGGCCGAGGCCAAAGCCCTGCTCGCGATGGGACAGAGCGGTCTCGTTCTGTTTGTAGTATCCGTCCAGCGTCACACTGACGTCGGGATTCAGTTCGTTGGCGGTTGCCCCGCCTGCCGTCATGGCCAATGGAAGAATGGTAAAAGGTGCAAAACGTTTAAACATAGAAACTCCGGGGACAAAACAGCAGGGCACGCCATCGGGTGTCGACGTGCCCTGCCGGATTCAAAGCAGATTAGTGTGAGTGCTCTTCTTCGTGACCATGGTCGTGGCCCGCTTCCGCCAGACCCAACCAGGCAATGGCCGAAGCGCTGAAGCCAAGGTCGATGGTCCGGACCACATCACCATCGGTGGCATCCACCTCATGAACAGACTGGTTGTGCAGCACGAACAGGCGTTCCCGAGCCGCAGATACGGCGACAGCGAGGGTGTCACCTTCCCCCGGCGCGTCCATCAGCTCAGCCGTGGTGATCAGTTCCCAGTCGTGGGCCGGATCAAACAGTCGCAGGCCGCTGTCATCGCCCAGTACGTAGAACACCTCACCGTGCGTCGTGAAGCCCTGTGCCAGGCGGCCCACGTCCTCACCAATTTCCAGTTCGTGGTAAACCTCGGTGGTTGATTCAGGATGGATCACGAAAAAACGGTCACCGGCAATGCCAACAAGTTCCTCAACATCATGATTGGCAACGAGGGTACCGATGCGAGAGCCATCCGCCAGACCTTCGGGGTTGCCCAGTTTGGTAGCTGGGTAACCAGCTTCGTGCAGATCAATTACCAGAACGCCATCACTGCAGCCAAAACCAAGACTGTGGGCGTTCGCTGCAGCACCGTGAAGTCGGGGGCAGGCCTGGCTGTAGCGTTCTTCAAATTCGAAATCGGAACCGTCCAGGTGGTAACGCTCAACCGCCGCTGGCAGCGTGGTATCCGTGATTGAGCTGTCCCGATAGGTTACGAACAGGTGGCCATCGATCATCTTGGCAACGCCGTGCATGTTGTTATCCAGCGGCAGGCTGGCCACGGTGGCGCCGCTTCCCAGAGTTGTATCTGAAAACACGGTCACTTTTGAGCTCGCCGCCTCACCACCGTCGAAGAAAACGACACCTTCCGATTCACCGGAAGAATAGTGCGTCGGTTTATGATCGTTCAGGGTCAGGGTCAGCATGCTCGGCATCTCTGCGTAATCATGCATGTGATCGCCGTGGTCCTCGGTATAAAGCCCACCGTCAACAAACGACACCAGATCGTCGCCCCGCTGAATGGCGACGGCATATCGGTTGCCGGGTGAGGCATAGAGGCGCGGCGCCTCCCCATCCATGGCCATGGACGCAAGCACTTCAGTGTTGTCGAGGTCCAGAACCTTGAGCTGCGAAGCGTCGGTATCGAACAGGGCCAGACGACCAGCGGTGTCGATATCGGTATGCTCGTGCTCATCCTCAGAGCTGCTGCTACCGCCACAGGCCGCCAGCATTGCTGCCGAGACCAACAGCACAGAGGTAGCGATCGGTCGCAGACTGAAGGGAAATTGGCGGGATTGATCAGACATCAAGAACTCCTTATTGAATGTTATAACATTGCCTTTGTTGTGTCAGGAAAGCCAGTCCAGTCCCAGAACCAGCCTTGGTGTATTACCCGGAGCGGGCGAGCGGTGAACCAGACCGCGACCTTCGTTGCCAATCCAGGCTTCTCCCTTGAGGATCGCAACCGAGCCGGTTGGCATGACCTGGATGCGGTTCTCCGCTACCGGCTGCTCCGGCAATGGCCCGGGGCTTTCCGGGCGCAAAACATCCGGTTCTGCAAGCCACTCAGTTCCCCGTCCCGAATAGGTCACCAGCAATCGCGCCGGAACACTGTCCGTGTGAAACCGGGGACACATGGTGTCGGCCAACACATGGACCCGAATCCCCACGGCGGCAGGTTCGAACAGGCATCGATACATGGCGATCAGTTGCCTGACATCTGCCAGCCACGTTCGGGCGCCAGGCAATTCCAGCGCCCACTTTGGAAGAATTTCGTCGATGGGCTCGTCCTGCTCCTGCGCCACAAAGCGTTCGAAGCTGGAGATTTCTGACGCGAAATGGCGTGCAAACTCAAGACATTCAGTGCTTGGCTCCCGTCGCCAGACCGCGAGATTGACCTCATCCCGGAATATTTCTGTCAGGCATTCGGGTTTGCCACCGTGAACAGCCACAGGGCCGGCAACCGAATTGGACTCTACTGTCATGGACAACCTCCCGCGCCTGCCACATGCAGGGATGGACTTGGAAAAGGAATATTTCGAGGCGGTAAATGTTATGTTATAACATTACCTAAGTAAAGGGTGATGGCTGTAGCGGATAGCGTAAAAACCAGGGGCTGTTTTTTATCGACCGGGGATTTGATCAGGACATAGTCGGATCGAGCCTGCGTAGTTTGCCGAGCAGCCCTTCGACGATGCCAGCCTCCCCAATCTGATCATCCCACTGCAGTCGCGCAGGCTTTCCGTCGAGGTACCAGAGCCGATTGGCCAATATCTCTGCATCACCACCATCGTGGGTCACACAGATCATCGCCATATCAGGTTGCGAGTCCAGGATTCCGGCGATCAACGCTTTCAGTTCACCGGCCATGATCGGGTCCAACGAGGCAAACGGCTCGTCCAGCAAGAGCAAGTCGGGCTTCACCGCCAGGCAGCGGGCCAGGGCCGCCCTCCTGGCCATCCCGAGTGACAGTTGGTCCGGCAGATAATGTCCATAGCCGGACAATCCCACTTGTTCCAACAGGCTCCTGGCCTCCTGATCACTGGCACCCACCAGTTTCAGATTCGCATTCAGGCTCCGCCAGGGCAGCAGCCGATGCTCCTGGAACAGATAACCGACCCGGAGTGTGTCACGACCGATAACGGCCTCTTCCGGAACCGATTTGTCGAGACCGGCAATGGCATTCAGTAGCGTGGTCTTGCCGATACCCGATGGGCCCAGAAGACAAATGCGATCGCCCCGTTCTATGGTTGCGAACACTTCGCCAAGCACCGGCTGGCCAAAATTGCGGCCCGCGATTCTGAGTTCAAGCATGGGCGGCCTCCGGTTGTCGCCAGCGACTGGATCGGCGCTCAAGGGGCTGAAGGATGGCCAGTTCAATCAGTTGGACGACGGCGATGAACGCCAGGCTGTAGGCCAGAATGGCGGCCACGTCGAAAACCTGAAACGCCATATGCAACTGGAAGCCAACGCCGCTGGAGCGGCCCAGCAGCTCCACCACCAGGACAATCTTCCAGATCAGGGCCAGGCCGCCCCGGGTGGCTGCCATGAGATAGGGAAACAGCTGGGGTACCCAGACTTCCCGCAACCGTTGCCACCGGGTGAACCCGTAGATTGTGGCCATCTCCTCGAGCCTGTAGTCAAGGCTGCGGGCGCCCTCCCGGACGGTAACCGCCACGTTGGGCACTTTGTTGATCACGACCGCCATCACGGCCGCTACTTCCACCAGGCCGAACCAGACATACATAAGGATGATGGTGACCAGGGCCGGCAGGTTCAGTAAAAGCACGAGCAAGGGATCAAACAGGGCATTGGTGGTTGGCGAGCGACCCATGACGATGCCGATGGCCGTTCCTAGAGCCATCGCCAGAACGAAAGCAACAACCACGCGCCCAAGCGTAGCCCCAAGGTGATGCCAGAGCTCGCCGGAGACGGATTCCCGTATCAGGGTATCAAGAACACCCAGAGGCGTTGGCAACAGGGGCGATTTCAGCAACCAGGCAATCATTGCCCAGAGCAGAAGGAACGCAGGCAAAACTATCCAGTAGCTCCAGAGCGGCGGACGGCCGGCACGGCCTTTCACGGCTGCCTCCGGTAAAACAGGTCAGCTGGCATCAGGTTGTCCGCATCAGCACCGGTGAGGGCCATCAGTCGCTGCAGATCGGCAATGCGCTGGTCCGTTTGTGGTGACGGAGTACCGCTGACAAAACCCTCTCGTAATGCCGAGAAAACAGCGTCGTCCGGATCACCCATCAGGGGGCGCAAGCGCTGCCAGGGGGAGTCGCCTTCCGCCAGCTCGGCTTTGGCCTGATTCAGGGATGCGGCAAAGCGATCGATGACCGGACGGTTGTTTGCTGCCCAGCTGACAGGGAAGACGTAACCAAGTACCGGGAGGTTTGAATCCAGATCCAGTTCAGTGAGCAGGTCAGCCATACCAAACGCCGATCGCCAACCTCCCTCGCCTCTCAGACGGGCCGCAAAATGCCAGTAAGTGACGATGACATCGACTTGCCCACGCTTTAACGCCTGACTCAACAGGGGCGGGGCGGCGAACTGCACTTCAGCGGATTCCATCAGGTTGATTCCCTGCCGTTGCGCGACGTTTTTGAGCAGTATCCAGCCCTTGCTGTCCGGCCCGCCCGCAACGCCAATGCGTTTGCCCGACAGATCCGCCACCGAACGGATCGTTGAGTTGTCAGCAACGACGATATCGCCAATCTGGGAGGAGAAAGGAACATAAAGGTAGGGCGTGCCAGCCTGGAATCGCGACTGGGCCCACAACAGGTCGGCCACCGCGCCATGCACCGATCCGCTGGTGACTGCCAGCCTGGAGGCTGGCAGGTTGGCAACTAATTTCAGTTCCAGCTGGTAGCCGTTATCACGGTCCAGCCCCTCGTGCAGGATATGGTCAAGCTCCCAGTGGGCGGTGCCAAACTGCAACACGCTGACCGAAAGCACGGGTAAGCCAGACGCTCCTTCCCGGGCATGGACACTGCCTGCGAGACTCAGGAAAAAACATAGCACGGCGGCCATTCCCTTTTTGATCCAGGGATCGGCAACAGAGGATTGGAAGACGATCATTATTGTTGGTTGTAGGCTCATTGCTCCACGATACGAAGCCCATAGCCCGGCAAGAATAGTACTTTGGTGCCTGTTTTTTGGTGCGATGGTCGCATTCAACCTGAGGCCAAGATGGCGTGTAATGAAACCATCACAATAATAAACAGAGGATCAAAACCGACTCCGGCGATTCTCTGCACAGGAGGCCGCCATGCTGAACGAGCTCGATGCCGCACTCTCTACCGAGAACCACCCTTCCGAAAACTGCCATCATGCTTCCGAAAACCGCTATCATGATTCGGAAAAGATACCCGACACTGAAAACAAACAGGTAGACCCATCCATGGAGCCGGCTTACAAGATCCTGATTGCCGACGACCACCCACTGTTCCGCGAAGCCATCAGCAGCGTTATCGCCTCTGGCTTTCAGGGCAGCCAAATTATCGAAACCGACGATCTGGACAGCGCACTCGAAATTACCCGCGAGAACGACGACCTGGACCTGATCCTGCTGGACCTGAATATGCCCGGCATGCATGGCCTGAACGGTCTGATCACGCTGCGCAATGAGGCCCCGACCATTCCGGTGGTGATTGTCTCGGCCGAGGAAGACAAGCAGGTCGTGTTGCAGGCTATTACCTACGGTGCCTGCGGGTTTATCACCAAGTCCTCACCCCGGGCCCAGATGACCGAAGCCATCCAGCAAATCCTGAACGGCAATGTGTATCTGCCCTCAGACATCATCCGCACCGGCAAGGAAAGCAACACCCGCCGCAGCCGCCATGAAGACAATCCGATCTCTCCGGAGCTGCTGAATTCCCTCACCCGCCGCCAGCTACTGGTGCTCGAGCGCATGTCCAAAGGCGAATCCAACAAGCAGATTGCCTACAACCTGAACATTGCCGAAACCACGGTGAAGGCCCATGTGTCTGCGATCCTTCGCAAGCTCGGGGTGCACAACCGGGTGCAGGCGATTCTGTCTGCCAGTGATGTGGATTTCAGTCAGTATCTGAAGCGGTAAGGTAGCGTGTTTGTCGGATTACGCCGTTGGCTAATCCGACCTACCTTTTGAGCACTCATCCCCGCGTAGGTCGGATTAGGCGAAGCCGTAATCCGACGCCTATCAGCAATGTCAGTTTCGCAGCAGATGACTCAGTGCGCTTCTCAGCTTCAGGGGCTTCACCGGCTTGTTCATAAGCAGATGCCCAAGCTCGCGGATATGCTGCTTCAGCTCGTTGGTGTAATTGGCGGTAATCATCACTACCGGCGCCGGGCATCTTCGGCGGCCATTGATCTCCGCCACTACATCCACGCCGTTTTCGTCGTTATCCAGATGATAGTCCGCCAGGATCAGGTCCACCGCACTGGTAGCCGGATCCAGCTGGCGCTCCAGATCCTCCAGGGACACGGCAGTCACCACGTGGCAATCCCAACCTTCGAGCAGGGTTTTCATGCCCTGGCAGATCGACTGGTCATTGTCGATCACCCAGATCCGGGCACCGCCAAGACCGCTATCGAAAGACACGGCTCGATTCTGGTCGGCCACTGGTTGCCGGGGCTTCAGTTTGCCGACCGGGACCCGGACGCTGAAGACTGACCCCTTGCCCTCGATGGAATTCACCGTCACCTCGTGCCCGAGCATCCGGGAAATCTTGTCCACGATGGCCAGGCCAAGCCCCAGGCCTTTATCGGGTTGTGAGCCGGCCGGGCGGATACGCTTGAACTCCTGGAAAATCTCGGTCAGCTTGTCTTCGGGAATGCCGGGGCCGGTATCCCACACCTGCAACAGAACATGGTCCTTCTGTCGACGACAGCCAAGCAGAATCCGGCCTTGCCCTGTATAGCGAATGGCGTTGGTCAGAAAATTCCGGAGTATACGGGCCAACAACTGGGAATCCGATTCCACGATCGCGGAGCTGGCAACAAAATCCAGCCGAAGCCCTTCAGACATAGCCATCTGACGGAATTCCCGGGCAATGTTATTGAGCAGGTCGCGCAGGTCAAAGGCGGTAACATCCGGCTTGATCACGCCGGCATCGAGCTTGGAAATATCCACCAGGGTGCCCAGCAGGTTTTCCACATCGTCCAGGGAGGTGCTCACCGAGCGGACCAGTCCTTCGGCCTTGGGCCCGAACGACTGCTCCAACAGCGCGCTGGTAAACAGACGAGCCGCATTCAGAGGCTGCAGCAAATCATGGCTGACGGCAGCCAGGAATTTGGTTTTCGAGAGATTTGCGCGTTCCGCCTCCAGTTTGGCGTCCCGGAGGCGGGCTTCCACTGCGGCCCGCTCGGTGATTTCCTGACGCAGCTGGTTGTTCAGGCCCGTCAGGGCAGCGGTGCGTTCCTTGACCCGCCGCTCCAGGTTGTCATAGGCCTGCTCCAGCGCCAGGGCGGTCTTGCGGCGATCGGTAATGTCGCGGATCAGCACGAAGAAACCGATGATGTCGCCCTGTTCATCAAAGTTCGGAACATAAGAGCGAAGCATGTACCGCACTTCGCCCTGCTCCCCAACCTCTTCAAACTCAAACGTCACGTTGTGGCCATCCATGACATCGAGAATCTGCGGCAGGAGGCGCTGGTAAAACTCGGGCGAATGCACCTCATTGAGACGCTTGCCAAGCGGGGACTCGCCTTTGCGTCCGTACCAGGACTCATAGACCTTGTTGCAGAACTGAATGGTCATGTCAGCCCCGATATAGGCAATCAGTGCCGGGACATGATCAGTCACCACCCGGATCCAGCGTTCGCTTTCCTCCAGCGCCTTGATCCGCCGTGCCATTTCGCTGTTCTTCACATCCGTGATGTCGGAGTACAGCACCACCAAACCACCTTCCCGGGTCGGCCGTTCGGTCATCTGGACCCAGCGATCGTTGGAGAGAAGAAACACCACACCCTCGGAATCCGGATGACTGTGTTCCTCAACGATCAAACCCGAGGAGACCGCTTGCGATTTCACCTCAGCGATTGGAGTGCCTGCTTCGGGCACGTCCAGGCCGGCGTGGCGCCAGTAACTCCGGAATCGACTGTTGCTCTGGATCAGACAATGCTGGTTGTCGAATAGCACGAAGCCGTCCGCAATACTCTCGATGGCATCGCTCAGTCTCTGGCGCGTCGTCTCTGCTTCTTCCCGGGCCCGACTCAGGGCCTTGTTGCTGCCCTTCAGTTCCTCCATGGCCTGGTTCAGGGCTTCGGTGCGCTCCCGTACCTGCTCCGCAAGCACCACCGAATGCTCGAAGGCCGCGTAGGGCTCCGGCTTATGGGCGGAACCTGACTCAACCCGGACAATCAGAGCGTCCCGAATCCGTCTGAGCCGCTCGTTTTCAGCCTCGAGCTCGGCAATTCGCCGGTCCCGTTCATCTTCAGCGGGTAATTCAGTCTTGTCCGGAACGGACATCAGGCTGGCCAATGACCACCCCCGTAAACGTCTGGTTGATGTGCATACCGTCGAACTGCTCGCCGTAGGTATTGAAGCCGATCACCTTGTGATGGCGCAGGAATTCCGAGACCGCTTCCACTTCCCCGGTCAGTTCAGCCTCAAGGCGCCTCAGAAAACAGTCGCAGCCGATGGTGATCAGGGGCGGGCCTACGACCCGCTCTGCCGCTTCAATCTGGGTGCGCACGCTGTCCAGTAGGGATGCCGGCTCCATGGCCGTCATCACGATCCCGGTTTCCACAGCGCAATAGAAAGTCAGACTCTTGTCCGGATTCACACGCTGCACAGACCGGACAAAATAGTGGCCGCCGATTTTCACCCCCATGGGCCTGAGCGCGAAGATCTTGCGATCCAGAGCATTTACATCCACTCCCACAGCCCGGGCATAAGCGTCGGCGGCGGGTTCCGCATTGAGCTCGTATACGGTCCGGCTTTCCGCACAGGCGTCGGTGACCACCAGTTTTTCACTGCGTTCAACCATGTGGTGTGTGGAAAACACCCGGAAATCCAGGGGCGTGTTCACCAGCAACACCGTGGCGGCCCCGGTATGGAACTGGCCGTCATAGAACACATGAGTGTTGGCCAGACGTTCGTCGTCACCGGCGGAACCGCCAAACTGGGGAATCGTTCCGAGCGCTGAATTGAGCGTTGCCAGAACCAGTTCTTCGCGGCTTGAGAGGCCATCCAGAAGGGTAATGGCAAAGGTGTTGCCCTTGACCGGAGCCAGCCTGGCATCCCGGCAGGTGGAAAGCAGGCCGTCGATCACGCCCTGGGCATCCTGCAGGGTGAACCGGTCCAGTTCCCGGATCAGGGCGCAGTCGATGGCGAAATAGCGGTCATCAAACCCGATGGCCGTGATGCATCCGCGGCCGTAACCGTCAGGTGTGATTTCGCCCGCGGAGGTACAGCCGCATACGCGCACACCCTGGAATACGTGTTCAAGGGCAATGCCCAGGCGTTCCAGGTCGTATTCCGCAGAACAGAAAAACAGGACACAACCAAGGTGTTCATGGCTGAGTTGGCTGGCGAGATTGGTAGCGGCCAGCATTGGATCGCGAACACTGGAGCTCGCTACCCGGACCGCGGGCAGGGTCGTCGCTGGCTTCATAAACGCGGATCCCGGAAACGGATGACTTTTTACCGATTCTACGGCATCCGTAAACGCAGCCAATGCGACTTCAGTGCTTTTAATAGGCGCGCCAAAATGATCGTAAGCCATTGATTAAACTACCTCCTGAATCAATGTCTGGCGGCGCTGCCGGTTTCCATGGAGGCAAACCGGCACTTTAGTCTTAGACAGACCGGCGTTGGGAGGAGCCTCCTGCCCCTTCCGCAACCCCAGGTAGTGCTTAGAACATCACGATGGCGCCAAGAGCGATGGTGTCTGCCTCAGTGGTGGTTGCACCGGTGGTGCGGTTGTTGTCTTCGTACATGTTGTACTCGGCAACCAGCTTGAAGTTGCTGTTTACGTCATGGAAGAACCCGAGGGTTGTACTCTCTGTTTCCAGATCCAGAATCTCGGCATCGGTTTCCCCGTATGACAGAACCACCTTGTTGGCACCAAAAGCGTAAGAGCCCTGAACCAGGAAGCCGTCTGCGTCGTCTTCGGCCACCGGACCGTTACCAATCAGCACCGGGTTATCACCCTTGGAGGTAAAGCCGGAAGCCGCCAGGGTGAACCCGGCGACCGAGGCCTTGACGCCGTACCCGAGACCCGTGCTGTCAATGGTTGTCGAGCCATTTTCAGCGGACTGGTAGCGACCGTTCACCCAGCCTGTCAGAGCGACATCGTTCAGGTTGGCGTTGTAGGTCACCTCGGACTCGAAACGGGGCGCGGCGTTTTCGTCATTGGCGCCGGTCACCGTGTCGGCAGGATCCAGCACACCGGCCGCCACCTTGAGGCCACTCATATCCGGCGAGCGGTAGGTAATCTGGGCAGACGGTGTCGGGTACGGGTAGCCCGCGCGGATATTGCCGAAGGAAACGCCACCGGCTACGCCGGGGGATCCGAACCCCATCAGGATCTCGTCGAGGAAGATGTTGGAGCGTGCGTACAGGCCGAAATCCTTACCGATCAGCACCTGGCCGAAGTCGCCGTCCACCGTGGCATAGAACTGCCGCACGTCAATGGCTGTGTCTGTGGGTGAATCCAGGCTGTCATTGATGGTGGTCCAGAACGAGGAACGTCCACCGAGCGTCAGATCACCCATCTCCTTGCTGAAATTGAAGCCGATGGTATTCGGAAGGAAGCCCATCTTGATTCGGGAATCGCGGACATCGTTCTGCTTGTCATCACGGTTTACATAGAACGCATTGAAATAGCCATCGACGGAAAAGCTGGTGCCGTCCTGGTTATACAGCTCAACAGCGGCATTGGCTCCTGTGCTGGCACCCATGGCTGCGGCCATGGCGATGGCTAACCCTGACTTTCTGACGTTATTGTTTTTCATAGTTCCCCCGGTTGTTTTTGGAAATCTGGGATCGGAGGTCCGGGTCATCCGGACTCTCCAGGCGTGGTCTGTCGCCCGAATTCCATGGTCGGTGATGCGAGGGAGGGGGAAAATGCTTCCAGGGAGCAGGTTTTCTGCTCATTTGGGAGGCACTTGAAATGAAACTTTGGGAGTAAGACCCGGCGGATCAGTCTCCGGGGAACTGGGCGAGTTCCTGCAGGCAGTCGTTGAGAAAGTCTTCGGGATCGGCCATCACCGCCTCATCGGCAACGACGCCAAACTGTACCTGGCCGGCGTAGCTGACAATGCTGATACCCAGACCGATATCCCCGGCCTGGGGTACCCAGAACATCTGCTCGGTGATACGGCAACCGGCAATGTAGCGAGGCTCCGGGGTGCCCGGCACGTTGGACACCACGGCACTGGCCTTGCGATAGAACACATCGGCCAGAGGCTCCCGCCAGGGCTCCGGAACGACCGTGGCACTGGCCGCAAGCCCCCAGGCAATGCCGGGTTGCCAGCTTTTCTTCAGGCGGCGGGTTTCATGCTTGATGCGGTACAGGCGCTCGAGGGGGCTTTCGCCGTCCACCGGCAAAGGTACAAACACGGTGCCGAAATAGTTACCCAGGGCGCCGGAGGCCGGTTTCAGCTCGTCGGGCAAACGGCTGCGAATATCAACGGGCACGGCGGCATGCAACACCGCCTCATCCAGGTCCGCCCCGTCAATTCCAAGTCGGGTGCGCACCGCAGCCGCAACACAGCTCAGCAACACATCGTTGATCGTCACGTTGGTGACCCGGGCGATGTTCCGGAAGCGCTCCAGGGGCACCGGTTCAGACCAGCGACAGTGCCGTCGCCCCAGCAGCGGCCGCCGGAGATCCGTGTCTGAATCCTGCGGCTCCACCAGGAATTCCGAAAACTCATGGACCAGCTTGAGACTTTTCTGGGCAACCCGCTCCAGCAAGCGTCCGGCATCCTGCCACTGGTTGCCATCGGATTCGTCTACGCCTGCAACGCCCTGCGCTTCTTCTGCGGACTCTTCAGAGGCCAACAGTTGCCCGAGCCAGCCTTTTGCTGCAGCGGTCCAGCGTGACAGCTCCGCGGTTTCAGGTGCACCGTATATGGCCGGATGCTGCTGGGGCGACGGTGGGCAGAGGCGTTCAAAAATGCCCAGCAGAGACAGACCATCGGCGTAACAATGGTGAATGCGCAGCAACAGGACCGCCCCGCCCTCGGCATTGGGCGCCAACCAGAACTTCCAACGCGGGCGATACATGGGCAGAGGCTGGTTCAGCCGCACCGACACCCACTCCTGCAGGCTTTCCGGAGTGAAGCGATCCACCACCACATCCAGGTGGTGGCGGACATCAAACATCGGGTCCTGCTCCCACCACCAGGCGGGCGAGCGCTTGACCGGCATGTACCGGAAACGCTCCCAGGCCATCCAGTAAACCCGGAGGAATTCCCGGAAACGGGGCGCGGTCAGGCCATCAACCCGCAGCATCACGGTGATGGTCATGGGGTTTTCCGGGCGCTCCAGGGCCAGCCAGGCCGAATCCGCAGGTAGCAGGAGATGCGATTGTTCGTGACTCAAACCCGAACGTCCCTGGAAAAGTGATGAAGGTAAGTAAAAACCGAACTCCGCATTGTGCCAGACAAGCCTCGCAGGCTCCATATGCGGCACCAGTGCACGCCGTTACAAAAAATTACACGTGAGTAACTGTTCAGTCCTATACTGGTTATAAGCCTTGATGCAATGGTTATTAAACACTCAGCCAGGTCATCGATTGGCCCCGGGAGATCGTAAATCGGGTACTCAGCGCCAATAACTCAATGGCCTGAACGGGGTACAAAAGGCTTACCAGCGCAATCGAATTCCAACAACAGGTCATTGCCGTGCTGGGCGGGAGAGCAGTTATGAAAGCGAGCCATGTTCGCAAGCTGATAAAACCGATTGAAAGCGCTTACTCGGAGATGTTCTCCGGGCAGGTCTATCGCGTTGGCAAGGGCGCAGTCTCCGTTCGCAACCACAGCGGCAAGGCGGAGCAGACCGTCGTTGGCGTGCATGGTTTTCTGGAAAACCACTGCTACTTTACCCAGGCCTATGAAGCGCCCACTACCGAACTGATCCTGCTCACCTGCAGCAATTACCATATCCCGGTGAACGGCGTGACTCCGGAAACCCCGAATTGGGAAGTGCCTATCAAACACCTGGAAGGCACCATCGAATACGACGCCTGCATACTGAACCAGGCGCTTTCCAACCTGCCCACCACGGAGAACATCCGGGTACATGGCCACTCCCGCGGCGGGGCGGTGATCCTGGAGGCCATCAAACAATGGCCAGAACTGTATGACGATGTAGAAGTGGTACTGGAAGCGCCGGTGCTTCCCGGCGGCAGACTTTCAGCCCTGGTGACCACCATTCTGGAACCTGTAAGCCACGGCATGTGGCCCTGGCTGATCCGCCTGATCAACAGTGCTCCTTCCTCGGCCTACGGCCAGACGTTTTTCGGAAAGATGAACCCGCGGAAAAAGCAACTTCTGAGCAAGCTGTTCTCCGCCACCAAGGACCACCTGACCATCGTCCGTAACATCGAGAACATCATGGACTGGATGGTGCGAACCGACACCAGTGTCTACAACCACGTGCGGCACGGCACCTTCCTGATTCCGGCTGTGGACCGTATTCTCGACCGGTCATCGATGTTGGCCAGCGCCCGCCAGAGCCCGACCACCATGCGAATCGTGGAAACCGAGGCCCCGAGCCACTTCATTACCCTCGACAGCAAGGAGTGGGTGCCGGGCTTTGAAACGCTGCCCGCTGCTGCCCAGGGCTAGCAGCCCCCCCCCGGAGCGCATTACTGCAAGACCGTCACAGCTCCGCTAAACTACGCTCTTTTCGTCAGGTTTAGTGGAGCCATCCCCCATGTACCGTGAGCGCCTTGTCGCTACCGAAGCCCGCTCCGAAAGCGCTCGCAGGCTGCAGCAATTGCTGCTGGACTACCATGATTTCCGACAGCTGAAAGCCGAACACCCTCTGCTGGAGGGTACATTCCACGTTGCCGGCTGGCAGGCGGAACGGCTGAAGGCAACCCACTTCGACCTCTACCAGCATCCCGGTTACCACCACGGCCTTGAGTTTTTGTTGACGGATCTTTACGCCCCGGCCGGCATGACCCGCCGGGACGACAATATTGATCGGGTCTTCCCCAAGATGGTGAAGTGGCTGCCGGACAACCTGCTGGACACCTTCGCCGGCCTGGTGGAGCTGAATCTGATCACCCAGGAGCTGGACCTGGAGCTCACTGAGCTTTTCCATCAACAGGGCGTACCCGTCCAATCGTTGACGGTGGCGGACTACTGCACCGCCTACCGCGAAAGCAGACGGCTGAAACAGCGGGAGAGGCAGATCATCCTGGTGGCAGATGTTGGCCAACAACTTGATCGCTATGTCCGCAACCGGACCCTTGGATGGCTGCTATCAATGAGCCGGGGACCGGCGGAAATGGCCGACCTGACAGACCTGCACAGTTTCCTTCACCGGGGCTATTCCGCGTTCCGGAAGATGGATGATGTAGAGTTGCTGATCGACCGGCTGGTTACGCGGGAGCAGCAAGTGATGCGCAATATCCTGAAAGGTCACCCGAAACCCTTCAGCCTGCCGGGGGACCTGTAAGTCGGCGTCTGCCGGATGCTCAGGTCTTGATAATCTGATCCAGCTGGGAGTGTATTTCCTGCTCGATTCGGGATTTGAAGGGGCGCAGCAGCATACCCAGCTCCAGATGGATGTGCAGGTCCGTAGGGCTGATGTTCAGGTGCCCCTTGACGCCGCTGCGTTTGAACTTCAGCTGGTCGCCTTCCCACTGGTAATGCACGTCGAACTGGCTGGACAGATCCTGTGCCAGGGCCTCAGCGGCCTGTCTCGCGTGCTCTTTATCCAGGGAATGCGGGCGATGTACATCAATTACAGACATGAATCAGTTTTCTCTCGGATTTGGACAGATTTACAGTTTAGGGCGCTATTTAACTTGCCGCCACCCTTGTAGCAACCCCGTCAGCGGTTAGAATACGGGGTTCAGATTCTGACAGGACATCCCCATGAGCGAGCAGCAAACGCCAGCCAACCCGGCCGGAAACAACAACGGCCAGGACGACGTCACCCACTTTGGCTTTCGCAACGTGCCGAAAAGCCAGAAGGCAAGCCAGGTGGCGGAAGTATTTCACAGTGTGGCGGGCAAATACGACCTCATGAACGACCTCATGTCCATGGGGATTCACCGGCTCTGGAAACGCTTCACCATCGAACTTTCCGGAGTAAGGCCAGGCCACCAGGTACTGGACATTGCCGGCGGCACCGGCGACCTCACCATGAAGTTTTCAGACCTGGTGGGCCCCTCCGGCAAGGTGGTGCTGGCCGACATCAACGCCTCCATGCTCCAGGTGGGCCGTAGCCGGCTGACAGATCGAGGCTACGCCGGCAACATCGAGTACGTTCAGGCGGATGCCGAGCACCTGCCGTTCCCGGATAACAATTTCAACGCCGTTTCCATCGCGTTCGGCCTGCGAAACGTGACCGACAAGGATCAGGCCCTCCGGGACATGACGCGGGTTCTCAAGCCAGGCGGCAAGCTGATGATCCTGGAATTTTCCAAGCCAACAAATCCTCTGTTGAGCAAGGCTTACGACACCTACTCTTTCTCGGCGCTGCCACTGATGGGCCAGCTTATCGCCGGCGACAGCGAAAGCTACAAGTATCTGGCCGAATCCATCCGGATGCATCCGGACCAGGACACTCTCAAGGGCATGATGGAACAAGCAGGCCTGGTGAACTGCAAGTACTACAACATGACCGGCGGCATTGTCGCCCTGCATGTGGGAATCAAGCCCTGATGTTTCCCGGCCCCACCCTGCTTTCCGCTGTCTCCGCGATACTCGAAAGCGCCCTGAACCGGGCGCTGGAACTGGATCCGGCGGGGCATCATGCCTTGATGGAAGCACTGGCGGGTCCGGTACAGTTCAGTATGACGGCCCCCGTTCCCCTGACCTACACCCTGGACCGTGCCGGAAACCGCGTCCGGGTTGGCAGTCAGCCGGTCGATCAGCCTGCCCTGGAGATCACCGGCAGGCCCATCGCCTTTGCGGCCCTGGCCACCGGCGATGACCGGGTCTTTGCCGATGGCCGCCTTGAGGTGACTGGCGATACGGCTTTGGCCCACCAGCTGCAGCGCGCACTGAACCAGCTTGAGCCGGATTGGGAAGCCGCCATGGCCCAGCATATTGGTGATGTGCCCGCACACTTTCTGGGCCAACGCATTCGCCGCGCCATCCGGTGGAGCCGACAGGCGTTTCAGTCCCTGAACGCCAACATCGAAGAGTATGTGCACGAAGAAAGCCGCGCCCTGCCCGGGCGACGGGAGCTCGAAGCCACCTTCGAGGACATCGACGACCTGAACCTGCGTACCGAAAGACTGGAAGCCCGGCTGAACCTGATCGAGAACCGCGGCAAGACTGACGAACCGGAGAGCCTGTGACCCGCCTGCAACGCCTGTTCCGAATTGCCTGGGTATTCTGCCGCTACCGTCTGGACACGTTCCTGCCGATAGCCGAACTGCCTGCGCCCCTGAAGGTGTTCTTCCTGCTAGCTCCGTGGCATCTTTTCCCGCAGCCCAAACTTGATCGCGGCGACCGCCTGCGACTGGCCCTGGAAGAGCTGGGCCCGGTATTTGTAAAGTTCGGCCAGATACTTTCAACCCGGCGGGATCTGCTGCCGGACGACATGGCCGAATCCCTGAAAAATCTTCAGGACCGGGTACCACCATTTCCCAGCGATGAAGCCCGAGGCATTATCGAAACCTCGCTCGGCGCACCGGTATCGGACCTGTTTGCCGAGTTCAGTCCGGACCCGCTGGCCTCCGCCTCGGTTGCCCAGGTGCACGCAGCCACCCTGCTCAACGGCCAGAAGGTGGTGGTCAAGGTTCTGCGCCCGGGCATTGAAAAGGTTATCCGTCAGGATCTGGCTCTGATGTACCTGATGGCGGGTCTGCTGGAAAAGTACTGGTCCGAGGGCAAACGCCTGCACCCGGTTGAAGTGGTTGCGGACTACGACTCCACCATCCATGACGAACTGGACCTTCAGCGCGAAGCCGCCAATGCCAGCCAACTGCGCCGGAATTTCGAGAATTCCGCACTGATCTATATTCCGTTTATCGACTGGGACTACACCCGCAAATCGGTGCTGGTCATGGAGCGTATCCACGGCATTCCGATTGCGGATACCGCTGCCCTGAAATCCGCTGGCGTCGACATGAAGGTACTGGCCGAGAAGGGCGTGGAAATCTTCTTTACCCAGGTGTTCCGGGATAGCTTCTTCCACGCCGACATGCACCCCGGCAATATTTTTGTGGATACGTCCAACCCCGCCGATCCCCGCTATATCGCCATCGACTTCGGCATCGTCGGTACTCTGGCACCTGACGACCAGAGCTATCTCGCCCGCAACCTGCTCGCCTTTTTCCGCCGCGACTACCGGCAGGTGGCTCAGTTGCATATCCAGTCAGGCTGGGTTCCACCCGACACACCAGTGAACCAGTTTGAGGCAGCCATCCGTACTGTCTGCGAACCCATTTTCGAGAAACCGTTGAAAGACATCTCGTTCGGCCATTTCCTGTTGCGCCTGTTCCAGACAGCCAGGCGATTCAACATGGAGGTGCAACCCCAGCTTGTGTTGCTGCAGAAAACCCTGCTCAACGTGGAAGGTCTGGGCCGACAGCTTTACCCGGATCTGGATCTCTGGAGCACCGCGCAACCGTACCTTGAGACCTGGATGCGTAAGCGCATTGGTCCTTCAGGGCTGATCAAATCCCTGCAGTCCCATTTGCCCTCATGGCTGGAGCAGTCGCCGGAAATGCCGCAACTGGTACACGATGCACTGCTGCAACTGCGGCAAGCCGGGCCCACCGAGCCCCAGAACCGGGCTACACTGGAGTTGCTTCGGGAACAGCAAATCCGTACCGAGCGAAGATGGCGGCGAACGACACTGGCGGTACTTCTGGTTGCCGGGGGGATTCTGGGCACCCGGCCGGAAAGCCAGCAGTGGATTGAAAGCGTGCCAGCCTGGAGCTGGGCCCTGTTTGCCATTGCCGGCGGACTGATGCTCCGGGGCGGCCGATAACCAAGAAAGATTTCAGGATTCACAAAAATGCAAAAGAGCTCGGATAACGTCGAGAACCCTGACTGGCTGGATGCCATTCGCTGGACAAAGGACGGACTGGTGCCGGCCATCGCCCAGGACGCCGAGACCGGCGACATCCTGATGATGGCGTGGATGAACCGGGAGTCACTCCGGCTGAGTGCCGAAGAAGGTCAGGCCGTGTACTGGTCCCGTTCAAGGGGCAAGCTCTGGCGCAAGGGGGAAACGTCAGGACACCAACAGATCATTCGGGACATTCGACTGGACTGTGACGAGGACGTCATCCTGCTGAAAGTGGAACAAAAAGGCGGCATCGCCTGCCATACTGGCAGACGCAGCTGCTTTTACCGGACCCTGAAAGACGGTCAGTGGGTCAGTGTTGACCCGGTGATCAAGGATCCCGGCACCATCTACGGCGGCAACTGAGGAGCACGGACAGTGAGCGATGTACTGGAAAACCTGGCGCGGGTTCTGGAAGCCCGCAAGGAAGCCGACCCGGAAACCTCTTACGTAGCCAGCCTCCACGCCAAGGGTCTGAACAAGATTCTGGAAAAAGTGGGGGAAGAGTGTACGGAAACGCTCCTGGCAGCCAAGGACGCAGAACACACCGGCGAAACCCGAGATGTGATATACGAAACGGCCGACCTGTGGTTCCACAGCATGGTCATGCTGTCGAGACTCGGGCTTGGTCCCGAGGACATCCTGGATGAACTGGCCAGCAGGTTTGACCTTTCAGGCCTGGAAGAAAAAGCGTCCCGGAACAAGTAACCGGTAATACCTCTAATGGGGTTTCCGCGTACCGGTTCTGGTAACGTACAATGTCATGGAACAGAAACATTAAAACGAGGACCCCGTAATGGGTATCAGCATCTGGCAATTACTTATCGTGCTCGGCATTGTCATTCTGTTGTTCGGAACCAAGAAGCTGCGCAACATTGGCAGTGACCTGGGTGGTGCCATTCGCGGCTTCAAGAAGTCCATGAACGATGAGGACTCCAAGGCCGAGAACCAGGAATCCCTGGAAGGCAAGGAAGGGGATCAGCCAGACCAACAGGCTGCGGCCGAAGACAAGCCCCGGGACAAGTCCCACAGCTGAGACCAGGCTGAATGTTTGATATCGGCTTTCTTGAGCTGCTCATCTGCGGCGTCATTGCGCTATTGGTCCTCGGTCCCGAGCGCCTGCCCACGGCGGCACGCGCTGCCGGTCGGTGGGTCGGCGGCGCGCGCCGCATGGTCAGCCAGTTCACCTCGGAACTGGACCGGCAACTGAAAGCCGATGAGCTCCGCGAAGAACTTCGCAAGGCGGGTGATGTGGGCCTGGAAGACGTACAAAAAACCGTGCGTGGCGCCCTGGACGAGGCCAAGAAATACGAGCACATGATCTTGCCCGAGAACGAAACCAGAAAGCCGAAGCCAGCTCCGGCGACCCGTCGAATGGCCAGTGAGCAGAAAACGGCCGATAGCGCGGAGCAGGATCAACCCTCGGGCAGTGCCCCCTCGCAGACGTCTGAAACCGCCCCGGGCGGGTCCGAACAGTCAGAATCCGAAACCCCGAACCCGAAAAGTCCGCCGGATAACCGTTCATGAATGCAAAACCCGACGGCAACCAGCTGCCTCCGGAACAGCAGGAAATGCCCCTGATCGAGCACCTGCTGGAGCTGCGCAACCGCCTCCTGAAGATGGTGCTGGCGGTACTCGTCTGCTTCGCAGCCATATACCCGTTCGCCAACGAGCTTTACCTGTGGCTCTCAGAGCCCATCCGGTCCCTGCTGCCCGTTGGCCAGACCATGATCGCAACGGATGTCACCTCGCCCTTCTTCGCGCCGCTGAAGCTGGCTCTGGTTCTGGCGGTCTTCGCCGCCATCCCGATCATTCTCTACCAGCTCTGGAGCTTTATCGCGCCTGGCCTCTACGCTCATGAAAAACGGCTGGCCTTTCCGCTGCTGTTCACCTCAGTGATCCTGTTCTACGCCGGCGCGGCTTTCGCCTATTATGTGGTTTTCCCGCTGGTGTTCGGGTTCTTTACCGCGATAGGGCCCGAAGGCATCGTCGAATTACCGGACATCACCAGCTACCTCAATTTCGTTCTCAAGATGTTCTTCGCCTTCGGTGTCGCCTTTGAGATTCCGATCGCCACTGTGCTGCTGATCCTTACCGGTGCCACCACGCCCGCCGACCTGGCCGCCAAGCGCCCCTACGTGGTGGTGGGCTGCTTCATCATCGGCATGCTGCTGACCCCGCCTGACATTATTTCCCAGACCCTCCTGGCCGTTCCAATGTGGATTTTGTTCGAAATCGGCATCCTGTTCGGGCGACTGGCGAAACGGGAAGTCGCAGATCCGGACCGCGATGAGCCTGCCGGCGAATGAATCTGGCGTTACTGTTTGACGAGGATTTCGTAGCGCCTGACCGGGCCGTCCTGCGTGGCCGACGTCTGGCCCACCTGCAGTCCGTTATCAAAATCGTTGCTGGCGATACGGTGCCGGTGGGCCGGGCCGGTGGACAAATGGGAGTCGGCGAGGTCGTCCGGCTTACCGATACCGAAGCGGAACTTAAGCTCACACTGGACCGACCTCCCCCCTCGCCACTGCCGCTCACTCTGGTGCTGGCCATGCCCCGGCCGAAGATGTTCCGCCGTATCCTGCAAACCTGCGCCGCACTGGGAGTGAAAGACCTCTGGCTGATCAACAGCTACAAGGTGGAGAAGAGCTTCTGGCAGACGCCGTGGCTTTCAGATGAGCAGCTTCGGGAGAACCTCACTCTGGGACTGGAGCAGGCAAAAGACACCCTGATGCCCAGAGTGCAGATTCGCAAGCTGTTCAAGCCTTTCGTGGAAGACGAGTTGCCTGGGCTATTGGCCGACAAGCAGGCTCTGGTAGCCCATCCCGGAACCAGCACCCCGTGCCCGGTTCACCTGAACCAGCCAACAGTGCTCTGTATTGGCCCGGAGGGTGGCTTTACGGCTTACGAAGTGGACAAGCTTGAAGAAGCCGGTTGCCAGAGTGTGCACCTCGGCCCCCGGATTCTGCGGGTGGAGACCGCGGTACCGGTACTGATCAGCCGGCTGTTCGACGCTTGCCTCTGATAGCGAAGCTCATGAGTTCAGGCCCATGGCCTCGGCAGCAATGCGATTTTTCACTGGCCCCAGCTGATTGAACCAACGCAGGCCGGTGTTCCGGAGCCAGCGCACCGGCAGCTCATCACGGCCAAACAGCTGCTTGAAGCCTTCCATCGCCGCCATCATGGCGAGATTCTCGCCTTTGCGACGGCGCTGGTAGCGCTGCAGAACCAGGTTATTGGCCGGTGACAGACCGGCCTTGCGCGCCCGCGACAGCTCGTCCAGCAGAGCACGGACATCGCCGTAGCCAAGATTGGCACCTTGCCCGGCTAGCGGGTGAATCGTGTGCGCCGCATCTCCCACCAGGGCGAAGCCAGGGGCAACATAGTCCTTGGCATGGCGCTGGCGAAGCGGGAACGCAAACCGACTGGAAACCGCTTCAACCGACCCCAGCTCGCGCTCGATGGCACGTTCCAGCTCCGCAGCAAATTCCCGGTCGCCCAGAGCCATCAGGCGCCTGGCTTCCCCGGTATCCTGGGACCAGACAATGGAACAGAAATGCTCACTGCCAGATTCGGGCAACAAGGGCAGGAATGCCAGTGGACCGGTTGTTGAAAACCTTTGCCATGCCGTAAAGCGGTGGCTCTGGGTGGTTCGCACCGTGCACACGATGGCCTGTTGGTCGTAGTCCCACTCGCGGGTTGGCAGCCCCACCCACTGACGCAGGCGGGAATTGGCTCCGTCACATCCCACCACCAATCCGGCAGACAAGGATCGGCCATCGTCCAGCTCAACCGTGTAACGCTCAGACAATCGTGTGCAACCGATGATCCTCGCGCCCTCGATCAGCTCAACCGGGCTTTCATCCAGGGCCCTGAACAGCGCACGCACGACGCTACGGTTTTCGACAATCGTTCCAAGGGCGCGCGCCTGAAGCTCGGCGGCCTCGAACTGTATACGCCCCGTGCCGTCACCATCCCAGACTGTCATGGCCTGATAAGGACAATGTCGACCCGCGGTCACCTCGGACCAGACCCCAAGCTGCTCCAACAACTGCTGACTGGCTACGGAAATGGCACTGACCCGGGGCTCGAAATCTGCAACGGTGGTGGCTGGATTCGGTGCCTGCACCAGGGTTTCGTGATCGGAGCCCTCCACCAGTGCCACCTGCCAGCCCTGACGTGAGAGCCCGAGAGCCAGGGCGGAGCCGATCATGCCACCGCCGGCCACAAGAATATCGAAGGTTTTCGCTTCACTCATGACCTGGCGCCTCCCGGTTCAGGTTTCCGGGCCGGTCAATCACCGCCCGACGACCACCCAGACCCATGGCCTTGCGCGCAAACCAGCGTTTCGCGCCCGGCAGGAGATCAAGGCCCACCAGTCCGGCATCCCGGGCGGCAGTTACCGGCAGCATGGATTGCCCGAACAGGCGCACGAGAGAATCGGAGAAACGCACCGTCTGTTGCCAATCCTCGCGGTGAAGGTGCTGGTACCGCTTCAGGACCTCGAGATCTCCGATGGATCGGCACTGCTCTTCCGCCAGCCGGAACTGTTCCACCAGTGTCATCAGCCCTCGCAGCGCCAGATTGAACCCCTGCCCGGCCACCGGATGCAGGGCATGAGCGGCATTGCCCACCAGAGCAACGCCGGGCCGCACCGGCTCGTCTACCGTGGTCAGGGTCAGCGGGTAGTGGTGGCAGGTACCGATGCGGGTAAAGCGCCCCAGGCGCCAACCGAACCTCTCCTGCAGCCGTCGGCATTTTTCGTTGTCTGACAGCTCCAGAACCTCCGCCAGCGCCTCGTCGGTCAGCGTCCACACCAGTGCGGACTGATTCCCGGCGCGAGAAGATGAACCATGGGGTAACAGCGCCATCGGGCCTGCTTCGGTGAATCGCTCAAAGGCGGTAAAGCCATGGCTCTCGCTGGTAGAAACATTAGCTATCAGTGCGTTCTGGCCATAGCTGTGGCGATCGGGCCTGAAACCAAGCTTCTCACGCAATTCTGAGCGACCGCCATCCGCAACCACCAGACAGCGAGCCGTCAGTTCCGGGACATCCTCGCCGTCCTCCGACAGCCGGACCCGGACGCCGCCCGGGATAGGCGTCATATCTGTCACTTCTGCCGGCGCCCGCCACTGGACGTTGGTCTCCAGAAGCTCACGCATCAGGCACAGACCCATCCAGCGATTGTCCGCTACGTAACCAAGCGCCTCCTGACCATGCTCAGCGGCATGCAGCCGGGTAGCGCCAAAATGCCCCCGATCAGAAACATGGATATGTTCGATGGGCGTGGCATGCTCGGCGAGCCGGTGCCAGAGCCCGAGCTCCTCAAAGATCAGCCGGGAGCCCCAAGCCAGCGCGGTGGAGCGGGCGTCGTAGCTGGGTTGGTAGCTGTCCGGCAGGGCATCGGGTGAGAGCGGAAACGCCTCGACCACGGTCACTCTGAGCGACGGCACCATCCGTGCCAGCGCCAGGGCCAGGGTTGCTCCGGCAAGGCCACCACCGGCAATGATCAGATCAGTATCTGTCTTGGTCACAGGGTGTCAGTCCGCCATCAGGGCTTCGATTTCGGCAACGGTTTTCGGGACCGCTTCGGTCAGCACCCGGCAGCCGTCTTTGGTCACCACCACATCGTCTTCGATGCGGATTCCAATGCCACGCCATTTCTCGTCCACGTCGGTATTATCCGGCGCGATGTACAGCCCCGGTTCTACCGTCAGGGCCATTCCGGGTTCCAGCTGGCGCCAGGCATCACCCACCTTGTAATCGCCCACATCGTGCACATCCAGCCCCAGCCAGTGGCCGGTGCGGTGCATGAAAAAGGGTTTGTAGGCTTCGTTGGCAATGGCGTCTTCCAGGGTGCCGGACAACAGCCCCAGATCTATCAACCCCTGGGTTAGCACTTCCAGGGCCGCTTCGTGAGGCCGGTTCCAGTGATTTTCCGGCGACACAGCCTCAATGGCCTGGTACTGCGCCGCCAGCACCACCTCATACAGGGCCCGCTGCTCGCTGCTGAACTTGCCGCTGACCGGGAAGGTGCGGGTAATGTCAGAGGCGTAGCACTGGTATTCACAGCCGGCATCGATCAGTACCAGATCGCCGTCTTTCAGGGGCGCACTGTTCTCAATGTAATGGAGGATACAGCCATTGGCGCCCCCGCCCACAATCGACGGGTAGGCCGTTGAGCGGGCGCCATGCTCCATAAAGGTGTGGATCAGTTCAGCCTCCAGATTGTATTCGAAGCCGCCTTTCCGGGCGCGTTTCATGGCCCGGCAGTGGGCCTCGGCACTGATCTCACCAGCCTTGGCCATGATCTTGATTTCATTGGCGCTCTTGTAAAGCCGAAGGTCGTGAAGCAGATGTTCCAGAGCGACAAACTCACCGGGCGGGTGGGCGCCACTGCGAACCTTACTGCGAATCAGCTTTACCCAGTCCATCACCCGGGCGTCGAAGTGATCGTCCTTGCCCAGTGGGTAATAGACGCGGCTGCGGCCCTCGATCATGCCCGGCAGGATGTCGTCAATGTCGGCGATTGGAAAGGCGTCGTCCAGACCGTAGCGCTCAATAGCCCCTTCCGGGCCCACCAGAAACCCGTCCCAGAGCTCTTTTTCCGGATTCCGCTCCTTGCAGAACAGAACCGACTCGCCATGCTCTCGCCCCGGGATCAGGGCCAGCACGGCCTCCGGTTCACCAAAACCGGACAGGTAATGAAAATCGCTGTCCTGGCGAAACGGGTGCAGCACATCCCGATTGCGAACACGCTCCGGTGCTGCCGGGATAATAGCGATGCTGTCAGGCGCCATACGTTCCATCAGCTTGCGCCGGCGCTCGGCAAACTCCCTAACGGGAATCATGGAGTTCATAGTCTCTCCTGGCGTCAGGACCCTGATCAGTGCAGGGTCGGCGAATCAGACTTCGGTGGTTCGGGGGCATTGAATTCGGTAAACACAGCAAGCGCCCCCAGCCGGATGTATTCGGTAATTTCCAGCAACTGCTGCTCGCTCTCGTCGTCGGCTTCCTCGTCTTCGGACAGCTGACTGATGGCCACCATATCCTCGATCAGCTCCCGGATCTCGTCGGGCGCCTGGCCAAGCGACTCACCGGCCGACAATGCCATACCCTCGAGAAATCCCCGCACCCAGGAAACCAGTGCCTCCAGCCGCTGCTCGATGGCGTAGTCGTCATCGGGCAATAAAGGATGGAAACTCATGTCGGCTGATTTCAAGAGCTCAAGGGTCTGTTCATAGGCCTTGTTCATAAACGGAGCCAGATCATCAGACTCCTCGGCAGCGTCTTCAGCCAGACCCATGTGCTCACACACCATTGCCATCCACTCCGGCTCTTCAATACGGGAGCCGGCAGCCAGGCGACCACAAAGTACACCATGTAACTCGGATGGATGACTGAACGCCTTGTGGGCTGTAAAAACGTTGGCCCAACGCTCGAATTCAGCGGCGCGGGCCGCACCGGAAGTGTCGGTTTCTGACATGAAACAGGCGGATCCTGTGTTGATGAGTTAGGGCTCTATCCTAGCATTCAGGCGATTCCAAGGCACTGCCTGTTGATTTTTATCCAGCCAACGAACAATAATGTTATAACGTATCATTTATTGCCGCGAGACAAAGCCATGACCTCACAAAAGATCATCAAAGCCATCCTGGCTACCGCTACCCTTGTTGCAGCCGCCCCCCTGTCCGCCAGCAACAATCCCGGCGCCCACCAGCACGGTCATGCCGAATTGCAACTGGCGGTCGACGGAAACCAGATTGACCTGATTTTCACGTCACCGGCCTACAACCTTCTGGGATTCGAACACCGGGCCCGCACGGAAGAACAGAAAGCACGAGTCAGCCAAACCAACAACTGGCTCGGTGAAACACCCCTGGTGGACACCACTGAAGGCAGTTGCACAGTCATGAATGCGGTGGTGCATCACCAGGCAGGCGGGGAGGATCACAACCACAGTCATGACCATAAGCACGACCACGAAGAGCAATCCTCACACTCTGATTTCGAAGTCACCCAGACCCTGAGCTGCTCCGACCTGGACACTGCCGAGACATTGTCTACACCACTGACGGAACAGTTTCCCGAGATTGAACACCTGGACGTCGAATGGGTCTGGTCCGGGGGGCAAGGTTCAGGTCGTCTGGATCACGGCGAGAACAGTTTCAGGTTACGGGCCCAATGAGGGGGCCCGCGGACCTGTTCCCCGGTTACTCTTCGTAGGGTTCCACCTCAGTTGCGACCATCGAATAGGAAGAGGTGCCAATATCATTTTCGGTGCGGTCGATCACCAGCTTACCCTCGATCCAGACCGGTTCGTAAAGAGCCTCAAGGGTAAATCCTTCTTTGTATTTGACATGAATAATCTGATTCGGCGGCGGCGGCGGCACGTGGATGCAGGCACCGTAGTAAGGCACCAGGAAAAATTCCAGAATGCGCATATCCTCGGTCGTTTTAAGGGGTACCACGAAACCGGGGATACGCCCTTCCACGTCGCCCATCTCCGGCACAACCCGCCCGGTCATGATCTCATCCGGCAACAGCGGCGGACCATCGCCCTCATGCTCAATCTCTGGCATATTCTCCAGCAGCGCCAGATCCTCGGCCGGCATCAGCTCAAGCCAGTCGATTTCCCGCGTTTCTGCCCGACCCGTCGCTGGCAGCGAAAGCACCAGGGCAAGCATCATGATAGAAGGCAGCGCTAAACTCGAACGTGCCGGGACAAACATCATTGGACCACACACTCCTGAAATTGAATTCCGGAAAACGCCATCATACACCGGGCAGACGGCAACCAACATGAACAGCAAGACAGACTCAGCCAGCAACAGTTCCCCTGGCAAGGACACGGCGATTGAAGTCAGCAACCTTGGCTTCTCATGGCAGCGACAGCAGGAAACACTGACCTTCCCGGATTTTTGTCTGAAACGGGGCGAGCACCTGTTCCTGCATGGCCCCAGCGGCAGTGGCAAAAGCACCCTGCTGAGTCTTCTGGCCGGCATGCTGCGACCGGTCAATGGCGCCGTACGAGTACTCGGAACGGATATCCATCGGCTTGGCGCCGGTGCTCGCGACCAGTTCAGGGCCGACCATATGGGTGTGATCTTCCAGCAGTTCAATCTGGTGCCCTATCTAAACACCCTGGCCAACGTCACCCTGCCCTGCGGACTCTCCGACCTTCGCCGGCAACGGAGCGAACCCACAGTGACAGACGAAGCAGAGGGGCTGCTTACCGCCCTGTCAATTCCCGAGGACCACTGGCAACGGAAGGTCACCAGACTGAGCATTGGCCAACAACAGCGCATTGCGGCTGCCCGGGCGTTGATCGGTGCGCCCGGTGTGATCCTGGCGGACGAACCCACCTCGGCACTGGATGCGGACAACCGGGACCGGTTCCTCGACCTCCTGCTCACTCTTGCTCACCGACACAACACCTCGGTGCTGTTCGTCAGCCACGACCAGTCCCTGGCCCACCACTTTGGTAACCGGCTGGAACTGCGGGGTAACCGGACATGAAAGCACGCCTTGCCCTGTCACTGACGCTCGCCAGCCTCTGGCATCGCAAAAAAGTACTGGCCCTGGTATGCCTTACGCTCACCCTGAGTGTTTCGCTGCTTCTGGGCATCCAGTACCTGCGCACCGAGGTCAAGCAGTCCTTCACCAGCACCATCAGTGGCACAGACCTGATTGTCGGCGCACGCAGTGGTCAGTTGAACCTGCTCCTGTACACGGTGTTCCATATTGGCGATGCCACAAATAACATTCGCTGGTCCACCTATCAAAGCCTGAAAGACGATAAACGTCTGGATTGGCTGATCCCGATTTCCCTCGGCGACAGCTATCGGGGTTACCGTGTTGTGGCGACCGACGAAAACTTCCTGGCCCACTTCCGTTACGGCCGCGACCTTCCCCTCGAACTGGCAGAGGGCCAGTGGTTTGACGAGGTCTTTGATGTGGTACTTGGCGCAGGTGTCGCCCGTTCGCTGGCGCATGAGGTGGGCGAACAGATCGTATTGTCCCACGGCGGTGGGCGAACCAGCTTCTCCAACCATGAAGACACACCGTTTACCGTCACCGGCGTGCTGAAGCCCACCGGCACGCCGGTGGACCAGGCCGTCTATATTGGCCTGGATGGCATGGAAGCAATGCACGTGGGCTGGGAGTCCGGGGTTGCCATACCGGGCCGCACGCTCACCCGGGAACAGGCGGAGGGGCGTGATTTTACGCCTGATGCTATTACTGCGGCGTTCGTCGGCATTGAACGACAGGTTCTGACCTTCCGGATACAGCGGGAAATCAACCAATTCTCCGGAGAACCGCTCTCGGCCATACTTCCGGGCATTGCCCTGAGCGAGCTGTGGCGTCTTATGGGGCAGTTTGAACGAGCGCTGCTTGGCATTACCGGCTTTGTCGTGATTACCAGCCTGATCGGGCTCATCGCCGTACTTCTCACGCTGCAGGCTCAAAGGGCCCATGAAATTGCCGTACTACGGGCGACGGGGGCCTCTCCGGCATTGATCGCCTCCCTGTATGTCCTCGAATGTGTCGCTCTGGCCCTGGTCGCCTGCCTGATGGCGCTGGGTATTGGAATGGCGGGCATCGCCCTGGCAAGCCCCTGGCTGCTCGCCAACTATGGCCTGCAGATCACACTACGCCCCCTGACTTCCGCGGAATGGACATTGCTGGCGTCGGTTCCGATTGCCGCGTTCGCTGTGGCACTGATACCGGCCTTCAACACCTGGCGCCACAGCCGGCGGCTGGGGTTCGGCGAGGCTGCGGATCAGTGACGGGCATCGCAATGACAAGCCTGTAAATTGACCGACTTACCGTCCACACTTATAGTTAGTTGCAATTACTTCAAACCACTGCTGGGCACGTCATGGAACAGTCCGAAGTACAGGCATTAGCGGACAAGCTGGACAGGCTGATTGAACGCTGTCAGAAACTTGAGCGGGACAACGCCACGTTGCGGGAACTGCAGGATGACTGGAACCGGGAACGGGCCCAGCTGGTGCAGAAAAACGATCACGCGAAACACAAGATCGAAGCCATGATCAGCCGCCTTCGGGCCCTGGAGCATCACTGATGGCACAGCAATCCACCACGGTTGAGGTAAAGATCCTCGACAAGGAATACCTGGTCGCCTGTCCCGAGGAAGAGCAGGAAGCGCTGATTCGTGCCGCCAGGCACCTGGACAGCAAAATGCGGGAAATCCGTGCCGGTGGCAAGGTTTTTGGCACCGAGCGCATTGCCGTTATGGCAGCCCTGAATATCACCCACGAACTGCTCGAGCGCGACACCATGTCCGATGCCACCAGCACCCTGCTGCGGGCCATGGACAACAAACTGGACGGCGCCCTCGGTGATGGCTCGGGCCGATAATTCCGCAGAGAATCTCAGACAGGTGTTGCAATCGGCCCCGACACTGCCCGTATAATGAAGATAACTTCCTGGGCTGTTCGGGATAGTCGGATACGTCCTCGAGCCGATGCGCATTACCCAGGTGGCTACTTCAGGGCATTGTGAGCACGTCCCCGACAGGGGAAAGCCTAATATGTCACAGCGGCCACCGACCTTGAACTTTGGGTTCAAGGGCAACATCCGATAACGGCAGCCCGGGAAGCTTTATTTTGAGC
Source organism: Marinobacter sp. (assembly GCF_041687235.1). Lineage (GTDB taxonomy): Bacteria > Pseudomonadota > Gammaproteobacteria > Pseudomonadales > Oleiphilaceae > Marinobacter. The sequence goes on along the minus strand of NZ_JAWLCH010000008.1, from coordinate 92,407 downwards.
CAGTTTATCGAGCCTCAACCGTTCCAGTCCCATCCTGATTCTCTTTCACGCAGTGAGCTTCGCAAACGCCTGCGGCAACATCGGCGCGAACTGAATTTTGAGCAGCAACAACAGGCCGCCGAGTACCTCGCTCTCAATCTGCTGAAGAATCCAGACCTGCACCGTGCCAGGCACATTGCCATCTACCTGCCCAACGACGGCGAAATTGATCCCCACGTCTACCTGGACATCGCCCGTCGCAAGGGTATCCGCTTCTACTTGCCAGTGCTCCATCCGATTCATCAAGGCCGGCTGGTGTTCAGCCCCTACTACGACGGCGTCGAACTCACCGCCAACCAATTTGGCATTCCCGAACCTGCGTTCAGCAAAGGCCTGCGGCGCCCGGCCTGGGCACTGGATGCGGTACTGTTTCCGTTAGTGGGTTTTGACGAACAGGGCGGAAGACTGGGAATGGGAGGCGGGTTCTACGACAGGACCTTTGCTTTCAGCCGGATACGGCCAAGGCTGGCCCCGAAACTGATTGGCCTGGCCCACGATTTCCAGAAGGTTAAGAAGCTGCCAACAGAGCCCTGGGATGTGCCCCTGCACAGCGTGGTAACCGATAAGCGACGTTACCGGTTCAGCGGCTGATTCATGACCTGAACGGAGCCAACCAGATTGGCCGCTCGTGCGTCTTTGTCTTCGGAGGCGTGAATGGATGTGAAACCAGTAATCACAAGGCCGATGGCAAAAATCAGCACAATGGCTTTGATGATGTCAGGCTTGCCGCCCATGGCTTCAGTTCCTCAAAATGCAGTTTTGAAAGTGTCGGGAAATCAGTGAGCTATTCTTGACTTCAAGAATCAGAGGAAAGACTAACACCTATCTGCACTTTTACAATTTTTGACAGATTAAAATTCCGTAAGCTTTCTCGCAGCTTACGAAACGGTTGGGGACACCCTTTCTGAAACTGTGCGGAGCCAGGGGTGGAGCGCGCCAGTGCTTCACGGGCAGGCCATGGACGGCCTGCCCAGGACCCTCAGCGCAACGCAGGAGCAATAAGCGCTGAGGGGCGGAGCCCAAGCAACACATGGATGTGCCGCCATGAGCGTGTTTCAGAAAGGGTGTCCCCAACCGGTTCCCGCACTGAATTCACGAGCTAGGAGGACCGGGAGTTACCCTGCCCAAGAAACAGCTGATAAGCCTCATTGTCCGTCATGTTTTCATAGCGGAAGCCAACCTTATCCAGCATTTTCTCGAAATCCTGAACCTCGTCATCTTCCACCTGAGCCCCCAGCAAAACACGGCTGTAGGCCGCGCCATGATTCCGGTAATGGAACATGGAGATGTTCCATCGGGTACCCAGGGACATCAAGAACTTCAGCAGCGCACCGGGGCGCTCCGGGAACTCGAACTGGAAGACTTTCTCATTGGTGATGGTCGGCGCGTGCCCCCCCACCATGTGGCGAATGTGCTGTTTGGCCAGGTCGCTGTCGGTCAGATCGACCACTGAATAGCCGCTCTCGCGAAGCTCCTGCACCAGATCCTCGCGGCCGTGGCCACCCGCCGCAATCTGGATGCCCACGAAAATCGTGGCGTTGGTGGCATCGGCGTAGCGGTAGTTGAATTCAGTGATACTGCGCTTGTGCAGAGCGTTGATAAAGGTTTTGAACGCGCCCGGTTTCTCCGGAATGGTCACGGCCAGGATTGCTTCACGTTTTTCGCCCACCTCCGTGCGCTCGGATATGTAGCGCAGGCGGTCGAAATTCATGTTGGCACCGCTGAGGGTGGCAATCAGGTTTTCACCCTCAACCTTCTCACGCTCGATGTATTTCTTGATGCCCGCCACGCCCAGGGCACCGGCCGGCTCGGCGATGGAGCGGGTGTCCTCGAACACATCCTTGATGGCAGCGCAGATTTCGTCGGTGGACACGGTGATCACTTCGTCCACGTAGTCCTTGCAGATCTCCCAGGGGTACTTGCCGATCTGCTTGACCGCCACGCCATCGGCGAAGATACCCACTTCGTCCAGTACCACACGCTTGCCCGCCTTCATGGCAGCCTGCAGGCAGTTGGAGTCCTCGGGCTCAACGCCGATGACCTTGATTTCCGGGCGCAGGTACTTGATGTAAGCGGCCATGCCGGCAATCAGCCCGCCCCCGCCAACACAGATAAAAATCGCGTGGATCGGTTTGCTGAACTGCCACATGATTTCCATGGCCACCGTGCCCTGGCCGGCGATCACATCGGGATCATCGTAGGGTGGAATGTAGGTGTAGCCGTGTTTCTGGATCAGCTCCTGGGCATGGGCTGCGGCTTCGTCGAAAGCGTCGCCTTTCAGGACCACTTTGGCACCATGATCCCGCACCGAACGCACCTTGATCTCGGGCGTGGTCTGGGGCATCACGATCACCGCCTTGATTCCCAGGTTCTTGGCTGCCAGTGCAACACCCTGGGCATGATTGCCGGCCGAGGCACAGATCACACCTTTGGCCTTCTGTTCCTCGGATAACTGCGCAATCCGGTTATAGGCACCGCGAATCTTGAAGGAGAACACCGGCTGAAGGTCTTCACGCTTGAGCAGAATATTGTTGCCAAAGCGCTTGGACAGACTACGGGCTTCAGTGAGGGGTGTTTCGATGGCCACGTCATAGACGCGCGCATCGAGAATCTTCTTGATGTAGCGTTGCGGCATAGCAGTTCCGGCTTTTTGGTTGGTTTCGGTTGATGTTCGGCTGGGAAAACCCACAGTGTAGAAAGTTTGCACGGTAGCCGTCTATAAGCAGACCGCCCGGAAGCGCTATAATGAGCGATTATCCAGCCAGAATCTCGAAGGGAGCTTCCCATGACTCAGGACGAACTGAAAAAAGCCGTCGCCAAGGCCGCCATTGACCACATCGCGCCCCGACTTGAACGCGAGAGCGTGATCGGTGTTGGCACCGGGAGCACCGCCAACTTCTTTATCGACATGCTCGCTGAACTTAAAAACGACTTTGACGGGGCGGTGGCAAGCTCCGAAGCCACAGCGGAGCGCCTGAAAAGCCACGGCATCCCTGTCTACGACCTTAACAGCGTAGGTGAACTGGAGTTCTACGTGGATGGCGCCGACGAAACCAACGAGCACCTCGAGCTGATCAAGGGCGGCGGTGCCGCACTGACCCGGGAAAAGATCGTGGCGGCGGTAGCCAAAACGTTCATCTGCATCGCCGACGATTCCAAGATGGTCGGCATTCTGGGGGCGTTCCCGCTGCCGGTGGAAGTCATACCCATGGCCCGCAGCCATGTTGGCCGGGAAATCGTGAAGCTCGGCGGCGACCCGGTTTACCGGGAAGGCGTTGTAACCGATAACGGCAACATCATTATCGATGTCCACAACATGGACATTTCGCGTCCGATCTACGTGGAAGAGCAACTCAACAACATCGTCGGAGTGGTCACGAACGGGCTGTTCGCTCGCCGCCGCGCGGATCTTCTGCTGCTGGGAACCAAAGACGGCGTGAAGAGCATCTCGAGCGAAGGCGCCTAACCGACTCCCTGTCGCTCCTCGACTGTCGAAGCTGGCCTTTCGGGCCAGCTTTTTTATTGCCTGGCAGACCGTAAACCAAGCGCTTGCTTGGTAGCGACATTTGGGCGACACTGCTCTGCATTGATTCCGATCAGAGGGAGCTTCACACCGTGTCCGATTACTTCAACGAAACCCACCAGCAGGTCCGCGCGACCGCCCGCAAATTCATCGAAACCCAGGTGCTGCCGCATATCGACGACTGGGAAGAAGCGGGTGAATTTCCCCGGGATCTCTACAAGAAGGCCGGGGATGCAGGTTTGTTGGGCATTGGTTTTCCCGAAGCATTGGGCGGCATTGGGGAAGGCGACATTTTCCTCAAAGTGGCTGTCTCCGAAGAGCTGATGCGCTCCACCTCCGGCGGTCTGGTGGCTGGTCTCGGTTCCCTGGATATCGGACTGCCGCCGGTCGCCAAATGGGCAAAGAAGGAAATCCGGGAACAGATCGTGCCACCGGTTCTGCGGGGCGAAAAGATTGCCGCCCTCGCCGTTACCGAACCCGGCGGTGGTTCCGATGTGGCCAACCTGAAAACCCGGGCAGTCCGGGACGGCGACCATTACATCGTCAACGGCAGCAAGACCTTCATCACCAGCGGCATGCGCGCCGACCACTACACAGTTGCCGTGCGCACCGGTGGCGAAGGCCACGGCGGCATCAGCCTGCTACTCATCGACCGGGACATGCCCGGTTTCTCCACGGGTAAAAAACTGCGAAAAATGGGCTGGTGGGCCAGCGATACCGCCGAGCTGTTCTTCGAGGATTGCCGTGTCCCGGCGGACCGCCTGATCGGCGCGGAAAACGCCGGCTTCATCGCTATCATGAGCAACTTCCTGGCCGAGCGCCTGAGCCTTTCCATCATGGCCTACATGACCGCCCAACTCGCCTACGAGGCGGCTCTTGACTACACCCAGCAGCGGAAGGCCTTTGGCCGCAACATTGCCGGTTTCCAGGTAACCCGCCACAAACTGGTGGACATGGCCACCCAGATCGACGTGGCCCGGGAATATACTTACCGCTGCGCGGCCCTGATGCAGGCCGGCAAGAACCCGATCAAGCAGGTGGCCATGGCCAAAAACTTCTCGGTGGATGTCTGCGAAAAAGTTACCCGGGAAGCGGTTCAGTTGTTCGGCGGCATGGGGTATATGCGGGAAACTGTGGTCGAGCGCCTCTACCGGGATGCCAAGATCCTCTCGATTGGCGGCGGCACCACCGAGATCATGAAGGAGCTCATTGCCAAGCAGATCAGGCTCTAGCCCGCTGGCTTCGATCGTGCTCTCTGGTTCTGACCCAGCCTGCCAGATTGGGGGGCGCCAAGGATGGCGCGACCGAGCCCTACATGGACGTATTCACGGGCGTTTTTCGGAAGGCCCTTCCAGATAGCTGCTTGCACCAGAATGAAAGACCTACCAAGACCGGCCACATAGTCAAAAACCAACGACCAAGGTTTAGTTTCGAACTGCAGGATACTCCCGTATAATTGCGCCCACTTTTTAACCGCAGTTAAACGTACCTTTAACGTACCAGGAAGGATCGCACATGCAATTCGACAACATCCCCGCAGGCAAAAACCCGCCTGAAGACATCTACGTTGCCATCGAAATCCCGGCCAACAGCTCCCCGGTGAAGTACGAACTGGACAAAGACATGGGCGCCCTGCTGGTAGACCGTTTCATGGCGACCCCGATGTTCTACCCGGCCAACTACGGCTTCATCCCCCACACCCTGGCTGACGACGGCGACCCCCTGGATGTTCTGGTTGTTACCCCCTATCCGATCCAGGCCGGCTCCGTGATTCGCTGCCGCCCGGTGGGTGTCCTGAACATGGAAGACGAAGCCGGTGGCGATGCCAAGCTGGTTGCGGTTCCCCATGACAAGCTGACCACCACCTACCACGACGTCAAGGAAATCGACGACCTGCCCGAGCTGCTGCGCGACCAGATCAGGCATTTCTTCGAGAACTACAAGACCCTTGAGCCGGGCAAGTGGGTGAAGGTACAGGGCTGGGATAACGCCGACGCCGCCAGAAAAGCCATCATGGATTCCGTAAACGCCTATAAAGGCTGATCCAGAGTTTCCATGGCATAAAAAAACCGGGCATCGCGCCCGGTTTTTTTGTGTTCGGCAATCACGTTGCCGGCCCTCAGCCCCTCGACAGCAGATCCCGCATATCACTGATCGCCGCATTGGCCCGGGAAAGGTAGGCGGCCATGGTCAACGAGTGGTTTGCCAGCACGCCAAAGCCGCTGCCATTGAGAATCACCGGGCTCCACATATCACCCTGGGTCCCTTCAAGCTCAATAATAATCTGTTTCACACTCGCCATGGCGTTCTTGTCCAGAAGCACCTTGCGGAAATCCACCTCGATAGCCCGGAAGATGTGCAACAGCGCCCAGGCACTGCCACGGGCCTCGTAGAAAACATCGTCAATTTTCGTCCAGGGTGTTTTCACATCTTCCCCACTGACGTCTTCATCCAACGGATTATCAGGGTCCAGATTGGCCACGGCATCAGACACCGAGGCTTTGCCCACGCTCTCCCCCAGGGTTCGGGACAGGCTGCCCAGGCGGGTTTCCAGATCCGCCAACCAGTTGTTGAGGTTGTCGGCACGGGCAAAAAACTGGGCACTGGCCTGTTCCGGGCTGGATAGCCGGTCCAGATATCGCTTCAACGCCGTAATACCGCGCCGGTATTCGGCCTCGGTGGACGGAATCGCCCAGCTTTCGCTGTCAAAGTGAAACTGGGGCTCAGCGATGATGAGGTCCGGATCTTCCGCTGACTGACTCTGGGAACGGCTGATGTCCTTCCGCATGGCACGAGACAGGTCACGAAGCTGAACCAGCACGCCGTACTCCCAGTTGGGCATGTTATCCAGCCACAATCCCGGGGGGAAAATATCGTTGGAGATGTAACCACCCGGCTTGTCCAACAGGGTTTCCGCGACACGAATCATGGTTGCGGTGGTTGCAAATCCGGTGATTGGCTCCCGCTCCATGGCGTTGGCAACCGAGCGGGTGTGCTCGCGTACCGAGAAAGCATCGGGTTCACTGCTCCAGTACATGCCAAGCACCAGTGCCACCAGCAAATACACCACGATCAGCGCCAGCACCAGTTTACCGATCACACCACTGCCGCCGGCATAATCCTGAACATCGTCTTTCTTGTCCCTGAAGTACTGTCTGATTTTGCCTGGCATATGACTTTTAATCCCCTGTCTGTTGATTGTCAGCGGCAAACGGCCGGCCCAGATGGTAACCCATGGCTCCGTCGATACCCAGCTTACAGAGTACCGAGTATTCCGCGGCAGTTTCCACTCCTGTGGCGAACACCTTCACGCCCCGACTGTGGGCGATGGCCACAACCGATTCAAGATAGAACCGGTTATCTTCGTGGGAGTCGATGTCGTGAATAAAGCTGTTATCGATACGCAATGCCTGAAACCTCAGATTTCTCAGGTAGCTGAACGGCACGCCCCCAACACCAAAGCGATCAACCAGCACCGGAACTCCCAGGCGCCCCATCGCCCTCACCAACAGGCCCACAGCCGTACGGTGATGATGGATGGCCTGCTCGGAGATTCCGACCCACAGATTACGGGCCAGTGGACCGGCCTGCTGCAGTTGTGCCAGCAAATCGGCACGGAACCCCTCGCTGGCTACAGAAGCATTGCCGAGCGATACGGCCAACGGCTGATCAGGCCAATCCTTCAGGCGCTCCAGCACCCGCTGGACCAGCAGGCGATCAATATCTGAAATCAGCCCGAACCGCTCGGCCATGGGCACGAAAGTGCCCGCTTTCAGGACACCCTCAGCCGAATTAATACGGGAGAACACTTGATGATAGACAGGCATGAGCCTGCCCTCGTTGACCATCGGCTGCAGCCAGAGCGATAGCGTTTGCTTGCGGATGGCCTGACTGATGATCACCCGCCAGGTTTCCAGGTTATGGTGGCCATCCTTCTCGGGATCGGCAAGATGACAGCCTGTTTCGTTCCTGCTCTGGGCAGCGCGCAGGGCCTCATCCGCAGCAGCCATGAGATCGCGGGCACCTCGGCCATCAAGGGTCTTGGCGAGACCTGCATGCACAGCGGTATCCATGGGCGAGGCAAGATCGGCATACACTCCGTCCAGATCATTCACCAGTTGCCGACACCAGACACCGGCGTCGGCAGGCATGACACCAGGCAGAAAAACAGCAAACTCGGCACCGGTTCGGCGCCCGGCAAAAGCGCCAGCATGCTGCATCACAAAATCAGTAATCACGCTCGCCACCCGCAAAAGCAGACGATCTGCCTCGCTTCGTCCATACGCCTGGTTGTATCCGGAAAAATCGGCCAACTGAATCAGTATCAGGACCCCCGGCGCGGCTTTCTCTTCAGATTCCACTTCCACTTTCAGCCGCTGATCAAAGGCACTGCGGCTGGCCAGCCCGGTCACCGCATCCTCGTTATTGACCCTGCGAAGATGCTGGATAAGCCGGGCCTGCCCCTCGAACAACTGCCCCAGGTCATCCGCCATCTGGTTCATGGCGTCGGTCACCTGGTTGATCTCCCGGGTCGACTTGATGGACACCCGTTTCCTGAAGTCCCTCTGACCCAGGGCCTTTGCCTGATCTTCCAGGGCGTGGAGCGGGCGCAGGGTACGCCGAAGCAGCATAAAGACCGCAAACAGTCCAATACCGCCAATGATAGCGGTACTTGCGGTCAGTCCGATGGTGATTCGCCACAGGTCCTCGTAGGCGCGACCGGGATGGCTGATCACCTGCACGGTCCCCAGACGACTCCAGCCACGGACCACCTCCGCTTCGGCAACCGGCAGGGGAAGGTCGGCAAAGGTGCGGAACCAGGCGGGCACAGCCACTTCGTTGAGCGTCATGGCCCGTCCGGCAATCTGTTCATCCTGATGGTTCAGATAGCTGACCGACAGGTATCGCCCGCTGTCGAACACTGCATCAACCAGTGAGGCGGACGCCACCGGGTCTCGACCGTCGATGGCATTGGACAGGGATAACCCGATGGCCGTGGCCCCATCACGGGCGTGACCAGCCAGCTGGTCCGAGACATAATCCCGGAAGTACCCGTAGCTGGTAATGAATACCGCCACCAGCAGGGTTACCAGCAAACTGCCAGTAAGCACCAGAAGCATCGTTCGCAGGGTAACCACGCCCTGCTGCTTCCGGTTTATGGGGATTTGCTTCCTTGCCATGGGGAGCTTCTCCGGTTTGGCCGTGAGCCAGCCGGCCAGGTGATTGTGACCTGCACCGCAGAGTTGACAAACATTTACAGTGCGCAACCTACGCCGACAACATTAAACACTATAGACTCTGCAAAAGGACTAAGGTTGAAAAATCGTCCGCACCGGGGAAGGACGACCAATAACGAAAAAGAGACAGGCCCGAGCAACATGAACGACGAAAGCCAGAAAGAAAAACTCAGGCAGCATTTCGCACGCCGTGTAACCACCCAGGCCCGGGTTGTTCTGGACACCTGGCAAAAAATTCACGAAGACCGGGACAAGGCAGCCGCCCATCGCAGCGAGTTCGCGGCCGCTGCTGACAAACTGGTGCGCTACGCCCAGCGTTTCGAGATGGACAGCCACGCCAGGGCCGGCCAGGCCACGCTTGAACTGATCAACCAGTGGGAATCCGGGGCGGCGCTGGACGAGAGCCTGGAGAGAAAGCTGCAGGATGCCATCGAAACCCTGTCCCAGAGTACGTTGCGCAGGACTGACCTTAACAGTTCGGAAGCACCCCACCAGTTTCGGCGCACCCCGGTCTACATCGCCCTGGCCAACCAGGAAATGGCAGGGCGACTTATCCGACAGCTGGAGTTTTTTGGCTTCCGAGCCTCGGCTTTCGCCACCGCGGAAGAGTTGACAGAAGCCTGCGCGCTCCACAAGCCGGAAACCATTCTGGTCGACGTCAACTTTGGCGGCACGCCCAATGCCGGCATTACCACCATAGAACGCCTTCAGGAACGCCACGACACGCCTATTCCCATCATTTTCATGAGCGACGAGGACGGTTCCATAGAGACCCGCTTGCAGGCCTCCCGCTGCGGCGGAGAAGAGTTCTTCTATCCCGCTGTTGACCCGGGCCAGCTCATTGAAAAGATTGAAACCTATACCCACGGCAATACCGTGGAGCCTTACAAGGTGCTGGTACTGGATGACTCCCGGGCCCAGGCCAAATACATGGAAACGGTGCTGAAGAAAGCGGGCATGACCGCCCATATCATCACCGACCCGATGCAAATCATTCATGCCCTGGAGGAATTTTCGCCGGAGATCATCATTCTCGACATGTATATGCCCGGCTGCACCGGCATGGAAATTGCCCGGGTGATCCGCCAGCAGGATCGCTTCCACAGCGTACCCATCATTTATCTGTCTGCGGAAGAAGACGTTACCAAACAGCTCCACGCCATGAGCCTTGGCGGCGACGACTTCCTGACCAAGCCGATCGACCCGAAACACCTGATTGCGACCATCCACAACCGTGGGCGGCGGGCACGGTCACTGCTTGCACTCATGATCCGCGACAGTTTGACCGGTCTATTCAATCACACCCACACCCTGCACCTGCTGGATCAGGAAATTGTCCGGGCACGCCAGAAAGACCAGTCTCTGTGCTTTGCCATGATCGACATCGACTATTTCAAGAAGGTGAATGACACTTTTGGCCATCCGATCGGCGACCGGGTATTGCGGAGCCTGTCCATGTTCCTCAAGCAACGCCTGCGCAAGACCGATCACATTGGCCGCTATGGCGGCGAGGAATTCGCCATTATTCTTCCGAACACCCGCCTGAGCGATGCCCGGAACGTTCTGAACGAAATCCGGGAGCGGTTTTCGGAGCTACAGCAACCGGCGGGCGACCGGGAATTCAACGTCACGTTCAGTTGCGGTATCGCGGCCTGGAACGATGAAACGTCACAGGCTTTGTGTGAGCGGGCAGACCGTGCGCTCTACACATCCAAGGAACAGGGCCGCAACTGCGTGACCCTGGCCGATTCCTGATCCCGGGCCGTCCCGGCCCTTTCCTCCCCCGCAAAACTCACCGGACAATTCTTCGCCGGGCATGGCTCAGGCCCTGCCCGGCTGCTACCTTTTATGAAACCAACGTCGTATAGAAGTTCGGGCCGCCGTTCACGACAATGATTGTCATCAGCGGAAAGATCCCGTTTCGATTCATTTGCCGTCTTTTTACGACCAATGGACAACAGGGAAGATTGTCAAAAAGTGTTGATCTGAACAAAACAAGCACGCACCATTGGGGGAACATGCCGTTAAGTTCGGCGATCCTGTAAAAAACCAAGGCAGACAGAACCATGTCGACAATTCTCGTGCTCCATGGCCCCAACCTCAACATGCTCGGCACCCGGGAGCCTGAGGTCTATGGTTACGAGACACTGGCGGATATCGACGACCGGCTGCGGTCACAGGCGGCAGAACAGGGTCACCACCTGCTGCACCTGCAATCAAACGCCGAATATGAACTGATTGAACGGGTTCACGAGGCCCGGGCAGAAGGCGTGGATTTCATCATCATCAATCCGGCGGCTTTCACCCACACCAGCGTTGCCCTGCGGGATGCCATGCTGGCTTCGGGAATACCCTTTATTGAAGTGCATCTTTCCAACGTGCATGCACGGGAACCGTTCCGGCATCACTCCTATTTCTCGGATATCGCCGAAGGCGTTATCTGTGGGCTGGGCAGCCAGGGGTACGACCTCGCACTCCAGGCGGCCCTCAAACGCATTCACCGATAGACCTGACAAAACGGGACTGGACAGACTATGGATATTCGCAAAATCAAGAAACTGATTGAGCTGCTCGAGGAATCTGATGTCGAGGAGCTGGAGATTCATGAAGCCGACGATTCGGTACGCATTTCCCGCCGCCGCGAGCCGGCAGCCGGCACCCAGTACGTGAGCCACTACCCGGCGCCTGCCCAGCATCCAGCTCCAGCTCCGGCCCCGACAGCGTCCACCCCGGCCGCCGAAGAGCCTTCTGCGCCAGCAGGGCCGTCCGGCCATACCGTCAAATCGCCCATGGTGGGAACCTTCTACCGCTCGCCATCCCCCACCGCCAAGGCGTTTGTGGAAGTTGGCCAGACCGTCAACGTGGGTGATGTCATCTGCATCGTGGAAGCCATGAAGATGATGAACCAGATTGAGGCCGACAAGAGCGGCACAATCCAGGATATCCTGGTCGAGAATGGCCAGCCGGTAGAGTTTGACCAGCCCCTGGTCGTCATTTCCTGAACGCGGTGATAGCTACTCATGGCCATGTTAGAGAAAGTTCTGATCGCAAACCGGGGTGAAATTGCCCTCCGGATTCTGCGCGCGTGCAAGGAGCTGGGCATCAAGACCGTGGCAGTGCATTCCCAGGTTGATCGAGACCTGATGCACGTTCGTCTTGCCGACGAGTCTGTCTGTATCGGCCCCAACAGCGCGACCGACAGCTACCTGAACATCCCGACCATCATCAGCGCCGCCGAGGTAACCGATTCCGTGGGTATCCACCCCGGCTATGGCTTCCTCGCCGAGAACGCCGATTTTGCCGAGCAGGTCGAAAAGAGCGGTTTCCGGTTCATCGGGCCCAAGGCCGAAACCATTCGCCTGATGGGCAACAAGGTGTCGGCGATCAACGCCATGATCAAGGCCGGCGTCCCGACGGTACCGGGCTCAGACGGGCCGCTGGATGATGATGAAGAGCGGACCCTTCGGATTGCCCGGGAAATCGGTTATCCGGTGATGATCAAGGCCGCTTCCGGCGGCGGTGGCCGTGGCATGCAGGTCGTCCATTCCGAGGCGGCTCTGTTGAAAGGGGTTCAGATTACCCAGAGTGAAGCCAAGAACGCCTTTGGGGACCCCACCGTATATCTTGAGAAATTTCTGGAAACCCCACGGCACGTGGAAGTCCAGGTGCTTGCCGACATGCACGGCAACTGCATTCATCTGGGCGACCGTGACTGCTCCATGCAGCGCCGGAACCAGAAGGTGATAGAGGAAGCTCCTGCCCCGAACATCAATCCGGAGTCCCGGGAGCGCACCCTCAAGGCGTGTACGGATGCCTGCAAGGAAATCGGTTATGTGGGCGCCGGCACCTTCGAATTCCTGTATCAGGACGGAGAGTTCTATTTCATCGAAATGAACACCCGGGTCCAGGTCGAACACCCGGTATCCGAGATGGTGACCGGTGTCGATATTGTTCGCGAGCAGCTGCGCATTGCCAGTGGATTGCCGCTGCAATACACGCAGGATGATATCCGGATTTCGGGCCACGCCATGGAGTGCCGGATTAACGCCGAAGACCCCAAGACCTTCGTGCCCAGCCCTGGCAAGGTCAAGCACTTCCATGCACCGGGCGGCAACGGCGTAAGGGTGGATTCGCATCTTTACAGCGGTTACACGGTCCCGCCGTACTACGATTCCCTGGTGGCAAAACTGATCACCTGGGGCGATGACAGGGACATTGCCCGGCGTCGTATGAAGAACGCGCTGGATGAACTGGTGGTCGAGGGGATCAAGACGAACCAGCCCCTGCATCGGAAACTGGTACGCGATGGTGGCTTTAAACAGGTAGACTTCACCATCCACTACCTTGAGAAACTGATGCGGGATTAATCATGCCCTGGATTCAACTCCAGATCCCGGCTGATCCGGACAATGCGGATCAGCTGGAGGATCTGCTCATGGAAATGGGCTCCGACGCCGTTTCCATGGAAGATGCCGCAGACCAGCCCCTGTACGAGCCCGACCCGGGTACCACCCCTCTCTGGAGCCAGACCACCGTCACCGGATTATTCGAATCCGGCCGGGACATCGAACAGCTCTGCGCCGATATCCGGGATGCCTGGCATCAGCAAACCCAGCAGGCGCTTCCCGACATCGAAGTGACGCTGGTTGAAGACAAGGACTGGGAGCGGGCCTGGATGGACGATTTCCAGCCCCTGAAATTTGGTGAGCGGCTCTGGATCGTTCCCAGCTGGCATGAGGCTCCGGACCCTGGCGCCGCCAATCTGATGCTGGATCCCGGCCTCGCCTTCGGCACCGGGACTCACCCCACCACGGCCCTGTGCCTGGAATGGCTTGATGGGCAGGACGTTCGGGACAAACAGGTCATCGATTATGGCTGTGGCTCGGGCATTCTTGGCCTGGCCGCCCTGTTACTCGGTGCAGACCATGTGATTGGCGTCGATACCGATCCACAGGCGCTGGAAGCCAGCCGGGAAAACGCGCGCCGAAATGGCGTCGATGACAGCAAGCTGGACCTGTATCTGCCAGACGACGAACCCGACACCTGCGCCGACGTCATGCTCGCCAATATTCTGGCTCAGCCCCTGATCGGCCTCGCACCCCACCTTGCCTCGAGGACCAGGCCCGGCGGTGACCTGGTGCTGTCCGGCATTCTGTCCAGTCAGGCCCGGGAGGTGATGGCGGCTTACGAACCCTGGTTCGTGATGGACGAGCCCGAGCAGAGGGAAGAGTGGATACGCCTCACAGGACGGCGTCACGACAGATGACGAATTCGGTCTTTACGACTAAACTCCGACACTCGTAGCCTAGTCGCTTTCAGGAAGAAGCATGACCCAGAGCAGCCTGCAGACACAGTGCCCGAATTGCCAGACCCGTTTCCGGGTAACCGATGAACAGCTTGGCATTGCCAAGGGCAAGGTACGTTGCGGGAACTGCATGAACGTGTTCAATGCCATCGAACACCAGATCATCCCGGGCGGTGGCGAGAAATCACAAACAACTCCCGCATCTGAGAAACCCGCGGACGAAGCAACACCTTCGGCCACTTCCGACCAGGGCCTCAGCGAAGAGGATTTCGTCTTTGCCGACAACCCTGAAGAAGATGCCGCAGAAGGCCGTTATGCCGGCACCAGGCTGACCTTCTCCGACGACGAACTCAGTGACAGCTTCCGCAGCTTCGACGAACGAGACGAAGCGGACTATAAAGACGCGGATACCGACAACCCCAACGAGGATGTCGATGAAAGCTGGGCAGAAGCCATTTTGCAGGATGACGAGCCAGCCCAGAGGAAACCTTCTGACACCCAGCACCCCGAACCGGCCCCTGAACAAGAACCAGAGGAACCGGCTCCAGAACCTGAAGCCAGGCCGGAACCCGACCATGAGCTCAGCCTCGAAGAAGAACCGGTGTTCGAGCAGACCGAAACACCCTCTTCCACTGGCACCCGGCCGGCCAAAGATTCCGATCCTTTCGATGACTTTGTGAACGAATCCGGCTTCGATTTCGATGAGCCGGATAGACCGGCAGACACCTTCCATGCCGACCCACCCTTCCGGGACCTGCGCCGAGACCCCGTTGCCGTCGATTCCGGCAGAGGCGGTATCCGGACCATGGTATGGAGCCTTATTGTGCTCGCCCTGATAGGCGTTCTCGTTGCCCAGGTCACCTGGTTCCAGTTCGACCGCCTGTCAGCCATCCCGGAGTTGCGCCCGTTTTACGAGAAAGGCTGCGAATTGGCCGGCTGCGATCTCAAGCCACTAATCAATGTCGAAGCCATACAGAGCCGGAAGCTCGTGGTGCGGACCGATCCGGACAATCGCTCCCAGCTGGTCGTCGATGCCGTGATCATTAACCGCGCGGATTTCGAGCAACCGTTCCCGGCCATTGCGCTGACCTTCTCCAACCTGAACGGCGATGTGGTGGCCCAGAGTCTGTTTACCCCGGATGAATACCTTGCCGGAGAAGGCAAGGAGCTGGATTCCATGCCGACGGACACGCCCGTACGAATTGCCATTAACATCCGGGATCCTGGCCGCGACGCGGTCAACTACAATATCCTGTTCCGCCCCCACGCACCGTAATCTGGTAAGCGAGTGTTTACTCGACAGCCATTGTCGATGGTCATCGCACAGAACAAAAGTCAACCAGAAAGGGTGAAAAATAGTCAGTTTTTTCACGGCCCTGCCCCTTCAATCATGGCCCACCCGGCGGTATCATTACCGCCCTTCGGATGCTGGATCGGTTACTTATTGAACAACCGCTCAGACCCGACCTTTGCTTAACCCGCTGTGACACGGACTCAGATCATGCTGCCAACCGCAAAAATCGGGCCGTACACGTTGCCGAATCCATTGATTGTTGCGCCCATGGCAGGCGTAACGGACAGGCCATTCCGGCTTTTGTGCCGGAGGCTGGGTGCCGGTCTGGCGGTATCGGAGATGGTCATAGCGGACAGCAAGCTCTGGCATACGCGCAAATCCCGGACACGCCTGAATCACGAAGGTGAGCCGGAGCCCCGCTCGGTGCAGATTGCCGGCGGCGATCCGCAGATGCTGGCCGACGCCGCGCGCCAGAACGCAGAGTTTGGCGCCCAGATCATCGACATCAATATGGGTTGCCCGGCCAAAAAGGTCTGTAACAAGGCGGCCGGCTCTGCCCTGATGAAAGATGAAGCCCTGGTTCGCGACATTCTTGAGGCGGTGGTTCAGGCGGTTGATGTCCCCGTTACCCTCAAAATGCGCACCGGCTGGGATCGGGACAATCGCAATGCACTGGTCATCGCCCGGATGGCGGAGGACGCCGGGATTCAGGCTGTTGCCATCCATGGCCGGACCCGTGCGGATAAATACGAGGGCAACGCCGAGTACGACACCATCGCCGATGTGAAGTCCCGCATCCGCATTCCGGTGTTTGCCAATGGGGATATTACATCGCCGGAGAAAGCCCGGGACGTGCTTCGCCACACCGGGGCCGATGGGTTGCTGATAGGCCGTGCCGCCCAGGGCAGCCCCTGGATTTTTCGGGAAATCCGGCATTTCCTGGAAACCGGCAGCCACATGGCCGCACCGGAGCTGGATGAGGTTGAGGATATCCTGACCGAGCATCTCCTGGCTCTGCACGCCTTCTATGGCGAAACCATGGGTGTGCGCATTGCCAGAAAACATGTGGGCTGGTACCTGCAGTCCCACGATCCGGGTAAACAGTTCCGCAAACGCTTCAACGCCATCGACGATGCACTGGAGCAGAGAGACACGATTCAACAGTATTTTGCAGGCTTACGAAATGGAGAGGTATTCGCAGCATGAGCGCTGAGACTTTGGCAAACGACAACCTGAGCACCCCGGCCAACGATGATATCCATCAGTTGCAGACGGTGAACAGCAGCGGCAACACCGTCACCCTGCGCGACAGCGTTGAGGTTGCCCTGAAAAACTACTTCGCCCAACTGGACGGCGCTCCGGTGACCGAGGTCTACCAGTTGGTACTTTCGGAAGTAGAAGCCCCGCTGCTGGAGCAGGTGATGAAATACACCCGCAACAACCAGACCAAGGCCTCCACCATGCTTGGCCTGAACCGAGGGACCCTGCGCAAGAAGCTGAAGCAGTACGGTCTGCTATAATCCAGACACCCTGATTTGAAGAGGGCCTCCCGGACACCATTCGCGAGGCCCTTATTCGTTCATCTCCAGCGAAGAAAGTAACCCATGGCAAACCAGGCTAACACCTCCGTCCGTCGCGCCCTGATCAGCGTGAGTGATAAAACCGGCATCGTCGATTTCGGGCGAGCCCTGACTGAACGCGGCGTTGAGCTGCTCTCCACCGGTGGCACCTACCGGCTCCTGAAAGAAAACAGCATCCCGGTAACGGAAGTCTCTGACTACACCGGTTTTCCCGAGATGATGGATGGCCGGGTAAAAACCCTGCACCCGAAGATCCATGGTGGGATTCTTGGTCGCCGGGGCACCGACGATGCGGTAATGTCCGAGCATGGCATCAGCCCCATCGATATGGTCGTGGTCAATCTCTACCCCTTCGAAGAAACCGTGGCGAACCCGGACTGCGACCTGCCGACCGCCATTGAAAATATTGATATCGGCGGGCCGACCATGGTTCGTGCCGCCGCCAAGAACCACAACGACGTCGCCATCGTGGTGAACGCCTCCGATTACAGCCGGGTTCTGAAAGAGCTGGATGCCAACGATAGCCAACTGACCTACAGCACCCGGTTTGATCTGGCGGTCAAGGCGTTTGAGCACACCGCCGGCTACGACGGCGCCATTGCCAACTACCTGGGCGGCCGCACGCCGGACAACGACAACGCTGATTTCCCCCGCACCTTCAACGCGCAGTACGTGAAGGTCCAGGACATGCGTTATGGCGAAAACCCGCATCAGCGCGCCGCGTTCTACGCCGAGCGCAACCCGAAGGAAGCCTGCGTGGCCACGGCCAAACAGCTCCAGGGCAAAGAGCTGAGCTACAATAACGTCGCCGACACCGATGCCGCCCTGGAATGCGTGAAGCCCTTCGCTGATCCCGCCTGCGTGATCGTCAAACACGCCAACCCCTGTGGCGTCGCCATCGGCGCGGATATCCGTCAGGCCTACGATCTGGCCTTCGCCACCGATCCCACGTCGGCCTTCGGCGGCATCATTGCCTTCAACCGGGAGCTGGACGCGGAGACCGCCAAGGCCATCATCGACCGTCAATTCGTGGAAGTGATCATTGCTCCCACTATCGCACCAGAGGCCGTGGAACTGGTCGCAGCCAAGAAGAACGTGCGCCTGCTGGCCTGCGGTGAGTTTGACGGTGATCGTGCCCGCTCCATGGACTACAAGCGGGTCACGGGTGGCCTGCTGGTGCAGGACCGTGACCTGGGCATGGTGGCCATGGAAGACGTTAAGGTGGTAACCGAACGCCAGCCTTCAGAGCAGGAACTCAATGACTTGCTGTTTGCCTGGGAAGTGGCGAAGTACGTTAAATCCAATGCGATTGTCTACGCCAAGGCCGGTCGCACCATCGGTGTGGGCGCCGGCCAGATGAGCCGGGTCTACAGCGCCAAGATTGCCGGCATCAAGGCCGCCGATGAAGGCCTGGAAGTGAAAGGCTCGGTGATGGCTTCCGATGCTTTCTTCCCGTTCCGGGACGGCATTGACGCCGCCGCAGCGGCTGGCATTACCGCCGTTATTCAGCCCGGCGGGTCCATGCGCGATCAGGAAGTGATCGATGCCGCCAACGAACACGGCATTGCCATGGTCTTCACCGGCATGCGTCATTTCCGGCACTGAGGGATTACGAACATGAATATTCTCGTTATTGGCTCCGGCGGCCGTGAACATGCCCTGGCCTGGAAAGCCGCACAGTCCCCCAAGGCAGACCGTGTATTTGTGGCCCCTGGCAACGCCGGCACGACACAGGAAACGGGCCTGGAAAATGTCGATATCGATGTGATGGATCTGGACGGCCTGGCCAACTTCGCCGCCACCAACAATGTCGGGCTTACCATCGTCGGACCCGAGGCGCCGCTGGTGGCAGGCATCGTGGATAAATTCGAGCAGCGTGGCCTGCGGGTCTTCGGCCCGAGCGCCGGCGCTGCCCAGCTGGAGGGCTCCAAGGCCTTCACCAAGGATTTTCTGGCCCGCCAGAAGATCCCGACAGCCGGCTATGGCAACTTCACCGACGTGGACGAGGCTCTGGCTTACGTTCGCCAGCAGGGCGCTCCGATCGTGGTCAAGGCCGACGGCCTGGCCGCCGGCAAAGGGGTGATCGTGGCCATGACCCTGGAAGAGGCCGAAGACGCGATTCGCGACATGCTGGCGGGGAATGCGTTCGGTGATGCCGGCAGCCGCGTGGTCATCGAAGAATTCCTCGAAGGCGAGGAAGCCAGCTTCATTGTGATGGTGGATGGCGAGCATGTGCTGGCCATGGCCACCTCCCAGGATCATAAACGGGTGGGTGATGGCGACACCGGTCCCAATACCGGCGGCATGGGCGCCTACTCGCCGGCTCCGGTGGTCACTGCCGACGTGCATCAGCGGATCATGGACGAAGTGATATACCCTACTGTGCGCGGCATGGCGGCCGAGGGCCACCCCTACAAGGGCTTCCTCTACGCCGGCCTGATGATTGACAACAGCGGTGCCCCGAAGGTGATCGAATTCAACTGCCGCTTCGGTGACCCGGAAACCCAACCGATCATGCTGCGGATGAAGTCGGACCTGGTGGAACTGTGTGACGCGGCCATTGATGGCAAGCTCGAGCAGTGCCCCTCCGACTGGGACGACCGTGCTTCCGTGGGTATCGTCCTGGCCGCTGGTGGTTACCCCGGCAGCTACAACAAGGGCGATGTGATTTCCGGTCTGCCGGAAACCGAGACCGAGGGCGAGAAGGTGTTTCACGCCGGTACCCGCCTCAACGGTGACCAGGTGGTCACCAACGGCGGCCGTGTGCTCTGCGCCACGGCCCTGGGCAGCACCGTCACCGAAGCCCAGAAACGCGCCTACGAACTGGCCTCACGGATCCAGTGGGATGGTGCTTTCTATCGCAAAGACATCGCTTTCCGGGCCATTGCCCGCGAGCAGTCCTGACGCCTGGCCTGAACCAGTACGCGAAAACGCAGCCCGGTCATTGACCGGGCTTTTTTATGGGGTAATGTAAACGCCTCGCAACGGATGCCGACAAGCCGACCGAAAGGAGCCCCCTGATGCAACGCCCGTTAACCCTGAATCTGCTTCTCGTACTGACTGTCTCGCTGCTTCTGAGCGCCTGCTCACGCCAGGGCATTTACGAGACGGCCATCGGGCTGGAACGCTCCTCTGCGGGCCTGGAGGCGAATACAGTGGCTGTCGGCAATCTGGACATTGCCTACCTGAGAAATCACCAGAGGGTTAATGGCGACACCATTGTGATGATCCATGGCTTCGGGGCCAACAAGGACAACTGGACCCGTCTGGCCGGCCACTTGACCGACGATTTCAATGTCTACGCGATCGACCTGCCCGGGCATGGTGACAGCAGCAAGCCGCTGGATATCGGCTATCGCCTGGAAGATCAGGCTGGCTACGTCGCGCGGATTCTTGATGCGCTTTCCGTTAACGATGCCCACATCATGGGCAACTCCATGGGTGGGGCAATTACCGCCCTGTATGCCGCCAACCATCCCGACAAAGTAAAATCGGCAGTACTGTTCGACCCTGCGGGCATTCTGGATTACGAGAGCGAACTGGTGGATCTGGTGATGGAGGGGGACAACCCCCTGATTCCAAAGAAGCGCGGTGACTTCGAACGACTCATGGAGTTTGCGCTTGAGAAAGAGCCCTTCGTACCCTGGCCGATCATGGGCGTAATGGAAGAGCGGGCCATTGCCAATCGGGAAGTCAACGAGGTCATTTTTGCAGCCATTCGTGATGCCGGGTTTGAGCAGGACTTCCGCGATGCCATCACCCGGATCCGGGCCCCGGTCCTGATCATCTGGGGCAAGGAAGACCGGGTGATCAACTACCGGAACGGTGAGGTATTCGCAGAAGCCATACCGGACGCCAGGCTGGAGCTGATGGAGGGCATTGGCCACGCGCCGATGGTGGAGGCCCCTGCTGAATCCGCAGAATTGTTCCGGAACTTTATCGGCCAGCCGGCTCGATGAGGCCGACGCCGCCAAAAGTTCCCCCATTCCACCTTCAGCGACTACAAGGGCACAGCAAAACAAGGTAGCCTAGCAACCACTGTGTTTTTGACGCCTGAATTGATACCCCATGCCTGAAGCGATCTGGATCACCTTTGCCTTCGGTCTTGGCCTGCTGGTCAAGCTTGTCGGCCTTCCCCCTCTTGTCGGCTACCTGGCTGCCGGCTTTGTGCTCAGTGGCATAGCCGAGGCAACCGGAGTTGTGATCGAGGAGACCGACGTTCTCCAGCACATTGCGCACCTGGGCGTGCTCCTGTTGCTGTTTACGGTAGGGTTGAAGCTGAAGCTGCGTTCTATCGTCAGCCCGGAGGTAATCGGCGGAAGTCTGCTGCATTTCGGGATTACCTGTGCCGTGTTTACACCGGGACTGTACCTGCTGATGGATATCGGATGGTCAACGGCGTTCATGCTGGCCATTGCCCTGTCCTTCTCAAGCACCGTGCTGGCAGCCAAGGTGCTCGAATCCAAGCGGGAACTGCGGGCGTTCCACGGTCGGGTCGCCATCGGCATCCTGATCATGCAGGATCTGATCGCGTTGGTCGTCATGAGCCTGGCGGCCGGGAAAACACCGTCCGAGTGGGCACTGATTGTTTTCGGGCTGCCCCTCCTTCGCCCTATCCTTTTCAAACTGCTGGACGCCAGTGGGCACGACGAGCTGCTGGTGCTGCTCGGGCTGCTGCTAGCGCTCGTTGTCGGCGGTCTTGGCTTTGAGGCTGTTGGCCTCAGCTCGGAGTTGGGCGCACTGGTTTTTGGTGCCATGCTGGCAAACCATCCCCGCTCCCAGGAACTCGCCAAATCCCTCTGGAGCGTGAAGGAAGTATTCCTTGTGGGATTTTTCCTGCAAATCGGAATCGGAGGTC
The DNA here is from genome assembly GCF_041687235.1 of Marinobacter sp. Taxonomy (GTDB): domain Bacteria; phylum Pseudomonadota; class Gammaproteobacteria; order Pseudomonadales; family Oleiphilaceae; genus Marinobacter. The sequence continues at coordinate 70,571 of NZ_JAWLCH010000008.1, read as the reverse complement.
TGCCGGACCAGGAAGCGATCATGTTTGCTGTAATCGCAGCACTGGTACTGCCCCTGAAAGGCATCCTGTTCTTCTTCCTGCTTATTCTATTCCGGCTGCGTTCGCGAAGCAGCTTCCTCTCGGCCCTGTCATTGACCAACTACAGCGAGTTCGGGTTGATTGTTGCCAGCGTGGCCTTGCCTGAATGGCTCGTGCCTCTGGCAATTACTGTGTCTCTGTCATTCGTTATATCCGCGCCATTGAACCGGTTTGCACACCCACTCTTCGAGCGCATAGGCCATCGACTGGGAAGATTTGAAAGTCACAAACGCCATCCCGACGAGCAACCGATCTCGCTGGGTAACACGCGCATTCTGGTCATGGGCATGGGCCGCACCGGAACCGCCGCTTACGACTGGCTGAAAGACTCCGACCAGCATCTGATGGGGCTGGACTCAGATCCCGCAAAAGTTGAGAAACACCAGAAAGAGGGTCGGAATGCGGTTTTCGCTGATGCCGAGGACACGACTTTCTGGGAGGGGCTGCACATGCCTTCCGTGGAGGCAGTCATTCTGGCGATGAGCGATATCGAGGGCAAATTGATTGCCGCACGAATGCTCAGAAAGCTGGGGTTCAAGGGCTATATTGTGGCGCACACGTTGTATGCCGATGAAGCAAAGCAAATCTGCGAAGCCGGTGCCGATGATACCTACCTGACCATGAGCGAAACCGGTGTTGCCCTGGCCAGCCACCTACTGGACAAAAAGCCGGCCAGGCCATCCCTGATTAGCGGGAAATCCGACTAGTCTGGCCTGCAGCCGCAGCGAACAGGCTAGTCCTCTTCCAGTGCACACGTCCGGAACCCCGTATACACATCATTGCGAAGGGGCAAATAGGCCTGCCGATAGGTACCCCGGATCAGGCAGGATGATGTTGCACAACCGCCACCCTTGGTGACCTTGTGATCACCGAACTGAAGGGTCGACATGAACGGGTACATATCCACCTTGAAACCGTCGTAAGGCAGGAACTGATCGCAGGTCCACTCCCAGACCGTGCCGGTCATCTGGCGGCAGCCAAAGGGGCTGTCACCATCGGGAAAATCAAATACCGGATTCTGGGCCATGGCGCGCCCGTTCAGATCAGCCAGACGCTCATCCGGTGTCGAGTTGCCCCAGGGAAAGTGCCGGAATGGCTCGCCCGGTCGATTGCCAAGGGCTGCCACTTCCCATTCATACTCCGTCGGCAGACGACGCCCTGCCCAGCGGCACCAGGCCTCCGCCTCCCAGAAAGTCACATGGGTGACTGGTGCATCCGGGTTCAGGGGCTGCCAGCGATCAAACAGACGCTCCTGCCACTGGTCATCGTGCCAGCGCCAGTACAACGGATGACGGGGCGCCCGAAACATGGGCTCGTCACTGCCATGAACCAGGGCCACATCGGTTTCGGTCTGCAGCCACTTCTGCCCACCAAAAGACCAGAGCTCGGGTCGTCGGTAGCCACCGTCTTCGACGAACTCCATGAACTGGCGATTGCTGACCAGGCATTTCGAAATGGCGAACGACTCCAGCTTCACGGTAAACCGTGGCTTTTCATTATCAAAGCCAAAGTCTTCACGGGCATAACGTTCTGACTCACCCGGCATTCCGATCAGCCACTCCCCTGCCGGAACTACCGCGTCTCCCCCATGTGGATCGCCCGGTGCCGGCCGGTAAAGATCGGTGCCCGTCGGTGCCGGGTAGCCGACAGTCTGGCGGCACCAGATCATCGACTCGATGTGCATGTTCTGGTGGTAGATCGCGTAGCGGTACAGGTAACGGGCCTGGTCGGTCAAAGGCTCTTTTTCGATCCGTTCAGCAACGCGATCATAGATAAGCTTGAAGTACTCGAGGGTTTTCTGTCGCCCGGGAAACAGCTCCCGGTTCCAGCGATCCCGGTGCTCGATATGGAACGAGTCCCAGAGATCGTCCATGGAAGGATCATGGCTGGGCGTGCCATCCAGCAGGTTGAACACGAACACCTCGTAGAAAAAGGCAGCGTGGCCCATCTCCCACAAGGGTGGATTAACGCCCGGATGATAGGGAACGTCCAGCGCCGACTCCGGAAGAGAACAGACAAGAGTTTCGGTACGCTTCCGCGTCCATTCAAGCTGATCCAGCAGTTCCTCCTTTGCCTGATCGATGTGCTCAATCGCTGTCATCTCGTCAACCACTCATCGTCATACCGGTACATCAGCATACCAGAGAGTTCAGAACCGGGTTAAACGGACTCATGCCCAGACCATCAGAATGACAGGGACGGCCACCAGCGTTACCAGCACAGACAGTGGCAAACCGAGTCTCCAGTAATCACCGAACCGGTAGCCACCGGGCTCCATAACCAGTGCATTGGACTGGTGACCCACGGGCGTCAGGAAGGCACAGGACGCACCTACCGCCACTGCCATCAGCATGGCGTCGGAGGCTATGTCCAACTGACCTGAAAGGCTCAGGGCAATGGGCGCCACAAGTATGGCTGCCGCTGCGTTGTTTACCACATTCGACAGTAACATCGTGCCCATCAGAACCATCGTAATGACCATCCAGGAATCACCGCCGGAGCCGAGCATCAGCATCCAGGAAGCCATCAGCTCTGCACCACCGGTGGTTTCGAGAGCCTGCCCCACCGGAATCATGGCCGCCAGCAGAACGATGATGGGCCAATCGATGGCCCTGTAGGCTTCCTGGTTGCTGAGAACACCGCCAAGAACCATGGCGACTGCGCAGGAAACCAGAGCGACCGGCGGCGACAGCCAGCCCAGAACGATCAGAGTGATGGCAGCCACGAACAGACCACCCGCCAACAGCCCGTTTCGTTCCCGCCCGAACCGGAGCCCTCGCTCCGCCAGCGGAAGACAACCCAGGCTCTGTAGCGTGGCACCCAGCCCGTCCTCCTGCCCCTGGACCAGGAGGATGTCACCGGTCTGGAAGCGAATGTCGCCAAGGCGGCGTTTCAGCCGTTGCCCCTGGCGGGCAACGGCAACAATATTGAGACCGTTCTGTTCGCGGAGATTGAGCCGATTGGCGGTTTTTCCGATTAGACCTGAATCCGGCGTAATCACGGCTTCAATCAACCGCACGTCACCTTCGGACAGCGATTTCTCTGACCGGGCATCCGCCTCTTCCACATCGTTATCGCTTTCCGGTTCGTCCTTTGGCGCAGCGTCAACGTTCGCCAACTCCAGACCCGTGCTGTCCAGGAATTCTTGCAACGCGTCGGTATCCGCCTCCACCAGCAGGAGATCCCCGCCCCGGAGAACCGAAAATGTCGATGGTGCCAACGACCGCTTGTCGTTCCTGATCAGGGCAAGCACCACCACATCCTGTTCCGCGTCGGCGCTTGTCAGCAGGCCATGAAGGGTTGCGCCAACGTGCGAGGAGTCGTCCGGAACCCGAAGCTCGGTGACATAATCCCCGACACTGAACAACTTGCCGCCATCATCGGGCTTGCCTCGCCTCGGGGTCAGACGCCATCCGAGCAGCGAGATAAAGGCGATGCCTACCAGAGTAATTGCAAGGCCCACCGGTGCAAAATCGAACATGCCGAAGGAACCGGCTTCCCGGTAACTGGCGATGATGATGTTCGGGGGCGTACCGATGAGCGTTATGGTTCCTCCCAACAGGGAACCAAACGCCAGGGGCATCAGAAGCAGGGAGGGCGAACGCGCCGCTTCCCGGGACATCCAGACAGCAACCGGCATTAAAAGAGCAAGCGCTCCGACGTTGTTGATAAAGCCCGAGCACACGGCCACAACGGCGGTCAACATCAATACCTGCAGGGTCGGCCGGTGTCCGACCCTGCCCAGCAAGCGGGCCAACCGGTCAACCACACCGCCGTTGACCAGCCCCTGACTGATCACCAGAACCGCAGCCACAGTCACGACCGCCGGGTGGCCAAAGCCATCAAATAGTTGATCCGCCGGCACGATCCCGGCGATGGCGACGGCGAGAAGCGCCAGCAGGGCGACCAGATCGAACCGGATTCGATTCCAGACGAACAGCACCAGGGCCATTCCCAGTATGGAAAAAACAATAGCCTGACTGGCGCTCACAGTACCTCCATTCCTTTGGCACTTGCCCCTTGGTTTACGAGCAGTGTCGGCAAACTTTACAGGACACTCAGGATGACAGACCCCGTCGGCCCTAACCTTTTGAAAGGTCGACGAGTGTATAAACTGGCACACAACCTGAATGTGCGCCAGCAGGAGTTTTTTTACCTGTTTCCCCCAAGCCGTTTGCGGTCACAGGGCAGTGATCGGATCGAGCAGTTCCGGTATTACCAGCATTTACTGAACGTCCAGCAGTTCGTTTTCCGGGCACATTCTCCGGGAGAGTCGCCATGAAGGAAAAACGACCGCTCGTTTGGTTGTCAGCGGTGTACCCGAGTTTCGCTGCCAGCGAGCCTTTGCTCAGGGACTGGCAGATTGTGCATGCTGCAATCTCCGGCCGGCCCTACAACGAATCGAAGACCGGCGGAAGTCCCGAGGGGCGAGTTGGCGTTTTCGATCTTGGCGCCCTGCCCGATGATCAATTGGTGCACGTACCCGACTGGCTCAATGCAATGCCTGTACAGCACTGGGTCGCCACGCTTGAGCCCCACCAGATTCACGACCCGGACATTTGTGATCTGGTCAATCGCTACTGCAGGGATTATCACACACTCCCCCTCGACATGGACCGGTTGAACGCCATTCTGGGCCACCTCTGGGGCATGTCTGAACTGCAATCCCGAACATCCCCCAAAAACCCGGGGTGTTACCATAACTTTGCCCTGGAAGGCGAATCGCGGGCTATTCAGCAGGTCCGGACCCTGTTGCAGAAATTCGCCCGCACCGATGAGCCGGTCATCGTCTATGGCGAGAATGGCACCGGTAAAGAGGCAGCCGCCAGATACATTCACCACCAATCTACCCGAAAAAACAAACCCCTGGTCGTCGTGAACTGTGCAGCCCTGCCCCGCTCCCTCACACAGAATGAGCTCTTTGGCCATGAGAAAGGCGCTTTCACACATGCACTGAATACCCATAAAGGCAGAATTGAAGCGGCCAACGGAGGAACCCTTTTGCTGATCGGTGTTGACGAACTGTGCCTGGAACAGCAATCCGCCATTCTGCGTTTCCTCCAGGAGGGCGTGATTGAGCGCCTGGGTGCCAATCACGCCATCAGCGTTGACGTCAGACTCATCGCCACGAGCACCCTCCCCCTGGAAGACCTGGTACAGACCGGCGCCTTCCGGAGTGATGTGTTCTACCGGCTTGGAAGCCTGCGGGTGCTTTTGCCTCCACTCAGGGACCGGAAGGAAGACATTCCCATACTGGCCAACCGGATACTCTCGACCACGCCGTCGATCAACAGAGCCCGCCAACTCAGCGACAACACGGTTATCTGTCTTGCCGAGCACCCCTGGCCAGGCAACCTGAGGGAGTTGCAGAACCGGTTACGCCAGGCCCTGCTTTTGGGCGAGGGACGTCTGATCGAAGCAGAGGATATGGGGTTTGCAGTGGCGCCCTCTGATCGTCCGGAGCGGAACACCGAGCTGTCTCTCGACGCTTTCCGTTCCCGGGCGGATCGCCAGGCCATCTCAGTCAGCCTTGCCCTTGCCCACAACAACGTCTCCGCCGCCGCAAGGCTGCTGAGAATTTCCCGGGTTTCGCTCTACAGGCTCATGGAAAAACACCGGCTTCCACATGGCACCTCAGCCCGGTCGCCGAAGAACAACTGAAGGAGATTCCCCATGAATAAAACGCCATTCTGGATCATCCCTTTGATTTCCCTGGCTCATCCGGTTGCTGGCAACGCCGCCCAGGCCGACAGGGACTCCACGCCGGTACCAACCACCACGGAAATCCGGACAGCACCAGAAGACGGCCACGATCCGGCAACCGACGTCGCCTCGATCACTGCGGACCGCGGTATTGTGACCCGACCCGGCCGGTTTACGATCGAACCGTCGTTTTCCCATGCCCACAGCAACTCAACCGCAGTGGCGATAGAAGGCTACACCGTGATACCAGCGTTGCTGATCGGACTGATCAACATTTCCGAGATCCAGCGCGATATTTTCGTCGGTGCCATGTCACTCAAGTACGGCTTTACCAGCAAGTTTGAAGCGGCGGTCCGCGTGCCCTACCTGAGCATCAATGAGGATCTGAGAGAGCGTGATGTTTTCCAGGGCACACCGGTGGATACACTGCGTGAATCCTCTGGAGAGGGTCTCGGTGATGTTGAGCTTTCAGCTCGCTATCAGTTAACCGATGGCCTGGGAGGCTGGCCTTACGTGATCGGGGCATTGCGGGTAAGAGCGCCAACCGGCGAGGGCCCCTACGACGTTGACCAGAGGGTCATTGAGGATAATCAGGGCAACCCGATCGGCATCGAGCTGGAAAGTCGGCCCACCGGGTCGGGTTTCTGGGCTTTCGAACCCGGACTCTCGTTCATCTACCCGACCGACCCGGCCGTACTGTTCGGTAACCTGAGTTATGTCTGGACCCTCAAAGAAGAGCAAGGCTTCGAAAACGGAGGCACGGTGGATCCCGGCGACATCGTGCGTTTTGGCTTCGGGATGGGATTCGCCTTTAACGAACGCACGTCGTTCAGCCTGGGCTATGATCACTCCGTCATCCGGAAAACCACATTCGAGAGGAACATTGATCTTTTTGAATCCAACTTCGACCGTATTCAGATCGGGTCACTGTCGTTCGGTTTGTCCCAGCGCCTGTCACAGGCCACATCCCTGAGTCTGACGGTGAGCATTGGCGTGACTGAAAACGCGCCCAACAGCGAGATTACCCTCAAACTTCCGATCAGTCTCTAGGAAGGTAACAGGGATCTTCAGCGGCCAAGCAACTGGATCAATTGATCACTGAATCGGGCCGGGAACTGATGCCCGGCACCCAGATTATTCAGCTCGATATTCAGCTGATGCATATTCTGTATCACGGTGCTATCAAGGCTATTCTGAACCACCGTCATCCAGCCGTTGGGACCTGCCATATTGCTCGCGACCCGCGCGCCGCCGTGCCGATTAGCACTGATAACCTCGAGCACGGTTTCCATCTGGTGGTCCAGCAAACGGTCATTGACGGGCTGGTTAAGGTTGGGAATGGTCAATCGATTGATCACCAGGGTATCGCCGTTAATGCCAACGACCTGTTCCAGGCCAATACTGATCTCCAGGTTATCCATCAGGAAGCCGCCACGGTACTCCGAAAGCTCCCGGTCACTGATGGGGTCAACCCCGGGATTCAGTTCAGCCCTGGCAGCCAGCGACAGGGTCGCGCAGGTGACAATCAGCATTGCGACAGCAGGCATCCTGCCCTTCATGACCATCACCATTCCCTCGTCGAGGGCCAGTAAGGCAGAGTGTGCCCGAGGGATGGTCCCCCCAGGCCCTTCTGCAAAGGCGCCCGGGCCACCTGAGGCCAACGCCCGTCGTCAAGAAAGTGATCGCGCCCCCGATCAAGATGGCTGCGGATAACAAAGGCAGTGCCATCCCAGTACTCGCTGAATTCTGAGTAAGAATAGATCTTCAGCCCCCGGGCGGGATCGCCTATCAACACCTCGTTCTCACTGATGCCCTTGATCAACACGAAATGACGGAAGCCCTCAATGCTCAGCAGCACAATCATCGGCAGGCGAACCTGCTCCCTGAGACGGTCCAATGGCATACGGAATCCGTCGGCCTGGTATCCTCTGGCCTCAAGGTAGCGCTTCATATCCAGCATGGAGAAGCCATGCCGGCGCACCTTCTCTTCGTCTGCCAACGCCAGCATTTCAATGAAAACATCGTGCTCGGTGACCTCATCTTTGTAATGAAAGGACAATAACGAGGCTACCGCTGCGGAGCCGCAACTGAAGTCGTACTGCTGACGCAGGACACTGTCGAAGCGACGGCTTTCGAAACTGTTCACCGAGAGACGAAAATCTCCGCCAATACCCGGCACCATGACCGAACCGGCGAATGCGGTGGACCATAACAGCCCGGCACTCGCGCAAACAGCGACAAGAACCTTCCCGTTCATGGCCCACCTCCCTCAGTGATTGATCAGTATATTGATCTGGGTACTGTCCTGAATGACCACCTGGTTGCCCGTGTTCTGGATAACCGTGGCAACTCCGCTCATGTTGCCGAATGCGTTGTCGGAAATGCTGTTATCGCCTGTGACAACGGTTCCGGACAGCAGGTTATCGGAGACATTCGCATTCTGCTGGTTATTGTTGATCTGCCATTGCATCGGGAGTCCCTGGCGACCACTTGAATCAGCCAGCTGATCTTCCGACAGAGACTTGGCATCCATCCACTCCTCGGCCGAAACAAATCCCGCTGCGGTGAACAATAACGCCAGCAAGGCAGCCCTCAGTTTCCATCTGATGACATAACCCATGGCCGTTCTCCCGGAATAACCGGGCCGCACCGGTTAAGGCGCGGCCCGGATTCCTTTACTCGGTGCCACCAGTGGACAGGTTGGACATTACACTGACATTCGCCTGTGTAACGCTGCCATTGCCTGCATTCTGGGCAAAGGCGCCAACACCGGTGAAGTTCGCAGAGCCACCAGAGATCTCGTTCTGATTGCGAACCTCGGTGTAGGAGCTTTCACCATTGGCGCTGCCATAGGTAATTGCAGTACCTGATACGCTGCCGTCCAGATCAGCGTTGTTCAGGAACACATCCAGATCCAGGGCCAATGAGTTATCGGAGCTGTCGTTGCCACTGTCGGAGATAGTGGTGTTCCCGCTGTCGGCAACGTTGGTTGAGTTGTCGGAGCTGTCGTTGCCACTATCGGAAACGGTGGTATTCCCGCTGTCCGCTACATTGGTGGAATTGTCGGAATTGTCGTTTCCGCTATCCGCCACGTTGGTGGAGTTATCGGAACTGTCATTCCCGCTGTCTGCCACGTTGGTGGAATTGTCGGAGTTGTCATTTCCGCTATCCGCAACAGCGGTATTGCCGCTGTCTGCCACATTGGTGGAATTATCGGAGTTGTCGTTTCCGCTATCCGCAACAGCGGTATTCCCGCTGTCTGCCACGTTGGTGGAATTGTCGGAGTTGTCGTTTCCGCTATCCGCGACGTTGGTGGAATTATCGGAACTGTCGTTCGCGCTGTCGGCTACATTTGTGGAGTTGTCCGAACTGTCATTTGCGCTGTCGGCTACATTCGTGGAGTTGTCCGAACTGTCGTTCGCGCTGTCAGCCACATTTGTGGAGTTGTCGGAATTGTCGTTCCCACTGTCCGCAACATTGGTTGAGTTATCGGAGCTATCCGTGGAATTGTCGTTACCACTGTCGGCAATCTTGAACGAATCAGCCACATCGGTGCTGCTGTCGGAATTGTCGTTCCCACTGTCCGCAACATTGGTTGAGTTATCGGAGCTATCCGTGGAGTTGTCGTTTCCACTGTCCGCGATCTTGAACGAATCAGCCACGTCGGTGCTGTTGTCCGAGCTGTCAGAAGAGTTGTCATTACCGGAATCTGTATTGCCGGACTGGTCATTGTTGGCAGTGGAGGTGTTGTCCGCGTTGGTATTCGGATCTCCGTCGCCTCCCTGGTCCGCATAGGCAAAACCGGAAACGCCCAGACTCATTGCGATGGCAGCTGCTAGCAGTGTTTTCTTGGTATTCATGATGTCATTTCCTTTGAAGTTATTGGCTTTTAAGGGATCCGACCCAACCCGCTAGCCTTCGGGTAAGCCAAGGTCCAGACCCGCCAGAACAATGGAGCGATTCCCGTGCCAGAATTAGGAATCCGACATCAACCTATTGTTTTAATTGACCTTCTTAAATTTGCCAAGGAAAAAGCCAAGTTACACAGCGGGAAAACTGTTTCAGCAATGAAACAGGGAGGGAAAAAGAAAAATACGAAACAGAGCTTTTATGCCGCAATTTCAGACAGATACATCAAATACACAGTGTCAGAAAAAACGAAACCCCGCACGAGGCGGGGTTTCATGGCTTGAAGCGAGCACAAACGCCCGCTTCCGCAACATCTGAACGCTCGATTAGCCGAACTGGTTCATGGTGTTGTCTTTACCACCGGCTTTCAGAGCCGCTTCACCAGCGAAGAATTCCTTGTGGTCGTCACCAATGTTGGAACCAGCCATATCCTGGTGCTTAACAGTGGCGATACCCTGACGGATTTCCTTGCGCTGTACACCGGCAACGTAGGCCAGCATACCTTCGTCACCGAAGTAGCCTTTGGCCAGGTTGTCGGTAGACAGGGCCGCAGTGTGGTACGTCGGCAGGGTGATCAGGTGATGGAAGATACCTGCTTCGCGTGAACCGTCGCGCTGGAAGTTACGGCACCACTCGTCAGCCAGCTGACCCAGCTCGGTGTTGTCGTACTCTTCGCTCATCAGCTTGGCGCGGTCGTAAGCAGATACGTCCTTGCCCTCTTCCTGCCATGCGTCGAATACCTGCTGACGGAAGTTCAGGGTCCAGTTGAAGGACGGGCTGTTGTTGTATACCAGCTTGGCGTCGGGCACCACTTCCTTGATGCGGTTAACCATGGCCGCGATCTGACCAACGTGCGGCTTCTCGGTTTCGATCCACAGCAGGTCGGCACCGTTCTGCAGGCTGGTGATGCAGTCCAGAACAACACGGTCTTCGCCAGTGCCCGGCTTGAACTGGAACAGACCAGAAGCCAGACGCTTGGGACGTACCAGCTGACCGTTCTGCTTGATCACAACGTCGCCGTTGTTGATGTCTTCAGCCTTCTCGATCACTTCGCCATCAATGAAGCTGTTGTACTGGTCGCCCAGATCGCCCGGCTCGTTGGTCACGGCGATCTTCTGGGTCAGGCCAGCGCCCAGGGAGTCGGTACGGGCAACGATAACACCGTCGTCCACACCCAGCTCCAGGAACGCCAGACGAACGGCGTTGATCTTGGACAGGAAGTCGGCGTGAGGAACGGTAACCTTGCCGTCCTGGTGACCACACTGCTTCTCGTCAGACACCTGGTTCTCGATCTGGATGCAGCAGGCACCGGCTTCGATCATCTGCTTGGCCAGCAGGTAGGTCGCTTCGGCGTTACCGAAACCAGCGTCGATGTCAGCAATGATCGGCACAACGTGGGTTTCGTGGTTGTCGATCTGCTTGATCAGTTCTTCAGCCTTGGCGTTGTCGCCGGCTTTCTCGGCTTCTTCCAGGGCACGGAAAAGGTGGTTCAGTTCCCAGGCATCCGCCTGACGCAGGAAGGTGTACAGCTCTTCGATCAGGCCGGATACAGCAGTCTTCTCGTGCATGGACTGGTCAGGCAGAGGGCCGAACTCGGAACGCAGGGCAGCAACCATCCAGCCAGACAGGTACAGGTAACGACGCTTGGTGGTACCGAAGTGCTTCTTGATGGACAGCATTTTCTGCTGACCAATGAAACCGTGCCAGCAGCCCAGGGACTGGGTGTACTGGGAAGTGTCCTTGTCGTAGTTCGCCATGTCTTCGCGCATGATCTTGGCGGTGTACTTGGCGATATCCAGACCAGTTTTGAACTTGTTCTGGGCGCGCATGCGAGCGGCGTGCTTCGGGTTGATGGCGTTCCAGGTCGGGTGCTGCTTCAACAGGGAAGCAATCTGGTCAACGTCTTGTGCGTAGGGCATGGTCTCAATCCTTTCTACGTTGGTTTTCTAAGTCGATGCGGAGAAGCGTACAGCAACTTCCGAAGCCAACAACCTGCTCACTTTTTGAGCGAAGCGCTGACGTTGACGGTTACTTTAGTGGTTTCAAATTTATAATTGAAATTTATATGATCTATTTTCAGCATTTTTTTGATGAATACCAAAGGAGGCCGGCATTTGAGTTGGATCAACGCGGGAATCGTAGCTATTGTTACTGTGAGCAAGGATCGCTTCCCACCAGAATCCATAAGGCGTGAATAGTGTTCTACCTGCGAGCTTTCAGTCATTCCCTTCTGCACGCCCTGAAGAATCTGCTTCCGATCGTCGCTGTCGTGGTCTTCTTTCAGCTCGTCATTCTCCAGCAAATGCCGGAGAACACCTTGGCGATGGCCGTCGGGTTGCTGATCGTGGCTGTGGGCGTTGCCCTTTTTCTGCAGGGTCTCGAACTCAGCATTTTTCCGGTCGGCAAGAGTCTCTCCAATCAGTTTGCCCGTCGAGGATCTGTGCCCGTACTGCTTTCGTTCGGCTTCGCCATGGGCTTTTCGGCGGTGGTCGCGGAGCCCGCGCTGATTGCGGTTGCCCAGCAAGCCGAGGAAATCAGCGAGGGCAAAATCAAGGCCCTGACGCTCAGAATCCTGGTGGCCGTCTCTGTCGGGCTGGTGGTCGCCCTCGGCGTGTTCAGAACCATCTTCGGTTACCCGCTGCACTGGTTCATGATCATCGGCTATATCCTGGTGGTGATCATCACCTGGTTCGCCCCGCCGGAGATCGTCGGCCTCGCTTACGATTCTGGCGGCGTAACCACCAACATTGTCACGGTGCCCCTGATTGCGGCGCTCGGCATAGGTCTGGCGGCTTCCATTCGGGGCCGGAATCCTTTGCTGGATGGCTTCGGACTGGTTGCTCTCGCCGTGATGGTCCCCATGATCACCGTTCAGCTGTACGGGATTTTCGTGTATTCCGGTGGAGCGGCAGATCCTGTATTGGTAACGACCCTGCCCCCGAGTGAAACAGCCAATCAATCCTCGTTTGTATTGGGCATGTTTCTTGATCTGGCCGAAATGATCCGGGACGTGCTCCCCATTATTATCACCATACTCTTCTTCCAATACCTGATTCTGCGACGCGGATTGACCAACCCCCGCCAAATCCTTTTCGGGTTTGCATTGGTTGTCCTGGGACTTTATGCCTTTGTAGTCGGCCTGAAACTCGGCCTGTTCCCGATTGGCACCAGTATGGCCCGGCAGTTGATGAGCATGGAGGGATTCGTATTTGTCTACCTGTTTGCCTTCATGATCGGCTTTGCCACCACCATGGCGGAACCTGCGCTGATCGCGATCGGGCATCAGGCGGAACAGGCGGCCGCCGGCACCATCAACGGCAACGCCATCAGGATCATAGTGGCAGTGGGAGTCGCTGTGGGGATAACCCTTGGCGTTCACCGGATTATCAGTGGCGATTCAATTCACCATTACATCATTGGCGGCTATATTCTGGTGATTATGCTGACCGCGCTGGCCCCCAGGTACATCATACCCCTGGCGTACGACCTTGGCGGCGTAACCACTTCAGAAGTTACCGTGCCGTTGGTAACGGCCCTGGGTATTGGCCTGGCCAGCAGCATTGACGGCCGTAACGTGCTGATCGACGGTTTCGGCCTGATTGCCTTCGCCTCCATCTTTCCGATTGTGACGGTGATGAGCTACGCCATCATTGTTGAAATGCTTGCAAAGCAGAGGAAAACAGACTCATGAAATTTTCGGTACTGGTTGCAATCGTTCCCGAGGATCAGGAGCAGGACTGCGTTGATGCCGCAAGAGATCTTGGCGCCGGAGGCATTACCGTGCTTTCCGGTCGCGGCATCAGTAATACCGCAAAAAAAACGTTCTTCGGGCTGACCTACGACGGTAGCCAGAGCGTTTTGCTGATGGTTCTGGAAAAGGGGCTGTCACTCGAGATTCTGAAAGCCATCCAGACGATTCTCATGCCAGACCATAACGATTCAAAAGGACTTGTATTCACGCTTCCCCTGGAACACCTCGGAGGGATCGATATGTCACAGGTCGCGAAATTCGAACAACATCTGAAAGATTCACTGTAACCGGAGAACAGCCATGAAACTGGTCAAAGATGTGATGGTGCGTGACGTAATTACCATCTCTCCGTTTGCCAGCATCCGTGAGGCGCTATCACAGATGAAGCAGCACTCTTTAAAGTCGTTGGTGGTGGAAAAGACAAGCGAGCACGATGCCTGGGGTTTGATCACCTATACCAATGTGTTGAAAACCGTCATCGCCGAAGATGGCGACATCGACCTTCTGAACGTTTATGACGCCTGCGCCAAGCCCGTAATCAGCGTTGGCGAAAACCTGAACGTCCGGCATGCCGCCAGCCTGATGAGCAAGTACCGGGTAAAGCGTCTTCTGGTGTTGGCCGACAATGATCTTAAAGGGTTCGTGGTCATGGACGACATCATGGCGGCCCTGCTCGATAGCATCGACTGATGGTGAGTCAGGTCAGGCATAGCACCACCAGCCGGTCACCCGGCTGCAACTCCAGATAGTCTTTCCGGGGCGGATTCAGCTGCAGGTGGCGTCCGCGCTCATCCGCCTTACAACGAAAAACGCCCAGGGCCAGCTCACCTTCGGCCGCCACGGCCTTTTCCAGAACCTGGAAGGTCGCACTGGCGGGCAATGGGTAATCCGCGGGGTCCCGGAACTGGATCTCGGCACCGCCGACGGTGAACAACTCATCCAGTACCACCCGGAGCTCCCGCCTGAGGGCCACCTGGGCCAGTACATGACTGAGGATCATGGGACTGATCAGTATTTCACTCTGTTGGCCGTACAACAGGTGCCGGTTATCCGGGTCGCTCAGTTCCATAATCAGTTGGGGCCGCGCTGTAGCCTCGGCCAGGATGTCTTCCAGCAAAAGATAACCCACCATGGCCCGGGCATCGGCTTCTTCTCCAGACGCCAGTCGGTCGCTGCTCAGCAGGATCACGGTGTCATAGCCCGCCGGCACAATCCGGCGCAGCTCACCTTCCACCATGTAATCCGCCTCGATATGCCGACAGGTCAGGCGCTCGGCATTCTCCACGTACTGGGCAATGGCCTGTTCCCGCTCGGTTCTCGGAACCACTGAGACCAGGTCTACTTCAAAATGACGGTGTCCGTAGCTCAGGAATTCCGCGATCAGGCTGGGTACCCGCCGGTTCCAGCCCAACACCAGAACCCGGTGGTTCACCTGGTCGGCAGGCCGGTCGACGCGCACCGCTTGCCCTCTCTCCAATTCCGGCAAGGGTGCCTTTTTGGGGTCCGGCTCCGTCTCGGAGTAGTCCCGAGCCATGATGACCACCCGATCCGCAGGATCAATTCGCGAGTCTGAAGGCGCCAGCAACTGGACGTCCCAGCCTGCATCGCGATGCTTCAACAGGCCCAGCACGATAACGTCCGGCCGAGCGGCGGCCAGTGCGCCAAGCGTCATACCGCCCAGCGATTCTCCGCCCCGGATATAGATTTCGTTTCCCTCACCGGCGGTGAGCAATTCGTTGAATACTTCCGACAGCCCGGGATGAAGAATGTTCTGAACCATCAGCCGACTGATAGTGGCATCGCCAGCCACGACCTCGACCGCCCCGGGATAGGCTCTTTCAACCACCGGGAGTTTGCGAACATCTTGAATTTCAGCCACCACGAACGGCAAAGGAGCCTGCAGGTGTCTGGCTTGAGCGGCGATGGAAAGAAGCGCTTTAACGGTTTCCACATCCGACGTTACCAGGCTACCTGCTTCATGGGCTGCACTCGGGACGATAACCGCAGCTGCGTCCAGGCAGGCCACTCTGTGTAAAGCGTCCGGCTGAATGGCCGAGCCAGATCGCAGAATGATCTGGCGGGCTCGGCGCCCGATCCCCGGCTCACTCCTCAGTTCGTGAACCTGGGCCGCGGAGGCGTCCTCCGACAGCACCACCAGGTTGAGCCTCTGGGCATCATGCTTTTCCAGAAACCGTCGCATCCGGCCGCTGGACCCGAGCAACTCGGAGAGCAATGGCAGAGTCTGGCTGGTCCAGCCCAACACCACCACATGGTTTTTGAGAGTCACCGGCGTGAGGCCCCGCTCAAGGTCAGCCATTTTGGCAATAAGCCATCGGGTCAGGATGGCGACCAGGGTACCCATGAACACCACATACCCCAGAACCGTCAGCAGGGTTGAGACAATTCGTTGCCAGGTGCCAACGTCGTCGCCGAGGTAACCCGGGTCGGTCAGCCGGAGAAACGCCCACCAGATTGCTGTGCCCGGTTCCTCGAAGTCGCCGCCCTGGGGAACGACCAGCAATCCGCCAACCATGGAAATCAGCGCAATGAAGATGCCCACGACAAGAAGCTGAAAACCTGCTCCTTTCACAAGTTGACGTTCTACAATGAATTTTACGCGGTCAATAAGCCGAAAAGGCAGCATGGGTTTCCTTGTGAAATATCCGATCTGTCAGCCATAGGTTAAAGCATAGATTGTGAAAGGAATTGTGGAATGAAAAGAATTGGTCTGCCCACAGGAATACCCGCATTCCTTATCGCGGTAATCGCACCCCTTTTCCCGGCACCAACTATACAGGCCGCTGACTTCCATCTGCCACAACCCTGGCAGCAGGAGGCTGTCGTAGAGGGGCGGGCTGAAATTTACAATTCCGAACGGTTCCTGAATGAGCTGAGCTTTCGCCACCAACACCCTCCCGGCCCCACACAACAGGGAATCCGGGGAACGGCCGGCAGCGCAAGAAGCAAGCGGTTGTTCATGGATTTTCGCTTTTACCGGGACTTTGCGTTTGACAATGAGCATCAGGGATTCCTGCTGGACATACAACGCAGCGAGGATCTTGACGGGGCGTTTGATCGTCAGCTGGTTGGATTCCGCCATACACTGAACAACACCGATCTGCGCATTCACGGTGACGTCTTTCACGACAAATCCCTGTCAGACATTTACCTGGCCGCCCGGCATCGCTTCTCAGGGGGAGACTGGCTGGAAGCTGCATGGATATTGCCGGATGCCTACTTCAACAGCAAAACCGAGACCAACGACGAGTTCGCGACCAAACCCCAGAGCCTGTTTCTTCAATGGCACAGGGGTAGACGGGAAGCATCCCGTGATGGGGGTTCAACGCTGTCGTTAAACGTGTCGCCCGAATCAGAACTGGTCAGCCGCAGTGCGGGGCTATCCGTCAGGAGCAGATCGGTGAAAGCTGCCCTTACACAGTCATTTCTTTTCCAGCAAGCGGAAGTGACACTGAGTGGAAAGGGGGAATACGTTCGTCGTACCTACCAGCTCGAGGAAGGCGGTAGTCCGGAGTTTACCCGAGACCATTTTCAGTTGATGGCGGAAGTCGCACCTCCAGGGCTACGGCTCTCTCCCAGATTGGGTGTTTCGGGACTATACCTGGATGAAACAGGCTATTTCGGGAGGTCCATCAACAACACCGGGACCGTTCGCAGGCGTGAAGCCAACATTTTCGGTTCGGTCTCTTTCCAGTTAACACCTCGGACGGACCTTGCCCCTGAACTGTTTCTGGGCACTGCAAATGTCCGCCAGAAACTGGAAGGCGAACCGCAGGAAAATCATACCGGATTCATCGGCAAAGTGGCTTTTCCGGTAAACATTCTTCTTTCGGCGACGGACAACGCCATGCTGACGATCAACCCGACTTTCTATCTTCACAAAAGCAATTTCGGCGGAGGAAACGTCCAACTCCACTGGCCTATGTAGAGCACGGAGCGTCGCGGCCCTGGTCGGCTACCAGGGCAAGCGCATGGGCCAGTGAGGGGCAGAACATGCTGACACCCGGCACAGGCTCTACACCGGCGCGCGCCAGGGTTCTCAACGGCTGAAACTGGAGATCGGCAATAACAATCTGCGTGCCATCCTGTTGGCAGGTAGCAATCAGCTTGTTCAGGGCAGACAGCCCCCCGGCATCCAGGATGGTAACGCTGTCCATGTACAGGATGAACCCACGCGCGTTCCGGGACATTGCTGCCAGCTCTCCGAAAATCCGGTCAGCGGCGGCGAAGAACAGAGGCCCGTTGATCTTGAACACCTGCCAGCCATCGGGCAGGCGGGCGTCAGCAAGCCGTTTGCTCCGGGTAATATCCGTAACCCTGGTCATCTGCGCCATCTCCCGCATGAACAGGACCGCTGCCAGCAAAACCCCGGTGGTGATCGCGATCACCATGTCCAGCAACACCGTGAGCGAAAAGCAGGTGAGAAACACCAGGATATCGCTGCGCGGCGCTGTTTTCAGAAGGTGCAGAGACTTGGGCGCCTCGCTCATATTCCAGGCCACCATAACCAGCAGAGCCGCCATGACGGGCATGGGCAGGTACGCCAGCAGACCCGCCAGCGAAACCAGCGCCAGCAGCACCACCAGAGAGTGAACCATTGCGGAGACCGGCGATTCGGCACCGGCCCGGTAATTGGCTGCCGAGCGCGCAATGGCTGCGGTGGCGGTAATGCCGCCGAAAAACGGCGTAAGGATGTTGCCAAGGCCCTGCCCCATCAATTCGCTATTGGCGCTATGACGCTTGCCGGTCATGCCGTCGAGCACTACGGCACACAGAAGGGACTCGATGGCGCCCAGCATGGCGATGGCAAAGGCTGCGGGCAGCAGGTCCCGGACCAGCGACCAGGACAGCCCGATGGGCTCACCCGACGCCCCTGCCTGCTGCCAGGGCCAGGCAAATTCGGGCAAAAAAGGCGGAATACCGGCACCGACCGAACCATCCGGTAACAGGTAGCTGAACCTTGAACCAATGGTTTCGATGGCAGCGCCCTGGGCATTCAACCAGAGTGCCAGGAGACTTCCGATCACCACGGCTGGCAGGTGTGGTGGCACCGGCGTTTTAAGCCTGGGCCAGACTAACATTACGGCAAGGGTGACGCCGGCCACCAGCGTGCTCATGTCATCAAACTCCGGTAGCGCAGCCGCCAGCACCGCCAGCTTGTCCCAGTAATGCTCAGGCATATCGCCAACCGGAAGGCCCAGGAAGTCCCGGACCTGCAACGTGGCAATCACCACTGCAATGCCCCCGGTGAACCCCAGGGTTACAGACTCTGGAATGTATTCAATAAAACGGCCCAACCGCATCAGGGCCATGACAATCAGCAAGACACCGGACATCAGAGTAGCCAGCAATAAACCGCCCAGGCCATAGTTCTGGGCAATGGGGTACAGAATGACGACGAAGGCGGCGGTGGGGCCCGAGATACTGAACCGGCTGCCGCCAGTCAATGCAATCACGAATCCGGCAATAATCGCGGTGTAGAGCCCGTATTGCGGCGCAACACCACTGGCAATCGCCAGGGCCATGGCCAGGGGGATGGCGATAATACCCACCGTCACCCCGGCCATCAGGTCGCGCAGGAAACGGCGCCCCCGGTATGGCTCATCAATACAGGCTTCCCGGAATGCGTGGGCCAGTCGGAGTGAGAACAGGTGGGCTCGGTGTGGCATGGAGTGCTCGTTAATTGCAACTTGTACCGTTCAATTATATGCTCACTGAATCTACATTCAATGTTAATCTGATTAACATCAAAGAAATCACCAGAGGTAAAGAAAAGCCCATGGAAAACCGCACTGCCCGTCTGACGCTTCTGATCGACCCGGAGAAAAAAGCCGCCTTCGAGGAACTCTGCAAGCAAGAGGATGTGACGCCCTCCCAGAAAGTGCGCCAGTTCATTCGGGAATACGTGGAAGAACGATTGGGGCCCGACTGGCGCGAAGATCGCAGAAAAAGATCCTGACAGCGCCCGAAACGTAAGGACTACCATGAAATTTGTCGCGCCAGCCCTGCTATTTGCTTCCCTGTTAACTCTGAATGGATGCACTTCCATGCCATCAGCAACCGCCACGGGCGCCCCGATTTCGGCACCCGAAACACAATACGATGCCCGGATAACAGACCCCAACAGCAAGACCCTTCTCTCTCCGACACAGCTGGCGCAACGGCTGGCCAATACCGATGTGGTGGTTGTGGGGGAATACCATGGGCACCACGGCTCGCATCTTTTGCAGTCCGGGCTTCAGACCGCACTGCATAGCCTGCGTCCGGAGCAGATACTTTCCATGGAACAATTCAACCTCGACCGTCAGGACGAGCTGAACCGTTATCTGGAGGGAAAAACCGGCGAAACCGAAATGATCGAAGATGCCGGGGCCTGGGACAACTACCGGGCCTCCTACCGCCCCCTGGTGGAATTTGCGCGCCGGCAGAATCTTCCGGTGATCGCTGCCAATGCGCCGGCCGATGTGGTCCGCTGTGTCGGCCGTAAAGGCCCGGAGTTCCTCAACCGAATTTCCGATACCCTGAAACAGAAATTACCGTCTGACCCCTTCATGGACACCCCTGCCTACCGCAAGAAGTTCATGGCTGCCATCGGTGCCAGCCATCAGGCCGACAACGCCATGAGCGAGCGGATGGAGAACACCTACAAGGCGCAGTTGCTCCGGGACAACACCATGGCCACCCGGATTCTCCAGGCCCGGGCAGAGCATCCGGAGCATCAGGTGCTGCACCTGACCGGCACGTTTCACAGTGAGGATGGTCTGGGCACCGTGGCTCTGCTGAAGCAACGGGCACCAGAACTTTCTGTTGCCGTGATCAGTCCGGCATTCTGGCCGTCAGACGACAGCCATCCAGCCCTGGACCAGAATCGATCGAAAGGCGACTTCATCTACTTTATTCAGCCCTTGCCTGAGGAATTCCGGGATGCCGACCGGGAGCGCGAAGCCATGCAGGCCCGTTTTCGCCGATCAACGGACAAGACCTGCGACTGAAAGGCGCCGCTACCGGCCCGACAGTCCCGGGTCCCGCTTGAGGGCGTCCTCAAACACCGAAAGATCCTGATCGCTGAACAGGACAAACCGGACAAGGCGAACAGAGTTGAGGTTGTCGAGAGTGTCGGCCACCGCCTTCATGGCCACGGCAGCGGCGTCCCTCAGCGGGTATCCGAACACGCCCGTGGAGATGGCAGGAAAAGCAATGGACGACAGTCCGCTCCGGTCAGCAAGCAACAGTGCGTTCCGGAAACAGTCTGAAAGCAAACGGTCCGAAGGCTCATCAACCCCGTAAACCGGCCCGAGGCAATGGATGACATGCTGATTCGGCAGATTGTGGCCCGAGCTGATCACGGCCTCGCCGGGCCCGATGGGTGCCAGCGCCCGACATTCCTCAGCCAGTCCCGGACCGGCTGCGCTATGGATGGCGCCCGCCACACCACTGCCAGGCAGCAGCTGAGCATTGGCGGCATTCACGATTACATCCATATCCTGTTGTGCTGCAATGTTGCCTTGGACACACTCAACTTTCACAGCCATCATGATTCCTCCCTTTTCGCTTGAGGCGTGAAGCGCTAATCTTGACCGTGATCTTCAGGATAACAGCCAGGGACCGGATTCTCTCCGGACCTTTCCGGTAATGTCATACAGGGACACGTGATGAAACTTCTTGCCTCGCTGATTCTCGGCATCAGCGCCATCATTTCCGCCACTTTGATCGGTAACGGTCTGACCGATCTGCGCACCGGCGACCGCTACGTAACTGTCAAGGGTGTGGCTGAACGGGAGGTGGACGCAGACCTCGCCCTGTGGCCCATCCGGTTTGTTGCCACCGGGGCCTCACTGAAAGAGGCCCAGGACAAGGCAAGAAGTAGTCGCGACGCAATCATGGCGTTCCTGAAACTGCAGGCCATTGACCAGGACACCGTCGAGCTCCAGCGTCTGGATGTTACGGATACCCGGGCCAACCCCTACCAGGCCAATAATGGCGAACAGAAATTCATCATCAGCCAGACTCTGATGGTTCGCAGCAACGATATCGAGCGAATCCGACAGGCCGCCCAGGGGGTCAGTGAGCTGGTGGACTCGGGGGTGGTGTTATCCTCGGACTACGGCCCATCCGGGCCTACTTACGTGTTTAACGGGCTCAACGACATCAAGCCAGAGATGATTGCCGAGGCCACCGCATCAGCACGGGAAGCTGCTGCCCAGTTCGCTCAGGATGCCAATGCGAAGCTCGGAGGGCTCCGCCGTGCCAATCAGGGCGTCTTCCAGATCCTCGCCCGGGATCAGGCGCCTGGCATTATGGAAGGGCAGCAACCGGTGAAAACCGTTCGGGTGGTCTCGACCGTCGAATATTACCTCCGGTAGCCCGCCCGCCTACTGCGTGGCCACCATCTCATCCGTCACCTGATACTCACCTGCCAGCCAGCGCAGTATCTCGTTGGCTGCGGGATGGTCAAAGGCATCGTAGGTATGCTGAAGACTCTGCCGCTTTTCATCACTGATCCGGCCCAGACCAGCGTCCTGAAGCACCAACAAATCCGCATGCAGCTGGGCTGCCAGTTCCCTGCCCAGCACCTCCCGGGCCACATGGCGGAACGCCTGACCGTATTGGTAGGAGGGGCCGAGCCGATAGGATTCCGCCAGCGTAATGGCCGGGATCGCTGTCAGAGTCGGTTGCAGGGCGGGGTTAATGCCATGGCCGGCCAGGTGTGCGGCATTGGCTGCAGGCCTTCCGGTGAACGCGCGCAGATGCAGGTGTTGCGACATCCGGTCGCCGTCGTTGACCGGATAGTTGTCCCAGAGCACCGGCTTGCGACCGAGCAGATCCCCGATCCGCTTCAGATGACCGGGAGAGACTTCCCGGGAACACACCTCCTCCCCGGTCCAGAATATAGTGATGGAGTGGTCCAGCTTGCGCCCAAGAGTCTCGAGATAATCCGCCGGGCGCTCACCGAACACACGGTCCAGGACCGGATCGTCAGAATAGTAGCTGGGGCAGACGCTCAGATGCTTGATGGCCGTGCGCTCACGAATCCAGTGCACAATCTCCACCTGGGTATTGGCAAGATCCGGTGTATCGGCTTGCATGTCATCAAACAGAATCGCCAGTTCATCAATACCGATTCGTTCCAGCAGGGCAAGCTTGTCTGCCAGTGCTGCGCGAGCATCGTCGTCAAAGCGGTTGAACACCTCGAACGGGCTCAGCCCCACCCCGAAACGCACCCCCTCATGCCGGCAGAAGCGCGCAAATTCCGCAAGCTCCGAGGCCACTGCCGGTGGATGGGGTTGCTGCCATTTTCGGCGCAGGAAGACGTCGGCCTTGGGGGCATAGAGATAAAACCCGTAACCATGGGGGGCCAGGATGCGGACCAGGTGCCTGCGTTCCTGCCATGTCCACATGGGGCCATAGAATCCTTCAATAATTCCCAATGGTGTTGTCATGGCTCTTCCCCACCGCCCTTGCTTTCCGAGGTAATAAGGATCAGCTCCACGCGCCTGTTCCGGGCACGCCCCTGGCTGGTTTCATTGCTCTCCAATGGCCGAGTCCCGGCAAAACCGACGGCTGAGAGCCGCTCCGGCGATACGCCTCTGGTAATAAAATAGCGCACAACAGTGGCCGCGCGCGCCGAGGACAGCTCCCAGTTCGAAGGATATTTCGGCGTGTTTATTGGCACGGCATCAGTATGGCCGGTTACCTTGATTCTGTAATCTGTGCTCTCGAGAACGGGCAACAACTGCTGGAGAGCATCGAACCCTGCCGGCGACAGCATGCCTTCACCCGATTCGAACAGTATGTCATTACCGATCCGGAAGCTGACACTGCCAGCATGGCGGATTACCTCAATGTCGCTCCCAAGGCCATCCAACGCAAGTGGCCCCAGTGTATCGTCTCCGTTTTCCACGATGGCTGGTTCCGGCGGCTTTAATGCAGACGGCATGTCGCCATGGAGTTTCCCGGATACCGTTTCCGAAAGCTCCCGGTTAATCGCCGGCGGCCCGGCGAACGCCAGCATTACCACAAACATCACCAGCAAAAGGGTGATCACATCCAGGTAGGTAATCAGCCAGCCTTCCTGTTCGGAACTGTCTTCCACGGGCACGTGCCAACGGAAGGTACGCTCGCGAGAGTCAGCCATCGCGCACCGACGCCTTTGTCGCAGCTGGCCGACGAGCCGCACTGGCACTGACTGTTCCCGCCTCGTGGATTTCGTCCTCGAAGCTCATGACAAACGATTTCAGAGTCTCACGCATCAGCGAGGGGCTACGCTTGCGGTACATCATGGAAATGCCCTGCATCACCATATTCATCACAATCAGCCGTTGTTCAGTCCGGCGCTCCAGTTTGACGGCTACGGGCTTGAACAGCAGATTCGCCAGTAGAATGCCGTAGAAGGTGGTCATCAGGGCGACGGCCATCTGCATGCCAATCACCTGCATGTCACCATCACCCAGTACAAACATCAGGTTGATCAGCCCCACCAGGGTACCGATCATGCCGAATGCCGGGGCAAATCCGGCCATTACCCTGAACAACTGGGCTTCTGCATGTTCCCGGGCCTTCAGGCGGGCAATACGCCACTGCATGAAATCCAGGATATCTTCCTCGGGCGTCATGTCGATCACCATCTGAACGCCCACCCGGAGAAAGGGGTTGCGGACATTGCCGAGTTCCCGCTCGACCGCCGGCAGATTACCCTCAATCCAGAGCCGGGAGATCCGGACCAGCTCTTCAATGTCATCCTGGGTGTAGAGCTTTTCGTTCCGGAGCACCGTGCCGAACAGCCGGAACACCCTGAGCACTTCTTTCAGGGGGTAGCTGATGAACGTGGCCGCCAGGGTACCGCCCAGAACAATGGCCAGGCCTGGCAGATTGATAAAGAGCCAGGGATCTGTTGCCGACCAGAACAGGACACCAGCCAGTACCGCCAGGCCCGTGATCATGCCAATCAGGGTTGATGGATTCATCGAACGCTCCGGATTCGTATTGTCTGCGAGGCAGAGTAGCTCAATGACTCCGCGGGAGGGAAGGCGGCACACCGGTTCCACAGGCAACAAATTTGGCTAGACTGGGAGGATAGTGCCAATCATGGATCCAACATACACAGCCAGGAGTTAGAAGATGGAAATAAAAACCTTCGAAGATCTGATCGAATGGACACGACAACTGCACGCGTATCTGTCCCGGTGCCTGCAGGAATCCGCAAAACTCAACAACGATGAACGAGCCAGCGCCCTTCTCGACTATCTGGCAGATCACGAAGCGCTGCTTGAGAAAGCCGTTCGTGAATTCGAGAAGCAGGCTGACCCCAAGGCCATGAAGACGCGCCTTTACGACTACCTGAACCACAAACCGATCAGGGCCAGCGCCGACTCATATACCCACTACGCCTCCATGTCCTTCTCCGACATCGCCAAAGAGGTATTCCATTTCCACGACCAGGTTATGGACCTCTACGATTCCCTGATCGGAAAGGCGGAAATTCCCGAGGCTAAGTCACTGCTCGAGGAGCTTCTGGCCCTGGAAGAGCACGAGGCAATGCGCCTCGCGAGCCAGATTGGTCGCATGGACGACCTCTGATCCGCTGTACGACCAAGGTCGTACATCCAGCGGTTTTTGATTTCGTTTGTTAACGATAATTGCTAACGTGAACTAGCATCAAGAGTGATTTTGCCCCGAAAAGGGGAGACGCTCACCCCACAAAAACGATAAGAGGATAGAAGAGCAATGAAGATCCGTTCTGTTCTTTCCGCGGCTGTGCTGGCTGTGGCAACCACAGTTGCCTCCACACAGGCGCTCGCCCAAGAAACCTTCACACTCCGCCTTGCGGAAACCTGGGGCCCGAACTTTCCGATCTTTGGTGACACCACCAAGAACTTCGCCGAGCGTGTCGAGAAAATGTCCGACGGCCGACTCAAGGTACGGATTGATTCCGCCAACAAGCACAAAG
Organism: Marinobacter sp.; assembly: GCF_041687235.1. Taxonomy (GTDB): domain Bacteria; phylum Pseudomonadota; class Gammaproteobacteria; order Pseudomonadales; family Oleiphilaceae; genus Marinobacter. Next base: position 45,165 of record NZ_JAWLCH010000008.1, on the reverse strand, counting down.
CCCCTCTGGGCGTGTTTGATATGGTCAAGGCCGGCCAGTACGACATGGGCCACTCCGCTTCCTACTACTGGAAAGGCAAGGTTCCCAACACCCTGTTTTTCACCAGCATGCCCTTTGGCATGAACGCCATGGAACAATACGCCTGGTTCTACCACGGCGGTGGCATGGAGCTGATGCAGGAAGTCTATGAGCCGCACAACATGCTGTCCTTCCCCGGTGGCAACACCGGCGTTCAGATGGGTGGCTGGTTCCGAAAGGAAATCAAGTCGCTGGACGACCTTGATGGACTGAAAATGCGCATTCCGGGCTTCGCGGGTGAAGTATTCGCAGAAGTTGGCGTTAACCCGACCAACATTGCCCCGGGCGAGCTTTACACGGCTCTGGAGCGCAACACCATCGATGCGGTTGAATGGGTAGGCCCGGCGCTGGACCTGCGCCTTGGTTTCCAGCAGATTGCAGATTACTACTACACCGGTTGGCATGAGCCTGCCACCGAGCTGCAGTTCCTGATCAACAAGAAGGTCTGGGACGAACTGCCCGCCGACCTGCAGGAAATCATGCGCATAGCCATGCGCACCGCATCCTATGACATGCTGGTTCATTCCCAGCACGCCAACGCAGAGGCCTGGGCCAACATCAAGGAAGAATACCCGAACGTGCAGATCAAGCAGTTCCCGAAGGACATCTTCCAGGCCATGTACAAAGCCAACGAGAAACTCCTCGAAGAAGCCGCCAACGAGAACGAGCAGGCAGCACGAATCGTGAAGTCCCAGGAGGAATACCTGGAGAAGAGTCGCGCCTACACGAACATTTCAGAGCGCGCCTATCTCAACACGATGGACGAAGTCGAGTAACATATCGGCTGTAATGGAGCCGGGATCGCTCTAGAGGTGGTCCCGGTTTTTGTCGTTTATAGCAGATGAAAGGCGCTGGTTTAGCCGGCGAAGGACAATCAATGCGTTGGATTATCAAGCTGGACGAAGGCCTGGCCCGCCTGTCCACGTTCTGCGGCTGGGTGGCCTGTGCCGCAATGATTCTGATGGCGGGCAATGTGTTTTTCGATGTGGTCGCCCGGTATGTGTTTAACAATGTGTCGATCGGTATGCAGGAGATGGAGTGGCACCTCTATTCGGTGGTTTTCCTGTTTGGCATCCCCTACGCCCTGCGTACCGACGGGCATGTCCGGGTGGATGTTCTCTACACCCGCTGGAGCGACAAGACCAAGGCGTGGATCAACCTCGTCGGGGCGATCATCTTCGTCATTCCTTTCTCCTACCTGATCTGGAATTACGGCTACGAATTCGCTGTCGATTCCTATCGTATGGGCGAGGGCAGCGGCGATCCGGGTGGTCTTCCCCATCGCTGGATTATCAAGAGCGTAATTCCCATATCCGCCGTCTTTACTGCAATCGCCGGGCTTAACATGGTCACCCATGCCCTGCGGGTCATGTCCGGTGAGAAAAGCTACGAAGCGAAACATGGCGCGGAGGGCCTGGCATGATTGGCATGATTATGTTTGGCGTTGCCCTGCTGATGTTGATGCTGGGCTTTCCGGTTGCCTTTACCTTTGGCGGCGTTGCCCTGTTCTTCGGGATCTATGCAGAAGGCATGGATCTGTTCGCGTTCATGCCCTACCGCATCATGAGTGTCATGCAGAACACTACGCTGATGGCGGTTCCGCTGTTCATTTTCATGGGCGTGGTTCTTCAACGCACCAAACTGGCAGCTCAGTTGCTCACTTCGATGGGTCGGCTGTTCGGCGGACTGCCCGGCGGCCTGGCTATTTCCACCATTCTGGTGGGTGCACTGCTTGCTGCCTCTACCGGTGTAGTTGGTGCCAGCGTTGTTGCCATGGGCCTGATTTCGTTGCCGGTCATGCTCGCTCACAAATACGACAAGCGGCTGGCCACTGGCACAATCTGCGGCGCCGGCACCCTGGGCCAGATCGTCCCGCCATCGATCATCCTGATTATTCTCGGCGATGTGCTGGGACTGCCAGTGGGGGATCTGTTCAAGGCAGCGGTCATACCCGGCGCGGTTCTGATCGGCCTGTATATCGTTTATATTCTTGTTCTTACCCGACTCAAGCCTGAAACGGCCCCGGCCATGCCGGATGACAGCGGCCTGTCACGGGGAAAAGAAATACAGGCAGCACTCCTTGCCATCATCCCGCCGCTGGCGCTGATTGTCATTGTTCTGGGTTCTATCTTCGCCGGCATTGCCACACCCACAGAGTCTTCAGCACTCGGTGGCGTCGGGGCTGTGGTTCTGGCTCTGATCTACCGCCAGTTCTCTTTCAAGATGGTCTGGGAGGCGTCCAAGGACACCGTCAAGGTTACCGCCATGGTGTTTGCCATTCTTATCGGGGCAACGGCGTTCTCGATGGTGTTCAGCTACACCGGGGGCGACTACCTTCTTGAGGAATGGATGCTGCAGCTCCCGGGTGAGAAATGGGGGTTCATCATTCTGGCCATGCTGGTCATCCTGGTGCTGGGCTTCTTCATCGACTTCGTGGAGATTTCCTTCATTATCGTGCCCATCCTGGCGCCGGTGGCGGAAGCACTGGGCATCAACATGCTCTGGTTCGCGATACTGATCGCCATGAACCTGCAGACCAGCTTCCTGACGCCCCCCTTCGGATTCAGTCTGTTCTATCTTAAAGGGGTCTCACCGCCCACGGTGCGAACCACGGATATCTATAAAGGGGTTTTGCCGTTCATACTGATGCAGGTGCTGGTTCTGGCGCTGATCGTCATATTCCCCGAATGGTTTGGCATGAGTTCCTCTTACTGACCATGCCGGAATACCGGGCCTCAGGGCCCGGTATTTTTTAACTGCCTTTTTGCTACCCCGCTCTTCTATTTATTATCCCGATAGTTTCCTTCCATAGCTCCCCGACCTGACAAAATCCGACAGTTTTCTATACTGAACGGACAACCGGCGATTCTCAGACTGGTATTCGGGAACCCTGGCGCGCACACGTCGAGAAAAACAGTGATGTTGAGGTTATCAAGGGAGAGCGGAGTCCATGAACCAGAGTACTGCCCAGAAAACCCGTCATGACGGGCAAGAACCCAAAAGCCACGTTCTGACCCTGCCACTGGAACACACCCATGTTGACCGGTCGCCCCACACCTATGAACGCTGGCTGATTGCCAAGCTCATGCGCATGGCAGGCTCGCCACCGGTCCGGTTCCGGCTCTGGAACGGGGACGTTATCGAGCCGGAAGGGCAGCAGCCGCAATTCACTCTGCACCTGACCGACCCCAAGGCTCTCTACTCACTGGTCACCAACCCCAACCTGGCTTTTGGCGATCTTTACAGTTCCGGCCGGCTGGAAGTGGAAGGCGATTTGCCAGACCTGATGGAGGCGCTCTACCGGGCCGTTCACCAGGCCCGCCAGAAATGGCCGAAATGGCTGGAGGCCCTGTGGCGCAACCACAATCCCCGCTCCACCGGCATTTCAGAGGCAAAGGAAAATATCCACCACCACTATGACCTTGGCAACGAGTTCTATCAGCTGTGGCTGGACAGCGCCGAAATGCAGTACACCTGCGCCTATTACGAGAGCCCGGACCTTACCCTTGAACAGGCCCAGCTTGCAAAACTGGAGCACGTCTGCCGCAAGCTTCGGCTAAAGCCCGGTATGACCGTGGTCGAGGCCGGCTGTGGATGGGGCGGCCTAGCTCGCTACATGGCCCGCAACTACGGAGTCAAAGTCCACTCCTACAACATCTCCCGGGAACAGCTGGCCTATGCTCGGGACGAAGCCCGCAAACAGGGACTGGATCACCTGGTGGAATACGTGGAGGACGACTACCGCAACATCAGTGGCCAGTACGATGCCTTTGTGTCCATCGGCATGCTGGAGCACGTGGGTAGGGAAAACTATGAGGCCATGTCCGAGCTGATAAAACGAAGCCTCAAACCCGACGGTATTGCCCTGTTGCACAGCATTGGCCGCAATCGCCCGATGTTGATGAATGCCTGGATCGAGAAACGGATTTTCCCGGGCGCCTATCCGCCAAGCATCGGCGAATTCATGCAGATCTGCGAGCACGGTGATTTTTCGGTGCTGGATGTGGAGAACCTGCGCCTGCACTACGCCCAGACCCTGAGCCACTGGATGGAGCGATTCAACGAAAACGAAGATGAGGTAACCCGGATGTACGACGGGCACTTCACCCGTGCCTGGCGCATGTATCTGGCCGGCTCTATCGCGGCATTCCGGGCGGGCTCATTGCAGTTGTTCCAGGTAGTCTTCACCCACGGCGACAACAACCATTTGCCGCAAAGCCGACAGGATCTCTACAGCTTTCCCGCCGCACCGGAGGAGGTCTGATGGACTATTACGACCTGATCATCGTTGGTGCCGGCCCCGCCGGCTCCACCCTGGCCAGCGCACTGGAAAATAGTGGCAAAAAAGTATTGATCATCGACAAGCAGGATTTCCCCCGGGACAAGACCTGTGCAGGCTGGGTTACTCCTGCCGTTATGGAAACCCTTAAGATTAACCCCGAGGAGTACGGCAAAGGACGAACAATTCAGCCCATTCGTCGTTTCCGCATCGGCATGATGGGCCAGCAGGCCGTTGAAAACGATCACGGTGAGGTGGTCAGTTATGGCATCCGCCGGTGTGAGTTCGATAATTACCTGCTGAGCCGGGTCAACGGCCCGAAACAGTTGGCCACGCCGGTCAAGTCCATTGTCCGTAAAGACGGCAACTGGGTGATCAATGACACCTGGGAAGCGCCCCTGGTGGTCGGAGCCGGCGGCCACTTCTGCCCGGTTGCGCGGATGCTGGGCGACGGACCAGGGGGCCATGAGACCATCGTCGCCGCCAAAGAGGTTGAGTTTGAAATGACACCGGAGCAGGCCTCCGCTTGCGAGGCCAGGGGCGATACTCCGGAACTCTGGTTCTGCCGCGATCTAAAGGGGTATGCCTGGGTGTTTCGCAAGGGCAATTATCTGAATATCGGCCTGGGCCGGGAGGACAACCACAAACTGACCGGTCATCTTCAGGCGTTTGTCGACGAGATGAAGTCCACCGGACGCATCCCGGAGGACCTGCCGGGGCGCTTCAAGGGCCACGCCTACCTGCTTTATGCCCATGCAGAGCGGCCTTTGGTGGACGACGGCATTGTGCTGATCGGCGATTCCGCCGGCCTGGCCTACACCCAGAGTGGTGAAGGCATCCGGCCAGCGATCGAGTCGGCACTGCTGGCAGCGGATGTGATTCGGAATGCACCGGATTACTCGGCTTCTTCATTGCAGGTTTACGGCGATGCCATTGCCGAACGCTTTGGCAACCGCGCAGCGGACACGGACCATGGCTGGCAGGTTCCGGACTGGGTCAAGCAGCCACTGGCCAGCAGCCTGATGCGTTCGCACTGGTTTACCAGGAAAGTGGTCACGGAGAAATGGTTCCTCCATCAGGAAGTGCCACCGCTGAAAGCCGCTGTCTGAGGCAGAAAACAAAACCCGGGAGCACCGATAACGGTGCTTCCGGGTTTCCTTCAGGCCCCGAACTCAGTTCGAAGTCAGTTCGATAACATCAATACCGTAGAAGGTAGTGGTGCCACTCACTTCATTGCCCACCGCCAGCATGGGCTTGCCATTGGGGCTGTCTTCTGCGGCGATGAACGCCAGGCCTTCGGGGCCAAGATCACCGGCCATTCCAGCTTCCAGATCATCCTGGGACACTGAGAAATCCCGGTTGTTCAGGTACTGAACGAATTGTGCGTTCTGAGGATTGGTAACGTTGTAAACCATGATGCCGCCAACGCGTTCCAGGCCGATAAATGCGAAGGTCTGGCCGTTGATTTCGCCAACGGTCACGGCTTCCGGCTCGGGGCCTTTGTCGTCTGAGCGGTTATCGAAGGAATTCTCGTCATTGTTGCCGTTGAAGTTGTCTGGGATCAGGCTGGCAGTGATACGCTCAAATTCGCTGCCACTGTCGAACACTCGCTTGCCGTCCTCTGACCAAATGGAGAAGGATCGGGCACCGTAGCTGTAAAGGGTGTCGTACTCGCAGTTGTTTTTCACGTAGAACTCAATGTCGTCCACGTCCACGTTGCCGTCTCCGTTGAGATCACCCAGGTCGGCAGGCAACTGTGAAGGATTACAGCCGTTGCTGATGCCCATGGTAGAAGTGGTTTTTAGGCGGCCCAGGTTGGCGTCGTCCTTCAGGTTGGCGATGCCCGCCAGGTCGCTGCCTGGTTCCAGGGGCAGATCGCCCATGCGGAATTCCTCGGTCCAGCCGTCGTAGTCGCGCGCATCGCCTTCATTGGCAGTGATGTAGTAGGTTTTACCGTTGTAACCATAGCTGGTGATCGCGTCTGGCATGTACATACCTTTCACGGGCCAGTTGCGAATGTTGATACCGCTGTCACGGTTGCTGGCGTCCAGTTCGTTGCCGATGATGCTATGGTCCTTGAAGCCAAGCGGCACGATGGCCGTGATTTCACCGGCTTCAATATCCAGCTCGGCTACAGCGTTGTTTTCCTGCAGGGCTACCCAGGCTTTGGTGTTATCGATTGATACGGCAATGTACTCCGGCTCCAGGTCCTGGGCCAGTGTGGCACCGGGGCCGAAGACGCGCAGGCCAGCTGCTTCCAGGTCTGCCTGATCCGCATTGAACCCGGTGAAACCGGCGGTGGTCACGGTGGCAGACGCCACGCCGTTAGACAAATCAATGATGCTGACAGAGCCTTCCGGATCAACGGTGTAGTCGTCGCTGGGCTCACCCTCGTTAGCAACCAGCACTTTCTGGCCATCACGGGTGAATGTAACCATGTCCGGGAGGGCACCAACCTCAACCTCACCTGCCTTGTTGAGGTCCGTGCTGTTATAGAAAACCACCTTGCCATTTGCCTGCTTGTTCTCTGCTTCGATGGCCACCGCCACCAAATCACCATAGACCGCCACGCTATTGGCGGCAGCGCCCTCAGCGGTAGCGTCAATGGTACCCAGCTTTACCGGGAGGGATGGATCGTTGATGTCCAGGACGTCCACGGTGGAATCGTTGGAGTTGATGACGAAAAGCCGCTGGTTGGCCGGGTCGTGGGCGACGATTTCCGCTGCGGATTCGTCAAATGTGCCGCTGGAGTAGCTGCCCAGTACGTTCATTTCGATCAGGGTCTGACTGGTGCCTGGCGCACCATCATTTCCATCATCGCCATCACAGCCGGCAAGACCGAGAACAGACGCCAGGATGGCGGTACCAAGGAGGGATTTGCGCAGTTCCATATTCGCCTCATCTTCTAAAGTGTGTTGGTTCACGACACACTCTATTGAAGCAAGGTGACATAAATGCGTCAGAAAGAAGACAATTTGAAGGCAGGATCGTTACACCGGCAAAAAAATGGCGACCCTGAGGTCGCCATCGGATTCGTAAGAAAAACCTGTGCTCAGTGGCCCAGGTAACTGCGGTACATCCACACCGTCTTTTCCTGCTGAGAGATGTAGTCGCTCATCAAGGCAACGGTGCCCTCGTCTTCCGCTTCACCGGCCAGACTGAGCAGTTCACGCTGTTTACCAATCAGCTTGGCAAAGCTTTCCACGATATTCTCCATCGCTTCCTTACCGTCGGAAACATCCTTCCGCTCCGGCACTTCTGAACGCTCGATGTAGGTGCTGTAGGCGTGAGCCGGACGATGCCCCAGAGTGAGCACACGCTCTGCAATCTCATCAATCTTGAGCAGCAGATCGTCGTACAGCTCCTCGAACTTCACATGCAGCTCAAAGAAGTTGTCGCCCTTGATGTTCCAGTGGTACCCGCGGACGTTCATGTAGAAGATCTGGTAGTTGGAAAGCAGATCATTGAGAGAGTCCGCAAGCTTTTCCGTTTTCTCGGTATCAAGACCAATAAAGTTCTTACCCATAATGCGTCTCCTTGGCAGTTATGTATAAATGACTAAAAATACTATACCCCCGATGGCTAAACATCGGGAAGTTGAGTCAGCTTATTCCTGTCATAGCGGCATTGCATAGCTCTACCTATGAGAGCCACCCACTTCATAGATGACAGCTATCGAAGTTCAAAAAACAATTCATTTAACAATCATTCTCACCAGACGTTTAATGGAAGCACTAACGAACGACACCGGAGAGAATCATGAGCGCGTTAAAACTGTTCGTACACAACCATGGCACGAATGGCGATCAGTCGCTGATCAAGACGGTAACGTTCGCCCTCACTCACTTTACAGTGGCCTTCACCGTGGCTTATCTGCTCACCGGTGACATCCTCATCGGAAGCCTGATCGCCATGGTGGAGCCGGCAATTAACACCGTTGCCTATTTTTTCCATGAGAAAATCTGGGCCAGACGCCAGCGCAATGCAAGGGCTCCAGAAGGAACTGTAACCCACGCCCAGCCTCACACCTGTTGATCCCGATCAAGGGCCCGCTCAGACACCGGGCCCACAATCGGTGCAGCCTTCCTCTGGCGCCGGTCCGATACTGAGGTTGCGGTTGAGGTCTTTCAGCGCGGTTCTCAACCCTTCCTCAATGACCGGATGGTAAAACGGCATTTCCAGCATTTCGGTGACGGTCAGTCTTCGCTGGGCCGACCATGCGAGCAGATGGGCAATGTGCTCCGCCGCCGGGCCGAACATCTCGGCTCCCATAAACAGGCCACTGCCATGCTCACCGTAAACCCTCAGTAGTCCCCGGTTTTTGCCGATCACCCGACTGCGCCCCTGATCCTCGAAGGACACCTGCCCAACGGCGAAGCAGCCGCGACAACGCTCGCCCACCTGGTGGATCGTCAGCCCGACCGTCGCAATCTGCGGATCGGTGAATACCACCGCCAACGGCGTCCGGCGAAGCCCGGTTCGCACATCCGGGTAAGCGGCTGCGTTGTCGCCGGCTATCCGGCCCTCGTCGGCTGCTTCGTGCAACAGCGGCAGACTGTTATTGGCATCACCGGCGATAAAAATGTGGCTCTGGCCACAACGCAGGGTATGGGGATCAAACAGGGGCATGCCATTTTCATCCAGCTTAATGTCGGCGTTTTGGATATCCAGTCCATCGACGTTGGGCCGGCGGCCGGTTGCCGCCAGGAGATAATCGAACACCTCGGATTTTTCTCCGTGCTTTCCATCGGCAAAGGTAATTCTGACGCCGTCATCAACCCGCTCAACGGCCTTCACATCTGAATCCGGATCCAGCGGAAACTCTTCGTTAAAGGTTTTAAGGGCGTAATCCCGGATCGAGTCGTCCTGGATGGGACCGACAGCCCCGCCGACCCCGAACATTCGCACCCGGACCCCAAGCCGGCTCAAGGCTTGCCCAAGCTCCAGCCCAATCACGCCCGGACCAAATACCGCCACCGAGCCCGGCAGATCCTGCCATTCGAAAATATCATCATTCACCACCAGCCGGTCCTTGGCTTCTTTCAGAAACCCGGGAATATTGGGCCGGGAGCCGGTAGCGATGATGATCCGCTCCGCCTGAACCTCACGATTGCCTTCGACCAGCAGTCGATGCGGGCCAACAAACCGCGCGTGGCCTTTCAGGCGGTGCGCTTCCGGAAACTTCTCGACCGAATCAATCACGGACGAAACGAAACGATCCCGTTCGGTTCGCACCCGCTCCATAACCCGCCTGCCATCAATCCGGATGTCCCCGGCCGAGACGCCAAAAAGGCTGCCAAGCTCCATCTCATGAGCATTTTCGGCGGCCGCGATCAACAGCTTGCTGGGCATACACCCGACCCTGGCACAGGTGGTGCCATACTGGTCACCTTCAATCAGCACGACTTTATCGGTCACTTTGCGTACACGCTGGTAGGCCACCATACCGGCGGTACCAGCTCCGATAATGGCAACGTCTACAAGTTGCTTATCCATACAACAGTCTCCTGAAAGGCATTCCCGGCAACCGGGAACAGGGAAGGTTCGGAACGGTGTGACCTCAGTATAGAAGCCGTGGCAAGTTTCACCCGTCCCGTGAAAAAAACACAGATTCAGCCTATGCTGTCAGACTTTTCAGGCAATGCCAGGTGCAGGATAGGAGTAGGTAAAATGCAGAGTTACTGGCCGGAATTTCTGACCGTAGCGGTGGTCCACTTGTTGGCCGTGGCAAGCCCCGGGCCGGATTTTGCCGTGATGCTCAGACAGGCGCTTTGCCAGAGCCGGAGAAATGCCCTGCTGACCGCCATCGGCATCGGTGGCGGAATTCTTGTGCATGTCTGTTATTCGTTGCTGGGAATTGGCCTTCTGATCCAGCAATCGATCATGCTCTTCAATATTCTCAAGGTGCTCGGGGCGCTCTACCTTGCCTGGATCGCTGTTCAGTGTCTGCGGGCCCGGGCCGGCGGCATTGAACTGGAGCAGGATCCTGCAACCGGACAATCCGGATTCGCAGCCCTGCGACTCGGTTTCCTGACCAACGCTCTTAACCCCAAGGCCACCCTGTTCTTCGTGTCCCTGTTTTCTGTCGTAATCAGCCCCGGAACACCCATCGCCCTGCAGGCCGGCTACGGTCTCTACATGGCCCTGGCAACCGGACTCTGGTTCGCGGTGGTTGCTGTCTTTTTTACCCTGCCGCAGGTACGCCGGGGGTTTAGCCGGTTCGGCCATTGGCTGGATCGGCTGATGGGCGGCGTTCTGCTGTTACTGGCCGGCCAGCTCTTGCTGTCTACAGTGAGCGGAACAGAGCCTCCGTCTGGGCCCACCCCAGACAGGGATCGGTAATCGAGCAGCCGTAGCGCAAGTCCTCACCATCGTCCTGGCGGCCCGGTTCCAGGAAGCTTTCCAGCATCAGGCCGCGGATATGGCGATTGCCTGCACGGCGCTGGGCCATCACGTCCCGTGCAATATCCAACTGGCGCTCGGCCTGCTTGCAGGCGTTGTCGTGGCTGCAATCCACCATGATCGCTGTGGACAGACCGGCTTCTGCCAGGGTGCCAACGGCATGCTCAATACTGGCCGCATCGTAGTTGGTCATGCCGCGACCGCCCCGCAACACCAGATGGGTATCGGGGTTACCCCGGGTGGTAATCATGACCGGCGCCCCGGTTGCTGACACACCCAGGTGATGATGGGGATGAGAGGCAGACTTCATGGCATTGGTTGCCACCGTAATACCACCATCGGTGCCATTCTTGAAACCGGTCGGCATGGGTAGCCCGCTGACCAATTCCCGATGCACCTGCGACTCCGTGGTTCGGGCACCAATGGCAGTCCAGCTCACCAGATCACCCAGGTAATCCATAGCGAAGGGGCTCAAGGCTTCAGTGGCCAGCGGCAGCCCCATAGCCGCCAGATTCAGCAGGAGACGACGGGAACGACGCAGCCCCTCATTCAGATCTCCCGCTCCTGTGCGTTCCGGATCGTACAGTAGCCCTTTCCAGCCGACAGTCGTCCGGGGTTTTTCCAGATACGCCCGCATAACAATCAGGAACCGATCGCTGACGGCATCCGCCAGCGCTTTCAGTTTCTCCCCATATTCCAGGGCAGCCACCTCATCATGAATGGAACAGGGCCCCATTACGATCAGAGTTCTTGCATCATTCCCCTGCAGAATCCGCCGGATAGCCTGCCGCTGCTCACGCACCTGCCCTAAGACAGCGTCACTGGCGGGCATGTGCTGCTTCAGTTCCGCCGGCGTTGGCAGCAGCGCTTCGTGTCTATGCAGGGCCTGAGAGCCCGCATCCTGCTGTGTCAGTTCCGTATTCAATGGCATGTTCATGTCAGTGTTTCCGTTTCCCTGCGTCAGAATCAAAAAAGCCCCGGCTGGGCTACCAGTCGGGGCTTTTTGAGTCCGGTGGCAGCCTGGGTTCTCTGCCGGGCTGCCTTCCTCGTTATTCGTTCGATGAAGATGCTATGGGCGGCCCCGGCTCTGGCTAAAATAAAAGCCATAACCAAACCACCAGAAAAACACAGCAGCAACCGCAGCCGCCGGTTTAGTACCGAAAGCTTGCAAAACATTCAATTGACAGGTCGCGTGTGTCGTCTTCATGCTTTTCAATATATACCCCTGGTTTTCAACTTGGCAACCCGTGTACCGGAGTTTTTTCAGATTCCGGCAGAAAGGTTGGGAGCACTCAATGACCGTATTTCTCCGACGATACCCTCTGTTGATGGCGCTGACTGCGCTATTTGTGCTGTTTTCCAGCCAGACTCTGGCACAGACGGAGTCTCGTGCCTATCAGCTTAATAATCGCCCGGGCGACGATGTTGCCGTGCAAATTCGCGAGCTTTACCAGGGCTCGCCGGTCACAGTGACAGCCCGGGGTCAGCAACTGGTCGTTCGAGGCGAGCCGGCGTTGCTGGACGAGATCGGTCGGCTTGTCGAGACGCTGGACGTGGCGCCGGTCCAGGTCCGGGTCACCGTTCGTTCGAAAAAAGAGAGTGGCGGCAAACGCTCGGGGGCCGGTATTTCCGCGTCCGAAGGCGAGGCCAGTATTTCGGCTGAGCGCCGTGTTACCAGCACTGGCAGCAGCCAGGAGCGATCGCTGGTTATGCAGGATGGCCAATCCGCGCACATTACGTCGGGCCAGATCCGAACCATTCCGGTGGCCGTTCGGGGTGGCAGAAACCCGGCTGCCTTCCTTGAGCAGGTTGAGACCCGCAGCGGGTTTCTGGTTAGCCCGCAGGTTCTCTCTGATCAGGCGGTTGAGCTGAGTATCGTGTCCTTTGAGGAGGAGCCGGCAGAGCTTCAGGGTTATGAGACCGAAGCCGTGGTGACAATCCGTCGCGTAGAACCGGGACAATGGGTCAGCCTCGGTAGCACCTCCACGCAATCGACACAGGAACGCAGTGGCATCGCCTATCAGGTAAACAGCAGCCGATCTGACAATCGAAGCTTCGAAGTCCGGGTAGACATTCTTCCGTGACCTCAGGCCCTGTTCTTGCCGAGCAAAACCTGCTTTGCTTCGTTAAGTTTGGCGGCCAGATAATCATTGCCTCCCCGGTCAGGGTGAAGCTTCTGCATCAGCCGACGATGGGCCATCACAACGTCCTCTTCGGTGCAGCCGACTTTCACGCCAAGGATATCGCAAGCTTCACGCTCTGACATTCGGCCATTCAGGTCAGTGCCAGGAGCAGACTGACGGCTTGCCTGTTCCTGCCCCGTTCCCGGCTGCTTTGCTCCCATGAATCGATTGATTGCCGGGGCAAACCTGAACAGCGCTGGAAGCTTGCGCAACAGCGGAATCAAGGCAGCCACCGCCGCCGTCAGCACGTGGACGCGTCCGGTCAGCACCATGAACACCAGCAAGGCGCCAGCAATCACCAGAACAACCTTCCAGGTGGCCGCTTTTTTCTTTTCGGCGGACAACGCCCCCCACTGTTTCAGAATCACGAACACGGCGGCTGCCAATGCGATCCCCAGAATCCACTGCATGGTTGATCCTCAACGTGTATACCGTCGTAATTCTGTCACCGACGTCTGTTACATTGCCAGTATCCTGCACGGAAAACCGCTCGCCACGAAATCAGCCATGATGTTTGTCAAATCCGGCGAACCCGCAGTCTAGATAGAAATACTTACAACCCGGTGACAATACCGACCCGGATTTTGTAGGATGCTATGCTTCCCCAGACCTGACACAGATCCCAGGACCCGAACTATGCGCACTGCTTCCCGCTTTCTGATCGTCATTATTTTTCTCGGCGTGGTGCTCGGAGGCATCTTCGGCTACAAGTTCTACCAGTTTGGCCAGATGCAAGAGCAGATGTCCCAGCCCCAGCCACCGGCCCAGATTTCCGCAACCGAGGCCCGCACCGAAGACTGGACGCCGGCGATCAAAGCCGTTGGCAGCGTTGAAGCCATTAACGGTATCGAGGTTGCCAATGAGGTGCCAGGCGTGGTTGAGACCATCAATTTTGAGTCGGGCGATGTGGTCAAGCAGGGTGACGTACTGATCCGCATTGATGCTGCCATAGACGAGGCTGCCCTCCGCACACGTCGCGCCGAGGCCCAACTGGCCGAGCAGGAGTTCAAACGGGTGTCTGACCTGTTGCCCAAGCGCGCAGTATCCCAGTCCCAATACGACGAAGCAAAGGCCAATTTTGACGCCGCACGGGCGCGGGTCAACGAGGCTGAGGCCCAGCTGAGCAAGAAAATCATTCGTGCGCCCTTTGATGGCACGCTTGGTATCCGGATGGTCGACCAGGGTGAGTACATCCCCACCGGCACACCCATTGTCGAGATCAACATGCTTGATCCCATCTACGTGGATTACACCCTGTCAGAGAAAAACCTGCCGAACGTCAAACCGGGCTACCCGGTGGTCGCGACAGTAGCAGCCGTTCCGGAACAGGATTTCGAAGGCTCGGTCAGCGCCATCAATACATCGGTTAACCCGGAAACCCGGACCGTCCGGGTCCGCGCAACGGTTGAAAACCCCGACAACCTGTTGCGCCCGGGCATGTTTGCCACCGTCCTGACCCAGCAGCCGGAGGACGAAGAAGTCGTGACCGTGCCGCGAACCGCAATTTCCTACAACACCTATGGCGACTTCGTATTTGTGGTCAAGGAGAACGATGACGGTGACCTCACCGTTAGCCGCCGCACTGTGACAACTGGCGAAACCCGTAACACCCGCGTTGCTGTCCTTTCCGGTCTTGAAGAGGGTGAGACCATTGTCGAAAAAGGACTTCTCCGCCTGCGCGACGGCCAAAATGTTGCCATTCAGGAAGACGACGAGAAGCAGGAGGCGTCTGACTAATGCGCTTCACTGACATTTTTATCCACCGTCCCGTGCTGGCGACGGTGGTGAGCCTGCTGATCCTCCTTCTTGGCGCCAGGGCGGCCATGGAGATGGAAATCCGCCAGTATCCGGAGCTTGAAAGCACGACCGTAACCGTTACCACTGCCTATCCCGGTGCCAGCTCAGACCTGATCAAGGGGTTCATTACCACACCGCTGCAGCAGGCAATAGCCGAAGCCAGTGGCATCGACTATCTGACCTCCACCAGCTCCCAGGGTACCTCCACCATCGAAGCGAAGATGGTGCTGAACTACGACGCCAACGCGGCACTTGCAGAAATCCAGGCCAAGGTGGCCAGCCAGCGTAATGTTCTGCCGGCGGAAGCCCAGGACCCGGTGATTACCTCCACGACCGGTGACTCGACCGCGCTGATGTATATCGCTTTCTACAGCAACGAACTGGCCGTGCCCCAGATCACCGACTACCTGACCCGTGTTGTGCAGCCCAGATTGCAGGCCCTGTCCGGTGTCGGCAAGGCGGAACTGCTGGGCCGGAAGTTCGCCCTGCGGGTCTGGCTGGATCCCGAACGTCTGGCTGCCGTCGATATGACGCCGCAGGAGGTGGTGCAAAAACTCCGCGCCAACAACTATCAGGCCGCTGTAGGTAACACCAAAGGCACCTACACCGAAATCAGCATGACCAGTGACACTGATGTTGCTGATCCGGATGCGTTCCGCAACCTGGTGGTCAAGCAGTCCGAAGGCACCCAGATTCGCCTTCAGGACATAGCCCGCGTTGAGCTGGGGTCGGAAACCTACGATCAACTGGCTTTGTATAAAGGCCAGCCGGCAACCTATGTCGCCATTGAACTGGCCCCCGGCGCCAACCCACTGACCGTCGCCGGCCTGGTGAAGGACGAACTGCCGGATATCGAGAGTCAACTGCCGTCCGGGCTGGATGTGCGCCTGGCCTATGACGCGTCAGATTTCATTGAAGATTCCATCTACGAAGTGATCCAGACCCTGATCGAAGCCATGATCATCGTTCTGGTGGTGGTGTTCCTTTGTCTGGGCTCGGTACGGGCGTCGGTTGTGCCTTCGGTTGCGGTACCCCTGTCGCTGATCGGGGGCGCCTTCATTATGCTGATGTTCGGTTTCTCGCTGAACCTGCTGACGCTGCTCTCCATGGTACTGGCTATCGGCCTTGTCGTGGATGACGCCATCATCATGGTGGAGAACGTCCACCGGCATATCGAAGAGGGCGAATCCCGATTTGAAGCAGCAATCAATGGCGCCCGGGAGATGGCAGTCCCCATTATTGCCATGACCACCACTCTTGTGGCGGTATACGCGCCCATCGGCTTTATGGGCGGGCTGGTGGGCTCGCTGTTCACCGAATTTGCCTTCACCCTGGCGGGCACCGTGGTCATTTCAGGCATTGTTGCCCTGACGCTTTCACCCATGCTGTCCGGCAAGGTACTGAAGCCCCACGGCAATCCCGGTAAATTCGAGAGCCTTGTCGAGAAATCCTTCAACGGCCTGGCCGCTGCCTACAAGTCCGCCCTGACTTCACTCATGCAGACCAAATCGGTGGTGGTGTTTTTCGCCATTGTGGTGCTCGGGTCGATTTATTTCATGGTCACCATGAGCCAGAACGAGCTGGCTCCCACCGAAGACCAGGGCATTCTGTTCTACCAGGGTCTGGGACCCCAGACTTCGACTCTGGATTACCTGCTGGAGCATGGCGATGAGGTCCAGGAACGCATGGCCACGGTGCCAGGCTACAATGAGGACTTCATGATTATCGGCATCACCGGCCCCAACGCGGTTTTCGGTGGCTTCAAGATGGCACCCTGGAGTGAACGCGAAATCAGCCAGTTCGAAGTCCAGCCCAAACTGGATGCTGAACTCAAGAACGTAACCGGTTTGCAGACCGCTGTCTTCCCGCGCCCCTCCCTGCCCGGCTCCGGTGGCGGGCTGCCATTCCAGTTCGTGATTACCACTGGCAGCAGCTATGAGCAGCTGGATCAGGTAGCCGATGAGCTGTTGGGCAAGGCCATGGGCAGCGGTAACTTCATGTTCCTGCAGAAGTCCATCAACTTCGACCGACCGATCACACGGATCAACGTCGATCGGGACCGTGTCGCCGATCTGGGCCTGTCGATGCAGGACGTCGGCGAGAGCCTGTCGAGCATGCTCGGCGGCGGTTACATCAACCGGTTCAGTATGGAGGGTCGGTCCTATCAGGTGATCCCGCAGGTCGATGACAAGTTCCGGCTGGACGCCCAGGCGCTGAATGAGTACTACATCCGAGCCGACAATGGCGAACTGGTGCCACTAGGCAGCGTGGTGAGCTTCAGCCAGGACGTTGAGCCGTCGAACCGCACCCAGTTTAACCAACAGAACTCCCTCACGCTTGAGGGCGTAATCAAACCGGGTGTTGCAGCCGGTACTGCCATGGATTTCATGGAACAGACTGCGGAGGATGTGTTCCCTCAGGGCTTCAGCTATGACTACACCGGCCAGAGCCGACAGTTGGCCACCCAGGGCAGCGCCCTGATGGTGACCTTCTTCCTCTCGCTACTGGTGATCTATCTGGTTCTGGCAGCCCAATTCGAAAGCTGGCGGGACCCGTTCATCATCCTGGTGTCGGTGCCCATGTCGGTTGCCGGCGCCATGGCGTTCATCGTGCTTGGCTTCGCCACCATGAACATCTATACCCAAGTGGGTCTGATCACGCTGATCGGGGTGGTGTCCAAGAACGGTATTCTGATTGTCGAGTTCGCCAACCAGTTGCAGAAGGAGCGCGGGCTTAACAAGGTGGATGCGGTCATTGAAGCGGCTGCGATTCGCCTGCGGCCCATCATCATGACGTCCCTGGCGCTGATCTTCGCCATGGTGCCGCTGCTGATTGCCATTGGTCCGGGCGCGGAAAGTCGCTTTGCCATCGGCCTGACCATCAGCGCCGGTCTGGGCATCGGCACCCTGTTCACCATCTTTGTGTTGCCGGCGTTCTATATCCTGCTGGGCCGCGATCATCATGGTTCAGCGGCCGACGAATATGGCAACGGATCCGGAACAGAGGGTAAATCGGCACCCGCCCACTGAGATGGCAAACCACTGAGCCCGGCCACGAAAATGTGAGCCGGGCTTTTTTGTTTTGAGGTCAGTGCAACGCCAAGTAGGGCTCTGTCAGGGCTTTCTCGCCACTGCCGTCCTGTATGGCCCGCCGCCACTGCACGGTTTCGCTGGGCAATTCCCCAAAGTGCTCCCGGTACAGGGCCGCAAAGCGCCCCAGATGGGAAAAACCCTCATCGGCCGCATACCAGGAGATGTGCGGCACTTCGCACTGGCAATCCACCAGGCGCTGCCGCACTCTGATCAGCCGATGACGCTGGTACAGTCGATAGGGCGTCATGCCGGTTTCCCGCTTCATCAGATAATAGAGATTCCGCTCACTGACACCCGAGTGGCTGGCCAGTTCCTGAAGGTTGAAGTCCCAGCCCGGTTCCTCCCTGATTTTTTCGATCGCCCGCAGCAACCGCCGATCCAGCTCCGGACACCGGCAGCTGTCAAGCGACCCCTGAGGTGATAACGTCAGGTGGCGGAAAAGGTGGTTCGTCATTCTGATCGCATGAGCGTCGTTCTGGAAATAGGGTGACTGATAGAGGTAACAGGTGATCAGCTCCTCCCAGGCCGGGAGACACGCCTCGAGATCGCAGCGGGTCAGGCTTTCGAGAAGGTCAGCCTCGGGTCTGACGATCAGCACCCGGCTCCCCCGGGGCAGACGCAACCGGAACCGGTCTTCTGGCCGGGCGAGAACGAGCTTTTCCAGCCCCTGCCACGCCCCCTTCAGGGGCGCGATCTCCGGGCTTCCCGCTCTTGGTAACAAAAGTACCGGTGCCGAGGCGCGGCATCCTGTAATCTCCATGCCCTGGCTGGCGTACAGACAGACCAGAAGACCCTGCTCGGCGGCCAGCATCGACAGGGCGCCCACCTGCTGACCGCTGCCTCCGGACAAGGTGCACTTCATATCACTGCAACCGGAAAGCTCGCGGATCGCAGCAAGCCATTCGGCGAGCGATGCGCGGTTAAGTCGCAGGTAGGCATCGAGTTCCAGATCTGGCGCTGTATTTCGCATAGGGGGTCCGAGGTGGAGATTTGCCCCTCTTTTAGGTCAAGCCCGGCATTTACCCTAGTCAAATATTGCAAAACGCTGCGAATTGAGAGCTTGTTCGACCTAGAATTGACGTCGATCAATCAATACCCCCTTCAATGCCTGCCAGGGGGCAGGCCTGGCCATCAGGTATCCCTGCCCCCGGTGACACTTTAGCTCGCTGAGTTGTCTGTACTGATCTTCGTTTTCGATGCCCTCTGCCACCACTTCCATGCCGAGCGCTTCGGCAATCCCCAGAATCGCAGAAACGATTCGCGAATCACGGGACTCCTCTCCCAGTCGCCAGATAAACTGGCGGTCGATCTTGAGCACCTGGACCGGCAACGTGTGCAGGTATGCCAGCGAGGAATACCCGGTTCCGAAGTCATCAATCGCGACGACCACCCCCTGCCCATTAAGCTCTTGCAGCCGTTGCAAACACTGCCGGGACAGATTCATCAGGTGAGTTTCGGTGATCTCTATCTCGGGCGACCAACCAATCATCCGGATACGCTCGAAGAGGGGGCTGAGCAAGGCTTCAAGACGGGAATCGGTAATCTGGCGCGCCGAGATATTGATGGCCAGACAAAGCCCCCGCGGCAAGCAGCCGTTACCTGAGTCCGGCAGATCCCTCAGAATACAGCGCACCAGATGCTCAGTCAGTTCGTGGATATGGCCACGCTGTTCTGCAATGGGCACGAATTCGGAGGGCGAAACGGGCCCGAAATCAGGGTGGTCCCAACGCAGAAGTGCCTCGAGCCCTGAAATTCTCCCCGTGGCCAGCTGGTACTGCGGCTGGTACACCACGCTGAACTCCTCCGGCGCGGTTTTGAGTGACGCAATCAATGCTTCCGACAGGCGCTGCTCGTGTCGACCCTGAGCCGTGTCAACAGCGCTGTAGACACGATAGCACGCGCGTCCGGCCAGCTTTGCCGTATACATCGCACGGTCGGCGTTCTGCAGCAGCTCGCCTCCGTTTTTTCCATGATCCGGGTACACGGCGGCTCCAACCGAAGCCGACAGGAAGTACTCCCGATGGTCCACAACGATCGGGGCCCGGAAAACCTGCGTCATGCGCTGGCAGACACTGTCCAGATGATCATCGGCCTGCGGCTCGATAATGGCGGCGAACTCGTCACCAGAAAGCCTCGCAACCACATCACCCCGTTTCAGAACACTCTGGATACAAAGGGCGGCCTGTTGCAGGACCCGGTCTCCGCATTCATGGCCGTGCAGATCGTTGACAGACTTGAAGAAATCAAGATCCACATAGAGCACGGCAAAGCGGCGCTTTTCCCGCTCGCACTCAGACACCCGGGCTTTGAGAAATTCCTGGAACAGGG
This sequence comes from Marinobacter sp., assembly GCF_041687235.1. Taxonomy (GTDB): domain Bacteria; phylum Pseudomonadota; class Gammaproteobacteria; order Pseudomonadales; family Oleiphilaceae; genus Marinobacter. Next base: position 25,006 of record NZ_JAWLCH010000008.1, on the reverse strand, counting down.
AGCGATTGGGGAGTTCAGTAAGCGGATCATAATAAGCAAGTGAAGCCAGTTGCTCATCGCTGGCGGCAACGTCGCTGACATCCATGAAAACCCCGGCATAGAACCGTCTACCCTCGTGTTCAACGGGATAGATTGACAGCCACTGCGGGTAGGTCTCGCCACTTTTGCGCCGGTTCCATATCAAGCCCTCCCAGCGTCCCTGTTGCTCGAGGCTCTCCCACATGGCTTTGTAAAACTCGGAAGAGTGCAATCCGGAGCTGAGCAAAGAGGGTGTTTGCCCCAGCACTTCATTGGTGCTGTAGCCAGTCACAGAACGGAACATCTGGTTAACGTAGGCAATCCTCGGTTCGGTCGTCGCCAGCATGATCGCCCTGGGATGATTGTCCACCAAGGCCCTGAAATCTTGTTGTTGTAAAGCCTGCATGCACTGCTCACTCCTTTTCCGCAGTCCCTGACCCTGGTCTGACCAGTTCCAGACACCAGCATAAGGAGTATCTGTCGCCAACCTAGCCACATATTGCAAAAACACGGAAGCTACGACGAAAGCACAAGAAAAATTGAAGAAGTGTTCAATTATTGCAATAACCGGATATCGAACAACGCCAAGGCAGCCGATAGTTAAACAATGTGACAAGCACCACTGCCGAGGCAAGGATACTTCATGCGAATCAACGAACCCGTCAGCCAAAAAGAACGGGGCTACCCGGACCATTACCACCTGATCACCACCACCGACCTGCGAGGCAAGATCACCGCCGCCAATGAAGAGTTTGCCGAAGTCGCTGGCTATACGATTGACGAACTGGTCGGCCAGCCCCACAACCTGATCCGGCATCCGGACATGCCACCGGGAGCTTTCGAGAATCTCTGGCAAACCATTAAATCCGGCGATTCCTGGCGCGGTATCGTGAAGAACCGCTGTAAGAATGGCGATCATTACTGGGTGGACGCCTTCGTCACCCCAATACGCAAAGACGGCGAGATTGTTGAGTTCCAGTCGGTTCGCACCCGTCCCCGCCCAGATCAGGTTGCCCGGGCTGAGAAGCTGTATGCAGCCTGGAAACAGGGCAAAGTGCCACGCCGATACCTGGCAATAAGCCCGCCGCTGCCTCTGAAACTCGGCTGCCTTTATGGACTGCTGGCGTTCGCGCTTCTCTGGTTCGGCCTGTCCGAGCTGACCCTGCCCCATCTATTGATGCTGCAAGGACTGCTGCTGGCCGTGTTCGCGGTGCTGGTCTGGCTGACCCTTCCCATGATGCGCAGCGCCAAAGCGGCCTGCTGCGAGGCCCATCCGGCCCTGCCCTGGGTGTATACCGGGCGTCGCGATGAGGGTGCCTGGATCGAGTTTGATCGCCAGAAACGGGACGCCGTCCTGCGGGCAGTGTCTGCCCGCATGCATGCCAATATCGGCAAGCTCCACGGCCGTAAGCAACGCACCGTCGAATGGGTTTCAAATTCGGTGGACAGCATCCGAAGCCAGCAGGACGACATCCAGGATATCACCCGGGCCTTCGAGGAACTGGCCGAAAGCGTCCGACGGGTCAGTGAACTGACCGCCCGAACCCACGAGGCAACAGACGATGCGCGCCACTCAGCCGGCCAGTGTCGTGGCCAGATGACGTCCATGAATCAGTCATTGTCACAGCTAAAAGAACAGCTATCCGTGGCCAATGACCGCATGCGGGCGCTGTCCGAAAAAAGTGACGCCATCGGGATGGTCCTGGATGTGATCTCGGATATCGCGGAACAGACCAACCTGCTGGCTCTGAATGCCGCCATCGAAGCTGCCCGCGCCGGAGAGTCAGGCCGCGGATTCGCCGTGGTTGCCGATGAGGTGCGGGGCCTGGCCCAGAGGACCCACGAATCAACCCGCAAGATTGATGAAATGATTGCCGCCCTCCAGACTGAAACCCGGGAGGTGGTTGAGGTAATCAACAAGGGTACAGACTGCTGTCAGCAAACGGCCGGCATCGCCAGCGATGCCAGCGAAACGTTGGAGGCGACTCTCAGGGACGTCGATGTTATTACCTCCTGCGCCCATGAGGTGGCCGGCGCTACCGAGCAGCAAGCCGCACTGAGTGTTCAGGTGGAACGCCAGGCAGAACGCCTGCTGGAGCTGGGCAACCGGTCCGTCCAGAGCAGCGAGAATGCCCGGGAGGAGTCGGAACACCTGGGCAATAACGTGGATCAGGCCCAATTGCTGACCAGTCATTTCCTGCAAATGCTGTGTGACCGACTGTTGCCGGCAACGGCGCCAGACAAGCGGCAACGATTCCCCGAGCCGACGCAATAAGGTAGGCTGGCGATCAACCCTCTGACCAACCGTGGAAGATCGCTGAACCGTGACCCTTGGAACCCTGTTCTGGCTGTTTGTAGCCGGATTCGCTGTCTGGTACTGGTGGCGCGCCAAAGCCATCAAGGACTTCGTGCTTCAGGCGGCGCACCGTTACTGCAAAAGCATGGATGTAATGCTGCTGGACGACGCCGTATTCCTGCGCGGGCTCTGGTTCAGGCGTGACGATCAGGGGCGCATCCGGGTGTGGCGTCGGTTCCTGTTTGACTTCACCTCCACTGGCGAAGAGCGCTATACCGGCCGGATTATCATGCTTGGCCAGCGCATCCAGCATATGGAACTGGAACCCCACCGGTTTTCCTGAATACGCAGCCTTCCTGTCCTCACCCATTTGGGCGATTCCTGATCACATCTTTCGGACCAATAATCGACAGCGCATCGACGACCGTCGGCTGCCCGATTCAGCCGTCAACAAAAACAACAGGAGTCAAACATGCGTATTCGATTTACCACAGCAGTCATGCTGGGGCTGGCCTTGCTGTCTGCCCCATTCCTCAGTCACGCCAGCTATACCCAGACCCGCCACCCGATTGTGCTGGTTCATGGTGTGACGGGGTTCAACACCATTGGCGGCCTTGTAAACTACTTCCACACCATTCCCTGGAACCTCGAACGCAGTGGCGCCCGGGTCTATTCCGCCAGCGTTTCCTTCGTCAACAGCAGTGAGCAGAGGGGCCAGCAACTGGCTAACTATGTCAACAGCCTGGGCCACTCCAAGGTCAACCTGATGGCCCACAGCCAGGGCGCACCCACCTCACGGGTAACCGCCGCACTGATTCCCCACCGGATTGCTTCTGTTACCTCCATCGACGGCGTTAACAAAGGCTCCAAAGTGGCAGACGTCATTCGCGGCATTATTCCTCCGGGTAGTTCTGTGGAAGGCGGAGCAGACGCTATCGCCAATGCCCTCGGCGGGCTGATCAACGCCCTGTCCGGCGCCGACAACCCTCAGGACGGACTGGCCGCGCTGGAGACCCTGACCACACCGGGCACGACCAGCCTGAACAACGCCCTGGGCTGGAAAGGCGTCAACCAGAATGCCTGCGCAGGCACAAATGAGGATGTCTGGATTAACGGAAACCGCATCAAGTTCTTCTCCTGGACCGGGCGCGGTGTCTGGACCAATGTCTTCGACATTACGGATCCGTTCCTGGGCATTACCTCACTGGCCTTCGGCAGCGAACCCAACGACGGCCTGGTGGGCGTCTGCTCGACCATGATGGGTAATGTCATTGGCACCCACTACGACATGAACCATGTGGATGCCATCAACCATCTCCTGGGCGCACGCTCCCTGTGGACCAACCCGGTGACGCTCTACCGCGCCCAGGCCAATCGGCTGAAGAACCGCGGGCTGTGAGGTGACCATGAAACGGACATCCATCGAACCGCGTCGATGGCTGCTTCCCGGAGCCCTGTCGGCCGTTCTGGCCGGCAGTGGTGTCTGGTATGGCCTGATCCAGCAACCACGGACAACCGTCGAAGCGCCGACGCCAGTTACGGAGCACTCCGTCAGGGAAGAGACATCCTCCAGCTCGCCGTCCGAAGCCGGCGTCGCGCTTCACGCCGAGACGGCTGAACCTGAGCCTGCAAACGCCACCACCCCAAAATCACTCGGGTCAGAGCCCTTTGCTGCCTCTCTGTCAGGCACCGACATTGATGGTGCACTGAAAGCCGACACCAACGGGGAGTTGGTTATCAACCTTCAGGTCCGGGACTTCTTCGACTATTTCCTGAGCACCGTGGGTGAGGTATCGCCAGAAACGGCCATTCACCAGATCCACGCGATGGCCCGGACGCATCTGCCGGAACCTGCGTCCGCCCAGGCACTGGCATTGCTGGATCAGTACCTGGCCTACAAGCAGGCGTCATTGAGCGTGATGCAAACCCGCCTCGACCCTTCCCGGGAGGGGGACCCTGCCTACCAACTGTCAGCGCTGGGTGATGCGATGACACAGCTGAAAGAGCTGCGCCAGAACACCTTCAGTTCCGATGTGCACAAGGCCTTCTTCGGGCTCGAAGAATCCTACAGCGAATACACTCTGGCAACACTGGCCATTCAGCAACGCAGCGACCTGAGTGAGCAGGGCAAGCAGGCGTTGCTCCAGTGGCACCGGGACCAGCTACCGGCCGAACTCAGGGAAACCGAACAGCACCTTCACGCCAGCACTGTGCAGCAACAGGCCCGTACAGCTGCCATCAACTCGGCTGCCTCTCCCGACGCCGCGGGACGCCAGCTTGCGGAGCTGGGCGTGGATCAGGACGGTGTCGATAGTGTGGTGGGTTACCTGAAGCAGCGGGAGCATTTTGACCAGCGTTTTCAGGACTTCCAGGACGCCATGGACCGTGAAAGCTCCTCGGGACTGGCTGAGGCCGATCTGGAGAAACAGCGGGAGGCTTTACTGGAGCAGCATTTCCAGGAAGAACAGGACCGGACCTGGGCGCGCCTGAAACTGCTCGACAACAGCTGACCGGAATGTGCTCGGGCTCGCGAAAGCGAAAGCCCGGGCCAGCTACAATCCGGAGACTTGCCCGACTCCGGACACGGTCATGAATTCCGAGCAGATCAGACAGCAGCAGGCAACCGGGTTCCATAGCCTGCGTTTTACACCCGCTCTTGAGGTAGCGTATCAGCGATCCCGGGCGTCTCTGATCCGACAACGGGCCCGGCCGGTTTCGGTCGCAGGGCTGGTTCTGTTCCTGATCTACGCAGCCATGGACGTGCTGACCCTGCCCGCCGACCTTGCCCGTGTCACCGTAACCATCCGGCTGGCCATTATCTGTCCCCTGATTGCCCTTGTCGTCTGGCTGGCACACCGCCCCTTCCCTTCTGACAGGATGTTTGAACGTCTCTACACTCTCGCCTATTTACTGGGTGGGCTCGGCGTGGTGGCCATTATCGGTGCAGCCCGGCAGGTTGCGTTCCCGTTGCCCTACGAGGGCATGATCCTGATGCTGATGTTCGGCTACTTTGCCATGGGGCTGCCATTCTTCAGTGCCTCCATGGTCTCGCTCGCCCTGGTGACCAGCTATCTGTTAACGGAACTTTGGAGCGGAATGTCTGGTGCCGCGATCACGAACAATCTGTTCTTTCTGATGACCGCAAACATCATCGGCATGGTGGGGGCATGGACCAGCGAATACCGCCATCGTGCGCACTTTCTGGACCGTCAGCTGCTGGACCTGATGCACCAGGCCGCCCGGGACGAGAGCCGACGGAAAACCGAACTGATCACCGCCGCCAGCCATGATTTGCGCCAACCACTGAATGTGATCGACATAACCCTGGAAAACCTGTCGACACCCCACAATGGAGTGGCCGGGCACCCGGCAACCGGCCAACTAAAGGACATGGTCCGCCATCTTCGCCGTCTGCTCGGCACCGTGTTCGACAGTGCCAGGTTGAATGAAGGTATGGTGCAGGCGGATATCCGGCCAACGCCACTGGCACCGATTTTCCGGGACCTGAGAGATTTACTGGCCGATTCACTGAGCCATCGGGAAATGGCGTTGCTGATGGACCACCGATCCGCCGGGCTTCAGGTTCTGGCTGATCCTACCCTGCTGTTACGGGCGCTTCAGAACCTGATCTTCAATGCTGTGGAACACAGCGGGGGCAGTCTCATTCGCCTTTCGGCAACAACCATGGATCAACACGTGCGCTTGCAGGTCTCGGATAACGGATCGGGCCTGTCAGCAGAACTGGGGGGCGCCCTGTTTTCGCCCTACGTCAGAGGTAAGGGGCAAACCGATTACCCAGGACTGGGACTGGGCCTGACGATCGTTCGCGACTTCGTTGCCTTGATGAACGGGACGTGCGGTGTAAAGACAAAACCCGGCCAGGGCTCGGCGTTCTGGATACAGCTGCCTGCAGTGGCTACAGCCACCCCCGGGCCCGGGCATAATTCACACACTCGGTCCGGTTGTGAACGCCCAACTGGGTGAAAATCGCCTTCAGATGGGTTTTCACGGTGTGCTCGGTCAGGTTCAGGCTCTGGCAGATGCGCTTGTTGGGAAAGCCCTGAGCCAGGAGAAGAAGGACATCCATCTGCCTGGGCGTTAATGGCAGTTCCGGCCCCATGGGCTCAAGCCCTCCCGGAAAATAGCCGTTGCCACGGGTCACGGCCCGGACCATGCTCACCAACGCCGACCGCCCGGCGGACTTCGCCAGAAACCCGCTGGCGCCCGCGGCCCGGGCCGCCCGCACGGTAGCCTCGTCTTCGCTGCTGGAAATAATCACGACCGGGGGTGATTCCCGGTAACTGGCCAGTCTTGGCAACAATGCCAGCCCTGTCTCCCCTTGCAGGGCGATGTCCAACAGGACCAGCTCAAAGCCCTCCTGCCGGGCCAACAGGCCAGCGGCGACCTCCACTGTTCTGGCGGTAATAACCGATTCCGCCAGCCCCTCCTGCTGGATAAGGCCTGCCAGTCCCTGGGCAAAGAGGACATGGTCATCGACCAGCAACACCTTGGCCAAGGGAATTGCTCCTGCGGAACGCGCAACGGCATGCCTCGATTCTGATGTGATGGCATCCATGGATATGCCTCTCCCCGCTGTGTTTATTTTTGTTACCGCGGACGCATCACTATAGGCCAGCCAAGGCTTTCACACCGCGCCCTGCTTAACACTTTTTACACGAGTTCCTTCCGGGGTCATCGCCGGGCCCCCGGTTTGAAACATAAATGTCACATTACTGAAGCATCCTTCACGGATCTCAACCACCTGTCTTATAAAGGTTTTCCTTATAATGCCGAGATTCACACGGACGAATATCACATTGTCGCGACTACTGCTGCCGGCCATTCTGGCGTTCCAGGCCCAGGCCTATGAGCTCGAAATTCACGGTTCCAATACCGTGGGCGCAACCCTGGCCCCGATGTTGGTGACAGGTTACCTTGAAGGCCACAGTGACGGACGCGTGGTTTCCAGTGGCACCGGCGTGGAAAACGAGCAGGTCTTGCGGTCTCGCGTGAACGAACGCGCAACGGAGGTACTGGTCGCGGCACACGGCTCAAGTACCGGCTTCAGGGCGCTGGCCGCCGGACAGGCCACTATCTGGGCGTCATCCCGTCCGGTGAAACCGGCAGAGGCAGAGCAGTTGCGGGCCCGGGCAGACCTGATGGCGCTGGATAGCGAGCATGTTATCGCCATCGACGGCCTGGCGATTCTGGTGCACCCCACCAATCCGGTCAGCCAGATGAGCATTGAAACCCTGGGGCGGGTATTCTCCGGCCAGGTACGGAACTGGTCAGAACTGGGTGGGCCAGACCTGCCCATCAACCTCTATGCGAGGGACGACCGCTCCGGGACCTGGGATACCTTTAAATCCCTGGTTCTGGGAAAGCAATTCAAACTGGACGGCAAGGCAAAGCGTTACGAATCCAACGACCAGTTGTCCGATGATGTCAGCCGGGATCCTTCAGGCATTGGCTTCTCAGGCCTGGCCTCTGTACGCGACAGTAAACTGCTGGCCATCTCGGAAGGCAATGCACCTGCGCTCCGGCCCAATCAGCTGACGGTGGCCAGCGAAGACTACCCGCTGTCCCGACGGCTGTTCATGTATACAACCGGTAGCGAGATACCGCCACTGGCTGCCGGACTGATCGAGTTTGCACTCGGCCAGGACGGCCAGGCGCTGGTGGCCGAATCCGGTTTCATTTCCCAGAATCCTATCGCCGTAAGGCCGGAGTTTGACGACTCGACCCCTGAAAGTTTCCGCCGCCTGACCGGCAACTATCAGCGCTTGACGGTCAATTTCCGGTTTTCCGAGGGCCGGACGAAGCTCGACAACAAGGCCAGGAGGGACCTGCAGCGGGTTCAGCAGTACCTGCTTCAGCAGGGCCGATCCGCCGACGACCTGTTACTGATCGGATTTGCCGACACCCAGAGCCACGAATTGCGGGCCCAGATGATCTCCGAGCTCCGGGCCCTGTCGGTTCGCAAGGCGCTTCAGGAAGTGGATGTTCCGAACGTTGCCTACACCGGTTATGGCCAGTATATGCCCGTCGGCGGAAGCGGCAGCCCGCGCAATGGTCGCGTGGAAGTCTGGATAAAATCCCGCTAGATCGAGACCAAAGTCTGATCCGCAACTGCGGCAATCACCTATCCGCTGCAGCATCACAGATATGTTTGGGTTTTCTATACTGTCGGGGTCATTTCCAACCAACAGACAGGGACAATGGACATCCAAAACGACCACCGTTACGCGATCAACCTGAACGTTCGGGGCATTCAACCCTCGGCCACCCTTCGCATCAACGAATTGAGCAACCAGCTCAAATCCGAGGGCAAGGACATTATCAAGCTCGGTCTGGGGCAATCCCCATTCCCGGTTCCTGACCGCGTGGTGGAGGCGCTCAAGGAGCACGCCCACGAAAAGGACTATCTGCCAGTGAAAGGCCTCAAGGGCCTGCGCGAGGCCATTGCCGGCTACATCAACCGCAGCGAGCGCATGCGGTGCACCTGGGAGGACGTTCTGATCGGCCCGGGCTCCAAGGAATTGTTGTTCATGCTGCAGCTGGCCTACTACGGGGATCTGCTGATTCCGCGCCCAAGCTGGGTTTCCTACGCCCCACAAGCAAGAATTATCGGCCGCTCCGTGCACTGGCTGCCAACACACGCCGAGAACAACTGGCAGCTTACCGCCGAGGAGCTGGATATCATCTGCCGCGATGACCCGTCGCGGCCCAGGATCCTGATCCTGAACTATCCGTCCAACCCCACCGGCTGCACCTACACCGACGACCAGCTGCTGGCGATTGCCAACGTAGCACGCAAATACCGCCTGATTCTGCTGTCGGACGAGATCTACGGTGAGGTGCATTTCGAGGGCAAGCACAAATCCATCGCCCGCTATTACCCGGAAGGCACCATCATCAGCACCGGCCTGAGCAAGTGGGCCGGAGCCGGGGGCTGGCGCCTGGGTACGTTCATCTTCCCCCGGGAACTGCGGCCTCTGCAGGACGCCATGGCGATCATCGCCAGTGAAACCTACACCGCCACAAGCGCTCCGATCCAGCACGCGGCCATCGCTGCATTCAACGGCGGTGACGACATAGAGGAATACCTCAAACAGTCCCGCCGGGTGCTGAAAGTGGTGGGTGAGTACATGCATCGCCGATTGAGTGAAATGGGCGCCGTGGTTCAGAAGCCGGAAGGGGCGTTCTACCTGTTCCCGGACTTCTCCGGGTTCCGGGAGCAACTGGCCAGGAAGGACATCAAGACCAGCCAGGCTTTCTGCCAGGCCCTGCTGGAAAACACCGGCGTGGCTATCCTGCCCGCCAGCGACTTCGGCTTCGTTCCGGATCACCTGGCCGCCCGTCTGGCCTTTGTCGACTTCGATGGCGCCGAATCCCTGCAACTTGCTGGTGGCGAATACGCCGATCAGGATTTGGGCGATGAGTTTGTCAAGCAGGCGTGCCCACGCCTGGTCAAGGCCATGGACAAGATGGACCAGTGGCTCAACAGCCTCTGATTCTGCCGTGTTAGACTGGCGCCCTCACTCTCTTACGGGATATCAACGGGGGCGCCATGTCTGATTCTGTTTCTCTGCTCGAGATTACCGACTTTGCCGAAAACCTGGCCCGCGAGGCTGGCGAACTGATCCGCCGCGAGCGGGACGGCAATGCCCTGCGCACCGACTACAAACACCAGACCGAACTGGTGACTCACGCCGATGTGATGGCCGACGAATTCATTACCGGCGCCATCCGAAAACGTTTCCCCGGCCACCGAATCCTCTCCGAAGAGACCATGCCGGACCTCAGCCAGGCCGAGGAGCTGGACACCCCCCTCTGGATCGTGGACCCCATCGACGGCACCGTAAACTACGCCTACGGCCATCCGCAGGTGGCGGTGTCGATTGCCTACGCTGAAAACGGTCGTGTTCAGGCGGGGGTGGTCCATGCGCCCTTTCCCAGCGAAACTTTCCGGGCAACCCGCTCAGAAGGCGCGACCCTGAATGGCCGTCCCATCCGACACAGTGGCGCTACGGTTCCGAGGGACTCTCTGTTCGCAACTGGCTTCCCCTACACCAAAGACAACCTCGAGCCGTTGGTAAAACGTCTGGACGCCATGATTCACCAGTGCCGCGACCTGCGCCGCATCGGGTCAGCGGCTCTGGATATCTGCTGGGTGGCCTGCGGCCGACTGGATATCTACTACGAGAACGTCAGCCCCTGGGACTTCGCCGCTGCCCGCCTGATCGCACTGGAGGCTGGCGCCACAGCGGGGCATTTCAGCGAAGTACCTGAGGGCTACCCTGCCGACCTCTGGGGTCGCGATATTCTGATCTCGGCGCCGGCTGTCTGGGAGCCTGTTCGGTCTATTCTCCGGTCTGCCTCTGGGTATGACTGATTGCTTTACTGCTTGCCTTCAGAATGTTGTCCCCAGCCTGTTAGGTTTGGGGCAGGCAGAGGATGAGAACCGTCTTCCCGGAATGTCGCCGGCCATGGATGGCCGGCGCCAAGCGCACATGGATGTGCTCGTAGCGGTTCCGTAACAGCCCCGCCTAACAGCGCCAGACTCCCCGGCTTTTCAGGCTACAGAGTTTAAAGAGGCCAACTCCTCACTCAGCCCCAAACACCCTCAGCAACCAACCCCCAACTCTCGTCGAAGTCAGTAGAAGGCAACCGCGAGAACGACGAGCGGATAAACCGCTGAATACGGCCTTCAACGAACACCAGGACAAAATCTGAGCCCCGGGCGGACGTGGTTCTGGGCCGCAGGCCCTGGCGGATTTCACCTTCCTTGAGGGTCTGGCGTACCTGAGTTTCCAGGCGCTCGAAGAACTGGGAAGCACGCTTGCGCAGGGTATCGTTTTCACCCATCAGGGCGTCGCCCGTCAACACACAGCAAAGGCCAGGGTTACGCTCCGCGAACACCAGTACCAGGTGAACCAGTTGCTGGAGTCGAACCCGCACGTCCTCCTGCTCCTGCAAGATCACCTGACAGCGGGAGAACACGGCCTCCTCAGCGAACTCGATAAGCGCCTCGAACATTTTCCGCTTGCTGGGAAAATGGCGGTACAACGCCGCCTCTGTGACGCCCACGGATTTGGCGAGGCCAGCGGTGGTAATGCGGGCTCCCGGATCCGTCTCAAGGAGCTCCACAAGGGCGTGGAGAATCGCCTCGCGGCGACTGGGTTTCTGATCAGTCATGGCAGGACAGCAGCGCTCTGATTTATCGTTGTCGGGGCCGGTCGTTTATTGCCTACCCTCGGTTATATTCGAACACGGGGTCCGATGAAAGCGTTCATCCGCCCCGTGTTCAGCTTTGTTCAGAAAAAGGTACCATCAATGGGCGAGGATGCACTGGCATAGAGTTTCTTGGGCATCCGACCCGCCAGGTAGGCTTCACGGCCTGCCTCAATCGCCAGACGCATGGCGTTGGCCATTTTGATCGGGTCTTTGGCCTGGGCAATGGCGGTATTCATCAATACGCCGTCGCAGCCCAGCTCCATGGCAATGGTGGCGTCTGACGCCGTGCCGACACCGGCATCCACAAGCACCGGCACATTCGCGTTCTCGACAATCAGGCGGATGTTGTACCGGTTCTGGATACCCAGGCCGGACCCTATTGGCGCCCCGAGCGGCATAATGGCCACACAGCCCATCTCTTCCAGGCGCTTCGCCAGCAGCGGATCATCCGAGCAGTACACCATCACCTTGAAGCCATCCTTGATGAGTTCCTCGGCGGCAACGAGCGTTTCGGTCATGTTCGGGTAAAGGGTTTTCTCCTCACCCAGGACTTCCAGCTTCACCAGATCATGGCCATCAAGGAGCTCCCGGGCCAGCTTGCAGGTGCGCACGGCGTCTTTGGCGGTGTAGCAACCAGCAGTGTTAGGCAAAATGGTATAACGCTCCGGAGAGATCACATCCAGCAGGTTCGGCTCATCCGGATTCTGTCCCAGATTGGTACGGCGCACGGCAACGGTCACGATCTCCGCACCACTGGATTCGATGGCGTGGCCGGTTTCCATCATGTCGCGATATTTGCCGGTACCCACCAGCAGCCTGGACTTGTAAACACGTCCGGCAATGTCGAGGGGCCTGTCTTCTGGAAGCTGGAGTTCGGATATCTCTGTCATAGTGTTCCTGGGTATCGTGAATGCGGAGGATGGAAACCGTCGTGATCCATGGGGTAATGGCGGGCCGGGTAATTCAGCCGCCGCCAATAGCGTGTACGACTTCTACGCGGTCGCCATCGCTCAGGGTAAATTCCGGGTGTCGGCTTCGGGGCACGATGTCCTCGTTAACCTCAACAGCCAGCCGCTTGCCCGCAAGAGCCATCTTTTCAATCAGTGTGGCAATGGTCGCGCCACTGGGCAGCTCCATTGCATCGCCATTCACCTGAACCTGCATCGTGAGTCTTGAACCTCTGTATTCATTACGTGTTCCGGCGCAGGCCGGAGGTTATTAACAGTGCCCAGCCAACCATGAAACACACCCCGCCAAGGGGTGTGACCGGGCCAATCCAGCGGATGTCTGTCAGCACAAGGAGGTAAAGGCTGCCACTGAACAACAGGATGCCAGCCAGGAAAAATCCTGCCGACCAGCCCAGCAGTTTTCGCGGCAGGCCCTGCCCAGCCAGCAATGCCACCAGGACCAACGCTATGGAATGGTACATCTGATATGTGACGGCGGTCTGGAAAACTTCAAGACCACGCTCACTGACCAGGCTTCGCAGGCCGTGTGCGCCAAAGGCGCCCGCCATCACGGCCAGAAGCGCCAGAAAGGCACCCGCAACCAGAGGGAACCCCGGGGTGCGATGCGCGGGTAGTTGTACGGTCTCAGCAGTCACAGTGGATCTTTTCTCCCGAATCCAGATTCATCATGGTCAGGGCACCACCCCAGACACACCCGGTATCCAGGCCGATAAACCGGTCGCTGCCGGTTTTTCCTTCCAGGGCTGCCCAGTGGCCAAACACCACGCGGACATCGTCGTTGCGGGGGAAATGAAACCAGGGCTCGAAGCCTTCCGGGGCGCTGTCAACGGTTTCCTTGGCCGCCAGCTCCAGGGTGCCATCCTCGGCAATAAACCGCATGCGGGTGAAATAGTTGGTAATGACCCGCCAGCGGTCCATCCCCTGCAGAGTTTCGTCCCAGCACTCCGGCTGGTTGCCATACATATGGGTGAAGTATTCCGCCGCTGAATCACCGCGGATCACCGTTTCCACTTCCTGTGCGCATGCCATGGCCTGGCTGACCGTCCAGATATGGGGCAACCCGGCATGGGTCATCACCAGATTACGGACCGGATCGTGAACGCACAGATTCTGTTGCCGGAGCCAGGCCACCAACCGATCGTGATCCGGTGCTTCCAGAATATCGGAAAGGGTGTCTTTGCGACGCGTCTGGTGGCCTCCCAGGGCCACTGCCAGCAGATGCAGGTCGTGATTGCCGAGCACCACCACGGCTGACTCGCCCAGGCTCTCGATATACCTCAGAGTTGCCAATGACGACGGGCCACGGTTGATCAGGTCGCCGGCTACCCACAAACGGTCACGGGAGGGGGAGAAAGCCACTTTGTCCAGCACCTCTCTCAGGCGCTCGTAACAGCCCTGAATATCGCCAATGGCGTAGTCAGTCATCACTTACCTCGTTTGCCGGGTTCGCCCCACCTTTCTCTTCCACCAACCAGTCGGCAATGGCCACGTAATCCGCCAGGTCCAGATTTTCCGGGCGCAGGCCATCATTGATCCCCAGGTTCTGGAGCTGCTCCGCCGACACCATACCGCCGAGCGCCTTGCGCAGGGTTTTCCGACGTGCGTTGAATGCCGTGCGTACCACAGACTGAAGCGTGGCCAGGTCCCTTGCCGGGTGTGGCAAGGTCTTGTGCGGTACCAGCCGGACAATGGCCGAATCCACTTTCGGCGCCGGGCGGAAAGCGCCGGGACCCACCTCGAACAGCGGCTGCACCCTGCAGAAATACTGGGTCATGATACCAAGGCGCCCGTAATTGTTGTCACCCGGTACCGCAGCCATCCGCTGCACAACCTCTTTTTGCAGCATGAAGTGCATGTCCTGAACAACGCCCGCCTGCGACAGCAGATGAAAGATCAGGGGCGTGGATATGTTGTACGGCAGGTTACCGATAATCCTCAGGGGCCGATCAACCATCAACTGGCTGAAATCGAACTTGAGCGCGTCCGCCTCGTGAATCCGGAACTCGGGATAATTGAAGAATTTGGTACGCAGAACCGGAATCAGATCCCGGTCCAGCTCCACAACCTGGAGCCTCGGATTCACGGCCAGTATCTCTTCAGTCAGCGCGCCCAGGCCGGGACCGATTTCCACGATGGCATCATCGGGTTTGGGATTGATCGCGCGAATGATCTGTTCAATGACCCCTGGATCATGCAGGAAATTCTGGCCAAACCGCTTTCTGGCCTGGTGGCCGGCTTTGTTACTCACGAACAGGTCTCTTCAATTGCGGATTTACGACAGCGAGCCATTTGCTCGCCCACCTTCAGGGCCGTATGCAGGCTGCCGGAATCGGCCCGGCCGGTGCCGGCCAGATCCAGGGCCGTGCCATGGTCCACTGACGTCCGGACAATGGGCAGGCCCAGCGTGATGTTGACGGCTCGCCCAAAGCCCTGGAACTTCAGTACCGGCAACCCCTGATCATGGTACATCGCCAGAACTGCATCGGCCTGGTCAAGCCAGTGCGGCGTGAACAGGGTATCGGCCGGCAGGGGACCAGTCAGTGACATTCCCTCTGCCCGGAGCTTTTCCAGGGTCGGCTCAATGGTGTCGATTTCCTCCCGCCCCAGGTGTCCGCCTTCACCGGCATGGGGATTCAGGCCCGCCACCAGAATTCTGGGCCGGGCAATGCCGAAGAACTTTTTCAGATCGGCATCAAGAATCCGGGCCACCTGGGTCAGACGCGTCGAAGTAATGGCGTCAGCAACGTCTCTGAGCGGTAAGTGGGTGGTTACCAGCGCGACTCGCAATTCTTCGGTCGCAAGCATCATGACCACCCGTTCAACCCCGCAAAGTTCCTGAAGGAATTCGGTATGGCCACTGAACGCGATGCCGGCGTCATTGATAACCCCTTTGTGGACAGGGGCCGTCACCATGCCGTCAAAATCACCGCTCAGGCAGCCGTTGGCGGCCACTTCCAGCGTTCTGAGAACATAGGCACTGCTGCCGGTCTCCAGCCTGCCCGGCTCATGGCTGGCACAGCCATCCACATGCAACACGGACAACTGGCCCGCTTCCATCTGTGGCGCCTCGCCTGGCTGCCACGGATGCAGCACAACGGGCAGATCCAATTGCTGTGCCCGGGCTTCCAGCAACGGTCGGCTGGCCACCACCACAACGCCCGCCGTCCGGGCCTCAAGCGCCAGCTGCAGGCACAGCTCGGGACCAATGCCAGCGGGCTCGCCCGCCGTCAGCGCCAGCACCAGGGGGTTACTCATCAGGAAACCGGCTCATCGTCTGCGGGTGCATCGTTCGCATACTCGCCCTTGAACTCGATAAAGGCTTCATCACGAATTTCCCGAAGCCAGTTCTGTAACTCGGTCTCGAACTTGCGACGGTAGATTGCCTGCCGGGCCTCGGATTCCCGCACCTCGCCACTGATATCCTTCTGGCGGCGTTCCTCAACCTGGAGGATGTGCCAGCCAAACTGGGAGCGGAACGGCCCACGGAGCTCGCCGATGTCAGCATCCTGCATGGCCTGTTCAAATGCAGGCACCATCTGGCCGGGGCTGACCCAGCCCAGATTCCCACCGTCAGAACCGGACACCGGGTCGTCCGAGTGCTCCCTGGCCAGGGCATCGAAACTGGCCCCGTCCTGCAGCTGCTGGTAAAGGTCGCGAATCACGGTTTCAGCCTGGCTGTCAGTGGTTGCTTCAGACGGACGCACCAGAATATGGCGGACCCGATGCTGCTCGATCACCTGTTGCTCTTCGCCACCGCGCTTGTCCATGACCATCACCAGGTGAAAGCCACTGTTATTTTCCAGCACTTCTGACGGCTCGCCTACCGGAAGTTCCGGCACGACCGGGGCGACCAGCGAGGGCAACTGCCCCTCCGCCCGCCAGCCCATATCGCCGCCGTCAAGGGCGTTACTGGCATCAGACTCGGCGACAGCCACTTCACGGAAGTCGCGGCCATCGGCAATCTCATTACGCAGACGCTCGGCTTTTTCCCTGGCCGCATCCACTTCTGCTTCGTCGGACGGATCGTCAACGCTGACGAGAATATACGCCAGCCGGTATTCGGCGTTGTTACCGCCCCTGGATTCCAGGCTTTCCAGATAGTTCTCAACCTCACGATCCGTTACCCGGACCCGATTGCCGACCTGGCGCTGCTGCACCCGGCTGGTCAGCATTTCCTTGCGGATCTGCTCCCGCGCCTGGTTGTAGGTCACGCCTTCGGCCGCCAACTGGTCTTCAAACTGTGCCAGGGTCATGCCATTACGCTCGGCAATATTGGCCATGGTTTCGTTCAGCTCGTTATCGCTGATGCGCATACCTGCGCGGTCGGCCATCTGCATCTGGATCGACTCGGTGATCAGTTGATCCAGCACCCGTTCTTCCAGGACCTTTCGTGGAGGCAGACCCGTACCTTGTGCACTGAGGCGCGTAGTGATTGTGCTGATCCGTGCCTCCAGCTCTGTCTGCAGAATGACGTCCTCATCGACAATAGCTACCACCTGGTCGAGCAGCTTGCGCTCGGCCTGAACAGACAGGGGTGCCAGAACGGCAAGAAGAATCAGTAACGCTTGTACACCACGGCGAAGGGTCGCCTTCATAATCACCTCTGCAAATAGAATTTGAGCTTTTCTGCGTTTTGGGGGCCTTAGTCCCGGAACCAATCAGGGAGTTCCAAAACGACGACGCTCCCTTTCATCAAAACCGTAAATGGCCTCGGAAATACTGGATGAGGCACCGCCGCTACCACCCAGGCCCTTCAGTTGAACCTGGAACAGTATCCGGCCCTCCAACTCCCGATCGTCAGTCAGATAGTTCTGGTGCACCACCTGGACACTCCAGCAGCAGTTATTGTATTCAAGCCCGGCCAGGGATCCGACAGTCCGGTCAAGATCCGAGTCGTAGACCCAGCGGCCAATCAGACTAACACGGTCGGTCACCGGGAAAACCGCGGCAACGTCCGACTGTTCCAGTTCGTCGCGGCTGTAGGTGTGGCCCAGACTTGCCAGGTACCGATAGTCGCTGGAATGGAATGTCAGCTGGCTCCGCCCTTCTTCGGTATCACCGGTGTCCGGGTCCCACAGGCCTGAGGACCGGATCTCCAGGGTATCAAGCGGATTGAGCACCACCTCACCCGCCAGCGGAGAACGGCTCCGGGTACCGGCACCTTCGCCAAACAAAGTGACCTCCCGATCTTCAAAATACTGCACCTGGCCGAGACTGAACCGCGCCCGCTCGGCGCCCGTGAGCAGGTCATTGAACCGGCTGGTCAGGGCTACGGTCAACTGGTTGGCATCACCTACCCGGTCGCCGCCAGTGAAACGGTCCGGGCGGAACAGCTGGTCAAAACGGAAGTTCTGGAGATCCGTGTCGAAGTCAGGGATGTCGTTCTGATCGGCATCCGCATCGGCCCAGGCGTAGTAGAGCCTTGGCTCCAGGGTCTGGTTGTAGGGTACATCAAACAGGCTACTCTGCCGGTCGAAGTACAGCCCGTTATCCCATTCGGCAACCGGCACAGTCCGGTCAAAGGTACCGTCGCCGGGATCGTAATCGTCAAGATCGTAGCGGGTATAGTCAACGCTCACCGAAGGCCGACTGAAGCCCCACAACGCCCGCATCGGCAACGCCAGCTCCGGACGCGCGCGGAAACGCTGGCCGTTGGCCCGGTCCAGACCGGTCAGTGCCTCGTTATCCCGATAAAAAACGGTGTATTGGCTTTCCAGATTTGCTTCTGCAACGCCGGCGCGCGTCTGCCCCGCGTAAATGACTTCCGGTAACTGGGCATAGGGCTTGTCTACGTCGGCGATGCGTTCACTGATGGTCTGATAATCGTTGAGATAGGCGTCGAAGTATTGCCTGTCGCTTCGGTAAGTGACCCCGCCCTTTCTCTGCAGATGGGTGGCCTGATTGATCTCCAGGCTGCGATTCAGATCGCTGAGGTAGTCCTCGTCGCTCACCACGGAAAAATCCCCGTAACCGGACCAGCCTTGTCCAAACGCTGCCCGGGTGGTGGCGTCCAGAGCCCAGCGTTCTCCCGATTCACCGGGATTCTCTTCCCGAAATTCCGAATCCTTGTCGATATATCCCAGCTGCAGCGTGGTTTCTCCGAGCGAGCTGAGATACCGCCCCTCCACTTCGCTGAACAGACCACGGCCATGAATGTACTGGGGCGTCAGCGTGGCATCGTAATGCGGTGCCAGATTGAAATAGTAGGGTACGGCGACAAAACCGCCGCTGCCGGCACTGGAAGAGCCGAACTGGGGGTACAGAAAACCGGATTTGCGGCGGTCATCAATGGGGAAGCTGGCCCAGGGCCAGTAAAATACCGGTACATCCAGAATCTCCAGCCGAACGTGTTTGGCTGTGCCAAAACCCTCGGCCCGATCCAGCTGGATATCCGAAGCAACGATGCCCCAGTCGTTCTGGCTTGGGCCACAGGTGGTCAGGAATCCGTCTTCAATAACCACCTGTTCCTCGCTGACCCGCGACAGGCTGCCAGCGCGGCCCCGCATCTCAGGGCCGTGGAGCAAGAATGTCGCGGTATTGATGTCCAGACGTCCTGAGCCCACATCGTAATTCGCATCCTGCCCGGTCAGGAGGAAGCCCTCACCCCGGCTGACCAGTGGCCCCTGCACCGATACCGTTCCCTCCTGCTGGCTGTAGCGGGCTTCGGAACCGGTTACCCGGAAACTGCCCTGACGAATCCGGACGTCACCCTGAAGAAACAGTTCCCGATCAATTTCATACCGCGCATTGAGGCCGCTGGCCTCCAGCGGCTGTTCGGTATCAGCGCCGCCGGAAAAAGCACTACCAACTCCGTCGTCACCGCCGGAAGGCAAATAGCCACCGTCACAGAACAAAGGCAACGAAGACTGCACTTCGGCTGGCAACTCGGCCCTCGGTCGCCAGTCAATTTCCGCTGCTGAAGGTGCTGTCTGGGCGTGACCAGCCATACCACCCAACCCAAAAAATGCAGCCAGTAACACACTGCCAGACCGGCTCTGCCACCGGCTTTCCGGCGATTGCAGTGGGCGTTCGGGACATGGCACAGTGGCTGGATCCTGTTCCGGGTGAATTGGAGGACGGGCAATAGTAACCGCCGCCTAGTTTACACGTGCCCTCCAGGGTTGTTAACGGAAACTCCGCTGCAAAACCGATTTACCCTCTTTATACTCGTCTGCTAACTTTCGCTCTCAGCGACAACTTATTTTCAGGATCGCAACCCGAGCTATGGATACCCGCCTGCAGTTGCTGACCACATGGGTCAGACAGTTCCCCGGTTTCGAACTCTGCGAAGCCGAGCCGGTTTCCGGCGATGCCAGCTTTCGCCGCTATTTTCGGGTCTGGCAATACGCGAATCAGGCAGCCGCTTCCAGCGGTGCCGTGCCCTTTATCGTTATGGATGCGCCCCCGGAGCATGAAGACTGCGAGCCGTTCGTGGCCATCGCCCGGCACTGGCATCGTCAGGGCATCTCTGTGCCGGAAATCGTGCAGGCCGATCTGACCCAGGGTTTCCTGCTGCTGGAGGATTTTGGCGACCATCTGATGCTTGGCCGGCTGAACGACGATTCCGCAGACCTTCTATACCGCAGAGCTCTTGAGGAACTCACCCTCATTGCGGGCCAGGATTCTCCCGAGGATTACCCGCTACCACCCTACGATGCCACACTGCTTGAACGGGAAATGGCACTGTTTCCGGACTGGCTTCTGGAACAGCACCTGGGCATGAAACTGGAGAACAGCGAAAGGGCCCTGCTGGAAACCACCTTTTCCATATTGCGTGAAAGCGCCATGGCGCAACCGGAAGTGACGGTTCACCGGGACTATCACTCGCGCAACCTGCTGGTCCGCCCGAACACACCGCGCCCCGGTGTCATCGATTTCCAGGACGCCGTCACCGGGCCGGTCACCTACGATGTGGTGTCGCTGCTGAAGGACTGCTATATCAGCTGGCCGGAGGAGCGCATCTGCGACTGGCTGGAAGTATTTCGCCAGAGCAGCCGGGACGCAGGCCTGCACCGGGCTGACCCGGAAACTTTCCGACAGTGGTTTGAGCTGATGGGCATGCAGCGCCACCTCAAAGCCGCTGGAATTTTCGCCCGGCTGTCGATCCGCGACGGCAAACACGGCTATCTCAATGACATTCCCCGCACGGTACAGTACCTGATCGTTGCCAGCGGTCGGCAGCCGGCCCTGCGGCACTTCCACGAATGGCTCCAGGACATTGTCATGCCACGCATTGAGGCAAGCATTGGCCCGGCACCTGACCAGGAGCACAGGCACCCGTGAAAGCCATGATTCTCGCGGCAGGCAAAGGCGAACGTATGCGGCCGCTGACCCTCGCCACACCAAAACCTCTGCTCTGCGCCGGAGGCAAGCCACTGATTGTCTACCATCTGGAGCACCTGCGCCGTGCCGGGTTCCGGGACGTCGTCATTAACCATGCCTGGCTGGGAGACCAAATCGAAGAAACTCTGGGCAATGGCGAGCAGTTCGGGCTTTCGCTGCACTACTCCCGGGAAGGCGAGCCACTGGAGACCGCTGGCGGCATCGTTCGGGCCCTGCCCCTGATAACCGGAAGCGACTCCGACTGGTTTCTGGTAATCAATGGCGACATCTGGAGCGACTTCGATCTGTCCCGACTGGAACCGCCTGCTGACGCTGACGCCCTTCTGGTTGTCACCGACAACCCGCCACACCATCCTCAGGGTGACTTTCATCGGACCGATGAGGGATTTCTGACTGAAACTGGTACAGAAATGCTCACCTTCACCGGTATCAGCCTGCTGCACCGGTGCCTGTTCGAGGGCCTGAACGATCAGGCAGGCAAGCTGGGACCGGTGCTGCGCAAAGCCATGGGTGAAAGGCGGGTGAAGGGCCTCTATCATTCCGGACATTGGGTGGATGTGGGCACCCCGGAACGCCTCAAGGCACTGGACTGGCAACTGGGCAACAGGGAATCGAAACGCGATGGCAAGCAGTGACAAGCAACCTGAATTGCCAGCCCGGATGGAAGCCGAGTTCTCCAGCCTGATGCGGGAACTCTCGGCCTGCGGCCATCAGGCTCCTGCGCTGATCGAGCGCGCCCATCTACCCCGCTGGTGCCGACGCCCCCTGTTCTTTTTCCTGGGCTACATTGCCAAGGCAGAAGGGCGGGTTACCGAGGCCGATATCGGCTTTGCCGAATCCCTGATCAAGGCCATGAAGCTTTCGGGACGCCAGCGCAAGCGGGCCATCGGCTGGTTTCAGCAGGGCAAATCCGCCCGGGATCTTCCCTTTATCCGCGGCCTGACCATGCGTCTTTCCCGCCGCCTGTGGCCCTCGCCGCTCCTTAAAACCGCCATATGCCTGTGCCACGCCAGCCAGCTGAACGGCCGGCCCGGCAAGCCCAGACGCTACCGTTGCGAGGATGCGATTGATCAGATCGGGCTGCCGGTAAGCGTCACCGAAGACATCTTTGAGAGCTACGCCAGCAAAGTCTGGACCCGCCACAGCGAGAACCTGTCCAGGCCAACCAGCTACCAGCAGGCCTGCGAACTGTTGGGTGTCACCCGGCGTGATTCACTGGAGGTGATTAAACGGGCCTACCGGAAAAAGGTATCCGAATGCCATCCGGACAAGCTCGCCCAGCAGCAGGTCAGTGCCAGCGAGCAAAACCTCGCCAAGGAACGATTGCTGCACTACCAGCAGGCGTGGGAACTGATCAAGCGGCACAATGCCAACCGCCAGTGAGGGCGTTACAGGGATTCAAGCCAGGCAGCAACGCGGCTGGCCACGGCATCGCCGAGACCCTCGGACGGCGGGTTGAACCACGGGACCGGTTGTCGCTCAAAGCCCTCCACCCCGGCACGGAGCAACATTTTGCCCACACTCCAGTCCGGTTCTTTGCCCCCAGCCTCTGATGGCTGAAGTTCCAACAACGCTTTGTCGAGCGACTCCAGCCGATCCGACAGCTCCTGGCGATCTGCGGGATAGAATTGTGGAGCTACCCAGACAAGCGCGGACGCATCAGCACCATCGAGCAAGTGGTTGGTTACATGTATGCCGGCACGCCCGATACCCAGCAGAGCCGGCGTTTCATAGCCTCGCTCGACCAATAGCGCCAGCCCGGCTTCCAGCGCCTGACTGATACGGTTTCGGTAGCGCGCCTCAAGATCATCCGCACTCTCCGACGCCATAACATCAATCATCACGGATTCCGTTGGCGCCGGGTCACCCGCATCCGCCTCAGTTGCCGGACGCTCAACCACGGGCCGCATGAGGATCTGTTGAAGAACCGGCGAGGGCGACTCCAGACCAAGAGTCAGTACCGCCCAGCCCCGGGACGCCAGCCCCGCTGCCAACTGCCCGGCCACTCCGGATGCGGCGGTTTCGCCTTCGTCGGAAAGAACCAGCACGGCACCACGGGCCGGTGACCTGGCTTCGGGATAAAGCAGTCCCAGTGCCCGATCGCCTTCCTCAAGCTCCAGCCAGACAGCTGCCTCGGGAAATTGCTGACTCAGGGACCGCTCGCCCGCGCCCGTCCAGACCAGGGACCGATTCAGGGGACCCGAATCTGATGCCGCCTGCTCCGAGGCTCCATCCTCTGGCTCATCCTGTTCCTGGGCGAAGGCTGTCGACACCAGGCCGAACATCAACGCCAGGGCAAAAGCCAACCGCAGGCCGGGCCGGTAAATCTCGAATCTCTGCACAGATACTGATCCTTTGACTGCGAAAAAACGCGACTGAGCTGTTAGACTAGCAGCCACCTTGAATGTGCGGCAGGGACCGCTGACCACGCCATTATCCATTGTTGTGAGAGAGCCGTCATGAACCCTTACCTGATTGCCCCATCCATCCTGTCCGCCGATTTTGCCCGCCTTGGCGAGGAAGTCGACAACGTGCTGGCCGCCGGCGCCGATGTCGTGCACTTCGATGTAATGGACAATCACTATGTGCCCAACCTCACCATTGGCCCCATGGTCTGCGAGGCGCTGCGCAAGCATGGCGTGACCGCCCCGATTGACGTACACCTGATGGTGTCACCGGTCGACGACCTCATCCGTATGTTTATCGACGCCGGAGCCAGTTACATTACCTTCCACCCGGAAGCGACCAACCACATTGACCGTTCACTGCAGCTGATTCGCGACGGCGGCTGCCAGGCCGGCCTGGTATTCAACCCCGCTACGCCGCTGCATTACATGGATCATGTCATGGACAAGCTGGACATGGTGCTGCTGATGTCGGTGAACCCCGGCTTTGGCGGGCAAAAGTTCATTCCCGGCACCCTCGACAAACTCCGGGAAGCCCGCAAGCGCATTGATGCCAGCAACTACAACATCCGGCTGGAAATCGACGGCGGTGTGAAAACCGACAACATCCGGGAAATCGCCGAGGCCGGTGCTGACACCTTCGTGGCGGGGTCTGCCATCTTCAACACCGATGACTACAAAACCACCATCGATGCCATGCGCGAAGAGCTGGAACAGGCCCGCAGGGTAATCAGCCAATGAGCCTGGCGGGTTTGTTCAATCGCCGCTGGCCAGGCGTTGCCCTGTTTGATCTCGACGGCACCCTGGTGGACAGTGCGCCGGATCTTGCGGCCGCGGTTGATCAGATGCTCGAACACCTTGGCCGCTCTCCGGCCGGCATTGACCGGGTGAGAAACTGGGTAGGCAACGGCGCCAGCGTGCTGGTTCGCCGGGCGCTGGCCGGCCAGGTAGATTGGGAACCGGTTCGGCCTAAAGACGATGCCCTGTTCAAGGATGCCCTGGCGATTTTCTATCACGCCTATGGCACTATCAACGGACGCCACTCCGTCGTTTACGATGGCGTGGAAGCCTGCCTGACACATCTGAAGAACCAGGGCTGCCGACTGGGCATCGTCACCAACAAACCGGAACAGTTTGTGTCGCCATTGCTTGAGCAAATGGGACTGGACCACTGGTTTGATCTGACCGTGGGTGGCGACACCCTCCCGGTCAAGAAACCCGATCCCGCGCCCCTGCTTCATGCCATGGAGGCTTTAGGAGGAACCCGGGGAACCACGGTGATGGTGGGCGACTCCGCAGCGGACATCAATGCAGCCCTGGCAGCAGGCATTCCCTGCGTGGCGGTCCGTTACGGATACAATTATGGGCCCGCTGTGGATACCCTGGGTGCCGATGCGGTTGTTGATTCGCTGGCTGAGCTTTTGTAATCTCACAAGGAACTTACATTGAGCATGTCTTTACGGGAGATTCCTGCCGTGCAGGGACTGAATCTGACTGCAGCGCGAGGCATCCTTACAACCCGCGCAACACGATGGTGGCGATGGCGCACCGGCTGAGTAAGCCCGGAGGCTGACTGGCGCCTGCCCGTCGAGCCCACAGCACCAGATGGAAGCATAGGCTTCCGTCCACAATGCAGATCAGATTTCAGGAAACCGCACCATGACACCCGAGCAATTCGCCGAGCTCGCCAACGCCGGCTTTAACCGCATCCCTGTGTATCGCGAGGTTCTGGCCGACCT
>NZ_JAWLCH010000007.1:0-243971 GCF_041687235.1 Marinobacter sp. | reverse complement strand
GCGCTCGGTCAGTGTGAAGCCAACCACTGAAAATAGATCGGGGGGGAGCTCGCCAACACGGGCGGTGAACTGCAATCCGCTTGCCTGGGGCATATCTTCAATCCTTGAAGGTATGGTTATGTCCTGTTCCCGGCAACCTTGAATCAACCGTATCCCTGGTTGAGCTACCGAACAACAACTGGCAGGAAAAGTACCAGCACTGACTCAGAAAATCCAGAGCCAGGGCGTGAGCATGACGTCAGATGAGAACGGGGTCAGATGAAAGTTTCATCTGACCCCGTCGCTCACCCCTGATTTCACATTACTCGGGCTTGTAGAGCCGCTGGATGCTGGAGAAATCCAGGCCACCATTACCCTGTCCGGCATGGAGCTGGAACAGGTTGCGGGCCAGAGAGCCCATGGGGATGGAGGCCTGGTTTTTGACGGCATTGTCGAACGCCAGCCCCAGATCCTTGGTCATCAGATTGACCAGGAAACCGCCCTCGTAATTTCTGGAAGCAGGCACGCCTTCCATCACGCCCGGCCAGGGGTTGTAGACGTTCAAGGCCCAATTGCCACCGGAGCTCTGCTTCATGATCTCCGAGAGCACCGCCGGATCAAGGCCATTCTTCACGCCCAACGCCAGGGCTTCGCTGGTGCCAGACATAAGGATAGCCAGCAGCATATTGTTGCAGATCTTGGCCACCTGGCCTGAGCCATGATCACCGGCGTGAAAGATGTTCTTACCCATGGCTTCGAGAATCGACTTGGCTTTGCTGAAGGCTTCTTCCGCACCGCCGCAAATGAACGTCAGCGTACCGGCCTTGGCACCGCCCACGCCACCGGATACTGGCGCATCGAGGAACGGGATGTCCTTGGCTCGTGCCACTTCGGCCACACCCCGTGCTGTTTCAGGCGCGATGGTGGAAGAGTCGATAACCAGGGTACCGGCCGGCAGTTTCGCCAGCAGGCCATCATCACCCAGATAGACCGCTTCCACGTGTTGCCCGGCAGGCAGCATGGTGATGACGCACTCAGCGCCACTGGCGGCTTCGTGGGCCGTGTCTGCGGTTTTTGCGCCTTCGGACACCAGCGCAGCTACAGCGTCTTCGGACAGGTCGAATACGGTGACCTCGTGGCCCGCTTTCACCAGGTTACTGGCCATTGGGCCGCCCATGTTACCGAGGCCGATGAAGGTAATTTTTGCCATGTTCATTCTCCTTGTTCTTATACTTTGGGTGTTTGTCGGATTACGCTTCGCTAATCCGACCTACGATTTGGTTACGCCCCGGGTATGTCGGATTACGCGTCGCTAATCCGACATACGATTTGGTTACGCTCCGGGTAGGTCGGATTACGCGTCGCTAATCCGACCTACGATTTGGTTGCGCTTCGGGTAGGTCGGATTAGCGACGCGTAATCCGACAACCAGGCCAGCTATCATTTAAAGAAATCGTCAATCCAGGCAGTGTCCATTTCGGCAAGGGACGCATAACGCCACCGAGGCTGCTGATCCTTGTCGATCAGGAGCGCGCGGATGCCCTCTGCGAACTCCCCTTTAGTCAGGCACTTGGTGGAGAGCACCAGTTCCTTGTCGAGCACTTCTTTCAGACTGTCGTGTTTGCAGCCATGGAGATGACGCCAGACCAGAGCCAGGGATGTGGGTGACGCACCCGCCAGGGACCGGGTCGCTTTCGCCACCCATCCGTCGCCACCGGACAGCTCTTTCAACTGGCCAACCGTTGCTTCCAGGGAGTCGGCGTCAGTAACCCGGTTGATCTCGTCGAAATGAGTCCGAACCGGCGATTCCGGCATGGCGTCGGCGCTCTCCCGCTCAAACTGGCGAAGCACACTACCGACCACAGCATGGGCATCCTCACCCTGCCAGTTGCGCTTGCACAGTTCCCCAACCACATCGGCTTTCAGGTCGTGCCGGATAAACCGATCTGCCAGGCCGGCAAACAAGGCGTCCGGGCCGTTAAGTCGGGCGCCGGTCAGACCCAGAAACAAGCCAGTACGGCCAGGGGTGCGGTTCAGGAACCAGCCAGCCGCGACATCGGGATAGAGGCCGATGGTGATTTCCGGCATGGCCAGTTTCGAGGCTTCAGTCACCACCCGGTGGGACGCACCCTGCATGATACCCATGCCACCCCCCATCACAATGCCATGGCCCCAGCATACGATGGGCTTCGGGAAGACATGAATCAGGTAATCCAGCTCATATTCCTCGGTGAAAAAGGCTTCTCCTTCGCTGGCGCCCTGAGGCTCGGTCATGCTGCGATACAGGGCTACGATATCGCCACCGGCACAGAAAGCCTTGTCCCCCTCGGATTCCAGCCAGACAGCCTGGATTGCAGGATCTTCCGCCCAGCGTTTCAGCTGAGGTGTCAGCAACCGGATCATCTCCAGCGACAACGAGTTCAGCGTTTTGGGCGTGTTCAGCCGAGCCACGGCGATCAGCGCGCCATCGGCGGTTTTCCACTCTTCAAAGATAATGGGTTGATCACTCATAACAGGTCCTTGAGCCAGCTTGTTTCGAGCCGGTTTCAGCGGTTTTTCCATTCCGGCTTGCGCTTGTCAAGAAACGCATTCACGCCTTCTTTCTGGTCTTCGGTGGAGAACAGTTCAACGAACAACTCCCGCTCCATGCGCCAGCCGTCATCATGGCTGCGGCCATCGCGAGCGCTCATCACCAGGGTCTTGCAACGAGCGGTGGACGACGGGCTCTGCTTGCATGCCATTTCCGCCAGTTCGAGCGCTTTATCAAGACTCTGTCCGCTTGGGACCACTTCTTCAACCAGGCCGATTCGCAATGCCGTATCGGCTTTCACGCGCTCTCCGCAAAGAATCATCCGCTTGGCCCAGCCCTCACCCACCAGCCAGGGCAGGTTCTGGGTGCCACCGGCGCAGGGCAGCAGGCCAACGCCCGCCTCGGGAAGTGCCATCTGGGCATGCTCTTCGGCGATGCGAATATCACAGGCCAGGGCGCATTCCAGCCCACCGCCCATGGCATAGCCGTTAACGGCGGCAATGGAGACACCCCGGAAACGACCCAGCGTAGAGAAGGCCTCGCCAAACAGTTGAGCCATCTCATTCGCCCGGGCCTTGTCGCCATCGGCGAAGGTTTTCAGGTCGGCACCGGCGGAATAAAACTTCTCACCCTGCCCGGTCATCACCAGGGCAAAAATATTCCTGTCTTCGTTCAGCTCCTTGACGATATTCGTCAGGGCGATCAGTGAATCTTTGGTCCAGGTGTTGGCCGGCGGATTGTTGATGGTCAATACCGCGATGTGTCCGCGTTTTTCGAGCTGGATAAGATCGCTCATGGGGATCTCCTTATTGAATCGCTTCAGCCACGCCGTCATCGAGCAGGCGACGGGCAACAATCAAACGCATGATTTCGTTGGTGCCTTCCAGAATCTGGTGCACGCGCAGGTCACGCAGGTAACGCTCAAGCGGGTATTCGCGAATGTAGCCGTAACCGCCGTGAAGCTGCAGCGCTTCGTTGACCACCTCGAAACACGCGTCGGTGGCGAAGCGCTTGGCCATGGCACAGTGCAGTGTCGCTTCCGGATCTGCGTTGTCGAGCTTGAAGGCGCCCAGACGAACCATCTGCCGTGCTGCGACAAGATTAGTAGCCATATCAGCCAGTTTGAACTGCAGGGCCTGGAACGCCGCCAGCGGTTTGCCGAACTGTTCACGCTCATGCATGTAATTACGGGCACGCAGCAAAGCCGCCTGGGCGCCGCCCAGGGAACAGGTGGCGATATTGAGCCGACCACCATCAAGCCCTTTCATGGCAATGGCAAACCCGTCGCCCTCGTCACCGACACGGTTACTGGCCGGAATGCGGACATTCTCGAGGCTGATCATCCGGGTCGGCTGGCTGTGCCATCCCATTTTTTCTTCGTTCTTGCCGTAGGAAATGCCATCAGCATCGGCGGGAATCACGAAGGTGGAAATGCCTTTGTAACCGGAATCCGGGGCTCCGGTCCGTGCCATCAGCACCAGAATGTCGGTCGCACCGGCGCCGGAAATAAACACTTTGCTGCCGTTAATCACATAGCTGTCGCCATCGCGCACCGCCTTGGTACGAAGGCTGGCGGCATCTGAGCCGGCACCCGGCTCGGTCAGGCAGTAGGAGGCGAGCCACTCGCCGCTAGCCAGCTTCGGTACGATTTCCTGCTTGAGATCGTCCGATGCAAAGCTGGCGACCATCCAGGTGGCCATGTTGTGGATGGTGATGAACGCAGCGGTTGAAGGACACGCGGCAGCAAGTTCTTCCACGATAACCGAGGTGTCCAGCCGGGAAAGGCCCATGCCACCAAGGGCTTCGGGGGTGTACATGCCCATGAACCCCATCTCGCCGGCCTCTTTGAGCACGTCCTTCGGAAAGATATGTTCGTCGTCCCATTTTGCCGCGAACGGCGCCATGGACTTTTCCGCAAACGCCCGGGCTGCTTCGCGAAACGCCTGCTGGTCTTCTGTGAGGTTAAAATCCATCGTTACGCTCCAGATATTAGGGGCTTGGCACTGAAAGGGGAAAACAAGGGGCCGGAAACGGGTTCCGGCCCAAATACCCCACCTTCAACGCAATTAACGCAACTGGATAGAGAAGTTTGCTTCTGTACTGGTCGCTTCACTGGAGAACCAGCGGGAGGTAACCGTTTTGGTTTCGGTGTAGAAGCGAACCGCCTGCTTGCCGTAGGCATGCTGATCACCGTAAAAGGAACCCTTCCAGCCGGTGAACGAGAAGAACGGCAGGGGCACAGGAATGGGAATGTTCACGCCAACCTGGCCTACATCGATTTCGTGCTGGAAGCGACGCGCGGCACCGCCGGAGCTGGTAAAGATCGAGACACCGTTGCCGTACGGGCTCTTGTTCACCAGTTCAATGGCATCACCCAGGGTGTCGGTTTCCACGCAGGACAGCACCGGACCAAAGATTTCTTCGTTGTAGATGTCCATCTCGGTGGTTACACCTGAGAACAGTGTCGGGCCAACCCAGTTGCCATCCGGCAATCCGTCTACCGTGCAGCCTCGGCCATCCAGCAGCAGCTTGGCGCCCTGGGCTTCGCCAGTCGCAATCAGGGATTCAATACGGTCTTTCGCCTTGGCGGAGATGATCGGGCCATAGCTGGCACCGGAATCGTTCCACGCGCCGGGGCGCACTTTCGCCATGGCTTCTTTCAGTTCCGGAATCCACTGCTGGGCTTCGCCCACGAACACAGCGACAGAAATTGCCATGCAGCGCTGACCGGCAGCACCTACGGAGGCACCGACCAGGGCATTAATCACCTGTTGTTTGTCAGCATCCGGCAAAATAACCATATGGTTCTTGGCGCCAGCGAAACTCTGTACACGCTTCATGTTGCGAGTACCGGTTTCGTAGATGTAACGACCGACCGGCACAGAACCTACAAAAGAAACGGCCTTGATGGCGGGATCAGTGAGCAGTACATCCACCTGTTCCTTGCCACCGTGGACCACCTGCAGGACGCCTTTTGGTGCACCGGCTTCCTCGAACAGCTCTGCAAGGCGCATGGGCGTCAGCGGATCCTGCTCGGACGGCTTCAGGATAAAGGTGTTACCGCAGGCAATGGCCATCGGGAACATCCACAGCGGAATCATGGCCGGGAAGTTGAACGGGGTGATACCGGCGCACACGCCCAGCGGCTGGATCCAGGAATGGGTGTCCACTTCACGGGCCACGTTTTCAACGGTCTCGCCCATCATCATGGAAGCGACGTTGGCAGCGTGCTCGACCACTTCAATACCACGCCAGACATCACCTTTGGCGTCGTCGAAGGTCTTGCCGGTTTCCTGGGCCAGGATTTCGGCGATCTCATCGTGATGCTCTTTCAGCAGCGCCTGATAACGGAGCATGACCCGGGCGCGCTCTGAAACAGGCACTTCTTTCCAGGTCTTGAACATTTCGCCAGCGCTTTCGATGGCCTTGCGCATTTCCGCGTCGGTGGTGCACGGCGCCCTGGCAATCACTTCGTTGGTGGCGGGGTTGGTGACGTCGATCCATTCGCTGGTTTGGCTATCGACAAACTCACCTGCGAGATACAGCGGTACATTTTTCATGTTGATGTCCCTGTTTGTTGTTGTGCGGGAAGCCGGCCAGAACCGAAAGGGTTGCGGCCACGTTTAACCAAAGGCTAGCACGGGATCGACCAAGGGGTGATTGACTAAATTTCGCCCGTGATGGACTATCTTTCGATAGAACTCAAACAGACAAGACCAGAAATGACCCAAACCTCACAGTGGCCGGTGCCCAAAGACAGCATTCGCTATGTAGTGCCTGAACCGATCATTCGACTACTCGCAAGCCATCCACTTACCCGGGACCTTTACCCCCTGGCGTTCGGCCATTACCGCCGGGCCGTGGGCCACCATATGCACCGGGAGCACCATCACGACAATCTTTTGATCTACTGCACGGAAGGCCGGGCGTTCCTTAACGTGGGCGGCGAGCCCTATACGGTGGAGGCCGGAGACCTGCTGCTTCTCCCGGCTGGGGCCAACCACCGCTATACCGCTGACCCGGACAATCCCTGGACCATCCACTGGGTCCACTACACCGGTCCATTGGCGGACGATTTTCGCAACTACATGGGGTTTGTCGGCCCAACCCGCATTCGCCACCTGGGCCGGCAACCCCGGCTTCTGGTTGACTTTAACGGTCTGCTGTCGGTGCGACAGACCGGCTTCCGGGCCCGCGGCCTGATCCACGCAGCCAACCGGCTGCGGCAACTGCTGGCCGCGGTTCCGATCAACGCCGACGAGACAGGCCACGAGCGGCAGGCTGAACTGGAGACCATCCACAACTATATGCGGGAGCATCTGGATGAGCGTATCAGCCTGGAGCAACTCGCTGATCTTGCCGGCCTCTCTCCCGCCCATTTCGCCACTCGCTATCGGGAACAGACCGGCACCTCCCCGATCCAGCATTTCCTTCACCTGAAGGTGGAGCGGGCCTGCCAGATGCTGGACACCAGCAGCCTCAGCTTTGCCGACATCAGCCGACGGCTGGGCTACGACGACGCCTACTATTTTTCCCGGCTTTTCAAAAAGGTAATGGGCCAATCACCTAGCAATTATCGGCATACAGCCCGTCACTGACAGGGCGTACCGGGCCAAACCGGGACCTGCCGCCTTCTACGACTTTTGTTGTAAAAGGCAAAGGGTTAGTCTTGGACCATAAATGGTTAACAAGAGTGAACCCATGGCCATGTACAGAATTGAAATTGAAGAGACTTTCGATGTCCCGAGGAACAGGGTATTTGCGTTATTTGCTGATCATCACCGTTTCGGCAAACTGCTGGGCGCGCCAGTGAAACGCATCAAGGACAGCGACCAGGCCGATCCGAACGGCATCGGTTCCGTCCGCAAAATCGGCATTGGGCCGATAGGCCTGGAGGAAACCGTAACCGGTTTCGAGCCTGACTCTCTGATCGAGTACACCATCACGAGCATGAGCCCGATCAGAAATCACCTGGGTTGTATCCGATTCGCTGACGCACCGGGCGGTAAAACCCGGATCAATTACACAATATCGTTCGAGGATATCGTGCCATTTACCGGAAAGGCCGTAAGTGCAGCGCTGGAACAGGGCATTCGGAGGGGGATCAGGAAGGTGCCACAGCTTGCCTGACATTTTAAAATAGAAGTCTGGCCGCCGGGCCCAGAATGTGGGCCAGCGGCGAGCCTCCAAATATTACTGCTCTTTTTTCATGTCCTGGTCCTGTTGCGCACCCGGCACAGGGGCTCCTTCGTTCATCATGTCGCCCTTGTCATCGGCGTCCATCCCGCCCGCAGACCCTTTCTCCTCTCCAGCGGCGGTGGCCGGCAGGTTCTCGATATCTTCCACGCTCATACCTCTGGCGCGAGCACGCTCAATCATTTCCTCCCGATGCTGTTCACGAAGGGCCTGCCGTTCTTCGGCCGAGTCCAGTGACCGCATTTCCTCATGGAACTGGTCACGCTCTTCTGGCGTCATCATCGGATAGCCGAACACAGGTTTTCCGTCCTGGTCCTTGGATTGAGTACGCATTTCGTTTTGCATGCCTTTGCCCATGTTGTCGTGCATCTTCTGCTCGTCGGCGGCAAACGCTGCGGTAAGTGGCACGGCACAAGCCAGTGCGACGGATATGGATAAAACCTTGAAGTGTTTCATTACAGTAGCCTCCTGTCAGCCAATGAATCCCTGGCCCAAGGAACTGCTTGAGATTGCCCGGCTCTCTTCCCTTAAACTACTGTGCCGGACCTACAGAATATACCCATCGAGACCGATATAGTCGGACTCCTTGATTAATTTTTAGACAGCCCTGACGAACAAAACGTTACTTGAGGAATATCAGAGAATTGACCTGAGGCAAGAGTTGGCTTTTGTCAATTTTGTAATCTCCGCTCAGCTTGCAATATCCGGCCATTCCGGCCGGACAACACTGTATTCAGCGGGAGACCGAAATGGCAGCCGAGCCGATTGTCCTGTTCGATAACGGACACCACAAATGCCTGATGTTCGATTCACTGGTAACCGGCGAGGGCGTCCAGTCCAACCAGTTCCTGATTGTCGATGGCAAACACGAAGCACTGATTGATCCGGGCGGTGACCTAACCTACACGCCGCTTTCTGTCGCCGCATCGCGCTACATGAACATCCGCGACATGGATTATGTGTTTGCCTCCCACCAGGACCCGGACATCATCGGCGCCATCGATCGCTGGATTGTGCATACCCGCGCCAAAATCGTAACCTCGAAACTCTGGGCCCGGTTCCTTCCACACCTTGTTTCCAGCTACGTGACCAATCAGCTCAGCGGCAGCGTTTACGATCGGATTGTCAGCATTCCGGATGCCGGTGCCAATGTGAAGTTTGGCGACTCCTATCTGCAGTGCCTGCCGGCGCACTTCATGCACTCGGTGGGCAACCTGCAGTTTTACGACCCGGTCTCGAAAATCCTGTTCTCAGGGGATCTTGGTGCCTCAATGGGAGGTGACGATGACCACCTGCCGGTGCAGGATTTCGAAAAGCACATACCCGATATGATCGGCTTCCATCGTCGATATATCGCATCGAAGAAGGTGTGCAAGCTGTGGGCAAACATGGTTCGCGACATGGATGTGGCGATGATTGTTCCCCAGCATGGCAAGCGCTTTGAAGGGCCAGTGATGGTTGACCGTTTCCTGAACTGGGTCAGTGATATCGATTGCGGAATCGACCTGATGACTCAGGACAACTACCGGCGCCCGGTGGATTACGTCTAACTGTCGGAAGAAAGACACCGTGGCCGGCGTGACTCGTTCTCCGGCCCGGTGTTCCTGTTCAGTGCCGACATGAACTGCTGCGCCGAAGGCTGGCCATCCGCCGCCGCCGTGCTGATCATACAGAGTCCCTCATCCCTGCTACCCCGGTCGTACAGGCGCTTTCCCAGCCGCCAGCGGGCATCGCTGTTATCCGCTTCCACGGCCCGCCGATACCAGTTCATCGCCTCGCTCAGGTTCAAGTCCGTACCCAGGCCCTGCTCGTAGGCCATCGCCACCTCGACCATGCTGATTGAATCACCGCTCTCGGCCGCCCGAAGATACCACTGGAAGGCTTTCTCGCGGTTCTTTTCGACGCCCTGACCCTGGGCATACATATTGGCGACGTTCAGCATTCCCTGACGGCTGCCCTCTTCCGCGAGCTCAAGATACTGTTCGAACGCGGACTCATACTGCCCCATCTTGTAGACCACGTAGGCATTGAGAACCCGGATCATATCCCGGGCCACTTTATCCTGGTCGTCATCGCCCGATGCGTTGTCTGATCCGCGAGCGATTGAACACAACAGCATCAGGCACAGCGCGAGCCACCGGACTGCCTTTACTCTTGATCGTTGTCTGTTCATTGCGCCCTCCGGGGCCTGACTGCTTGACCTTCACGCTAGCAGCAGCTTTCTGACGGGTCTGTCCATCGAAAGTGCCGTCTGTCTGGCACCTTGGTATCAGCAGATCCCGGAAACCCTCCCGGAACCGTGGCCAAATAAGCCTGTCCCAAACCGCCAATGTTGAGTAAAATCCGGCCCTTTCCAGAGAACCAAGAGGCAGCGCAAATGGGCAGAGCCTACCAGAACCGCAAAGAATCCATGGCCAAGACGGCCGCAGCGAAAACCAAGGTCTACAGCAAGTACGGGCGCGAAATTTACATGAGCGCCAAGTCCGGCGGCCCCGACCCCCAGGCCAACCTGTCCCTGCGCGGGCTGATCGAGCGGGCCAAGAAAGACCAGGTGCCCTCTCACGTTATCGAGAAGGCCATCGACAAGGCCAAGGGTGGCGCAGGCGAGGACTATGCTGCGGCCCGCTATGAAGGCTACGGGCCAGGCAACTGCATGGTGATCGTGGACTGCCTGACCGATAACCCGAACCGCACCTTCGGCGACGTGCGCCTGGCATTCACCAAGACCAAGTGCAAGATCGGCACGCCCGGTGCTGTGTCTCACATGTTCGACCATAGCGCTATTTTTGCGTTCAAGGGCGAAGATGAAGAAGCCGTTCTGGAAGCGCTGATGGAAGCGGATGTCGATGTCACCGATATCGAGAACGAAGATGGCCTGATTACCGTGTTCACACCAAACACCGAGTACGCCAAGGCCCGCCAGGCCCTGGTGGACGCGATTGAAGACATCGATTTTGAAGTGGATGAGATCCAGTTCCTGCCCAAGACCACCACGCCGGTGGAAGGGGATGACATCCCCATGTTCGAAAAATTCCTGGACATGCTGAATGAACTGGATGATGTGCAGAACGTGTTCCACAACGCCGAGCTGCCAGACCAGTAAACAACTCGGGCCTCCGGCCTTGCAGGAAGATAGCACCATGCAGCAGAACGCTCCGACAATCCGCAAAGCGCGTGTAGTGGTCCTGAAAACAGGTACCACCTACCCGGACATTCGGGCAAGGTTTGGCGATTTTGATCAGTGGTTCCTGCGTGGACTGTCAGACGATCTGGAGATCACCGTTGCCAATGCCGAAGCCGGAGAACTGCCGGGCAATCCGGAGGACTGGGACGGCATCGTGGTGACAGGCTCTCCTGCCATGGTCAGCGACCGGGCCGAATGGAGCGAGAACGCGGGGCGTTGGCTGGCAAAAGCGGTCAGCAGCGAAATCCCGGTACTGGGCGTCTGCTACGGGCACCAGTTACTGGCCCATGCACTGGGCGGGGAAGCGGGTTACCACCCGGGCGGCCGGGAAACCGGTACACACGAGGTTGAACTGCTGCCCGAAGCCGCTTCCGATGCCCTGTTCAGGGAACTGCCGGAAACATTTCCGGCCCAGCTGACGCACCGGCAATCGGTGCTGCGCCTGCCCGAGGGTGCGGTGCTACTGGGGCGCAACCAGTTCGAGCCCCATCAGGCCTTCAGAATTGGCCCTTGCGCCTGGGGCGTGCAGTTCCATCCGGAATTCACAGACGCCATCATGAGTGCCTATCTGCAGGTACAGGCGCCGGATCTGACCCGGGAGGGGCTTGATGCGGAGGCCCTGATCGCCGGCGTGAGGCCAGCGCCGGATGCGTCCTCACTACTTCCCCGTTTCAGCCGATTGGTTCAGGATCGGATCCGGTAAAACGATACCATCCGTAACGGTCAGTCGAGGATGTAGGCGGTTTTTTCCAGTGCCTGCTCTTCCTCATCGATGAAGCGGAACTCATTCCAGCCAATGCGCACCATGTCGTTGCTGTTCAGGCGCTGCCGTTCAGCAACCCGCAGTTCGTTCACAAAGGTGCCATTGGTGCTGTTGCTGTCGGTGATGTAGTAATCCACCGTGCCTTCAAGGTAGGCGTTGGGCACGGCTTCTATCAGCGCGTGCTGGCCGCTCACGGAAATCTCATCGATCTGGATGTCGTTGTCCGGACGCCGGCCAATCCGGGTTTCCGGCCGGGCAAGTTCAAAGGTGGTAACCACAACGTTATCCACCAGTTGCGAAAGCGAAGCCATGTCAGTTTCCTCAATACTCCAACGTCAGTAATACCACAGACACATTGTCACCGGCCTCGTTTGCCAGACCGGCATCAATCAGTGCCTGAACCCCGCGCTCCATGCCGTCACTTTCCCTAAGGATTTCAAGCCATCGGGATTCCGGAACAGAATCCGTTAACCCATCGGAGCACAGCAGCAGCACATCCCCCTCACCCAGAGCTTCATGCCGATAGCTGGGATCTGCCTGATCCTCCGCGCCCACTGCCCTGGTCAGAACATTCCGGAACGGCACATTGGGTACATCAGCCCTGGTAATGCTGCCGTCTTCCAGCATGTTCTGGACAACCGTGTCGTCCCGTGTGAGACACACCGCCTGACTACCGCGCAGGCTATAACACCGGGAATCTCCGATATGGGCAATGTGCACCTGGTTGCCACGCACCCAGGCTACGACCAGTGTGGTGCCCATCTTTTCAAGTCTCGGATCCCCGGAACGGCGGCTCACTATTCGCTCATTGGCCAGCGCGAAAGCCCGCTCCAGGTGCGCCTGGATGGCATCATTCGTCGTTTCGGCCGTGGCACTGGCAATCTCCGGCTCCAGGGATTCGATAACGGCGTCAACCGCGAGACGGCTGGCGACCTCCCCCCCCTGATGCCCGCCCATGCCGTCGGCTACCACCAGTAACACCTGATCACCCGAATCATTGATCCGCCAGTCGACAACGTCCTGGTTCGACTCCCGAACGGCGCCCCGATGACTCTGGCCGGCAACGTGATATCGCATCAGGACACCTCCTGGCCAGCTTCGCGAACGGCCAGACGACGCACGGCCTCGGCCATGGTTGCTGCGCTGGCAAAGCGCTTGTCCGGCTCGCGTTGGATGGCTTTGTTGATCAGACGGACCACACCGTTTGGCAGATCCGCGTTGAATTCCCGGACGCTGCGCGGGCGCTTGTTGAGAATCTGATAGGTCAGGTTGGCCAGGGTATCGCCCTGATAAGGGGTTTCGCCGCTCACCAGTTTGTAGAGAGTCACGCCCAGACTGTATATATCGGAAGCTCCGGTTACCTTCTGGCCTTTCAACTGTTCCGGCGACATATACAACGGGCTGCCCATCACCGCGCCGGTGCGCGTTCGCGAGTCGTCGGAGATTTT
Source organism: Marinobacter sp. (assembly GCF_041687235.1). Classification (GTDB taxonomy): domain Bacteria; phylum Pseudomonadota; class Gammaproteobacteria; order Pseudomonadales; family Oleiphilaceae; genus Marinobacter. The sequence continues at coordinate 230,871 of NZ_JAWLCH010000007.1, read as the reverse complement.
GGCAATGCCGAAATCGGTGATCTTTATGTCGCCGTTGTCGGGATTGAAGATGATATTCCCGGGTTTGATGTCGCGATGGACGATTTTCTGGCTGTGGGCGTAGGCCAGCGCATCCGCCACCCGCGCCACAATATCCAGCACTCTGGGCAGAGGCAGTAACCGGCCGGTTCTGCCGAATTCACTGAGCGGGCGCCCCCTGGCATAATCCATGGCAATGTAAGCCAGATCAGCCTCCTCACCTACGTCATACACGGTGACGATAGCCGGATGGCTCAGGCGCCCGGCGGCTTCCGCTTCCCGGAAGAATCGCTCCTTGAGATCCTGCAGCTGGCCATCATCGAATGCCTGGTAGCTCAGGGTCTTGATGGCAACCGTTCGGGCAATCTTCGGATCCTTACCCAGATAGACCACGCCCATGGCGCCCCGGCCAATTTCCCGCTCGATTTCATAGCGTCCCAGAGTTGGCCGGCTGACCGACGGTTCAGGCATCAACAGGGTACGGGTATTGTCGAAACTGCCAGCCTGCATCAACGAGTTGTCAGGTGCGAGTTTTTCCAGTGCAGCGAGCCTGGCGACGGTATCCCGAAAACCTTTCTTGCGCTCCTGGATACTGCGGTAGGTGCTGACCGCTTTGTCGTACTGGCGCTTGCGTTCCTGCTGGATAGCGATGTCATAACGCAGCTCGAGCTCCCCCTCACACCTGGGACAACGATCGAGGGCTTCGAGAGCATCGTCTGTATGCCCCTGCTGCAGAAACAACCTGGCCAGCCTCAGGCGGGCGTCCCGGAGATTATCTGTCAACGCCCGAATATGTTTCCGTGGCTGCAACCAGAACAGCATCACCAGATAACCGACCACCAGCAGGGTAAGTACCACGCCAAGCGGCACCCAGGCGTTGCGGTAGAACATCAACGCTGCCTGGATCACCACGAGGGAACCACCAAGTAACAGAGTAACAGGCAGGGAAACCGCTGCGCCCATCACCGGTACGGCCAGCACCAGATAAAGTGCTGTGATTGCCAGCCCTGCGGTGACTGCCATATCGGACCAGAACGGCTCTGAAAGACCCCGGTCTGCCATGGCCGGCCCAAACGCCTCCCGGGGAATAATCGTGGTCGGAGTGGCGGCCTCCGGCACCCCAAGGATACTGAACAGCGCCCTGTCGGCCCATCCAACAGGCCCCAGCTGGTTTCCCGCCAGGGCAAACACCACGGCCAACAGGAGAACAACGGCCCGCAAACTGAACAGGCGCGGTATGAAAGAGAGTATGGCGTCCACAGGCAACTTTGTTATAAATGGTTGATCTGCCTAGTTTAGAAAGGGTCGCTTCCTGGCGATACCATGGACCGAGTGTTTTTTGTAAGTGTTTGTTCACCTGCGAGGAAGGTCACGTATAGTGAGCGCCATGTTTATCTCAAGGATGATGGGAATACCCGCATGACTCTGAAGTTACTGTTTCTTCTCTTGATACTCACTCTCGCCGGAATCGGGATTTATCACACCAACAAGCCCCTTCCACCGGGCATCAGCTATCGGGGCGCCCCGGTACCATTGAAAGAACCGGTCCTGCTGACCGATGTCACCCGCCATTACCAGGACGGCCACGAGGAGAAAGACCATGAAATCTTCAATGAGGTTTTCCGTCTGATCGGGCAAGCAGAAGAGTTTATCCTCATCGACATGTTTCTGTTCAACAGTACAAAACCGGTCGATGTGGCTCACCGCCCCCTCGCCCAACAGCTGACCGAGGCCCTCCTCGCCAGGAAGTCAGAAAAACCGGATCTCTCCATTACCGTCATCTCCGATCCCCTGAACACCATGTATGGCGGCACTACCTCACCGTGGTTTGAAGCCCTGCGCAAAGGCGGCATCCCGGTTGTGGAAACCGCGCTTCGCCCGCTCAGGGACAGCAATCCCACCTGGTCAGCAATCTGGCGACTGTGCTGCCAATGGTTCGGAAATAATCCAGATGGCGGCTGGCTCGACAACGCCCTGGGTACCACACCTGTCACCGTTCGAAGCTACCTCTCCCTGCTTAACTTCAAGGCCAACCATCGCAAGCTTGTGATTGCGGATGAGGCGGGCTCCCTGAGGGCCCTTGTTACCTCAGCCAATCCGCACGACGGCAGCAGTCGGCACAGCAACCTGGGGCTGAGCTTCAAGGGAGCGGCAGTCGTTGACCTGTTGAAAAGCGAGCGGGCGGTTATCGCTATGTCCGGCGAAGATACCGATTTGCTGGACAGCTGGATCGACCGCAGTTCCGGAGTTATTGACACCGACGAACCTGAGCAGGGGACAGTGGCGGTGCTGACGGAATCGGAGATTCTCGCCGAGGCGCTCGATTTGATTCGAGGGGCCGTCGATGGCGACCAGCTGGACCTGGCCATGTTTTACCTGTCACATCGTGACATTGTTGAGTCCCTCACAGCCGCCGCCGAACGTGGGGTGGCACTCCGGGTTCTGCTCGACGCCAACAACGAGGCCTTTGGCCATCACAAGAGTGGCATTCCCAACCGGCAGGTTGCCATGGAACTGGTCCGTGCAGGCATTCCCGTACGTTGGTGTAATACCCTGGGCGAACAATGCCACAGTAAGCTGTTACTGTTGGCAAAGGAAAACGGAGTAACAGAACTGCTTCTGGGCTCCGCCAATTTCACGCGGCGCAATCTGGATGACCTCAACCTGGAAACCGATGTCCGGGTATCGGTACCGGCGCAGTCACCGATAGCCACCGGGGCCCGGCAATTCTTTGATGAGCAGTGGCAGAGAGACCCCGGTGATGACCCGGTCATGAGCCTGCCCTACGAGCACTGGGCCGACGAATCCAGGCTTCGCTACTGGCGCTACCGGATAATGGAGGCGACCGGCCTGTCGACCTTCTGAACAGAACAGGACAAGAGCCATGACAACTCCCGTGCATGCCCGCCCTATCTCAGAGCGCATCGACTGGCTGATGGAACTCAGCAAAGCCCATTCTGCCAGTTTCTGCAGCCCCGAAAACCACCTGGCCAGACAGCGCTACCTGGCCGAGCACAACACCCAGATCATTGCCATGAAGTGCATGGACGGCCGCATTCACCTGCCGTACGTGACTCAAACACCCCTTGGGGTCATCCACCCGTTCCGGAACCTTGGGGGCATCTTTGAGCTCGGCTGGCCCTACCTGGGCGATATGCTGGCCGACACGGTTGAGCAAGCCCTCAGCCGGGGGCGGAGGGTGCTGATCATTATCACCTACCATTACTCGAAAGGATCCCGGGAACGGGGCTGTGCGGGCTTTGACTGCGATCGTCAGGCCGCTATGAATCACGCCTTCCAGATCCGGAGCCAGGTGGAAAAGCTGTTCGGAACCGGCCACCGAACGGTCTATCCGCTGGTATGTGGCTTTGAAAGTGATGAGGATGCTCTTGTTCTTCATGGCAGCCGGGACCAAACCCTGGACCTTTCAACCATTCCCGTGTCGAGAATTGGAGACATGACCTCGGAAATTGCGGCGCTCTGCCCGGATATGCCTGAGCCGGTTCAGCGCGATCTGCTCCCCCTGGTCGAGGGCAACATCCGGCACATCAGTGAGATTCGCCAGTTCGACCGGGAACTGAATATTGAGCACCGGGAATGGGTGATCTGTCTCGGTAGAGGTTTTGATTTCCTGCACGCGCCCAATGTGGCCCTGATCATCGGCCCCTACAGTCCGGACCTGTCTCATCCGATCCGTCAGGCCGCAGGGATTATCAAAAGCAACATGGACAACGGTAGGATTCCTGACGATGGTTTCCTGCTGCTGTGTTCTGCCCCCTATCAGGAACCGGGCACCCAGAAGGCACGCGCGGAATTAAAATCTGCATTTCTCGCAGAATTTGGCGCAAATGTTATCAAGGAGGCATATTCCGAGCTGGCCACCAGAATGGTCACACGCTCGGCTATACTTCATTGGCCCGAACGAAAGTTGGAAGTACGTGGATCCTGAACAATTTGCAGGTTGAGGGAACGAATCGTCCCGTTCTATCGTTCAGGGGTTACAGCGTAACTGGCAAGCTCAGTTACACCGGAAGTAGCCAACAAACAGGAGTAAACCATGTCAGGCATTCGCAAGCACCTGAGGTACGTTTCTTTCTTCATGGCCATGATGATGGCCCTTGGCTCCGCCTGGTCTGCCACGGCAAGTGCCGGAATGGTTGGAACCGGCGAAATGATCGGTCAGCAACAGGTTGAGCTGGATCGGCAGGAGCTGATCAACATGCTCGACAGACAGGAGGTTCAGGAAAAGCTGGCAGACCTGGGTGTCAGCCAGGATCAGGTCAAGGAACGCATCCAGAATCTGACGCCCGCGGAACTGGCCGATTTCGAGCGCCAGCTTGCTGAAGCGCCTGCGGGACAGGATGTTGTCGGCATCATCGTACTGTTCCTGCTGGTGTTTATTATCACCGATATGCTCTGTGCCACTAACGTCTTCCCCTTCGTGAACTGCATTCGATAGCGGCGGGCAGTGACAGTCCTTTTCTCAATCACAAAAGCAACCTCCGGCAGACTGACCCTGTATTTACTGGTCAGCCTGCTGGCCGGTTGTGCCAGCACACCCGAATGGCCAGTGCCGGAAGCAGACCAGCCGTCGCGAACCGACCGGGTTGTTCTGGACACTGTGCCTTTCTATCCCCAGGAAAAATACCAGTGCGGGCCAGCCTCACTGGCGATGATGCTCAACAGCCAGGGGCTGCAGACCGACCCGAAAATCCTGAAAGAAATGGTTTACATCCCCGGCCGTGAGGGCGCACTGCAGGTCGAAATGGTGGCGGCCGCCCGGGCTCACGGCAGGCTGGTTTATCCCCTGGATGGCGAGCTGGAGAGCCTGCTGGCAGAAGTTTCCGCAGGCAACCCGGTGTTGGTGATGCAGAATCTGAGGTTTGACTGGTGGCCCCAGTGGCACTTTGCGGTTGTCATCGGTTATGACGCGGGGAAACGAGACCTGATTCTCCATACCGATACTCGCGAACGTCAGCCAATTGCTCTGGAAGCGTTCGCCAACACCTGGCGTCGGGCCGACAACTGGTCCGTTGTGATTCTTCGCCCTGATCAGCCACCGGCAACCGCAAAGCCTCTACGTTTTCTGAAATCCGCCTACGACCTGGAGGCAACCGGGCGAACTACGGCCGCGGACATCGCCTACAGGACCGCCGAGACCACGTGGCCGGATCAACCGGCGGCCATGATGGCCAGAGGCAACCTTGCCTGGCAGCTGGGCCGGCAAGACGAGGCAACGGATCATTTTCTGCGCACGGTGAGGCGTTTTCCGGAATTCGCCGAGGGCTGGAACAACCTTGCTTTCGCACTGCAGGCAAGAGACTGCAGGTACACCGCCGCCCGGGCTGCGAAGTGCGCCGCAGCGCTGGTACCGGATCGCTTCGGTGAATCAGAATTACTCGATCAGGACGGTGCCAGACCAGCCGACCACTGCCCGGCAATACCCGAGTGTTCGAAGAGAAAGCATTAGGCCGGTTTCCTGAACAGCGCCACATCCTTCCTCGGGATCTCCAACTGCCAGCCAAACTTTTTCGCCAGCAGTTCGAAGGTGAATTCCCGATAAAACACCACGTGGGTTGGGTCGCGGCGATAATGCCAGTTGTCGAACCGGTCGTCGTCAGTCTGGAAACAGGTCATTACCCCCAGCCAGCCGCCCGGTCGGAGCATTCGATCCAGATCCCTGAAAACGCCGGCTGGCGCGTAGAGATGCTCCACTACTTCGGTACAGGCAATGAAGTCGTAGGTGTTAGCCAGAACGGCTGTAGAGGGGTAAAAATAGGGATCGTAGAGACTGACTTCCATGCCTTCCGCCTCAAGCATTCGCGCCAGTGCCGGGCCGGGGCCGCAGCCGAAATCCAGGCCGCTGGCACCCGAAGGCAGACGATCAAGCAGAGGCTCTGTCAGTTTCGAGAGAAATTTCCGGTACCCCGGATCAGACGGATCGTTATCGTGCAGTTGATAAATTTCCTGCTCCTGCTCGGGCGATAACCGGCAGGATTCATCCATCAGCGTGGCCTCACAGACATTACATCGAAGGTAACGCTGGGCCTTCACCACCCGGAAATCCGAGAGACTGCCCTGCTCGCACACCGGACAAAGACTCACGCCCTCACCTCGGATCAAGTCCCGCGGCCGCCCTCATGCGGGCATCGAGTTCCCGGGCGTCAATCTGATCGGACGCTATGATCTCTGCCCGGCTACAGGCCTGCGGTTCACCCTGAATAACTGTCAGGGCGCCATCAACCACATTGAGGGCCCGCCAGCCTTCAGCGGTGTTAACGACCGCTTTGAAGCGAACAAAAGCCGAATCCATGGCCATCACCAGCAAGGCGTTTTCATCCAGGATGAGGTCCGGATGGATCCTCCAGCCGACACTGAAGTGCCCCTGCCCCTGATTGGTGACTTGCTGCCAGGGCTCGTCATCAATGGCGGGAGCCTGCGATGCCGCCTTGTGATGGTGGTGATGGTGAGCGTCCGGATCAGTCGCCGGCAGGGCATCGGATTGACCGTCCAGCCAGCCCGGTGCCAGCTGTCCGAACCGGGTGTGGTGAATGGCCCGCTTGCCGGGCTCCAGCTGTGCCGCCCAATCGTCGAAATGGGTCAGCTGTTCCGGGGTGCAAAGGTCGGTCTTGTTGGCAACGAGAATATCCGCCGCAGCCACCTGGTCCCGGAACTGCACATTGCCGAGCACTTTCGGCTCTTCGAGCCTCCTGGGATCCACCAGGCAGATTACAGGACCCATGGCGAGTACATCCTGATAGTGCTCGCTGGTCAGGGTTTCCAGGATCTGGGAGGGGTGACCGAGCCCGGTCGGTTCGATCAGCAGCCGATCCGGCTTTGCTCTGTGGATCAACTGGTTGAGCCCTATCTGCATCGGAAGACCGGCAACGCAGCACATGCAGCCGCCGGGTATTTCCTTGATAAAGGCGCCTTCCGTCTGCAGCATGGCGCCATCAATGCCCACCTCGCCGAACTCGTTGACCAGAACCGCCCAGACTTCGTTTTCCGGTTTGCTCTTCAGAAGGTCGAGAATGGCGGTGGTTTTACCAACACCCAGAAAGCCCAGGATAAGGCTGGTTGGAATAGGTTGCGTCATGGCGCCGGAGGCACTCCTTTGAGACTCAAAATGTTATAATATAACAATTTATCCGCCAGGACGATCCTCCTTGAGGAATATACCGATGACCTTATCCGACAGCAGGGCATGAGCAAGTGCCGGATAGGGCAGATAGTGGACAAATAAGGTGGCGAGGGTGACTGCATCCATCCCGGCATCCAGGAACATCCAGGCCCCAAAAGCGACGAACATGGCACCAAGAAAACCGCCATAGATCCACAATGCCCGTGAACGCTCCTCGGGCATTGGTAAACGCTCAAGGGTCCGTGCGATTGAGAAGCTCATGTACACGGCAATCAGCGCAGCAATGACCAGTGAAGCCAGCAATCCGGTAAATCCTATCAGGTACCGGAACAGGTAGTTGGTCAGGAAGAACAGGGCAATGCAGGTAACGGCAACAATGGTGATGCGGGTCTTTTCCATGGTGGTCTGTTTTTGTTGGGTTGGTTGAAGGCGCTGTCAAGAATGGCAGAGACGCCCTGAAAGAACCACCCCTGCTGCGACCGGTGTTCCAGACTGATATGATGCCCAACATTCTCACTGGCAACCGGACACCCGATGACCACTGGCAATTCCACCCGGCTTAATAAATACATCAGCGAGAGCGGCATGTGCTCCCGCAGAGAAGCTGATCGCTATATCGAGCAAGGCAACGTCTACATCAACGGCAAACGGGCGACTGTCGGCGATCAGGTACTTCCGGGAGACACGGTCAAGGTCAACGGCCAGGTGATTGAGCCTCGGACCGAAGAGGATCTGGTATTCATTGCCCTCAACAAACCGGTAGGGGTTGTCAGCACCACGGACAGCGCCGAAAGACACAATATCCAGCGTTTTGTCGGTCACAGCGAACGCATCTTCCCGATCGGACGACTGGACAAGGACTCCCAGGGCCTCATCTTCATGACCAGCAACGGCGACCTGGTCAACAAGATCCTGCGGGCGGGCAACAACCATGAAAAGGAATACCTGGTTACGGTCGACAAGCCGGTGACCGGGGAGTTTGTCGAGGGGATGGCCCATGGCGTCCCGATCCTCGGCACAGTGACGAAAAAGTGCAAGGTGTCCCGGGAATCGAGGTTTGTCTTCCGGATCACACTGGTTCAGGGTCTCAACCGCCAGATTCGCCGGATGTGCGAGTATTTCGGCTACGAGGTTACCAAACTGGAACGTATCCGGATCATGAACGTGAGTCTGAAGGGGCTTGCGGTTGGCCAGTGGCGGGATCTGACCGAGAAGGAACTCGCCGGGCTGTTCGATGCCATCCGGGACTCGTCTTCAGAAGCACCGCCCAACGCCGGCAAGACAGCCAAAAAGAAACCAGCGGCAAAGGCCAGGCCCAAAACCAATCGCAAGCCCGGCTCCCCTTCTGCACCGGGTAAGCCCGCGGGCGCTCACCGGTCGGGCACCAAAGGTAAACCTGGTAGTGGCAAGAAGCCTGCTCCCGGAAAACGGCCCAAGGGCGGCAAGCCAAGGCAAAAGAGCGTTAAACGGTAACCTGGGCCGTCTGCCTCGGCCTATTTTTTCACCCACTGGTCGTCGATTTGCACCCACTGGCCTGCCGGTGTTTTCTCGATTGCCTTCTTGCCCGCAACGGTTTCGACCTGGGTTACCGGAATGTTGTGTTTCTCGGCGATACGCTTGTACTCGTCCCGACGGGCGCTGTTGATGGCTTCCACCACTTCACTGGCCTGCCCTTCGGCACGCACTACCGCCAGGTAGCCTGTCGGCGTTTCCCCAACCAGACCCTGCTGTTTGACCGAGTCCAGTTTCTGTTTGGCTTCATCCAGCCCCATGGCAAGCACGGAAGCACTGATACCAAACGCCAAAACCAGCGCAAACATCTGCATTATTCGTTTCATCTTTAACCCCTTAAACTATCCGCACCCAGTCAGAACAGACCCTTTTCGCTGAACAGGTCATCCACTTCCTTATCCACTTTCACGTAGATTTCGTGCTGGATTTTCACGTTCAGGTTAACGGTAATCGGCTCCTTCGGTGCCGCCATCTGTACCGTGGGTGTGCAGGCGGCCATTGCCAGCGGCAGCATCGCTATCATCAATATTCTTGCCAAAGGCGACCTTTCAGGCCTCCAGGGCCGCAACGGTTTTCTCATGGTGCTGTCTCCTTACCGGATTCCTGCAGCAACTCCCGGACACGCCGGGTTACGGCTTCATTGACCCTGCCACTCAACTGCAGACTGGTGAGCAGCGCGGGAATGTCCTCCTCAAGATTGATATTCAGCACAACCGGCTGCCCTCCCCTGAGTTCCGGGTTCTGGCCTTCAAGGCGAAGGCCAAGGGTTAACTTACCCTGTTCATCGTAGTCTATCGTGCTGTTGAGGACCGAATAGTGAAAGTTTTGCAACGCCTGAACCACAACATCCATGGCCTGATTGCCGCCCAGCATCGCCTGAAGCTTCTCCGCCGGCAGTTGCAAACGGCCTCCGGGCTCAATGGCCGAGACCAGGCCCTCACTCACCTGCACGCCGTTGCCGCGGATGGCAACCGGAATACGCCCACTGAGCAGACCGCTACCTGCCAGCCCCTCTGCCGGATAGACCTCCATCAGCCGGCCCAGCGAGACATTCTCTACCTCAAGGGGTATTCGGCCAGCCCTGCCTGCCAGTTCGTAGACACCAGGCGCAATCCTGGCGGAGCCCTCCAGAAACCGGGCTCTGGCCTGCTGAACCTCCAGGCTACCCTCAAGCAGTTGCGACACCGGAGCCGTGTAATCGCCGGTGAAACGAACCGAACTGACAGGGATGCCGGGATTGAGCTCGCCAACGGTCACCTCCCTGAAATTTGCAACCAGTTGATCATTCTCCAGGGATCCTCGCATCAGCCCTGATAGCCCGGAGACCGCAGTTCGGTTGAATACGCCAGTGATATCTTTCAGTTCAGCCCGGCCACTGGCCTCAAGTTCACCAACCCGATCGGTCGAAACCTCCATCGACAAACGGGTATTGCCCGTATCCACCGTTAGCAGATCCGGCCATCCGATCAGGGTGTCTGCCAGGGCACGAAAACCCTGTTCACCGTCGATAACAGACTCGATGGCAACCGAAACGCCACCATCGGGATTGAGCTGAATGTCGAGATCCGCCGTGAGGCCGGAGCCAGAAACCAGCGTTCCCTGGACCCTGAGGTCAGCCAGACGGCCAGCTGCCCTGCCCTCAAAGTTCCATGCCTGCGGCACCAGCATCGGATGCTCAACACGTGTGGCAACAACGGCGATATCGCCATCAATTGCGATGCGTTCTGCCCAGGAACCCGACGCGCCGTAATCAAAAGTAACGGTGGAGTTGCTGAGGTCTGTTCGCAGCGCGTTAAGCTTCAGGGGCTGCTCCGCGCCGGTATACGCCAGATAATCCGTCACAATCAGGGAGGAAGGGGCAAATTCGATGGTCGCAGAATCACTGTTAGCCGTCACCGAGGGCCGGACATCGGCGCGACTTCCGGTTATTTCCCAGCCGCCAGACCGGGAATCCGGCAGATTCATGCCAATCTTTCCCTGTTCAACGGCGAGAGACCAGCCTGCCACAGACGCCGGCCAGGCCAACAGCAGCCAACTGCCAGCCAGCAGATAGCGCCTGGACATCCACGTTGGCTTGGCACCCCCTTCACTGGGCAAAACGACACTCCTGTCAGCTCCGTTCACTCGCCCCGCCAGGTCACGCTGTAGAGGTCGTGCCGGCGGTCCTGCAGATTTTTTACGGTACCACTGTTCCGGGCCGTGATCAGCACTTCGGGCCGGAGGTCGGCGAAGGCAACGGTCTCCACGTTGGGTTCGGTGTCGGCGGCGATGCCATCCCGGGCAAAGGGAAAGTCGCAGGGGGTCAGGATGCAGCTCTGGCCATACTGGATTTCCATGTTCGGCACATTCGGCAGGTTGCCAACGTTGCCGGACATCACCACGTAAACCTGATTCTCTACCGCCCTGGCCTGGCAACAATAGCGAACTCGCAGGTAGCTTTGCCGCTCATCGGTACAGAAAGGCACAAAGATGATATGCGCGCCCTGGTCCACCAGATGGCGTGTCAATTCCGGGAACTCCGCGTCATAGCAGATCAGCACGCCAATGGTGCCGCAGTCGGTCTCGATGGCGCTGACCCGGTTGCCGCCCTGAACGTTCCACCAGAATGCCTCGTTTGGCGTCGGATGAATCTTGGGCTGGCTGAATACCTGGCCATCCCTCAGAAACACATACGCCATGTTACGGATGGTGCCGTCTTCCTCTCGGACCGGCGTGGAGCCGGCGACAATATTGATGTTGTAGCGCAGTGCCAGATCCCGCATCAGTTCGCGATAGCGATCCGCATAATGAGTCACAGCGGCGAAGGTCTCGGCGGGGCTGCCCTTGCGGGCTTCAATGGAAAGCAACTGCAGGGTGAACAGCTCCGGAAACACCACAAAATCGCCTTTGTAGGTGGACACAACATCCACGAAATAACGGACGATCTCGCTGAATTCGTCGAACGACCCTACCGGCCGCTGCTGGTACTGGACGGTACCGATTCGTACGGTATCGCGCATGCGCTGACCATAGCGTTTCTTGCGGCCGTTTTTCTCGGATTGGGGTACTTTCGGATTTCGCCAGATCAGATGAATGCCATAGCCCATGGAATCGTGGTCGGCGTCCAGGTAATGCGGAATGATGCCGTGCACCTCGAAACCCTGATGAAGCTGGAAGGACAGCACCGGGTCCTTTTGTTCCTTGCGTCGGATGGCTTCGACGTATTCTTCAACGCTGGTGAATTTCTTCAGCCGCTGACGCAGACTCGGCAACCGCCCGGCAAAGACCACACCCTGCAGACCCAGGGCCTGGCATAACTGTTTCCGCTCGTTGTACAGCCGTTCCCCGATGCGGTAGCCGCGGCATTCCGGATCAACACACACCTCCATCCCGTATAGCCAGTCACCCTCCGGATCATGGCGCGAGGCATAGCCGTTGCCGGTGATGGAGGTCCAGTCGTGGGCGGACAGCGCGATCTCTTCGGCAATACGGAACGTGGCACAGTAACCCACCACGGTATCGCCCAGCATGGCGACAAACTGGCCATCGGGAAAGGTATTGATCTGCCCGGTCAATGGCCCCTTGGTGTAACCATACATGCCAGTGCCTTCGTAAACGCGACGGCTGAGCTGGATGATGCGAGGGATGTCGGCCAGCGTGGCGCTGCGAACGTACAGGCGCTGATCAGGATCGGAAAACGGAGGACACATACACACCTCAAGAAAAGGCGTTGATTTGGTTCCATCTTTGGTGGGCTGGCAGTGTTTCGTCAAGACAAATCGGTTAACCGTCGTTTGGCAGGGGGAAGCGATCAATCACCGAATACACGGAACCGGCGGGGCCGGGGTTGCTTTCGAAAAGGACGAATTCAGTCACCTGGAACTGCCCGAACCCAGAGTCACCGTATTCAACCAACAAAGGTTCAACAGAACCCGCCTGGCGTTTGAAACGAGCCAGAGTAATATGCGGGCGAAACACCCGACTTTCGGCGCAAAAACCGAATTTCTCCATCCGCGCCCCGAGACGCTTGTTAAGAGCAGCGACCGGCGCCTCCGGCTGAACACCAGCCCACAGATTCTTCGGCCTCTGGGGCTGCCCGAAACACCCTACGCCGGCAACGTCGAGCAGGAAGGGCTCTGACTTGATGTCACGGGCTGAACCGGCCAAAGCGTCAAGATTTTCCTGGCTCACCGTACCCAGAAACAGGAGCGTAATGTGCAGTTGCTCAGCACTCTGCCATTTGGCGCCCGGAACCGCTGATCGAATCTTCAGCAACCGGTCCTTGATCTCGGACGGGAGCTCCAGCCCGAAGAAAAGCCGTGGCAAAGTCTTATTCCTCGTAGATCATCTTGCGCACCATGCCGCCATCTGCCACAAAATTCTGACCAGTGACAAACGAAGCTTCAGGCGAGATCAGGAAAGCCGCCAACGAGGCAATATCGCCTGGTTGCCCTACCCTGCCGGCTGGGTGTTGCAGATGATCGTTTTCGGAAAGCGGTTCCACTGGCTCTGAATCACCCTGCCAGGCCCGGGTATCGATCCAGCCGGGGCTGATGCAGTTAACTCGGATATCCGGCCCAAGACTTATAGCCAGGGCGTGGGTCAGTGCCACTATGCCACCCTTGGTGGCGGCGTACGCCTCGGTATCTGGCTCGGATTGAAGCGCTCGAGTGGAGGCCATGTTAACGATAGCTCCCTTGGTTTTTCGAAGGTGTGGCACCGAGTGTTTTGTCACCAGGAACGGCCCGGTCAGATTCACATCCAGCCGGCGCTGCCACTGTTCAAGGCTCAGCTCCTCCACCGGTCCGGTCTCCGGATTGGCGATTCCGGCGTTATTGATAACGGCGTCCAGGCGACCGCCCCAGCGAAGGGCTTCGGCAACGATGCGCTCCACATCAGTTTCCGAGGCCACATCGCCTGGCAGAAAGCGCAGTTGGTGCTCTGCACTGGCGGCCAACTGCTCACCTACGGCCCTGTCGGTGTCACAGAACGCCACCTTCCAGCCAGCATCGGCCAGATGAAGCACAATGCCCCGACCGATGCCTCTGGCGCCGCCGGTCACCAATGCGACGCGATCGGTTCGATTCAAAACAACCTCCGTTACGACCAACCTTACGGGTTACTCAACCTTGGGCGTGGGCCGGACAAGAATTTCATTTACATCCACATGGGCCGGCTGCGCCACGGCATACATGACGGCATTGGCGATGTCTTCCGGCTTGAGTGCGTGGCCAGGACGTTCGTCAAAGAAGGGCGTGTCCACCATACCCGGCTCAATCAGGGTAACGCGGATACCAGAGCCACGGAGCTCCTCACGAACACCATAGCCAATGGCGGTTACCGCCCACTTGGTCGCACTGTACATGGAACCGGGAATGGTCGCACGGCCAGCCGCGGAACCGGTCAGCAGCAAGTGGCCCTTGCTCTCCCTCAGCGCAGGCATGCAATGCTGGAGGGTAAGGCCGACACCGTAGATATTGGTGAGGATCATATCCTTCCAGACCTCGGGGTCGGCGCCGCTGAAGCCGCCCGGTTCACCACCCCGGCCAGCATTGGCAAAGACCGCATCAATGCGACCAAACGTCTTCAGTGCCTGATCGACCATGTTCTTCTGGTCATCCCCACTCTGGACGTCACACTGCACCGTCAATACCTTTTCTTCGCCACCCAACTCCTGTTGCAGGCCTTTGAGCTTGTCTTCGGAACGCGCGGCCAGTACCAGTCGATACCCCTGTTTCGCCGCTGCTCGCGCTGTCTCTGCGCCAATACCCGATGACGCGCCGGTGATAAGCATTACAGGTTCGTCTGCCATAAGGTTGTTCTCCTGTCGCTTGGAAAGTGTGGGTAGGACTACGCCCGCTGACAGCAGATCGATCAGTCAGTAGATCTGTAACAGGATCAGGGCGACGATGGCCAGGGCCAGCAGAAACCAGCGAGCGTAGTGGTCTGGGCGGTCTTCATCATCGGTGGCAGTGCGGCTGACACTGTCGCCTGAAGTCTCTTCGTACTCTGAAACCAATTGCCGTGCCCGGTAGAGATCCTCGTCATCAACATGAACGTTGCTGAAACCCGCGGCACCGATCTCACCCATGGCGCCCTGGAGATAATGGCCTCCGACATGGGCCTCAATACCGTTGGCTTCCAAAAGACCAGCCACAATATGGGCTTCGGTTATGTCTCTCGCCCGATAGGCAATTTGCAACACGCGACTCCTTCTGTGACCGTTCCGGGCAGAACCGGGACAAATCTGCGAGTATTATCTGAAGGATAGTTCGCCCTGACTCGTGGGGCCAATAACAGACGGATCGACCATGCTCTGGATTATTCTCGCCATCATCGTGTTTATTGTTGCTGCAACACTGCTTCTGTTCCGGATTGAGGATCTGTCACATCTGGACCGGGATGATTACCCGGTACAGGAAGCTGCACCCAGCGAAGCCAACCGGGAAGTGCTGGGGCGCATCCGCGAACTGGGGCAATCCTCGAAAGGCCTCCGCGGCAAGGCGCGGCTGATGGCCCTACGAACGCACATGGACAGACTCAGCGAAGGAATTGAACTGACCTCCGAACTGCGCCATTGCGAGTCGCCCCGCGGTGAATGGGTTCTCGCCCCGGGCTGCGATACCCGCCGCCGCATCCTGTACATCCATGGCGGCGCCTGGGCGGCTGGCAGTCCCAGAAGTCATCGGGCCATTACCGACCGGTTATCGCAGATAACCCGTGCCGCGGTTTTTGCGGTGGATTACCGGCTGATGCCGGAGAACCGGTTCATGGACGGTGTCCGGGATTGTCGCGAGGCTTATAAATGGCTACTGAAACACGGGCCCGACGGCGCCGAGCCGGTAGATTTCATGGTGGTCGCCGGGGATTCTGCCGGGGGCAGTCACACTCTGGGATTGATTGCCTGGATTCGGGACAATGGCCTGCGCCAGGCAGACGCCGCCATCGCTTTCTCACCGTCGACGGATCTGACCCTCACAGCCCCGAGCAATCGCAACAACATCGGCACCGATCCTCTGCTTGGACCTACCTTCGGCGGGTTATCAAAAATCCCCTTGCCGGTGATCTGGTGGGCGACCCTGGCGGCTTTTCGGGTCTCGCCTACCAATCCTGTTGCCTCGCCACTGCGGGGCGATCTGCAGAACCTGCCACCCACTCTGATCCAGGCCAGTGACACCGAGATGCTGCTGGACAACGCACGGCGTTACGCAGCACGGGCCGAAGCCGCAGGCTCTCCGGTGACCCTGCACACGTGGCACGGCATGGTGCACGTATGGCAGATTTTCGTGCCCTTGCTTCCGGAGGCGGAAGAGGCCTTCGACGACATCAAGGCGTTCCTCGAGCAACTGGAGTCTCAGGGCAACGCACAGGCTTCGGCTTAAACCTGCACCTTTCCGCGCAACGCCTTGGTTTTGCCCTTTTTGGTTTTCTTGTCCACCCGCTTGCGCTGTGAGGAGCGGGTCGGCTTGGTGGGCCGGCGTGCCTTGCGAGGCTTTACGGCCTCCTGAATCAGCTCTTTCAGCCGTTCCAGCGCATCTTCCTTATTCAGCTCCAGGGTTCGGAAGGATTGCGCCTTGATGATCAGCACGCCCTCCTTGCTGATTCGCTGGTCATTGAGCGACATCAGCCGTTCCTTGTAAAACGGCGGCAAAGAGGAGTTCGGGATATCGAAGCGCAGGTGCACTGCGGAGGCGACTTTATTTACGTTCTGGCCACCGGCACCCTGGGCCCGGATCTGGGTGATTTCGATCTCCCAGTCGGCAAGTTCAACAGCGTTGGATAGTTTCAGCATCTGCTAAGGTTAACAGAATACAGAACCGCGGGCTTTCGGCACCAGGATCCGATCAAGGAACAACCAACGACCATGTGCGGACGATTCACCTTTTATACGCCGCCGGACACCCTGATCCTCGAGTTTTTTCCCGAGGGTATGGAAGTGGACGGGCACTTTGATCCCAGCTACAACATCCCTCCCGGCACAGGCATTCCCATGATCCGGAAAACCATGACCGGCAGCCTGATCATGGCCCACTCCCACTGGGGATTCCGCCCGGCCTGGGCCGATGAAAAAGCCCCTGCCCCGATCAATGCCAGGGCGGAAACAGCGGCGACTTCAAAATACTTCCGGGACGCCTTTGCCCACCACCGTTGCCTGATACCTGCCAATGGCTGGTACGAATGGCAACAAACGGAACACGGCAAGGAACCCCACTACATAACACCAAAGGATTCCGGGAAGTATCCGGCGATTTTCTTCGCCGGCCTGTGGACCCCGCGAGAAGGTGACGAAACCACGGCTTGCGTCATCATAACCGAACCGGCCAGCGAACACCTGAAGCATATCCATGACCGTCAGCCCGTGGTGCTTGATCCGGCCTGCCTGAGGGACTGGCTGAATCCGGAAATTTCAGACCGGTCGCAGGTGCGGTCGGTGACCCATCGCCTGGATCCTGAACAGCTGAAAGCCGTTCCCGTTTCGGCGGAGGTGAATAACCCCAGGCATAACTCGCCGGAGCTGATCCGGGAACCCTGAATCCTGTAGTAGTCCTTTAATACCCGCTTCCTCACCGACGCTGCTACTGTTTCCAAACCTGGCGAGACAATCACAAGGAGATAGCCATGAGCGGGAAGAAGATTCTGATGATTACCGGTGATTTCACCGAAGACTACGAAACCATGGTGCCGTTCCAGGCACTGCAGGCCGTTGGCCACACGGTTCACGCCGTATGCCCCGACAAAAAAGCCGGCGACACTGTTGCCACGGCCATTCATGATTTCGAGGGTGACCAGACCTACACCGAAAAACCAGGGCACCGATTCGCCCTGAATGCGGATTTTGATGGACTGGACCCGGCGAACTACGACGCGCTGGTAGTACCGGGCGGTCGAGCGCCGGAATACTTGCGCCTCAACAAAGAGGTCCAGAATCTGGTTCGTCACTTTTTTGAGACCAACAAGCCGGTGGCAGCGATCTGTCATGGTGCACAGCTGTTGGCCGCAGCCGGGGTTCTGGAGGGACGCAAATGCTCTGCCTATCCAGCCTGCCAACCCGAAGTGGAACTGGCCGGAGGTACGTTCGCCGGTATCGAGGTTGATCAGGCGGTCACCGATGCTAATCTGGTAACAGCGCCTGCGTGGCCTGCTCATCCGGCCTGGCTGGCGCAATTTTTCAAATTGCTGGATCAGTAACGCAGCAGGGGCCAGCCCACCGGCCCCTCACCGCTGCCCGGGAGGCCCCCATGTGCAAGCTCTTTATCAACGCCGACCCGGAGCTTTGGGTCAGCCGGACCCACTCACTGCGCATTGATGGCATGGTGACCAGTGTGCGAATGGAAAACGCCTTCTGGCAGGTTCTGGCAGAACTGGCCGAACGGGATGGCATGAATCTGCCACAAATGATCACACGGCTTTATCACGAATCCATTGATGCCGGCCACGACCTCGGCAACTTCACGTCCTTCCTTCGGGTTTGTGCGCTCCGCTACCTTGAGCTGCAACTGAGCGGCGACGTTCCCCGGGATACCCGGGTGCCGATTGCCTCTCTTGATGCTGACCGCATTCTCGCTGGCACATCCGGTGAGCCAGCGACACCGGAAGTGGTCACCAAAGCCAGACACTGACCAGTAAGAGCCGGTTATTGCCGGCTCGCCTGTTTCGCCTTGATATCCCGAACGTCCGAGTTTTCCACGACTTCCTGCAGATTACGTCTGGGAGCCGCAGGCAAATCCGTAGCCGGATAACCAAGCCTGAGCAGGATCTGGGGAAAACCTGAGCGGCCGAGCAGGTGTTGAAGCTTCGGCCGCAGCACCGCAACCTGAATGGGCTGGTTCAGATAAGACGCCTGCAACCCCTGCCCGAGGGACCGAAGCAAGACCCGCTCCAGCGCCTGCCCTGCCTTCAGCCAGTCTTCTACGCCGTCTCCGGCGGTTCCCAGTGCAGCAATCACCGGCGATTCATCCGCCAGCTGCCGGTCCTTGGCACCCACGCCATTGCCCATGTCAAAGGTGCGCACAACCAACTGCGCCACGGGTGCAACCATACCGGGCACCGCCAGACCATCGCCTTTGCGGCGTGGGTGCATCCAGGCCGCCAGCTCCCTTCGCCAGCTTGGGTTGGACCACTGAGCGGCGTCACCTTCTGCAACAAGCTCGGCCACCTGGTGGCGGGCATGCTCCGATTCCAGAACCTGGAACCAGGCTCCTTCGATCCCTGCGGACTCCTCCAGGGTGCTCAGAACATTTGAAGGCACCTGCTTTGGCTCAAACCGCTTACGGTAGGTGCGTCGCCCGGCAATTGCCTTGTACAGCTCGGCTTGCCGGCCGTCCAGTCCAGAACCGGGCGCAAATGAAACTGTCGCAAGCAGGTCCTCATCGTCCCCGTCCGGCAGCAAGTGACAGTGAGCAATAAACCCGGCATGGGCGGCAGCGACCCTGAGATTGAACAGAGCGCACCCGCAGCTGATAGTAAGCTCCCTGTCATCGGGGTCGTTCACTGGCAAGGCGCGCAGCCGATCGGCATACAAGGACACCCCAGTGTCACTGATTTCAAAGCGCCATGGCTGAGTGTTGTGACTGGATGGCGCCAATAGTGCGCTTTCAAGAATGGTTTCCAGAGCTTCTGGCGGTATTGAATCCGTGCCTATTCCTTCGCTCATAACAGGTCTCCTGAAGGGTATCCTGCCAGACTATGCCTGCCCGAGAGGAAAAGATAGCGGGCGATCGCCGGGTTATGCCATGCGCTGTATCAACAAAATCTCACGAATCGTAACCTGACATCCTTACCAGCGAAGATTAGAGTGAAATCTTTAAACCATGGTATCGGGGCTGAGAGTGCGTAATTCCGGTCAGAACATCGTTTTTCTGGCGCTCATCGTGCTTACGCTCGGCGGCTGCGCCAGCAGCGGGAATCTGCAGCCTGAGTCATCGGCCCGGGTCCACCAGATACCCACCGAAGCGTCAGATTCGGACAAGGCACAAAAACTCTGGCAGGTCTTCGAGCGGTACAGAGGCACCCCCTATGAATACGGCGGCAGTTCTTCCGAAGGCTTCGACTGCTCGGGCTTCATTCTGACCGCCTATCAGGAAGGCCTGGGCAAACAGTTGCCCCGCACGACCTCGCAAATGCTGGCCAATGGAGACATCGTGCATCCTGGCGAGATCAAGCCGGGCGATGTGGTGTTTTTCCGGATAGGCGGAAAGGAACAGCACGCCGGTATCTACATGGGCGGAGACCGGTTTATCCACGCCTCCACATCAACCGGCGTTACACTGTCCTCAATCAGTGGCTACTACTGGAAGGGCCGCCTTTCTCAGGCACGGCGCTTTGACTGAAACCAACAGGCCAATCTGATTCAGCCCTTTTTCCGACGCACATAGAGAACTTTGTGGACACGGGCCACCAGCTCGCCGGATTCATCGACAATCTCAACGTCCCACTCGGGCAGCATTTTTTCTCCGTCTGCCGTTGCGGCCCGGATTTGTTCAACTCGCTCGTCAGTCAGTTCAAACCGGGCCATCACCTTGCCCTTGCCCGGGCGGATAAAATCGATACTCGCCGATTTATCCCACACGATGTAGTCGTTGCCCAGTCGTCGCATCAGCAACAGCATGTACATGGGGTCAACCATGCTGTAGAGCGAGCCGCCAAAGTGAGTGCCCACGTAATTGGTGTTGTACCAGTGCTGGCCCATTTCCACCCGGGCCGAACTGAAATCTTCAGCGATATGGGTCACCCGGATTCCGGCTCCAAGATAGGGAGCAAACGTAGACAGCACACGGCGCATGGCACCGGCACTGGCAAGCCAGCGACGTACAGTGGCATTCATCAAATATCCCCGGTGGTAAAAATGATGGAAAACTCAATAGCACGCTATCTTCCAATTCGAAGCGTGCCGATGCAAGAATTTCATACGACCGTTTGAATATTAAGGACCACTGGTATCAAAGACCACTGAACGTGAGGTGCAGAGCAATGGCTGCCATCATAACGCCGATGACACCATCGATAATCCGCCAGGCCAGCGGTCGGGCAAGAATCGGGGCCAGCGCCGAACCGCCCCAGGCCAGCAGCCCGAACCAGAGAATCGAGGCACTGCTCGCGCCAGCCACGAAGGTGGCTGCGTCTTCTTGCTGGGCTCCGATAGCAGGGATCAAAAGCAGCGTGTCCAGATAGACCTGGGGATTGAGCAAGGTGACTGCCAGGGTGGTGAACACCACGGCTTTCAGGCTTCGTTTGGTTACTTCTCCCGCTTCAAGAGCCGCCCTGCCGCGGCTGGCGCGAACGAAGGACTGGATTGCAAGCCAGCCGAGGAAGGCTACCCCCAGCCAGCGGAGAATCTGCAACGCCTCAGGCATGGCCATCAAGGCAGCACTGATGCCGAACATGCCCAGGGTAAACAGAGTGACATCCGCCACCATGCACAATCCGGCTGACCACCAATGGTGTTCCCGACGGATTGCCTGGCTCAGCAAATAGGCGTTCTGCGCACCGATCGCCACGATAATGCCGCCACACACAATCAATCCGGTCAGGTAACTCTCAAGCACGTTGGTCTCTCCTCAATGAATGACGCAAGGTTACCGCCTTCCATCTATACTTGAAATTCATACTCATAATGCTGCATCAGTTTTCCTTATGATTGATTACAAACTGCTGGAAGCGCTGGCGACGGTCATTGAATGCGGAGGGTTCGAACGGGCCGGCCTGGCACTCGGACTAAGCCAGTCGGCCATTTCCCAGCGCATTCGCACCCTTGAAATCCGCCTCGGGCAGCCGGTTCTGGTTCGTAGCCCGGTGCTCAAAGCCACGCCGGCAGGGCAACGCCTGCTCAACCACGTTCAGCAGGTGCAGTTGCTGGAAAGAGACCTGACAAAATCCATTCCGGCGATCTCGGAACCCACGGCAAGACTGCGCATCGCGCTGAATGCCGACAGCCTGGCCACCTGGTGGGCAGCCGCCGTGGGTAGTTTCTGCGCGGACGAGACCCTGCTGCTGGATCTTGTGGTGGAGGACCAGGACATTGGCCTCCGCCGGATGCGTGAAGGGGATGTGGCTGCCTGCCTGTGCAGCAGCCCTCAGCCAGTTGCCGGTGCCCGATGCGTGCCCATCGGCACCATGACCTACATGCCGCTGGCAACTCCGGACTATGTTAAACGCTATTTCGGAAACGGCCTCAGCGAGGCCAGCCTGCAGAGTGCGCCGGCCATCGTTTTCGGGCCGAATGACCAGCTGCAACACCGGTTCCTGGCCCAGTGCGGCTATCACGGCACCTTCCCCCACCACCTTTGCCCTTCCTCGGAAGGTTTTGTAAAACTGGCCCTGGCTGGTATGGGCTACGGTATGATTCCGGAAATGCAGGCCCGACCGGAAATTGCAGCGGGGCGACTGGTGAGCATCGCGCCTGAACAAACCCTGGAAGTGCAGCTATACTGGCACTTCTGGCGCCACGGCGGCGGCGTGATGGACCGGCTGACCAACGCCCTTCGGTCTGCCGCCATACTTCATTCGGGCTCGTGAGAGAAGGAGAAAAGCGATCAGACTGAAGCACCGTGTGGCCGTCTACGGCACCTTGAAACGAGGCCGGAACAACAGCCATATTCTGCGAGGCGCGCGGTTTGTGGGAACCGACCGAATGCCTGAATTGAGCCTTTACCACCTGGGTCCTTACCCCGGCGCCATCAAGGAACCCTCCCCGGGCGTTCGCGTGGAAGTCTATGCAGTAACGGATCCGATGCTGAGGGTGCTGGACGAACTGGAAGATTACGCTCCTGAACGCCCGCAAAGCAGCCTGTATATCCGCCAGACCATGGGCACCCGCCACGGGCCGGCCTGGGTGTATATTTACAATAGGCCGGTTAAAACGATCCAGCGGCTGAACTCCGGGAGCTGGTAAGCCAGCTCACACACCACCACGGCAAAGGACACTAGATTGGATCTGACAACGCCCGCCCTGCTGTTCCCGGCCATTTCACTCCTGTTGCTGGCTTATACGAACCGGTTTCTGGTGCTGGCTCAGCTGATACGCCAGCTCAAGCAAATGGACACCGAGGAAGACCACGCGCTGATCGCCCGGCAGATCGGCATGCTGCGTAAACGGATTGTCCTGACCAAACGGATGCAGGCCTATGGGGTACTCAGTTTCTTCCTGTGTACGGTTTCCATGTTCCTGCTCTTCCTCGGAGCGGACATGCCAGGTGTGGTGGCGTTCGGCGCCAGTCTGGTCCTGCTGTCCTTTTCGCTGCTGTATTCGCTGTATGAAATCCAGATCTCAACCAATGCCATCAACGTTGAGCTGGCCAGCTTTGAGGCCCGCAAGAGTGCGGGCCGCGAGGATGTCGATTACTCATGAAGCCGGTTACGGCCGGGGGCCGACAATTCTGACACCAAACCAGCGTGGAAACCGCAGCAGGCAATACAACGCAATCATGTCGTAGAGGGCATGCCAGATCATAACCAACGCCAGGCTCTCCGATAGCACATAGGCTGCACCCAGTATCAAGCCGAGACCGGCTGCCACAAGGAAATAGGTAAACGATACGTAGTGCACCAGCCCGAACAGTACGGAGGCTGCCAACACGGCCGTCACCGGGTCCGTATGCGCCATCAGCCAGCCCTGGATCGCGCCGCGGAACAACAGCTCTTCGCCAACACCGGCCAACAGGGACAGCAGGACCAACACGGCCGGGGAGTAGCCGGTGGCAAAGTCATACAGGCCCTGCATCTGGCGCTCGAGGTTCTCAGGAAACAAGCCCGGCACGCGCGTCAGCAGGAGCAGCAGCCCGTAGGTGGCCACTGCGCCGATAGCGCCGTAGAGCAGGCTCGGCCAGAAACCGGAACCGAGAAGCAGCACCGGAATTCCGAACACCAGTATGGCCAGTAAGCCGACGACACCAATGCCGCCCTGGAATAACAGAGCGGCATTGGAGGAAATACCGGATTTTCGCCGTTTCCTCAGCGCCATTTACTGATCGAACAACGGCTTGACCGGGAACAGTGCATCGTACTGCGGCGCCTGCTTCTGGGCTTTGGCCTGGAAAGTTTTCATCATGTCTGTCGGGCGGAACATGCCCGCCTGCCAGGTGGCCATGTACTTCAGGCTGTCTTCCACGCTGTGGTCGCGACTGTAGTTGAGCATTTCCTTGCAGCCTGTGACGGCCAATGGGGAGTTGGCCGCAATCTGCCCGGCAATGTCCATAACTGCTGCCAGCATGACTTCCTGGTCGGCGTAGACGGCGTTCACGAAGCCCAGACTCTGCGCTTCCGTGGCGGAAAATTTGCGACCGGTGTAAGCCAGTTCCCGCACCACACCCTCGGGCATCAGTTTGGGCAGGCGCTGGAGCGTGCCGACGTCGGCGGTCATGCCCAGCTCGGTCTCCTTGATGGTGAAGTAGGCATCTTCTGTGCAATAACGGCTGTCAGCGGCACACACGAGATCAAGGGCTCCGCCAATGCAGCCACCGTGGATGGCCGCCAGCACTGGAAGACGGATCTTCTCCAGTGAAGTCAGGGTGTCCTGGAGCTGCAGCACCACCCGACGCAGGTTTTCCGCCATGCGCCCGGGATCGCCGTTCATGGGCACGGCTTTAGGGTCGCTGAAGACCCCCAGATCCATGCCGGCCGAGAAGTGTTTGCCGGTGGAAGAGATTACGATCACACGGGCGTCGGTGTTGGCTTCGATATCCTGCATGCAGCGGGGCAATTCAAGCCAGAATGCCTTGTTCATGGTGTTCAACGCCTCTGGGCGGCTGAACTGAACGTGGGCAACGTGATTGCTCACCTCGATCGAAAAACTTTCATAACTGGACAACTCAGACAAGACAGTACTCCTTATTTGACGTTCTCATTCCAGGCGATCAGCCGCGGCCAAGGATCAGGGCAAGAGCCAGCGCCGTGCTTAACATCGCGACAACCAGGTTGATGACCATACCCCATCGCGCCTTGTAGCCCTCCGGAAACTCTATTGGCGTGAGGGTTTCCAGCACCACGGCATACTGACGCGTGGCATAGAGGGCAGACAGTGCTCCGAGAATTATGAATGACAGACCAAGCCAGAACGTTATCTCTGTATTTGCCATATTGGCCCGCTCGGGAACCAACGCCACTAACAGGAGGCCAGAGCGCTCGACCAGGAACCCAAACGCGGTCAGCCCCAGGCTGGTGCGGTTCCAGGCCAACAGAGTACGCTCTGCCGCAAACAGGACTCTCGGGTCTTTCAGATCAGACATTGCAGCTCCTCAAAACCGACAGGGAATCCCTCTTCGTCTGTATCATCAGGAATTCCACTTTCGTATTATGGTCGAGTAACGGACGACAAGTTAACCCGAAAAGGCCTGCTATGGAATTCACCTTCCTCGGAACCTCCGCCGGTACGCCGACAAAGTCACGGAACGTGACCGGCCTCGCGCTGATGCATGGAAGCCCGAAACACTGGTATCTGATCGATTGCGGGGAAGGTACCCAACACCAGCTGCTAAGGACACGCCATTCGGTCATGCAGCTGCAGGCTATCTTCATTACCCACATCCACGGTGACCACACCTTCGGCCTCCCGGGATTACTGACCAGCGCCTCGATGCTCGGACGCACGGAACCACTTTTCCTGATTGCCCCCAGACCAGTAAAAACCTTTCTGGAAGCCGCCATTGGCAACAGCGACTCCAGCCTCAGCTTTGAGCTGCGATTCGTTGATTCCGAGGCAGAGGGCTTCCACTGGGAGGATGAGACCCTGGCCGTTACCACCGTGCCGCTATCCCATCGGGTGTCCTGCCGGGCTTTCAAATTCACCGAGAAGAAACTCGAACGTCAACTGCTCCGGGACAGACTTGAGGCCGATGGCATTGAGGCCGGTCCGGCCTGGGGCCGGTTGCAGCAGGGCCACGATGTGATTCTCAACGACGGGCGCCTTGCCCGTTGCGATGATTACACCCGGATCGCCAGAAAACCACGCAAAGCGATCGTCGCCGGCGACAACGACCAGCCCGAACTGCTTCGGGACGCCTGCACTGATGTTCAGGTGGTCATTCATGAGGCAACCTACACGCAGGAAGTATCTGACCGGGTAGGACCCTGGCCACAACACAGCTCCGCCGCCCAGGTCGCCCGATTCGCCGAGGCTGCAGGCGTTCCGAATCTTGTACTAACCCATTTCAGTTCACGCTATCAGCCAAATCCGGATGCCTATCCCTACATTGGTGAGATCGAATCCGAAGCCAGAGGCATTTACCGGGGAAACCTGTATCTGGCCAGGGACTTTGCATGTTTTGCCCTTGGCAAGGATCTCGTTTTGAGAGCCGTCGAGCGGCTATAATTCAATCGTGGATTCAGAGCGCCGGGATGTTGAATTGTGCCGCATTTGCAGATTCACTTTGCGTTTGGTGAAGTTCAAATTACACTGCACCCAGGGATAAAACTGAACACCGATTCACTTTTCACTGCTCAGGAAGGCGGTCAATGGCCCGGCCCAACGCAAAACACTCCAGACTCAACAAGGATGCACTTGTCGTCACACCGGGCCTGATTCCCTGCGGTTGTGTCATTGACAGCGTTGCCCTGGATAGCGAAATGCTTCGCCTCAGCCTGAAGCACTTTTCCTCACCCGCCGTACTCGACCAGTTAGCCTCATCGGCCGCTGCCCAGGCGCATCTGCACGCCTTTCTCGAAAACGGCATCGACAAACAGCATATCCATTTCAAAGGGACCGTCCGCACGGGCCGCAGCAACAGTATCTCGCTTGAGATCAGCCCCCTGACTCAGAGCATGACCGAAGACGTTGAGCGACTGCTTCGGCACAAGGGCAGAGCCGGCGTGTCTGAAGCACCATCGAACCCTTCACTGAAACAGCTCTATCACCAGCATTACCGACGGCTTCTGGAACAGTTACTTCCCGAATTCATGGATGGCACTTTCGAGGGCATTGAAACTGACCTCGAACAGGCCGCCGAGCTCCGTGAAATTACCCGCCTGAAGGATATGCGGTTTATCTTCCAGAGCCGTCAGCAGCGGATGCTCCAGGACTTCCAGGCCCAGTTCCAGGCCAATCAGGCCAGCCTTGAACCGGCCCCAGAGCTCCGGGCCAACACCAAAGAGTTGCACCTGCTGCAACAACATGAATTCGAGGACTGGCTTGATTTGCAGGCCATTGCCACGGGCATCAACAAGGCAAATACCGGCGTCACGTTCCTGCTCAACCAGTTTCTCAACCAGATCTTCCGGCAGGACGTCAACGACGACAATAACCCACTGACACCCCGGGCTTTGTGTGTCTGCCTGCAATTTATGGTCGATCATCTGGGTATTGCCCGGGAACACCGTGTCACCATTTACAGGGCCTGGGAGAATGCGCTTTCCAGCGTCTGGGCCCCGGCGATGCGGTCCCTCATCAATGACTGCCGTCGGGCCGGGCTCGAAGCTCTGGATATCACCGAATTGCCCGCAAACTGGTCGCAGAGGGCACACACTCCAGATGAACCGGGTTTGACAACGGAAACCAGCGAGGCCACGTCAAGCGAGACTCAGGTACCCGACGCCCCACGGCAGACGGCAACGGAAATGCCATCTGCCGGGCGCTCGCTGTTCCAGCTAATGGCGCTCGAGGCCAGCCCGACATCCGAGCCGGCAGACTGGGAGGAACCCAACCCGCAACTCTCGGAAAACCTCCGGTCCCGGCGTCGCGAACTTCTGGACCGTTTGCGCGACGACGAACCTGACATGGCAGGGCTGCTCCGGGAGCTGGCCAGTTCAGACTCCGAACTGGCCAGCTCCCTCGACCCTACGGCGGTGGAGAAAGCCAACCTCGTGGACAGGTTGTTTGCACCACTGAAAACTCATGAAGAACTTTCCGGCTCACTTCGCCACCAACTGCAACAACTGCGTTTACCGGTGTTCGAAACACTGATTGAAACACCGGACTTCCTGAGTGCAGACGACCATCCGGCCCGGGACATCATCAACAACCTGATGCACATCTGTCTTGCCGAGAGGGCGTCAAGCAAGAAGCTTGAGGCGACCGTCGCTGAGATCGTCGAAGAGCTCACGCAGGTCGAAGCGTCTGACCCGGACCTGCTGGAGGGCCTTGGCGAGCGGCTCAGGCAGCTTGTAGAACGACAGGACCAGTCCTTCATCCGAAATTCGGAACGACTGGCGAAAACCCTCGAAGGCAAAGAGCGTTTGCGCCGGACCCGCAAGGATGTCAGGCAACGGCTGAACTCGCTGCTGGCCGGGCGCCAGGTTCCCAAGATTCTAATCCGTCTTCTTCAGGCCGGCTGGGAACAGCTGATGGTACTCACGATGCTGCGGGAGGGGCCGGAGAGCGGCCACTGCGAGGAGCTATTCGACGTAGTGGCACAGCTCCGGGACTGGCTCTCTCCCTCTTGCCATTCAGGGGAGCTGGCGTTCGAAAGAGAGCTTGAGAGCAGCGCCATGGTGCAGTTCATTGCACGAGAGCTTAAAACGGCCGGCGACGCCGCACCAATCCGCCCGGTCATTGACGAGTTATCGGAAATTCTAGAGGGTCGGGTGACGGCAGAGATCACCTGGCTCGAGGAATACGGCGAGATGGATGACGCACCTCCGACAATACCCCCGGAACTCGAGCACAGCCGCTGGGCATCAAGAGCCAGAGACCTCTCAGCGGGCGACTGGGTTGAGGTCCGGCTCGAAAACGGCAACACACGCCGAATGCGACTGGTATGGGGTGGCGAGGATGCACTCCGATTCGTTTTCCTGTCGCCCAAAGGCATGAGCGAAGCCAGCTACGGATTCCCGGAGTTTGTTCAGAAGCTGGCCGAAGGCGACGCCTGGCTGGTTGAGGACGGTGACATCCCGTTCCTCGATCAAAGCCTGTTCAGAATCGTTGAAGATGTCTACCGGAAGCTGAACTTTCAAGCCACTCACGATGCCCTCACCGGCTGCATGTATCGTCACGATTTCGAAAAACAGCTGTCGCAGCTGATTGGCACCCAGCCGCGATCTGTCGAAGACGATGGCGCGGCCCTGATGGTTCTGGACATTGATGAGTTCAGTGTTATCAACGCCTCCTATGGCGCAGAAGCCGGTGACGCCCTGTTGCAAAAGGTTGCGCGCACGGTACGGGACAAATGCCAGTCTCGCTTCTGCGACTCTCATGTTGGCCGGATAAGTGGCAACGAATTCGCCGTCCTTATCGATGGCATCAGCACGGAAGACTGCCTGGACTTCGCCGAATCTCTACGGCGAAACTTCGAACAGGAGGTTTTCCGGCACGGAGCGGCAGAATATCGGGCAACGGTCAGTATCAGCATCCGACCGGTGACCGGCAAAGCACATTCGCCGGGCGATCTACTGAACCAGGCGAGCCTTTCCCTGAAAGCTGCCAAGAAACTGGGCGGCAATCGCATTGAATTGGCCCGGGAATCCCGTGACCAGACCCAGATCGGCACACCGCAGTGGGTCACCGAGATTGACCGGACCATTCGCGACGGCAGTCTTTACCTTCGGGCCCAGCCCATTGTTGCCCTTGCCCCGGAAGCCGGTGGAGGCACAATGTATGAGCTTTTGCTCGGGCTCAAAGACAGATCCGGCAAAGAAATTTCGCCCCAGGGCTACATTGAGGCTGCAGAACAGTTCAAGCGAAGTACACGGGTGGACCTGTGGGTGGTTTCCGAAGTCATGGCCTGGATGCGAAACAACCCTGAGGCCCTGGACAAGATCGCCACTCTGAACGTCAATCTGTCCGGTTCGTCTTTAAGCGATGACAGTTTCATGCTCGGCCTGGAGTCGAACCTGAGGGCAAATCCGGAACTGGCCCACAAACTCTGTTTCGAGGTGACCGAGACCTCTGCCGTTGCCAACCTCCACTTTGCGTCCGATTTCATGCGTGAAATGAAGCGCCTGAACTGCCGATTCGCCCTGGACGACTTTGGCACCGGTCTGTCTTCCTACGCCTACCTGCAGAAGCTTCCCGTGGACTTCGTGAAAATTGACGGAATTTTCGTTCGGGACATGGCGACTAACCTGACCAACTACGCCATGGTGCGCTCGATCAACGAGCTGTGCCATTTCCTGGACCTTCAGACCATTGCCGAATACGTGGAAGATATGGAAATCATGGACACCCTGAAGGAGATTCAGGTCGACTACGCGCAAGGTTTTGCCATTGCCAAACCACGCAGGCTGGACAGCCTTGGCGACAGCAAAACCGGCACCCCGGTTTATGCCTACAAGAAATAGCTTTGCTTTTCCGCGCGGCAGGAGTACAGTGGGCCTCGTTGGAAAGATTTAGCAAAGCATTTCATCAATAAGACCGCTCAGTTGTAACAAGTAGCACGTCCTGTTTTTGATCACGCCAGTTTTTTGTTTCCGCATACCGCCGATCAGACATCAAATCGATGCTTTGACGGCACATTAAAAGATTGAAATCAGGAAAGTATATTATGTCTACAGTTACCGGCAACGTTAAGTTTTTCAACGAAGCAAAAGGTTTTGGCTTTATCACTCGCGAAAGCGGCCCGGACGTTTTTGTTCACTACAGCGCTATTCAGGGCGGCGGTTTCAAGACTCTGGCTGAAGGCCAGCAGGTCGAGTTTACCGTTACCCAGGGCCAGAAAGGTCCCCAGGCGGAAAACGTAGTCGCTCTGTAAATAACAGACGACACGTTCAGAAAAAGGCAGCTTCGGCTGCCTTTTTTCGTTCTTCCCCCTACTGCATCCCGTCTACCGGGATCGTCTCGGTATTCTTTATCTCCCGCAAGGCAAAGTTCGAGTTCACCTGGGCAATTCCCCGCAGGGTGAAAATCTTTTCATTCAGGAACCGGTCATAACTGGCCATATCCGGCACGATGACCCTGAGCACGAAATCCGCATTACCGGTCACGGCAAAACACTGAAGCACCTCCGGGTAACTGCTGACCTGTTGCTCAATCTCCGCCGTGCTATCAATGCTGTGCCGTTGCAGTGACAGATTGACGAGCACACACAGTCCCTGACCAATGCGCTCCGGGTCTACTCTGGCGCTGTACCCCTGAATCACACCGCTTTCCTCAAGTGTTCGCACCCGACGCCAGCAAGCGGCCGGTGACAACCCCACCTGTTCGGCCAGTAACTGGTTGCTGATACGTCCATCCTGTTGCAGCACCGAAAGGATTTTCCGATCCAGCTTGTCCAGCTCCACCTGTTTCATTTGGTAACACCTGATTTTTATCAAAGGATCTTTTTCATTATTGTCTTTTATCAAAGATCCTTTCGCAAATCACCGAAAGTCTCTTCGAATAAGCAAGCACCTTTTGCGGACTTCCCTCTAGAATTTTGGTCATAAAATCAACAAATGGAGGGCGCCATGTCCGCCGATACCCCACAACTCGACAATTACAAACTGGAAGACCGCTACCTGCGGGAGTCCGGCCGGGTTTTCCTGACCGGCACCCAGGCCCTGGTTCGAATTCCCCTGATGCAGGCGGCTCTGGACCGCAAGCAAGGCTTGAACACCGCTGGCATGGTGAGTGGTTACCGGGGCTCTCCCCTGGGCGCTGTCGACCAGGCACTCTGGCAGGCCAAGGATCTTCTGGACGAGAACCGTATCGATTTTGTACCGGCCATTAACGAAGATCTCGCTGCCACCATCATGCTAGGTACCCAGCAGGTGGAAACCGACGATGATCGGCAGGTAGAAGGCGTTTTCGGCCTCTGGTACGGCAAGGGGCCGGGCGTGGACCGCGCCGGCGACGCCCTGAAACACGGCACCACCTATGGATCTTCCCCCCACGGTGGCGTACTGGTAGTGGCGGGTGATGACCACGGCTGCGTGTCGTCCTCCATGCCCCATCAGTCCGATGTGGCGTTCATGAGCTTCTTCATGCCCACCATCAACCCGGCCAACATCGCCGAGTACCTGGAATTCGGTCTCTGGGGCTACGCCCTGTCCCGTTACAGCGGCTGCTGGGTCGGCTTCAAGGCCATCTCGGAAACCGTGGAAAGCGCCGCCTCTGTTGAAATTCCACCGGAGCCGGATTTTGTCACCCCGGACGATTTCACAGCACCGGAAAGCGGACTCCACTACCGCTGGCCGGACTTGCCGGGACCACAACTGGAAACCCGGATCGAGCACAAGCTTGCGGCTGTTCAGGCCTTTGCCCGAGCCAACCGCATTGACCGGTGCCTGTTCGACAACAAGGAAGCCCGCTTCGGCATAGTCACTACCGGCAAGGGTCACCTGGATCTGCTTGAAGCCCTGGACCTGTTGGGCATCGATGAAGACAAGGCCCGGGACATGGGGCTGGATATCTACAAGGTTGGCATGGTCTGGCCCCTGGAGCGTCGCGGCATCCTCGACTTCGTTCACGGCAAGGAAGAAGTGCTGGTGATCGAGGAAAAGCGCGGCATCATTGAAAGCCAGATCAAGGAATACATGTCCGAGCCGGATCGCCCTGGCGAGGTTCTGATTACCGGCAAACAGGATGAGCTGGGCCGACCGCTCATCCCCTATGTCGGCGAGTTGAGCCCGAAACTGGTTGCCGGCTTCCTGGCGGCCCGCCTTGGCCGCTTCTTCGCGGTGGACTTCAGTGAGCGCATGGCTGAAATCAGCGCCATGACCACCGCTCAGGACCCGGGCGGCGTCAAGCGCATGCCCTATTTCTGCTCTGGCTGCCCCCACAATACGTCCACCAAAGTCCCTGAGGGCAGCAAGGCCCTGGCGGGCATCGGCTGCCACTTCATGGCCTCCTGGATGGGCCGGAACACGGAATCCCTGATCCAGATGGGCGGCGAAGGCGTCAACTGGATTGGCAAGAGCCGCTATACCGGCAATCCACACGTGTTCCA
Source organism: Marinobacter sp. (assembly GCF_041687235.1). Taxonomy (GTDB): domain Bacteria; phylum Pseudomonadota; class Gammaproteobacteria; order Pseudomonadales; family Oleiphilaceae; genus Marinobacter. The sequence goes on along the minus strand of NZ_JAWLCH010000007.1, from coordinate 198,432 downwards.
GAACCTGGGTGAAGGCACCTACTTCCACTCCGGTTCCATGGCCATCCGCCAGGCGGTGGCGGGAGGCATCAACATTACCTACAAGATCCTGTTCAACGACGCCGTGGCCATGACCGGCGGTCAGCCGGTGGACGGGCAGATCACCGTCGACAGGATCGCCCAGCAAATGGCCGCAGAAGGGGTGAATCGGGTGGTTGTGCTCAGTGATGAGCCCGAGAAATACGATGGCCATCACGGCCTGTTCCCCAAGGGTGTCACCTTCCACGATCGGTCCGAGCTCGACCAGGTGCAGCGCGAATTGCGTGACATCCCTGGTTGTACCGTGCTGATCTACGACCAGACCTGTGCCGCCGAGAAGCGCCGGCGGCGCAAGCGCAAGCAGTTCCCGGATCCGGCCAAGCGAGCTTTCATCAACCATCACGTGTGTGAAGGTTGCGGCGACTGTTCCGTTCAGTCCAACTGTCTCTCGGTGGTGCCGCGCAAGACGGAACTGGGCCGCAAGCGCAAGATTGACCAGTCCTCGTGCAACAAGGACTTCTCCTGCGTTAACGGTTTCTGCCCCAGCTTCGTGACCATTGAAGGCGGCCAGTTGCGAAAATCCCGGGGCGTTGACACCGGCTCCGTACTCACCCGCAAGCTGGCTGACATTCCAGCCCCCAGATTGCCGGAACTGACCGGCTCCTACGATCTGCTCGTGGGCGGTGTGGGCGGTACCGGCGTGGTGACTGTCGGCCAGCTGATTACCATGGCGGCCCATCTGGAATCCCGCGGTGCCTCGGTACTCGATTTCATGGGCTTCGCCCAGAAAGGCGGTACGGTGCTCAGCTATGTGCGCATGGCTCCGTCTCCGGACAAGCTCCATCAGGTGCGGATCAGCAATGGCCAGGCCGATGCAGTGATCGCCTGCGACCTGGTGGTGGCGTCTTCACAGAAGGCCCTGAGCGTACTCAGACCAAACCACACCCGGATTGTCGCCAACGAAGCAGAACTGCCCACCGCCGATTATGTGCTTTTCCGGGACGCTGACATGAAGGCCGACAAGCGACTGGGCCTGTTGCAGGACGCGGTCGGTAAGGATCACTTTGATCAGCTGGATGCCAATGGCATCGCCGAAAAACTGATGGGCGACACGGTATTCTCCAACGTGATGATGCTCGGGTTCGCCTGGCAGAAGGGCTTGTTGCCGCTCTCAGAGGCGGCTCTGATGAAGGCCATTGAGCTCAATGGCGTCGCCATCGAGCGGAACAAGGAAGCCTTCGGATGGGGCCGACTGGCGGCCGTGGATCTGAACGCAGTCACGGATCTGCTGGACGACAACAAAGCCCAGGTTGTTGAGGTCAAATCCGAGCCAACCCTGGACGAACTGATCAACATCCGCCAGAAACACTTGGTCAACTACCAGAACCAGCGTTGGGCCGACCAATACCGTGACAGTGTTGCCGGAGTCCGCAAGGCCGAGGAAGCCCTCGGAGAAACCAATCTTCTGCTGACCCGTGCAGTGGCTCACCAGCTCTACCGGTTTATGGCCTACAAGGATGAGTACGAAGTGGCCCGGCTGTTTGCCGAAACCGACTTTATGAAAGAGGTTAATGACACCTTCGAGGGGGACTTCAAAGTTCATTTCCACCTGGCCCCGCCCCTGCTGAGTGGCGAAACCGATGCCCAGGGTCGCCCGAAAAAGCGTCGGTTTAGCCCCTGGATGTTCCGGGCCTTCCGACTGCTGGCCAAGCTTCGCGGCCTGCGTGGAACCGCGGTGGACCCGTTCCGCTACTCCGCAGACCGCAAGCTGGACCGCGCCATGCTGAAGGACTACCAGAACCTGATTGTGCGAATCGGCCGTGAACTCAACGCCAGCAACTACGAGACCTTCCTGCAGCTTGCCGAACTGCCTGCGGATGTCCGGGGCTACGGCCCGGTAAGGGAACAAGCGGCAGAAAGTATCCGTGAAAAACAGGCTCAGCTGATCAAGGCGCTGGACACCGGTCGCCCGACTCTGATTCGCACCCAACCGGCCGATGAGGAGGCAAACCATGTTTGAAGCACTCCAGCCACTGCCCCAGGACCCGATCCTGCACCTGATGCAGGCCTTCCGTGAAGACAACCGGCCGGACAAGGTGGATCTGGGTATTGGTGTCTACAAGGATGATGCCGGCAACACGCCGATCATGGCTGCCGTGCACGAAGCGGAAAGACGTCTGCTGGAGGGCGAAACCACCAAGAGCTATGTGGGTCCGGCAGGCTCCGCCGGCTTCAACAATGCCATGGCTGAGCTGATCCTGGGGAGCAACAGCCCGCTGATCCGGGATGGTCGAGTTTCGGTCGTCCAGACCCCGGGCGGTTGTGGCGCCCTGCGGATGGCCGCCGAGTTTCTGAGGCTGTGCAAGCCGGACACCAGGGTCTGGGTCAGCACGCCCACCTGGGCCAACCACTTGCCGCTTCTTGGTGGCGCAGGCCTGACCATTCGCGAATATCCTTACCTCAATCCAAAGTCGCTAGAGGTAGACTTCGCGGCCATGCTGGAAACCCTGGAACAGGCCGAGGCCGGTGATGTGGTGTTGCTTCATGGATGCTGTCATAACCCCTCTGGCGCGGATCTGAGCCTGGCCCAATGGCAGGACGTAACCAGCCTGATCCAGCGTAAGGGCCTGCTGCCCTTCGTAGATATGGCCTATCAGGGGCTGGGCGAAGGCCTGGATGCCGATGCGGGCGGTCTGAGACACCTGGCCGGGGCGGTACCGGAAATGCTGATTGCAGCCTCCTGCTCCAAGAACTTCGGCCTCTACCGGGAGCGCACAGGCGCCCTGGCCCTGATCTCAGGAACGGCCACTGTGAACGCTGCCGCCACCAGCCAACTGCTCAGTGTCATCCGGTCCCACTATTCGATGCCGCCGGCCCACGGCGCCTCAATCGTGGAGACCATTCTTGGTGATGACGGATTGCGATCCCAGTGGCAGAAGGAGCTGGGCGACATGTGTGAACGCATCCTGCACCTGCGCCAAGCCTTTGCTGACGCACTGGCACCGGTGGGCGATTTCAGCTTTATCGCCCGCCAGCGGGGCATGTTCTCGTTCCTCGGCATCAGCCCGGAACAGGTTGGCGAATTGCGGAAGCAGCATGGAATCTACATGCTCGATAGCAGCCGGGTAAATGTGGCAGGGCTGAATGACCGGGTTCTGCCAAAAGTGTCAGCAGCCCTGGGCGAGGTTCTGGGCAAGTAAACGTTTCCAAGTACACGACCAAAACCAATCAATCCGACAAAAACAATTAGCCGGAGAGAAGAATGAGTGAGAGTACCCAACCACACCAGCAGGCCAGTAACCTCTGGTCTTCACGGATGGCCTTTATCCTGGCCGCAGCCGGTTCGGCAGTCGGCCTCGGAAACATCTGGAAGTTTCCCTACATTACCGGAGAAAACGGCGGCGGCGCCTTCGTTCTGATATACCTCGCATGCATCTTCCTGATCGGCGTGCCGGTCCTGATCGCCGAGACCATGATCGGTCGCCGTGGCGGCCAGAGTCCCGTGGCGACCATGCGCACCCTGACCGAGACCGAAGGCACTGCCAGGGGCTGGAGAGCGATCGGCTGGAATGGCGTTATCGCCTCATTCCTGGTGTTATCTTTCTACGCCGTGATTGGCGGCTGGGCTCTGGTCTATATTGGCAAGGCTGCAACCGGCCTGTTTACCGGTGCAGACGCCGAAGCCATTGGCGGTCAGTTTGGCGGCCTGTTGGCCAGCCCCTGGGAACTGCTGATGTGGCATTCCTTCTTCATGGCCATCGTTGTGTTCATCGTTGGCAGGGGCATTCGCTCCGGGCTTGAGAAGGCCGTCAACATGCTGATGCCACTGTTGTTTTTGCTGCTGATCGTGATGGTCATCTACGCCATGAACAGCGGCAGCTTTGGCCAGGCGGTAAGTTTCATGTTCGCTCCCGATTTCAGCAAGCTGACCACCGCCGGCGTGCTGACAGCCCTGGGCCATGCCGCCTTTACCCTGAGCATCGGCATTGGCGTTCTCATGGCTTACGGCTCCTATCTGCCCAAGAACGTCAACATTGCAAGAACCGCCATGACGATCGGGATTCTGGACACCAGCGTGGCACTGCTGGCAGGCCTCGCGATCTTTCCGCTGGTATTTGCCAACGGTCTGGAACCGGGCGCGGGCCCCGGCCTGATTTTCGTCACCCTGCCACTGGCCTTTGGCCAGATGAGCGGCGGTGCGCTGTTCGGCACCATTTTCTTTGCCCTGCTGCTGGTGGCCGCCATCACCTCGGCCATATCCATGCTGGAACCGGTGGTAGAGTGGCTGGAGGAACACAAAGGCGTCAGCCGGGCGAAAAGCGCACTTGGTGGTGGTCTGGCGATCTGGTTTATCGGCATCGGGACTGTGTTGTCATTCAACCTCTGGGACAGCGTACACCCTCTCGGTTTCATCCCGTTCTTCGAGGGCAAGACGGTGTTCGATCTGCTCGATTTCCTCGTCTCCAACCTGATGATGCCCCTTGGCGGACTTGCCATTGCGTTGTTCGCCGGCTGGGCGATGAAACGTGAGGGCCTGCCGGCCGACATTGGTCTGCAGGGAAGCAGCTACACGGCGTTTATGTTCGTACTCAGGTATTTAACGCCTGCCGGTATCGCCGTGGTGTTCCTTTACAACCTGGTGTGAAGGTAATCCGGCACCCTTGACCGCAAAAGCCCGGTGAACTTCACCGGGCTTTTGCGAAAGGCTTCATATTCTGCACTCTAACGGGGCCAATATCGTCAGGCATAGTGATGTGTCGGTGTTCGTTGTTCGGCAGGGCGGAATTATCGGGCAGCAGGCTCTGCAATCTGGATCCTGTCATTCCTCACGGGAAACCCACCATTGATGGTCAGTGTCAGTGGCTCACCTCCAAACGCTGCGGGCTCCGGCAGGCCCCGTTGGGCGTGTAGATGCAGATGGGGCTCTGAACTGTTACCGGAGTTTCCCATTTCTCCCAGAAAGTCGCCAACAGCCAACCGGTCACCAGCAGAGACCGCTACGCTGCCTTTCTTCAGATGGGCCAAAATCACGAAGAACTGACCGCAATTGATCGCCACATAATTTCCCGCCATATGATCGCGATCCATCACCGGAACCGGCATGTCCTCCCGGCCATCGACAACTTTTGCGATCTCGCCATCGCAGGGCGCCAACACCGGGGTTCCGAACGTTGTATAGCGGGCCGGATCGGAAGGCAGCCAACCATTTTTGTGGATGCCCAACGGCGAAATCCGGAAAATATCCAGGGCCCGGCTTTGTCCCTGCCAGGCTCTGAAACGCTCAACCGATGTATCCAGAGTGTTCAGATGCACATTCACCATGACGTTGGACCCGCCATGGGCCACCAGATAGGTGCCAGGCCCGAACGGCGGTGCGATGTCGACAGTTTCAACCGCCGGCAAACTCCGCCCCTGATAAGCCATATACGCCATGTACCCGCCAAGACAGCCAAGCCCGAACCCAAGAAGAACAAGCAAGGTCTGCCCGGCTGAGACTCGCCAGAAGCCGTCACCCTTGAACCGTCCCTGCCAGAGATGAAACACCATAATGAGCGCGAAAACCCCGTAATAGATATACGGCACCCAGTACGGGGGCATGGTCCAGAGGGCGGCCAGACCAAGACCAATGAGCACTGCTGCAACCGACAGACCCTGCACGCCAAGTGCAAGCAATCCCCTGGAAGGGAACCGTGCCAACCATACCAACAGGAGAACTGGCAGGGCGATTTGGGTGAGCATGACCATAAGCGACATCAGTCGCTACTTCCGGTAACACTGGATCGAGGAAACTCTATGTTGCTGATCTCACCGATGAAGAACGGAAAATAATCGTCCGTGGCAAAGAAATTCCCTGCTTCCACGCGGGTCGGCAAGATAAAGCCCTCGAACTCCCGAAACTCTGACAGGTAGCCGCCAAAAGGCTGCAGACGATGGACTTTTTCTGCATTCGCGTTGCTCCAGCGGTCGAAGCTTACCTGCAGGGGACGACCGTCTTCAGCCACGACAACATCCACCGCCTGCTCCATACCCTCGTGGCGGACAATCACCCTGGCCGTATTTACATCCACGAGCTTCCACGCAACTCCTGGCCCTGGCAGCAGCGCTGCTGGCGTCCAGAACACCGCCTCTGCCACATACCGGCCGAATGCCGAGCGTGTGTAATCCGGATCGCCGCCCATCCGGGCCACCGGGAGCAATCCCATCAACCAGAACCGCGTCCACTGCTCGGTGTCTGAGCCGGAAATCTGGAGCAGTCCACGGCTGGCGCTCATTTTCCAGATAAACCCTTCGGGCATGGCCAGCATCTGGGTGGCCTGCATATCCATGTAATCGGGCGACTGCCGATTGCCCATGCCGAATTTTCCGGTCATGGATATCCGGGCCACGGTATAAAGCGGAGTACCGGGCTGAATGGTGTACCGGAAGTACCGCCGGGCGGGCTCTGGCAGCCCCTCGAGTTGAGTAAGATCAAAACGCTGCGGTGACACCGGCTGCAGGGACGCCAACCTCGCCATGGCGGCATGGTCTGCAGCGTGGTCAGTCTGGCGCCAGAACCACAGAGCGACGGTGGCCGCAACCACCAGAATCAACAGAATCAGGAAAAAGATTTTCATGTAAGCTATGCTCCGTAGCAGCCATTGTCCCCGCGCTGCCCATACCCGGCCTTGTTCCAGATCAACGAACGTGGTTGGCACGCTCACCGTCAGTCTGAAAGGTTTTATGAAAGTACCGAAAAGATTACAACCGCTTGTCGATGACGGCATGGTGGATGAAGTGCTCTACCAGCTTATGAGCGGCAAGGAAGCACAGGTTTATGTGGTGCGCTGTGGCGACCAGACACGTTGCGCCAAGGTTTTCAAGGAAGCCTCCAAGCGAAGCTTCAAGCAGGCGGTGGAATACCAGGAAGGCCGAAAGGTCCGTAACAGCCGACGGGCCCGGGCCATGAGCAAGAAAACCAAATACGGCCAGAAGGAGCAGGAAGATGCCTGGCTCAACGCCGAGGTGGACGCGCTCTACCGCCTGGCGGCTGCCGGTGTCCGGGTTCCGGAACCACTGGGGTTCGTGGACGGTGTGCTGTTGATGGAGCTGGTGGCAGATGAAGATGGCAAGGCCGCACCACGGCTGGACGATGTCACCCTTTCCCCGGAGCAGGCCCGCGACTTCCACAGCCAGGTTATCCGTGAAGTGGTCCGCATGCTTAGCGCAGGGCTTATCCATGGGGATCTGTCAGAGTTTAACGTTCTGGTCGATGCCAACGGACCGGTCATCATTGACCTCCCCCAGGCGGTCAATGCGTCTGGCAATAACAATGCGGAACGCATGCTGGAACGCGACGTCGACAATATGCGCCGGTATTTCGGCCGTTTTGCCCCGGAGCTGTTAAATACCGATTATGGCAAGGAGATCTGGGCGCTCTACGAATCAGGCAACCTGCACCCGGACAGCAAACTCACCGGCTGCTTCCAGTATGATGATACCGCCGCCGACGTCGACGAACTGATGGAAATCATCGACGCTGCAAAAGAAGAGGAGTGGGAGCGACAGGAACGCATGAGGGATGCTGAAGAGGACTGAAGCACGGACGGATCCGGGTCAGCGGGAAGGTATCGTTTTCTGTTCGCTGACCATCGCTGACATGACCTCCCTCTCCTTCGGCCCCGGCAGCACTCCCGTTAGCCAGGCTTCGATGACCGGTTCACCGTGCTGATTCGAGAGCACCGCCTCTGCCCGGGCCCTGTTCCGCTCATCCACGTCGGTAATGGTGAATACGCAGGTGACGGTGTCGCCAAAATACACCGGCCGACGGAAGCGGAAATTCATCCCGGACGCCAGCCAGCCAATCTGACCGCCCACTTCCGTGATCATTCCACCAACCAACAGGCCATGGCAGATCCTGCCCTGGAGGTTCTTGGCTTGTGCGAACTCGTCGCTGTAATGCACCGGGTTGTGATCGCGACTGATTTCACCGAAGTGCAGGGTCTCTTCTTCAGTGAAGGTTCGAACCAGGGTAAAGGAATCCCCGGCTTTCAGGCCGGCAATGGCTCTCTTTCGAATATCAGGCATCGGCAGGACTCATCGTAACTAACCCGTTATCTATCACTCAGGTGGCTTCCAGCTCTACCCGATTCCGGCCTCCGGTTTTACCGCGGTAAAGAGCCTCATCGGCTCGACTGACCGCTGTACTCAGATCGTCGCCAGCACGCAGTTCGCTTACCCCGATGCTGATCGTGACATCCGCTTCACCGCCAATGATCGCGCCCCAGTCCATGGCCAAAAAAGCCCGTCGTATCCGCTCGGCACTTGCCTGTGCCTTGCCGGAATCCGTATCAGGAAGGATGGCAAGGAATTCCTCTCCACCCCACCTGCCGATCAGATCCTGAGCCCGCAACTCCTCACGAATCACATCGGCCACAAAACCCAGAACCCGGTCGCCGGTCTCGTGGCCATATCGGTCATTGATCGATTTGAAGTGATCGACATCCAGCAGGAGAAAGCCAACCGGATGACCACTGCGCTTGAACCGGGCCAGTTCTTTTTCAGCGAGGTAGGTCATATGGCGACGGTTGAAAAGGCCAGTCAGAGAGTCCGTTGTTGCCATTTCCCGAAGTTTTCGCTGGGCCGTTACTACCATTCTGAGGTAGTAGGAAGCCAGGTAACTGAACATGGCAAACACCACGCTCAGGTTAAACAGATGGACGATCTGCAGAGCCGTTTGAGGAATGGGCTGCAGCGGCTCAATATTCCACATCAAGACATCCAGCGCGATGTAGTAGCCCCAGAGCGCCAACAGTGCATAGATCGCCCATTTCCGGGATGCGGAAACACAGATCGCCGGTATGAACATCAGCAGGTAATAGTGGAAACCGCTCTCCCAGCCAATAAGAACGATGCCGAGGCCGGCATGGCCCAGTACCTCTGACCAGATCAGTGCGACCGCAACCCTGTTCCTGTGATACTTGAGCGCGTAATAGGCTCCGGCATACATGGCCACACTCACCACGTTCACCCATGCCAGTATCGGCGAACCCAGGGCGTGGAAGAGAAAGAAAAAGATAACGTCCACAGCCCCGGCAATCTGGGCACACCGCATGGCCAGACGCCAGAATTGCGGCCTGCGCTCCCTCGCGGGCTCATAATTCACTGGAGCAGTCGCTCTTTTCATAGACGGCAGAATTCCTTTTTAGGTAACAAGAATACTCGTTAATTCGGAATCCTGCTGCCCGACATTGCAAACAAATGAAAATGATTTCAGCGTCACCAGGGCAGTTCTTCGCCATTGCTGTGCCAGAACGACCCTGTGTTTTCCAGGTTCAGGGCATCAATACGTTCAGCCAGCCCCCTCGCCGATTCCTCAGGCGTGATCAACCCGCCAAAATTCACCATACGGGTTTGAACATAGCCAGGATGCAATTGGGCCACGGCAATACCGCGGGGCTTGAGGTCCATGGCCAGCGACTTGCCAAACGCATTGAGCGCCGCCTTTGACGCCCTGTAGCCGTAGCGGCCGCCGGAGTCATTGTCAGCAATAGAGCCCATCCGGCTGGTGATGTTGGCGATTTTCCCTCCAGAGGGGATTTTTTCGAACAAGGCTTCAGCCACTCTCAAGGGAGCATAGGCATTGATCTCCATCTGGGTGCGGATGGAATCGAAATCGATACTGCCCAACTTCTCGTCCTGCAGCAGACCGGCATTGTTGATCAACAGATCGATACGCTCGCCCTCCAGACCGGCCACAAGCTTGGCCACGCCCTCATCGGTCGTCACGTCGACGCTCTCGATAATCCGCTTGGCAATCGCTTCCAGCTCCGGCGAGGCCTCCCGACACACACCGATGACCGAACAGCCGCGACCCGCATACAGCCGGGCAAGCTCCAGACCAATGCCCCGGTTTGCCCCGGTAATCACTACAACGGAATTCTCTGGCATATCAGCCTCCTCGACGGTGAGTACAGTTCATGCAGCTTCACATCCCCTGCCTTCAAGAACAACCAGCAATACGGAACCTGCCTGCTTGCAGATGCAATTTTTCTGTAAGATAACGGGTAATTCAATCAACGGTCGCTCGGAGCAGCATGTCAGCAGCACTTGTTTTCGCAATATTCGCAGTGACCCTGATCGCGGCCACCGTTTTCTACCTCTTCTTTTACCGCAACTGGCGAAGAGAACGGGAACTGAGAGCCCCTTTTCCGGCACCCTGGAGGCGACACCTTGAGTCCAGCGTGCCCCTTTACCGAAAACTTTCCGAGCCGCTGAAGCAGGCATTGGAGCAGCGGGTGCAACTGTTTCTCTCCGAGAAAGAATTCTACGGCTGCGACGGCTTTGAAGTGGATGACAAGGTGCGGGTCACCATCGCCGGTCATGCCTGTTTGCTGATTCTTGCCCGCCCGTATTCGGATTTTGATGAGGTAAGCAGCATTCTGGTCTATCCCGACGCCTATCATGTCAGGGACATTGAAAGCGACGGAATGGTTGTCAGCGAGAGTAATGAAATCCGGGCCGGCGAGGCTTCAAGCCGGGGCCAGGTGGTGCTGGCCTGGAAGGAATGTGAAGAGGCCGCCGGAAACCCGCACAGCAGCCACAACGTGATACTCCATGAATTTGCCCACCAACTGGACTATCTCGACGGCACCGCGGATGGGGCACCACCCCTGCATGGAGAGCAGGCAAGGCACTGGCAAAGTTCGATGACAAAGGCCTACGAAGACCTGAGGCACTCTTTGCAGCATCACCATAAACCGTGGCTTGACCCCTATGGCGCAACCGAACCGGCGGAATTTTTCGCCGTGCTGACCGAAGCGTTTTTCCAGCAACCGGGCCACCTTCAACAAGAACAACCAGAGGTTTACAAGGCCCTGAAGGGCTATTACAGGCTGGATCCGATGAATCTGTGAATACCGGTTGTGGTCTGCAATTGTTCTGGTCCACTATAAGGGGAATCCAATAGCCGAGGGAGACAGGTCTATGCCACTCATTGGTTGGGTATTCCTATTACTCGCTATCGCTCTGGTCGTTGGCAGCCTTCTGATGCTGCGGGACAGTGCGAACAAATTCCCGATCTCCGATGAAAAAATGCGGAAAATCCAGGCGCGGAAAGCGGAAGTAGAGGCGGAGGAAAGCGCCGAAGACAGGGAATCGTAGCAATCTGCTCCTGCCTCCCCCGTGAATTTCTGGTGACGATTCAAGCCCCTTTGATGTGTGTCACCCGGAATTCCTGCCCGTCCAGCATACTGTATGGATAGTTCCCCCCAAGGAAAGGAGATTCCTGAATGGCCAGATCCAATCTCACCAGAAAGCCCGGCTCAAAACTCGCGCCTCATATTGAAGCACTGAGAAAGCAGAGCGTCGATGTGGCACCCGACGCCTCATCGAGGCACCTTCACAACGGGATCGACACTCCCCTGCCCCCGGCAGACCTGCACGGAAGCTATACCAACAACCGACCACTTCCGACAGACGGTATCGCAGAGCGCCGGGCGTGGATTATCGGTGGCGGTATTGCGGGCCTGTCTGCGGCCTTTTTTCTCATTCGCGACGGCCACATGCCTGCTGGCAATATCACCTTTCTCGAGGAGCAGGACATAGAGGGTGGTTCGCTGGATGGCGCTGGTAATGCCGAGGACGGATATATCGTCCGTGGCGGTCGTGAAATGGAGATGACCTACCAGAACTTCTGGGATGTTTTCTCGGAAATACCCGCGCTCGAACTCCCTGCCCCGTTCACCGTGCTTGATGAGTATCGCATCGTGAACGACGCCGACAAGAACTGGTCGAAAGCCAGGCTCCTGGAAAACCAGGGACAGATCAAAGACTTCTCCACCATGGATCTTACCAGGCGCCAGCAGCTTGAGATCATCCGGCTGCTATTGGCCCGGAAAGAGGACCTTGACGACATCACGGTTGAGCAATGGTTCAGTGAGGGTTTTCTGAGCACCAATTTCTACACTTTCTGGCGCACCATGTTCGCGTTTCAGAACTGGCACTCGGTGCTTGAAATGAAGCTCTACATGCATCGTTTCCTGCATCTGATGGACGGACTGAACGACATGACGTCTCTGGTTTTCCCGAAATATAACCAGTACGACAGCTTCGTCAGGCCTCTCATGCAATGGCTCAAGGACCAGGGTGTGAATATCCAGTACGACATGACCGTGACGGATCTGGATATGGAGAGCGGGGATGGCACCAGAACCGTCAAGACCATCCAGTGCCACAGTGCAGACGGGGACAAGACCTTCAATGTCGGCGCACGTGATCTGGTGTTCGTCACAACCGGATCCATGACCGAGGATACCGCTTACGGCGACGACGACAATGCCCCGAGGTTGAAAGATAATGACAAGGCCGGCCAAGGGTCAGGCTGGCAACTCTGGAGGAATCTGGCCGAGAAATCCGACGTCTTCGGCCGGCCAGACAAATTCTGTGGAGACATACCCCGCTCAACCTGGGAATCAGTGACGCTTACCTGTAAACCCTCACCTTTGATGGAAAAGCTCAAAGAGCTGTCAGTTAATGACCCTTATTCCGGGTTCACGGCTACTGGCGGAATTGTCACCTTTACAGATTCCGCCTGGCTGATGAGCTTCACCTGCAACCGTCAGCCACACTTCCCCGATCAGCCCGACGACGTGATTGTGTTGTGGACCTATGCTTTGTTGATGGATAAACCCGGCGATTACGTCAACAAGACGATGCCCGAGTGTACCGGCAAAGAAGTGTTGGTTGAGTTGTGCTACCACCTGGGCCTGAAGGACCAGATAGACGAAATACTGGCTGCCACCAAAACCCGCATCGCGTTGATGCCCTACATCACGTCTCAGTTCATGCCAAGGGCCAAAGGCGACCGTCCTCAAGTGGTGCCTTCAGGCTGCACCAATCTCGCCTGCATCGGGCAGTTCGTGGAGACTCATAACGACGTTGTGTTCACACTGGAAAGCTCGGTGCGGACCGCCCGCATTGGGGCTTACAGCCTTCTGGGCATCAAAAAACAGGTGCCCGATATTTATCCGGGACAATACGACATACGGCGTTTGCTGCGGGCAACCAGAACCCTTAACAGCAACGACGCGTTTCTGGGTGAGGGTATTCTGCGCCGACTGTTGGGCGGCACTTACTTTGAAAATATTCTGCCACTTGGCCCTGATGAAGCCCCGGCCGATCTGCACAAAGCCGGGCTGTTCGAAACCCAGTTACAGGCGATCCGCCAGTTGGTGGAAGAAAACCACACCCTCGACGAGGCCAAAGGGTGGGTTCAGGGCGTCCTTGACAAGCTTCGCGGACGAAACTGAGTCGACGCTCAGTGGCCGCTGTGATCCATGGAATGACCAGAATGATTCTCCTTCTGGTCGTTCATCATGGTTTGCCCGTCCAGCGGCGCAACATTCAGCTCAACCTGCATCTCTTCCATACCCTCAAAGCTCAGGGTCAGCGGAATGCTCTCACCCTCGCGCAGCGGGCTTTTCAGTTTTTCCAGCATCAGGTGAAAGCTGTGTGGTTTCAGCTCCACAGTTTCCCCTGCCGGAATGGTTAACCCACCTTTGACGGGCTGCATTCGCATGACGCCGTCGTGCATGCTGGTTTCATGAATAGAGACATGACCCGCTCTGGGCGTTTCTGCACCAACCAGGGTAATATCGCTGCTTCCACTGTTGGAAATTTTCATATACCCCACCCCCATGGGTGTACCAGGCGGGGTGGGCCGACTCCACGGGTGATCAACCGTGACCGAACCCTGACTGTAATCATGGGCAAGAGCTGTCGGGGCAACCAGGGCCAGCGCCAGCACAAATATGCTCAGGCAGTACTTCATGTCCGGTGTTCCTTGTCGATGATGTAAGGGTAAAGGATAGAAAGACAGACCCAGGGATCCAAGCTTTTCGATGCGACGAATGGTCGCAGAGGGGTTCAGCCAGCGACGGTCAAAGCCGGATTTGCTTTAAGGCTGTCCAGGGCTTGAGGCCGACTGAAGTAATACCCCTGAAAGCGTCGACAGCCCATTTCTGTCAGGGCCCGGGCCTGAGCTTCTTCTTCAACACCTTCTGCCACCAGTTCCATGTTATGGCTCTGTGCGATAGCGATGATACTGCGAATCATATTCGCCGCTTTCTCGTCTTCCAGAATGGTGTCAACGAAGCTCTTGTCGATTTTCAATTCGTCAAGCGGCAGCTTGCGCAAAAGGCTCAACGAGGAGTAACCGGTGCCGAAATCATCCATCGAGATTCGAATACCGTGTTCACGCAATCGTTCGATTGTTTTCAACACCTTATCAAAATCGCTCATGAACAGACTTTCGGTGATCTCCAGGACCAGCTCAGCGGGCGACACATCATGCACCTTCAGAGCCTCAAGCACTGTGTCGACAAAGTCCGGCTGGCGAAACTGGATAACCGAGATATTGATAGCCAGATCTATGGATCGACCAGTGATTTCGCGAAGCAGACTGAATTCCCGGATACTGGTCTCGACAACAAACCGCCCCAGAGGAACCATCAGACCACTTTTCTCGGCAACCTCAACAAACTCCGCCGGCGAAACGAACCCGAGTTCTTCGTCCTGCCACCGCACGAGCGCTTCCAGACCAACCGTTGCCTGGGCCCGATCCACCTGAGGCTGGTACACCATATACAGGGAACCGGATGCGAGGCCGTATCTGAGGCGCTGTTCGACCGACAGCCTGCGAAGGTAGGCCATTTCCATCTCGGCCCGGTATGTGCAGACGTCGTTGCGGCTTTGCTTTGCCTCGTAAAGCGCAAGATGGGCACTGCGTATGACTTTGCTGAGAGAATCACCGTGATCGGGGAAGCGGGCCACGCCAATGCTCGCCGTCACCTGCAACCTCAATCGACCCACATCGAAGGTACGGGACAGGTCGCCTGCCAGCGCTACACAGCCTTGTTCAACGTCCTCAAGGTTGGTATTGGGAGTCACAATGGCGAACTCATCGCCGCCGAGGCGGGCGAGATCATCCCTGCTCTCAACAAGCTCGGCCAGTCGCCGACTGAACTCCAGAAGGGTTTGATCTCCGGTTTCCAGCCCGAATCGATCATTGATGCCCTTGAAGTTGTCTATATTGACGACCACCAGACAAAAAGGCTTCCTGTCTGGTAAGAGGTCTTCAAGCCGGCCCAGCAATCCATTGCGATTCAACAGTCCGGTCAGATCATCGTGCCTGGAAAGGTAAGAAAGTTCCTGACGCCGCTTTTTCTCGGCATTATCGATGATCCGGAATCCCTTGTAGAAAACCATCCCGACCACCAGGAATACGAGGAGGTATTGCATCAGGGATTCGAGAAACGCCCGGTATAACGGGGCAAACCGGGTCTCTGAGATCGTCCACAACTGATAGCGCTTGTTGAAAATAGCGGCAGTCAGATAATCCTCCCCCCGACGATTGGTTCGGATAACCACTGATTCGCGCCCCTGCATGACCTCCTCCATGCTGAGGCCGAGGTCTTTCTCATAAGCTGCCCGGTTTTTGTCCCGTTGATCGATCGGCACCTGAATACGAGAATACTGTTGCGGACCAATCTCGTCAGCCGACATGAACTGAACATAGCCGTCTGCCTCACGGAATAGCATCACCGTGTCAGAGGGGCCGTCGTGCAAGGTCTTCCCAAACACCGAATCACGGCCATCAAGCCGCATTCCCGCTGTCATGACGGCAATCACGTCACCCGTCCCGGACCGTATCGCTTTCCGGATTGGTATTACCCAGGCGCCCAGGGCACCTACGAAATAAGTCCGCCCCACGACCATTGCTTCAGAAGAGAGAGCTTCCAGGAAACTCTCACGGGTTTCGGGATCGGTTCTGAGATTTGGAAGGCTCGACAGATCGAGATTGGAGCTGACACGCACCAGCGTGCCATCAGGCCTCGCCAGCCCGAAGCCTACGAGCACCGGATTGGCTGCGAGGATGCTATCCAGGAAAGGAATCTGCCGGCTAGCGGACAGCATATCGTCCTGATTCAGCAACTCGCGGCCGATAACATCAAGAACAAGCTCCTGAGTTCGCAGAATGCTATCAACGGACTGTGCAACCAGCTCAACACGAGCAGTCTGGTAGAGCTTCTCGTCCGAAATCAGCCCCTGCCACCGAAAAAACAGCAGGCTACATACAAGTACCACGCCACCCAGGATGATAAGAGCAAAGAGTGTCCACAGGTTGCGTTTGAGAATCGCCAAAAGCAGTTCCAGGAATTCAGGAGGTTTAAAGACAACTTTGGATCAGTATACGGGAGAGGCTACAAACCGCATTACTATTTCCCCCTTAATTTAACCCTGGTCATTTTCCAAGGAACTTAATGCGTCGATTCATGACAACAGAGTAATTCCAGGCCCACCAATAGCGAAAACACCCGGTGGTATAGTCTGAAAAGCCGAACGGCAATCGATATGACAGGAGTGTGTCTATGAACGTGATGTCTGTACTGAACCAGGTCATGAAACAGGCCCAGGGAAGTCAGGCCCAGGGTGGGGGCATGGACGTCAACAAAATGGTGAACAGCCTTGGCAGCCAATTCAAAGGCGGCCAGGGTTCCGGTTCAGGTATCGACGTGAAGAGCCTGCTGGGCGGCGGCGCCCTGGGTATGATGCTGGGGTCAAAGCGTGGACGGAAGATGGGCGGCAAGGCCCTGAAATACGGCGCCCTTGCCGGCGTGGGCGTGTTGGCGTGGAAGGCATATCAGAACTACCAGAGCAACAGTCAGACTCCGGCCCAGCCGGCAACAGCGCAACAGGGCCAACCATTGGAGCAACTCCAAGGGCAGGCGCAGGAACAACGGGGACTGGAAATACTCCAGGCCATGATCATGGCGGCCCGTGCTGACGGCCACATCGACGCCAACGAGCGCGCCCTTCTCACCCAGGAAATCGAAAAACTGGGTCCGGATGATGAACTCCACGCCTGGATCCAACAGCAGTTCGACGCCCCGCTGGATGCATCTGCCCTGGCCCGCAATGCCGACTCGCCACAGGCAAGCCGGGAAATCTACATCGTCAGCGCAGTCATGATTGATGACCAGAACCCCATGGAACGGGCCTGGCTGGACCAACTGGCCAGCGCCCTGCAACTCGACCCGGGCCTTGCCAGGGAACTCGAGCAACAGATTCAGAGTGCTACAACCGGGTAAAAGTCAGGCTTTCTTGACGAATTCCGATTTAAGTTTCATGGCGCCAATACCGTCGATCTTGCAGTCGATATCGTGATCGCCTTCAACCAGGCGGATACTCTTCACCTTGGTGCCAACTTTAACCACGGAACTGGAGCCCTTGACCTTCAGATCCTTGATAACAGTCACCGAATCGCCATCCTGAAGCTCATTGCCGTTGGCGTCGCGAATCACCTTCGCGGCGTCAGCCGCCGCTGCCTCCGCCTCCGACCACTCATGCCCGCACTCGGGACATACCAGTTGAACACCGTCCTCATAGGTGTATTCAGAACTGCACTGGGGGCATGGGGGAAGCTGCGACATTATCATTTCCTGTTAATTGAATGGGTGCAGGATTATACCATCAACGACCGGGCGACACCCTCGCCAGAACCGTTGGCGTCTCGGACAGGGGCAAGGCAATGATCACGCCCTCATTGGACGATGGGAAAATATCGGTCAGAGCCGTAACATTCACCTGGTGCGATACCATGATCACCGGCGCTCCTTCCTCCAACTGATTCACCAGAGAAATCGTCTGCCGCGTCTGAGTCGGCCCGTCACCACGATTCCGGAAAAACGAATTCAGCGACGGCCACCCGGTCACCTCCCCCATATCCATCCCCGTGGCGGTATCCATACAGCGACACCACTGACTGCTGAACACCCGCGCCTCGGTAATACCATGCTCCGCCAGAAACGGCTTCCACGCCCGGGCCTGCTCCCGGCCGGTATCGTTCAAATTTCGCTGCGTGCTGCAATCATTAATATCAAAATTGCCCGGGTCCCCGGTCCCCGGCGCCAACGCGTGGCGCAGCATCAGCACAGCCCGTCCGTCTCTCAGGGCGTCCCAGGCTTCTTCGTTGTTATCGGCAGCCGACGCTGGTAGAAAAAACAGGAGGGCTAACAGACCTGAAAGCAGAATTCGAATAATCATCTCCAACACCTCTCATTAAAGGTTGCTGCAATCGCGGGTAAACCACGGATGCCTCCACCACTGACGTAGAACCACAATCCTAAATACGCGGATACCAACTACCAAGCTCACAACAACAAAAGGTAAACTCCCAGCAGAGCCAAGCCAAAAGAAGGAACCACCATGCCAATCTGGGTCGACGCCGACGCCTGCCCCGTCCCAATCCGGGAAATCCTCTGCCGCGCCGCCACCCGCTGGCAAATAGACACCACCTTCATCGCCAACCACGCCATCACCCTGCCCCCAAGCCCTTACATCAAGCGCCGACAGGTACCCCAGGGCTTCGATGTGGCCGACAACGAAATCATGGACCAGATGCACGAAGGCGACCTGGTGATCACTCAGGACATCCCCCTTGCCGCCGAAGCCATTGAAAAAGGCGCCGACGTCTTCAATCCCCGTGGCCAGGCCTTCACCAAAGAAAATATTCGCCAGCGCCTGGCCATGCGCAATTTCATGGAAGAAATGCGTAACGCCGGCCAGGTGACTGGAGGGCCCGCCCCATTCAGCCAGACCGACCGTAAGGAGTTCGCCGACAAGCTTGACCGCTGGCTGCAAAGAAACGCCCGCAGTTGATAATGATTCTATTTTAAAATCCAGACAGATCCGCTACCCTTCCCGCCTTACTGTTTGCAGGCTAACCATGGGCCTGCCTGATTCACGGGAGAGAAACGGAGTATGTCCTCACACAGCCACAAAACCACCAGCAGTTTTTCTGCCCTCGCCCGCCTGCTCAGATACGCCCGGGGATATCGCCGACAGATCATCGCCGCCACCACCTGTTCCATCTTCAACAAACTGTTCGATATTGCCCCGGAAATCCTCATAGGCGTTGCCATTGATGTGGTCGTCAACCAGGAAGAGAGCTTTGTGGCTGGCCTGGGTTTTGAAACCGCTCAGGAACAGATCACCATACTGGCCGTACTCACCTTCTTTATCTGGGCCGGTGAATCCCTGTTTGAGTATCTGTTCCAGATCCTCTGGCGCAACCTGGCCCAGCGCCTGCAGTCGGACTTGCGGCAGGATGCCTACGAACACGCCCAGCGCCTGGATATGAGCTTCTTCGAAGCCCGTAGCTCCGGTCAGCTGGTGGCCACCATGAATGACGACGTAAACCAGCTCGAGCGCTTCCTTGATGGCGGAGCCAACGCGATGATTCAGGTGCTGGTGACCGTCGTCGCCGTAGGTGCTGTATTCTTCGTGCTCTCGCCGCTCATTGCGCTGCTGGCATTCACGCCCATTCCCCTGATCATCTGGGGCGCCTTTTACTTCCAGCGCAAAGCCGGGCCACTGTATGCCGACGTTCGTGAAAAAGTGGGCGACCTGTCCAGCCGGCTGGCCAACAACCTGGGCGGCATCGCCACCATCAAGAGCTTTACC
Organism: Marinobacter sp.; assembly: GCF_041687235.1. Classification (GTDB taxonomy): domain Bacteria; phylum Pseudomonadota; class Gammaproteobacteria; order Pseudomonadales; family Oleiphilaceae; genus Marinobacter. The sequence goes on along the minus strand of NZ_JAWLCH010000007.1, from coordinate 178,914 downwards.
GCGGAACAGCGGGAGGCCAAGCGTCTGAAAGAGAGCAGCGAGGCCTACGTGGAGGCCAATCGACGGGCCATCCGAATCAGCTCCGCCTTTATCCCGGTCATCCGGATGGCCATCCTGGCCGGCTTCCTGGCCACCTTTACGGTCGGCGGCATGATGGCGCTCGAGGGCAGCCTGAACGTGGGGGCCTACGGTGTGCTGGTGTTCCTGACCCAACGCCTGCTCTGGCCCCTGACTGGGCTTGCCGAAGTCATTGACCTGTTTGAACGTGCCATGGCCAGCACCCGTCGGATTCTGGACCTCCTGGCCGAACCGGTGCACGTCCGTGACGAGGGAGGCAAGGATCTTCAGGAACCGGTGAAAGGCGATGTCGAGCTGAAAAAAGTAAGCTTTCACTATCCTTCCAGCGGCGCGGGCATCCGCGATATCAGCCTGACCGTGCCAGCGGGTAACACACTCGCGCTGGTCGGCGCGACCGGTTCCGGAAAATCGACCCTGATCAAGTTACTGCTCCGGTTCTACGACCCGAGCAACGGCGAAATCCGAATCGATGGCCAGCCTATTCGAGATCTCAGCCTGCAATCTCTGCGCGGCGCGATCGGGCTGGTGAGCCAGGATGTCTATCTGTTCGAGGGCACCATCCGGGAAAACCTCGCCTACGGCAACCCGGCTGCCAGCGACGCCGAGATAACCGAGGCAGCCAAAACCGCAGAAGCCTGGTCCTTCATCGACGCCCTGCCGGAGGGGCTGGATACACCGGTCGGCGAACGGGGCGTTCGACTGTCGGGAGGACAGCGCCAACGACTGTCCCTCGCGCGGGCGCTACTGAAAGACCCGCCCATTCTGGTCCTCGATGAGGCCACCAGTGCCGTGGACAACGAAACGGAAGCCGCCATCCAGCGGTCACTGAAGCGTATTGGCCACAACCGGACCGTCATTATGATTGCCCATCGACTCTCCACGATCGTTGATGCCGACTCCATTGCGGTAATCGAAGGCGGCAAGGTGCTGGAACAGGGAACACACCGGGAGCTGCTCGACCAGGACGGCGCCTACGCCAACCAGTGGCGGGTGCAGACCGGGCAGATACAGGCCGCCGTTTAACGCAATATATATTGATAGTGATTCGCATTTAAATTATCCTGCAGGCCCTCAGTCTTCCGGGAGCCTGCATGCCTGTTTTTTTTGACGTTTCCAGTCTCGATGTCCGCATCGGCGACACCACCATACTTCAGAACCTGAACCTCGGTTTCGTTGAAGGTGAAGTGACGGCCCTGCTCGGGCATAACGGCTCCGGCAAGTCCACCCTGCTCAAGGTGCTTGCCCGGCAGCTTGCACCGTCTTCTGGCGAAGTACAGCTTCTGGGCAAATCCTTCCAGAGCACAGGTGCACGGGAGTTTGCCCGCAATGTGGGCTACCTGCCCCAGCATCCGCCGGGAACCGACGGTTTGACCGTTCGCGAGCTGGTTGCCCTGGGTCGCTATCCCTGGCGCGGGCCGCTGGGCCGTTATGACGACGAAGACCATCGGTTGATTGACCAGGCTATTGAAGACACTGGTCTCAGCCTGCTCCGGAATCGTTCCGTCGACACGCTCTCGGGTGGTGAACGCCAACGTGCCTGGATCGCCATGCTGCTGGCCCAACAGACCCGATGCCTGCTGCTGGATGAGCCCATATCGGCCCTCGATGTAAAACACCAGGTCGAAACCCTTCGCCTCGTCCATCGTCTCGCAGAGCAGCGAGACCTGACGGTTGTGGTGGTGCTGCACGATGTGGATCTGGCGGCAAGATTTTGCGACCGTCTGGTCGCCCTTAAATCCGGTCAGCTCGTCGCCGATGGCAGCCCCCGGGACATCATGGACTCCGGCATCCTGGAATCCATTTATGGCGTGCCCATGGGCGTAATGGAGCGGGCTCCCGGACAGTGGGTATCGTATGTTCACTAGGTTTGAATGCATTTGGCGACACGTCGTGGCAATGCTGCTGAGCCTGCTGCCTGTCTTTGCCAGCGCGGCAAGCTGGCAACATGAACAGGGGACCCTCACCCTCGATAAAACGCCGGAACGGGTGATTGCTCTCAACTGGGCAGCTACCGAGGCGCTCTTGTTGCTGGGGATTACACCAATCGGCGTTGCTGATCGCGACGGCTATAACGCATGGGTCAAAGAACCGAAACTTCCTGAGGGGGTCGCCAATATCGGCACTCGGGTGGCGCCGAGCCTCGAAGCCATTGCCGAACTCAAGCCGGACCTGATCGTCACCAGCTCCGAGATGGCGCCTGCCGCCAACCTGCTGGGGCGCATTGCGCCCACGTACGTTGTCAGCGTTTACAAGCAGGGCTCACGGCCGTTCAGGAAGGCCCGCGACATGTTGACCACGCTCGGAGACATGCTGGATCGAGAGGAACGCGCCGAAGCTGTTCTCGATGATATTTACCAGACCCTCCAGAAACAGCGTCGTCGTCTGGAAAACGCCGGCCTTACGGACCGACCGGTGGCGCTGGTGAACTTTCTGGACGACCGCCACGTTCGTGTCTATGCACCTAATGGTCTCTTCCAGAGTGCCCTCGACGCCCTTGGCCTTGAAAATGCGTGGCCCTATTCCGGGAACTACTGGGGCTTTTCGGTCGTCGGGCTTGAAGCACTCGCTCCGTATCAGGAAAGCCGGATTGTCGTGATTTCTCCGACTTTGCCGGGGCTGTCGGACACCCTCGCCAACAGCCCTTTCTGGACCTATCTGCCACCAGTTCAGCGCGAGCAGGTTTACCAGATTGATCCGGTCTGGCCGTTCGGCGGGGTCTTCCCGGTCAAGCGACTGGCGACATTACTTGCCGATGGTCTGCTGGACGGAGGCTCAGACAATGTACGCTGAATCCGCAAACAGCCCGGCCGCTCAACCATCCCTGCCAGCAAGACTACCAGTGGCTGCAGCGCTGATCTGGTGTGGCGCGTTTCTCGCGAGCGCCGCGCCCTGGTTCGGTCAGCTCGAAACCGGTGCCCTGGTTACCGCCTTCTGGACGTTCGAGGCCAGCGATTACGCGTCGGTACTTGCCCACTACAGCTGGGCACCCCGTGTTGCCATTGCCATCCTCATTGGCTGCGGCCTGGGTCTCGCCGGAGCAGTAACCCAACAGATCCTCGGCAACCCCCTTGCCTCACCCACGACCCTGGGCGTGGAGGCCGGGGGCCAGTTCGGGGTAACCCTTGCGACCATGTTCTTTCCCGCCCTGCTGGCCTTCAGCCCGGACCTGGTAGCGGTATCCGGCGGCCTGCTGGCAATCGGGCTCGTGATCGCGCTGACCTGGCGTCTGGGCTTTTCCCCGGTCACTGTGATTCTCGCAGGACTTGTCGTCACCTTTTTCCTGGGTGCCGTGAACATGGCGTTCCTGTTGCTCAAGGGGGAATGGTTGGGAAACCTGTTTATCTGGGGCGCGGGCTCTCTGGTCCAGAATAACTGGCAACCTTTCATGGAGCTCTGGCCCCGGGTGCTGGTGCTGGGGGTATGCATGGTGCTGTTGATGCGCCCTCTGCAGGTCATGCAACTTGGGCAGACGTCCGCCCGGTCCCTCGGTGCCAAAGTCGGTCTGATTCGCGTGCTGGCTCTGTTGCTGGTGGTTTTGATGAGCGCCACCGTGGTGAGCCGGGTCGGTGTCGTGGCCTTCATCGGTCTTGCGGCACCGGTGCTGGCAAGACTGCTGGGCGCCCGTACCCTGGCTGAGCGCCTGATCTGGAGCAGTCTCCTGGGCGCGGGTCTGCTGTTACTGGCGGACACCCTCGCCCACTGGGCATCCACCTGGGGCGACGGGTCTCTGGTGCCCACCGGCACGACCACCGCCCTGATCGGTGGACCTATTATTCTGCTGGCTCTGCAGGGCCTGAAAAATACCCATCATATGCCCGGGCAGGATGACAATCCCGCCGGTTTCCTGCCCAGACGACGCTCCACTTTTGTGATTGGAGGCGCTATCGCAACGCTCCTTCTGATCACCATCGGCGTCTCCATGGGTTGGTCTCCCGGACTGAACGAATGGCGTTGGACGCCGCTGGACCAATGGAACGACGCCTGGGTCTGGCGCGGCCCAAGATTACTGGCTGCCATTCTTGCTGGCATGGCCCTGGGTCTTTCGGGAACGCTGATCCAGCGAATGACCGGCAACCCTATGGCCAGCCCTGAAATGCTCGGGATCAGCGGGGGCGCAGCGGTGGTCATGGTCCTGATTGTTCTGTTCGGCGCCGACATTGGCCGGGTCGGGCAGCTGGGCGCGGCCACCCTGGGCGCTGCAGCGGCGTTGGGTTTGCTGATTATGCTCGCCCGCAAACACCGGTTTGCCGGGAACCAGCTTCTTCTTGGTGGACTCGCACTCTACGTCTTCATGGATGCAGGCCTTCGCCTGGTCATGGCTTCCGGTGGCACGGTCGCTTCGCAGCTGCTCAACTGGATGTACGGGTCCACCTGGCTGGTCTCGGAAACCGAGGCTTTGGGGTTGCTGGTGCTGATTGTGCTGATTTCGGTCGGTTTATTGGTGATTATCCGGCCCCTGAGCCTTCTTCCATTGGGTGAAACCTCGGCCAGCTCACTGGGCTTACCGGTGGCGAAAGTCCGCCTGCTGTTACTTCTGTTGGCGGCGCTGCTGACCGCCTCTGCGACGGTTGTGATCGGCCCGCTGAGTTTTGTTGGCCTTATCGCCCCCCACCTGGCCCGTGTTCTGGGTCAGCAGACGGTAGGGCGGCAGCTCATTGTCGCTGCCCTTGCCGGTGGCTTGCTGCTCGGAGTCGCCGACTACCTGTCCAGAATTGTTGTTTACCCCAACCAGCTTCCGGCGGGGCTTCTGGCCGCCCTGGTCGGTGGCCTGTACTTCCTCTGGGGGTTAAGTCGCCATGGCAGAGCCTGATTGCAAGCCCGGCGAGGGCCCATGGGCCCGAGCGTACAGCCGCCTCCTGGGCCTTTCGGGTCTGGACCGGCAATTGGTTCTCAATCAGGCCCTGCAACCTTCAGCAGGGCACCCACGCGGACTGATCTCCCTGGCCCAGTGCCTGGAGCAGCCATCCTTGCTGCTCCGACAGGTTGGCATCGACCATCCCAACACCTCCGGCCCCAGAGCGGTGCGCGCCCTCCTCTCCGTGCTGCAGCAGGACCTCGCCCTCAGCGTGATCGCTCCGCTCACTCTGCAGCTGTTCCGCGACGGCCACGCCCCTTTGCCCAACGCCAGCCAGATCTTTCTTGCCCCGGCGGAAGAACTGGGGCAAACAGCATCACGATGGTTCCAGGCGCCTGAGGCGACGCAAGTTGATGAGAAGACCTTTGTTACGTCGGTAGGAGGAATCACAGCGGAGTGGTATCCGGTGTTCCGGCACCAGTTGGGAGTCAGCCCCGGCGCTTACTGGAGCAGTATCGGTCTGGGATTGGGGGCGCCATTTTCAGCCGTCTGGAATCTGGCCGAACCAGACGCGCTCTGCCAGTTGGCGCAAGGCTGGCTGGAGCAGTTTCAGAACGATGCAAACCAGTTCATCGACTGGATTCCGGCGGTGTTCGGAGGGCAGCCCACGGCCATCCCACAACGCAAGGGGTGCTGCCTGAAATACCTCTTGCCGGAAGGCGGTTACTGCGGCACCTGTGGTGTGCATCGCAAGGAACGACTCGCCGCACTCAGGCCCCAACGGCGGACGACAACGCCAGGCCAATGGCAACCAGGCCGATAAAGACACCGGCGCCTGCTGCCAGTTTAAGACCTTCAATCATTTCCTGTTCGGGTGCCATTCCCTTTCTCCCGTTTGAAGTGAGTTAACACTCACAACTTTAATGCGAATTATTATCGTTTGTAAATAACGGGAGTTGATCCGTAATTTATTGGTCACCCTATATTCTGATAGCCGGAGGCATCTCCTCGGCGAAGCCTGTTTCAACTGCTACTCTGAATAGCTAAATGGCACTGCTAGGAACGGAGGTTTCAATGACGATCACCAAGCACCTGGCCCTGACAGGCGGTTTATTGCTGATTGCCCTTTCCGGCATGGCAAGCCAGAACTTCTCCTCCGATAAAGCAGATTTCCGACTGGAGACCGTAGCAGAGGATCTGAAACACCCCTGGAGCCTGGCGTTCATACCGGATGGTTCCATGCTGGTAACAGAACGCGAAGGACAGCTGCGCATGATCCGGGACGGCGCGTTGGTGGAGGAACCCATCCGCGGTGTACCCGAGCTTGTGGTATCCGGACAGGGCGGGCTTCTGGACGTTATTCTGCACCCGGACTTTGAACAGAATCAGGTGCTGTTCCTGAGCTACGCCCATCGAAACAGCGACGGCATGACGACCCGGGTAGCACGGGCCCGACTGGAAGATAAACGCCTTGCCGATGTTGAAGTGATTTTCGAAGCCCTGCCCCGCTCAAGCGGCGGCCGACACTTTGCAGGCCGCATGGAATTCGACCAGGACGGCAACCTCTACGTGGCGGTTGGCGACCGTGGAGATATGGATCGCGCCCAGAACGACGCCGACGACGCTGGAGGCGTACACCGAATCACAACCGACGGCGCCCCCGCGCCGGGCAACCCGTTCCTGGACACCAGCGGCGTCAACGAAACCTTCTATACAACCGGCAACCGCAATATCCAGGGCATGACCATCCACCCGGAAACCGGCGAGATCTGGAGTCATGAGCATGGTCCCCGAGGTGGCGATGAAATCAACATCATCCGGGCCGGCACAGATTACGGCTGGCCGACAATAACCTACGGTATCGACTACTCCGGCCTGCCCATCACTGACAAAACCGAGAAGGAAGGCATGGCCCAGCCACTGCATTATTGGGACCCATCCATTGCGCCCTCTGGCATGGCGTTCTATACCGGCAACCGGTTCCCGCAGTGGCAAGGGGATCTTTTTGTGGGGGCACTCAAGATGCGCAAGCTGGTTCGCCTGAGCATTCACGATGGTGAAGTGACCGAAGAGGAAGATTTGCTGACCGATCTCGGCGAACGCATCCGCGATGTGCGCATGGGTCCCGACGGCGCCCTGTGGTTGCTGACAGATTCACCGCGGGGCAAGGTGTACCGGATGGTGCCAGATCAGTGAGGGTCGTTGGTTCGCTCGGTTTTCTCGAACTGGGGCAGTTCGTCGGTAATCTCGAACCAGTCGGATTTTGAGCCAACAAACACATGCTGGGACGGGCCCTTGTCCAGGGGTTCATTGATGCAGCCGATCCGCAGTCGGAGAATCCCGGGTATGGCATCAACACGGCTGTAAAGCTGGCTGCCGCAACGGCTGCAGAAACCGCGGTACTTGCCGGGACGTGATTCGAACTCGGTAACCCTGTCTTCGCCGGATACCCACCGGAACCGCACTTTTTGCACCGGTGCGCTGGCTGAAAACGCGCTGCCGTGGGCACGCCGGCACTGGCTGCAGTGGCACAGGGCCACCGGGCCCAGAGGGCCATCGTATTCGAAACTGATATCGCCACACAGGCAACGACCGGTGTACATGGTCCGGGCCTCACTTCTTGAGTTGACAGGGTCGTTCAGGGGCGATGATAACCGGGGGCCACTTGAAGAACCAGTGGACCGGCACCACTTTAGAGACACACGATTCGCTAAGGAGGACAGTATGTCATTCAGCGCACTTCCGAAAATCGGCATGGGAACCTTCCGACTCAAGGGCAATGACGCCCGTGATGCGGTCAAGAGTGCCCTGTCCCTGGGCTACCGCCACATTGATACCGCCCAGATGTACGGCAACGAAGCGGAAGTTGGCGATGGCATTACCTCCAGCGGCATTCCACGCCGGGAGATCTTTCTGACCACCAAGATCTGGCATGACCAGCTGCACGCCAGCGACTTGATCAACAGCCTGCACGACAGTCTTGCCCGGCTGAAAACCGACCATGTGGACCTGGCGTTGATTCACTGGCCATCCCCCGGCGATGAAGTGCCCATGACAGAATATCTTGGCGCTCTCAGGGATGCCCAACGCGAAGGGCTGGCCGAACACATCGGCATTTCCAACTTCACCTGCGCCCAGATGGATGAGGCGAAAGAAATTCTTGGCGATACCCCCATCTTTACCAACCAGGTGGAAGTGCATCCGTTTTTGGCCAACCGCAAGGTGGTAGAGCACGCGCAGAAGCTGGGCATAACCGTAACCGGCTACATGCCGCTGGCCGTCGGCAAGGTTATGGAGGACGAAACACTGCAGAGAATTGCCAGTGAGCGAAACCTGTCCCCGGCCCAGGTGGCAATCGCCTGGGTGGCGGCCAGAGGCGTTGTGCCCATCCCTTCCTCTACACGCCCTGCGCACCAGAAGGCCAATCTGGAGGCGCTGGAGGTTCAGTTGAGCGAGGAGGAGATCCGCGCTATTGATGAACTGGACCGCAATGAGCGGATCGCTAATCCTGGTTTTGCTCCCGCCTGGGACTGAGCCAGAATCCGGCACCAACCAGCAACAGCGTAGCGCCAGGGGTGACAAGTAACCACCAGGTTTGGAGCACCCAGAAGAGGGCTGCGCTGAACAGCCCCCACAGCACCAGCAGCGGCAGGTAAAGCCAACGCCAGGGCGCGGTTATCAGTGCAAAGACCAGGGCACCTGCTGCTGCAGTGATGCCCGGTGCGATGCCAAACAGCGCGACGGCCTGCCACTGCCCAGACTCCACAACGCTCAACCAGGGCAAGCCGCACACCACCATCAGCCAAAGCACGGCAAACGGCTTCACCGGCAGTGTTTTCCCATGAACACCACCGAAAAGCGCTGCAGTTGCAAGCAGTGCTCCCTGACCGACAAAAGCCCAACCAAACCACACCGCCGGCCAGTTAATTGGGCCAAAGAAACCTACAAGAAAGCCGTAACCACTGCCAGCCCAGGCAACCGCTATCAACCCGACGGCCAGTCGCCGGGACCGCAGATCGCGCTTCAGAAACAGCGCCGGTAACCCGATGGCAAGGACCACCGCCAGCAACTGCCAGGGCCAGAGCTCCTGATTGATCCGAACAAACAGCCGCAGAAAAACCTGCGGCCCGAACATCACGAAATCCTGCAGCGAATAGCTCAGCCAGTCTGCACCACTCACAAAGACCTCACGTAATCCGCCATCCGCTGGCGCTGATCGGCATTCGGAAGCGCCCCATAGAGTGCGCCCATGTTCTCCTTCATATGCTCGACCTTGCTCGTTGCCGGAATGGCGCAGGTCACAACCGGATGGGAAATGATGTACTTGAGGAAAAACTCCGCCCAATTCTCGACACCAGCCTCCCCCGCCCAATCCGGCAGAGGCTCCGACTGAAACCGACGAAACAGGGAACCACCCTGGAACGGCCGATTCACGATCACCCCGATTCCGCGCTCCTCTGCCAGTGGCAGCAACCGGTCCTCAACCTCCCGGTCCAGGACGTTATAGGTGAGCTGCACGAAATCCAGTGATTCGCGTTCCATGATCTGCGCAAACTCCCGGTGTCGTCGACCATGGGAAGTGGTGATGCCGATATACCGAACCTCACCGTTGGCCTTCATTTCCTTCAGGGTTTCAAGATGCCCTTGCCAGCCCAGCAGATTGTGCACCTGCAACAGATCGAACTGATCAACACCCCAGCGCCTGCCCGAACGTGCCGCCTCCTGCCGGGTTTCTGATTCGTCGCCGGTCCAGATCTTGGTGGCTGCAAAAATCCGGTCGTGGGCGTCCAGAGAGTTGAGCGCCTTACCCATAACATCCGCGGCGCTGCCATACATCGGCGAGCCATCAACCACCGTGCCGCCCAGATCGAAGAAGGTTTTCAGAACCTCAGTGCGCTGCGCGATGAGTTGTTCGTCTCCACCAACGTTGAAGGTGATCCAGGTGCCCATGCCGATTGCAGGGATGGATTCGGTCGCTCCAGGGATCCGGCGCATGATAGGGGATAAAGAGGGTGTTCCCGACGTGTTTGCAAACAACACCGGAGATTTCAACGCGAGCCCGGCAAGCCCTGCATTGACAAGAAACTGTCGTCTACTAAACCAGTCAGCCATGTCTCCACTCCCACCGCGACGAATTTTCGTGCGAATAGCACAGGGTACCAAAGCGTGGGCGGGTCATCCCTTTGACAGACCGTGGAGGGCCAGGGATGGCCCGACCGAGCCTACATGGAAGTATTTACGGCGTGTCTGGCAAAGGGATGACCCGCCCATGCGACCGCTCGAGAGCTGACAGTCTTCGGCTCAGGTCAGTTCCCGTAGTGGGCGTCGAGATATTTCAGAATACGGGCAGACTCGAACAGCCCTTCCCCGGTATTGGGGTCTTCAAGATAAGGCACCTGAACCCGCTTGTGCACCTGGAAAAACGCATCCCGCTTGCCACCGGGAATCGGGGTATAGGGCCCTGGTTTAATGCGCTGCTTCGCCGGCCCGATTTCAGTCCAGTGCTCCTTACCCAGGTTGTGCAGGGTGTAGGGAATTTCCAGCTCACACAACCGCTCGCGCACCAGACGGGAAAACGGGCTGCCCTCGAAACTCCAGAGATGCAATGGCTGCTCAGGACGCTTGCCCGGGCTGACCCGCAGCCCCCGCATGGCGCTGGTCACAGAAGCTACCGAGCCCAGAACCGGCTGCCAGACCCGCCCACGATAATATTTCGGCACCGACATCCCGGCATACTGCCGAAACAGGTACTCAATGATCTCTTCCGACTCATACATCACGGTGCCGGTGTTCTGGTCCGCCAGCAACGGAAACTGTTGCCTGCCTCCCAGCGCCTCAGCCTGGGCCCGGAACACCGAACCGCCTTTCGGGCAGGGCCGGATGTCCACATCAAGGTTCAGGGCTGTCAAGGCTTCCCGGACACGGCGACAGTAGGGGCAGCCCTCCATGTCGTAAAGAATGATCGGCTTTTCCGGCTGAGGAACCTTTTTGACCACCAGGCATCCGCGCCAGGCAGTCAGCGACGAGGTAGCGACAGAACCCAGCAGATGAACGTTGTGAGACAGCATATTGGACATAGACAAACCTTCTGTTGGAGACCGCACCATTATCACGCAATCTGACGATTTTCCATTGGCTCACGGGTTCCCATGAGGTGATCAAACCAGGGTTTGGTCACGCACCAGTTGGCATTGGGGTTCGGCCCCATATGATGATCGTAGTGCCAGGGCAGGTTCTGCCGAGCCCAGTCCGGATCCAGATGTGAACGCTTGTGTACGCGGTAGTAATTCCAGGCACTGTAGTAGAGCGTGCCAACAAAAAATGGCGCTACCGGAAGCAGCGGAGTCACTGCTGCCGCTCCTGCCACAAGGGCAACCACCTCTTTGGTCTGGGCATTCCAGGTAAGCGGAGGATGGCGGTAATCTTCATCCAGGAAGCCATTCCGGCGCACATTACGATGGTGATCATGCCAGTGGAACGACCAGAAGCTCGCGCGGTCCCTCCCCATGTCATGGAGAACGTGTTTGTGGAATACCCATTCCACGGCATTGGCTGTTAACAGACCCAGTGGAATACCGATCATGTCCGCCTCCCGTTGTTGTTATCGGAACATTTGGTTACACACGTGCAAGGAAACACCCTTCAAGCCCGGGATTCCATGACCGAAATGCCGAGAAAAGCGCCCATAAAACGGTTCACAAGGTCATTGACAACCAGCAGGTTAATTTTTATTCACCTAACCCCATGATTCACAAGGGGCTTACATCGAGTCACAAAAATTCAATACAAACAACGACACTACTGCCAATTTTTAACGTCATGTAGAGCTTTTCTGCATAGTACAACCGGGCGAGATGGGCTATGGTTATCCTATAAGAACTCACTGGATGGTGATCATGGTAATCCCGGGTATGCGACGCTCTGGAAGTAGGGAAAAAATGTATCCTGGAATCAGACGCTCTGTGCTGGCATCCCTTGTGGCCTGTACCGTGACTGCTACTCCCATTGCTGCATTGGGGGAAAACGACGATTCCGGTTTTTCCGGCAATCGCCTTTGGACCAATCAGCTCAAAAATTACGCAATTCAATCCCTTCACAATGAAAATGCCATGAGCATGGCCGCCATTCCGCTGAACGGCCCCGGTATCGATCAGTTTATCAATGCCGATGCCCTGATGAGCCCGGGCTCGATCATGAAACTGGTCACAACCTTTGCGGCACTGGAAATCCTCGGTCCCAATCACCACTGGGATACTGACTTTCTGACAGACGGCGTCATGGCCGGCGACACCCTCAAGGGCAATCTCTATGTCCGTTTTGGCGGCGATCCCAAGCTCACTATCGAGCGGCTCTGGACAACATTGAGCGAGCTGCGGAGTATGGGAATTACAAGGATTGAGGGCGACCTGGTTCTGGACGGCACCTACTTTCAAGTAGACGGTGGCTTTCCGGCCTTCGAAGACAATGGTGACAATCCTCATGCCCCCTTTCTCGTAGAACCTTCGGCCTACCTGACAAACCTGAATCTGATGCATTTCCAGGTGCGCGCCGACGAGCGCGGAACCCAGGCCTGGAGTACGCCTTCCCTGGGCGAGGTCGTTATCGACAACCGCGTGGTTGCTACCTCAGAGGGCCCCTGTCCGTCGAGAAGAAGCTTCGAATGGGAGCCCATGATTCATGAAGACCATCGGGTGACAGTCCGGGTAACCGGCGAACTTCCTCAGGGCTGCAGAACCACCACCTACCTGTCGCTCTTGCCCCACGAACAGTACAGTGCCTCATTGATCCGGTCATTGTTGGGTGACCTGGGGGTCGTTGTCTCGGGAGGCAACCTCAATGGCATTACCCCGGAAGACGCTCGGCTGGTGATGAAAACCACCTCTCCTGACCTGGTGACCATGGTCAGGGACATCAACAAGTGGAGCAGCAACGTCATGGCTCGCCAGTTGCTGCTTACCCTTGGCGCCGAAAATCGCCTCGAAGAGGAAAATGATGACCGGGTGGCCGGTATTCGTGTGGTCTACGACTGGCTGGAAGATAAAGGCATCAACACGGCGGGCATGGTGATCGATAATGGCGCCGGCCTGACCCGCCACGGCCGCATTACCGCCCGCCAGGGCGCACAGATTCTGCAACACGCCTGGAACAGCCCCTATTCGGCTGACCTGATGGCCTCCATGCCCATTATCGCCATGGATGGGACCATGGCACGCCGGCTCCGTAATACCGGTATGGATGGCGAAGGGCGCATAAAGACGGGTTATCTGGAAAACGTAAGGTCCATCGCCGGATTTACCCGCGATTCGAACAACACCACCTGGGCCGTCGTAGGGATGGTCAATAACGATCCAGCCTGGAATGGCCAGGCCGTGCTGGACCGGATTCTGTATTCGCTGCATTTCCGGCCGCCGACCGGGACTGCCATTTCACATGCCGCTTCCGGCACTTCTGAGACCAGTATCCAATGAAAAGCCCCGGCCATGGCCGGGGCTTTTTTGCGACTTGATTGACCGATTAGGTCGGCGGCATCGCAAAGTCGTCCAGTAGTATGAGATCAGCACCGTCAAAGGTGTCATTATCTCTGGCGACCGCAGTGTATATGCCACTCGCTTCAAGATTAACTTCCAAAGGGCCTATCGCAGTATTTCCACCTGCATCCGTTACAAGCAGATTATAGGTTCCCGGTGTGGCAGCCAGATATCCCGACTCCTGGCCAAACTCTACGCCACTCAGAACCGGTGATGCATTGCCCACCGCGGTTTGCCCTTCAGGCAGCAGATAAACATTGACCGGACCAGCCAAAGTTGACCCATGAACGACTCGCACAGATGCCTGGGTTGCGATGTCACGAACTGTGTCAGTCAAAACCAAGGCTTCGATGTTCGCCAACAATCCGTTTGCGATCACCGTATAGCCAACACCAGCTGCGAATTCCAGATCCGCCTCAATAGCTACAGTGGCGTTGTCGTTGAATGGTGTAACCTTCACGTTCTGGGTACCAACCGGAACCTGCGCATAGTTGTCCAGCATTGACCCCGGCGCTGTTAGCGAATAAGCCAAATCGTTGATAGCAACTGCATCGTTTAACAGCACATCTACGTCAGGCGCATCGAAGGAATTGTGAACTACACGAACTCCAGATTGCTGGTCAACGTCAAAAATTTCAGCCACGTCCCCACCGTTCACCACAATCAAACTAATCGGGCTGGCATCGCCATTCGCACCAGTGTTGTCAACGGCGCCGACCAGAAGATCAGAACCTGCCGGCAAGCCAATTTGACCACTGTCATAAACAACTGTGTCAGAGCCTGCTGGGGTAACCCGGATCCGGTAGTCGTCCGAGGCTGAAAGCTCCAATGGCCCTATGCTTTCTTTGAAGGAAAAGCTGAAGGTAGCCTCAGCGGGAAGCGGGTCGCCAGAGGCGGTAACATACACATCCACCGGACCGCCGGCAGCTGTCTGGGCCTCAGGCGACAAATGAGCAACCCTCAGACGCGCACTGCTAGCGTCGTCGCGGGCGCCATCATCGGTCAGAATCAAAGGCTCAATGGTATCGTCACCAACTTTGCCAACCGCGATCACATCGTATTTGGTATCTGAGCGGAGAGACACACCGTCAGCTGAGATCACTGTCGCTGTCTGATCGCCCGGCAGCAACCCATCCACAGCAATGTCGGCAAGACCGGCACTCGGCTTCAGAACTGCTGCTTGCTTGTAATCAGCGCCGGGAACGACAACATCACCGTTCACCCGAACATTCACCGCTGGTGCATCCGACGATGCATGCAGGACTCGGACACTGGTGGTTGCTGGATCATCATCGTCATCAAGCCAACACCCGGATAGCAAGACACTGCCCGCCAAAACCATCGGTAAAGCAAATTTTGTATTCATTGTTTCCGTTCCCCACTAATAGAGGTTAATTACCAGGATTTGAGTGGTTCGAACCTGCACAAATTCAGTCCTTGAATCATGCGTCAATGCATTTACGGGGAGTCAGAAAGAACGGATTTGCATCTTTTAACATTTAAGCTTACAGGTGTACGCAATCAGTCAAGTCTGCGCATGGTGAACTCAGTCATCTTCCCGGCAAGCGGCGCGATGAAGGTCACCAGAGGGAAGGCAACGGCCCAGGCGACCAGGAAAGCCGGTCCCCATCTGTAGTGGAACTCACTGTCGATGCCTGTATTGATGAAGGTGATCACTCCGGACATCAGCAGGGACATAATTCCGGACATGTAAAAGCCGAAAATCAGCTGGCGTAGACGTGAAAGTCTCATTTTGCTCATGACTTCTCCTGAATCACGCTCCGGGACAGGTCGGAGCAGCATCTGAAAGGCGTGATATGTCGTACACTGTTAATCAATAAACGTCGAATGATAGTGAGCTTGCAACCCTTTTTCGATACGCCTTTTTACCAAGACAGGTGAGCCATGGATACCGGTCACGGGAGCACAACCAGTTTTGCTAAACCCTTTGTTCTCATTCTGTTACTGGCGTTTGGTCTGGTTGGCTGCAGTTCGACCAA
The DNA here is from genome assembly GCF_041687235.1 of Marinobacter sp. Lineage (GTDB taxonomy): Bacteria > Pseudomonadota > Gammaproteobacteria > Pseudomonadales > Oleiphilaceae > Marinobacter. Next base: position 163,513 of record NZ_JAWLCH010000007.1, on the reverse strand, counting down.
GCTGGCTTATCGATATGCGGACTGGGGCATCGTATGGTGGGTCGAGGATTATGTTTCTCTTACCGCCGACCAGAAGCAGCAACTCAACAACGATATTGAGCAACTACGGCAATGGCATTGCAGTGCCGAGCTGCCCCGTTATCAGGCCTGGCTGGATGAGCTCGAGTCTGACGTATCCAATAATCCGCCCGATCAGGCCACTGTCGAATACCATCAGCAGCAGCTTTTCAGTTTTTTCCCGAGCCTTCTGGAACGGGCAACGCCGGTTGCAACAAACCTTCTCTCCAGTCTGAGCGACGAACAGGTGAAGGAGTTGGCGGACAATATGGCTCAGAGCCAGCAGGAAATGGAACAGGAATTTCTGGCCGATTCCCCCAAGGCGACGGCAGAAGCCCGCGCCGAGAGAACGGCTGAGCGGGTGGAGCGCTGGCTCGGGGAGCTGAACAGTGAGCAGCGTGAGATTGTCCGGGAATGGTCCGCGAACCGTGGTACACAGACTGAAATCTGGCTGCAGGGCCGCAGAAACTGGCAACTGGCGTTGCTGGAGCTTCTGGAAAGCAGAAACGAGCCAACATTCGAGGCGGAACTGGAATACCTGATTATGAATTCAGAGAAAGTGCGGGGCGATGCCTATGAAGCCATGATGGCGGAGAGTCGCGTAGCCATGGCGTCCCTGATGCATGATCTGATCCTGGCGGGTGACAACACAACACTGGCCCATCTGCAGAATCGGGCAGTAGAGCTCAACAATGATTTTGAAGCACTCACTTGTTCGCCGGCCTGATTGCCGAGACCGTTTGAACGAGGGGTCAGATGAAGGCTTTCATCTGACCCCGGGGGTACCCTCAGATGGTCAGGTAACCACCATCGGCGTTGATGCAAGCGCCCGTGGTATAGCTGGAAGCATTTGAAACCAGGTACAACACAGTACCCGCCATTTCACTTGGATCCGCCACTCGCTTCATGGGGATGTGGGCCATGGCCTGCTTCTTAATGGCTTCGTTGGTGGTCAGGGCGCTGGCAAACTTGGTATCGGTCAGCCCCGGCAGCAGCGCATTCACACGAATTTTCTGCTGGCCCAGCTCCATGGCAAAGGATTTGGTCATTGAGATCACGGCGGCCTTGGTCACCGAATAAATACCCTGATAGTGGCCAGGGTTAACCCCGTTCACCGAGGCCACGTTCACAATCGAGCCGCCACCGGCTTTCTTCATCATCTGGGCGCCGCGGGCGCACATAAAGAAATAGCCCCGGATATTCACATCCACGGTCTTGTTGAACGCTCCCAGGTCGGTGTCCTCTACCGGCCCGAAGTAAGGGTTGGCGGCAGCGTTGTTCACCAGTATGTCCAGCTTGCCGTGGGTCTTTTCAATATGAGCCCAGATGCTTTCAATCTGCTCCATCTCGCCGATGTGGCAGGCGTATGCCTCAGCACTGCCACCGGCATCCCGGATGCTGCTGGCGACGGCTTCGCAGCCGTCAATCTTCCGGCTACTGACGATCACGTGTGCCCCGTACTCAGCCAGGGTACGGGCAATGCTCTCGCCAATACCACGGCTGGCGCCAGTAATCAGGGCAACTTTGCCAGTCAGGTCAAACAGGTTCTTGCTGCTCATTCGTTCACCTCGATTTTCTATCGGAATGTCACCAGGGCGGGATCTTCCGCTTCCAGGTGGCTGTAGTTGTTAAAAACGGCCAGGCTGCGCCTTGGGCCCGAATAGAGCACCCTTGAAACACTGGTGTTGGCAATCACCTCGTTCAGGCCCAGCGCCCGGGCGTCTTCCAGGCCGAGCAGGTACTGGGCGATTACGGAGATCGGTCCACCTGAGGTGGCCACCAGCACATCTCCGCCATCGGCGTACTCAATCATTTCCTCAAAGGCGGCCAGAACCCGGGCCTTGAAGTCCGGCCAGGCTTCGTCGTACTCATGGTCATACTCGCCTGAGGCCCAGCGGTGCACAGCGTGCACGAAGGCCTCCTGGAAAGCTTTGGCCGGCTTGGGAAAGGCCTTGAGATCCCGCGCCATCACCGCACGGTCACTCCACTCCGGGCGGTACCGGGCCACGACTGTTGTGTGGTCAAACTCGTTGAAGCCGGGAACCACCTGCATATCCGGCAGTTTGGATCCGTACCCGGTGGCGATGGCTTCGACGGTTTCCCGATGGCGCTCCAGATCGCCCCCGAAAATCGCCGCCGGTTCCACCTTGCCTGCCAGCCAGCGACCAAGCACCCTGCCCTGCTCCCAGCCGGTGGAAGACAATTGGTCGTAATTCTCTTTCCCGAAACTGGCCTGGCCATGGCGAACCAGATAAATCGTCGCCATTACAGGGAGCTCTCGGCAATCAGTCGCTGGCAGCGCTTCTCAAGGTAATTGGCCGCATGGCCAAAGGCGGCGAAACGCTTGTCTTTGGTCTGGCCGTGGTAGAAACGGTAATAGATCTGCTGAACGATCACCGCCAGCCGGAACAGGCCATAGATCTCATAGAAGTCGAAGTTGTCAGCCCTGAAGCCGGACTGCTCCATGTAATACGCCACCACCTCCTTGCGGGTGAGCATGCCAGGGCGATGGGTCGGTTGCCGGCGCAGCATCTGGAACGGGCCTTCATCATCGGCTTCGATCCAGTAAGCCAGGCTGTTACCCAGATCCATCAGCGGATCACCGATGGTAGCCATCTCCCAGTCCAGCACGCCGATTACCTCGAACGGGTTGTCCGGGTTCAGCACCACGTTGTCGAATCGGAAGTCGTTGTGGATCACCACCTGGGCAATGTCGTCGGGCATCTTGTCGTTGAGCCAGCTCATGACCTGCTCGAAGTCGCCCACATCGTCGGTGCGGGCCTTGCGGAAGCGGTCACTCCAGCCGCCAATCTGGCGCTGAACGTAGCCCTCACCCTTGCCCAACTTGTCCAGGCCTGCTGCTTTGGCATCCACACGGTGGAGATCCACGAGCTTGTCGATCACGTTCAGGCAAAGCTTGCGGGTATCGGCTTCACTGAGTTCGAAATCCTTCGGAAAGTCCTGGCGCAGGATGATGCCCTTCAACCGTTCCATCACATAGAAATCGCAACCCAGCACGTCGTGATCATCACAGATGGCGATAATGTTGGGCACGTAGGGATAGACCGGCTTGAGCGCCCGCATGACCTTGGCCTCGCGCAGCATGTCGTGCGCGGACTTGGCGACCTTGCCGAACGGCGGCCGGCGCAACACATAAGAACGATCACCGTAGTCCACCTGGTAGGTCAGGTTTGAAGCGCCGCCCGGGTATTGACGAATCTCTGGCTCGCCTTGCAGATCCGGGATTGCCTCTTTCATGAACCGGTCTACGGCGCCGGTGTCCAGCTCCTCGCCTTCCCGGATGTCCACGGCCTGGTCGATCTGGGTCATTAAGGACTCTCCTATTGAATCTTCAGTTTAAGACAGTTCGAGACAGCGCCCTCAGGCCTTGCTGCCACCCATCTTGTTCATCCAGCGCTTGCTTTCCTGATGCATCAGCCAGTCGAAAGCCTTGGGCGCATGGCGTTTGAGCATCCACATGCGCCGTTCTTTGGCGTGGGGCAATACCCAGAAGCTCTTGTTATTCACCGACCGGATAATATCCTCGGCTACATCCTCGGCGGTCACGGTGGACCGTTTCATCAGCTTGTTCACGTTCTGCTGGATGCCGGGAATATCCGAACGCATGCTGCTGGTCAGATTGGTCTGGAAAAACGCCGGGCACACACAGCTCACATGAATACCCGCATCCCTCAGCTCCTGGCTCAGGGTTTCAGAGAGGGCAATCACACCGGCCTTGGTCACATTGTAGCTATCCATCAAAGGCGCCAGCATCAACCCGGCCATGGAAGCCACATTCACAAACGCCCCAGAGCCCTGCTTTTTGAACTGCGGTGTAAACGCCTTGCAGCCGCGAACAACCCCCAACACGTTAATATCGAGAATCCACTCCCAGTCCGCCATGGTGGTATCTTCAATGGAACCGGCAGACGCCACACCGGCGTTGTTCACCACCACATCAACGCCACCCCATTTCTTCACCAGATCATCGCGAACCTTTTCGAAATCCGTTAGCCGGCGAACATCGCACTCGACGTAGTAGCCCTCGCCTCCGGCTGCCGTAATCTCTTTCTCAACGCCAACGCCCTGCTCCGGGTTAATGTCGCCGATGCAGACTTTGGCGCCCTCTTTGGCGTACCGCAATGCAATCGCCCGACCGAGACCGCTGGCTCCGCCGGTTATGAATACTCTCTGTGTCATCGCTGTTCTTCTCCGTTAGGTTTGGAGTTCGTGTTCTTTTTTTGGTGCAAGAGCTGCTACCGGGCAGGCCTTTCCAAAACACGCTGTGAATACGTCCATGTACGCTCTGCTCCGCCATCCATGGCTCCGCAAGGTTTTGGAAAGGCCTGCCCGGCACCAGCTCCCGAACTTTCGAGTTAGCTGATCTTCATCTCCAAAACCAGCAGCCCACTCCAAAGTTTGAAGGAGCGGGTGGGAGACGGTTTCTGAAACTGTGCGGAGCCATGGATGGCGGAGCCCAAGCGTCACATGGACGTGCCGCAAGGAGCGTGTTTCAGAAACCGTCTCCCACCTGCTCCCGGCACCAAACGATGAGGCTCCGCTGACTCTTGAGCCAGCCTCAGAGCTTGTACTTACGAAGCTCCAACCGGGCCACCATGGCGCGATGCACCTCATCAGGCCCATCGGCCAAACGCAAGACACGAGCATAGGCAAACAATTGCGTCAGCGGGAAGTCGTCATCACTGACCCCGGCACCACCGTGAATCTGAATGGCCTGATCCACAATGGTCTGCAGCATGGACGGAATCACCGCCTTGATCATTGAGACTTCCTGAAGTGCACCCATGATGCCCTTGGTGTCCAGAGCCCAGGCGCATTTCAGCGTCAGCAGGCGGGCCTGCTCAATAGCCATGCGGGCATTGGCAATGATATCCGGGTTGCCGCCCAGCTTGGCGATCGGCCGCCCGAAGGCCTCGCGGGTGGTGGCACGCTTGATCAGAAGCTCCAGCGTGCGCTCTGCCGCACCGATGGCCCGCATGCAATGGTGTACTCGCCCTGGCCCCAAACGGCCCTGGGCAATCTCGAAACCACGTCCGGGTCCGGCGATGAATGCGCTCTTGGGCAGGCGAACGTTATCGAACAGCACCTCGCCGTGGCCGTAAGGCTCATCGTATTCACCGAATACCGGCAGCATACGTTCAATCTTTACGCCCGGAGTGTCCAGCGGCACCAATACCATGGAATGACGACGGTGCTTGTGGGCCTCCGGATCCGTCAGGCCCATAAAGATGGCAACCTTGCAGTCGGGGTGTCCGATACCGGTGCTCCACCACTTGCGACCGTTCAGAACCACTTCGTCGCCTTCGACAACGGCGGTAGCTTCCATGTTGGTAGCATCGGAAGAGGCAACTGCCGGTTCGGTCATGCAGAAGGCGGAACGGATCTCACCGCTGAGCAGCCGTGGCAGCCACTCTGCTTTCTGCTCTTCCGAGCCGTAGTGGATCAATACTTCCATATTGCCGGTGTCCGGCGCGTTGCAGTTGAAGATCTCCGGCGCAATAAAGCTGCGCCCGGTTTCCTCGGCAATCAGGGCGTAGTCGGAGTTCAGCAGGCCGCAGCCATACTTTTCGTCCGGGAAGAACATGTTCCAGAGGCCCTGGGCTTTGGCCTTTTCTTTCAACTCCCGAATAATCGGCAGCACCACCCAGCGATCATCCAGGGAGGCAAGCTCCTTGTGGTACTGCGCTTCAATGGGAAAGATCTCATCCTTCATGAACTGTTTCACGCGGTTGAGATAATCCTGCCCTTTCTCGGAAATATTGAAATCCATCGCCGTATCCTCGCTGACTGTTGCACGGTGGCGTGCACGGAATAATCACGTTGAAGCCAGTCTAGGGATGACTTAACTATTACGCGACTGAATTTTTCTTATCGTTTATTATCAGTCAGACTTATTCCACTTCTTCAGCAAAACGGACCCTGCTCATGGCCCTCAACCGCCTGGACCTGAACCTGCTGCACGTCTTCGACACCATCTACCGGGAAGGCAGCCTGACCCGCGCGGCCAGGGCACTGCATCTGACACAGCCTGCGGTCAGTCACTCACTATCCCGGCTCCGGGACCACTTTGATGATCCACTGTTTACCCGCCAGGGCAACCAGATGGTGCCAACGCCCCTGGCCCGGCGCTTCCTCGAGTCCATGCGACCGGGGCTCACCCAGATCCAGGGCGCGGTAAACCAGTTTCATGCCTTTGACCCGGCCACCCAGCGCAAAACCTATTCCCTCGGGTTGCGGGACATACTGGAATCCACCTTCCTGCCCCGCCTGATGGCACGACTGGACGCCTACCCGGAACTGGAAATCGTCAGTCAGCGGATTGCGCGGCGTGATATGGAGACGCAACTGGCGGCGGGCAAACTGGATTTTGCCGTGGATGTGCTATTGCCCGTGAGCAACCAGACCTCCCACGAACTGCTGCGGCGCGACCGGCTCGTAGTTCTGGCACGGGAGGGTCACCCACTGGCAGAAGGAGCTCTGGACATGGAAGAGTACCTGTCCGCACAACACGTGCTGGTGTCTTCACGGTCCGAGGGCCCCGGGATCGAGGATTTCGAGCTATCAAGGCTGGGGGTTCAGCGCAGCATCCGGCTAAGGTGCCAGCATTATTACGCAGCGTGCAGAGTGGTGGAGGACACCGACCTGTTGCTGACCATGCCGGAAGCCTATGCCCGCATCATTGCCGAGCGGGCCAACATCCGGATCATGGATCCGCCAGCAGACCTGCCATCTATCGACGTGCACCTGTATTGGCACAAGGCTTATGAGAGAGAGCCGGCATTGATCTGGTTCCGGGAGCAGTTGAAAGCCATCAGTTGACGATCAGTAGGCCCCGACAAGCAACAGGAACCCGAAAAACCCGATGGCCGTGATGCCCAGAGAAGCCACGACAATGCCAAACCCCCACCAGACGGCAGCGCCATCGGAGATTTCAACATCATGGCCCCTGAGGGTTCGGTAGAACGCCCAGGGACCCAGAACGAACGCACCAACCACCGCGAAAACCAACCCGACGCTGATACCAGCAAAAGTCCAGGTGGCCAGAACCATGGCGCGGTCCTTCACCTGGTCAGTAACGCCATGGTGCTCAAGAAATTTCTTGCAGAAAAACCAGATCAAGGCGAACAGGATGATGACAAAAACCAGTCCGCCCACAATGGTGATCATTCGGTATAGCAAGGTGTCGTTCCTGTCAGTTCAAGGGCGATTCAAGCCGGAAACTCGGGCTCCGGAAGGCATTCGAAACCCGGTTTGGCAAACAGATAGCCCTGGTAGAGGTTAATGCCCTGGGAGCGCAACCAGAAATACTCTTCCTTGGTTTCGACGCCCTCAGCGATAATCTGACCGCCGAGCTGTTTCATCATGGTAATAATTCCCGCCACCACGGCCTGCTTGTTGGGCTGCTCATGTATATTACGAACCAGCGCCATATCCAGTTTAAGAAGATTCGGCGGGCTCGCCATCATGATGTTGTAGCGAGAGAAACCAGCTCCGAAATCATCAATGGCTGTGCTGAACCCCATCTCCTGGTAGGCCTCTATGATCGATACAAGATGGTCCACCGATGTGGACGTCAACTGTTCGTCTTCTGTGAGCTCAAAAATAATCTTGCGGGTGTCGAAATTATAGGTCTTGGCAGCCGCCAGGGTGGTACGAATACAGTACTCGGCCCGGTAGACCGCATTGGGCATGAAATTAATGCTGAGCATTGACTCCATTTTTAGCCTGGCAGCAAGCTTGACCGCCTTGACCCGACAAACCTGGTCGAAAGCGTAGCGGTTCTGCTCATTCACCTTCGAGAGAATACTCATAGCACCCTGACCCTCAGTACCACGCACCAGGGCTTCGTAGGCGTAAACAGATTTGTTAAGAACATCAACAATGGGCTGGAACGCGAAGCTAAAGGAAAAATCCAACCCCGCTCCACAGGCACATTGCTCACAATGAGACTCATCAAACAGTACGGCGGGTTGGTTCACTTCAACTCCTGAATTCACTTCTGGCGATTATGCTGTGTCTGTGCGACATATTGACATGTCTATAGGACATATTTTCACCCAATATAGCTTCGAACCCCTCCCCGGTAAAACCACTTTATGGTTAAAGCATGTCAAACGGTGGCATCCCCTGTTTACATGACTAAACTGGGGTTTGTCGTTTATACGTGTCTGTCCTCAAAAGGAGTTTCCCGAATGGCCAAAACTACCCGTATCGCAGTGACCCCGGGCGACGGCATAGGCCCCGAAGTGGTGGCCGAGGCTGTACGCTGCCTGGAGACCCTGCGCGCCAAGCACGGCCTGAACCTTGAGTGGACGCGATTTCCGTGGCCATCTCATGCCTGGCATGAGGAACACGGAGAATCCATGCCAGCGGATGCTCTTGAGCAATTACAGAAATACGACGCCATTCTGCTGGGCGCACTCGGCGATCCTGGCCCGATGGACGATCCAGATCGCTACCTGCTGCCAGACAGCATTTCCCTCGCACCATTGCTGGACATGCGCAAAGGGTTCGATCAATGGGTCTGCGAGCGCCCGGCCAGGCTTCTCCCCGGGGCCCGCCAGTATCTGGCGGATGAACGGGCCAAAGACATCGACATGCTGGTCATCCGGGAAAACTCCGAGGGCGAGTACGTCAGCCAAGGCGGCCGCCTGCGCAAGGGCACCCCCGATGAAGTGGCCACCCAGATGGAAGTCTTCACACGCAAGGCAACAGACCGGATCATCCGCTACGGGTTTGAGCAGGCCCGAAACCGCGCCGCAGACCGCGTAAAAGAAGGACGGACGCGGGCATTCCGGACCCTGGATGGCCGAACCTGCGAAAGCCAGGTATGCCTGGTGACCAAGCGAAATGCCTTGCGTTACTGGGGCGATATGTACACCGAGGCCTTTGACGAAATCAGCAAAGAATACCCGGATGTGGCCACGCACCATGAGCTGGTGGACGCGGCCTGCATGAAGTTTGTGCAGAGCCCGTGGGCATTTGATGTGGTGGTTGCCAGCAACCTGCAGGGAGACATCCTGACAGACCTGGCAGCCGTGCTGTCAGGGGGCATGGGAGTTGCGCCTTCCTGTAACCTGAACCCGACCGATCCAGACATGCCCTCCATGTTCGAACCTACTCACGGCAGCGCCCCGGATATTGCCGGACAGGGCCTGGCCGATCCCACCGCCATGCTGTTTACCGCAGCCCGGATGCTGGAATGGCTGGGCCGCAAGGACCCGTCTATTGCTGCGGCCGGCAAGGAACTGTTCGATGCGGTGGCGGCAGATCTGGCTGAGAGCTCGGGTACCCGCCGGGGCACCCATGAAATCGGCTCAGCCATCTGTCAGCGCCTATCCCAATAATTCGGGCTACTGGTCGGCCATGACAAATTCGAGCCGCCCAGGCGCCACCCGCACATCCACAGGCATCATACCGAACATACGCTGGGCGAAATCCGTTTCGTCCAGCCGGTAAACCGGCATGGTTTCCAGCATCTGGGCCACGAGCCGCATTACCGTATCGGTAACAGGCTTGAGATCCCCTTTGAAAAACGGTGAGTCGATGCTGCTATCCAGTAGCTGCAGCCGCCTGATAAAAATGGCCTTCTCCGTGCTGTCATAGACCGGCGCGCCCTCTACCTTGAGAGCAATGTCAACGGGTAGCTTCGCCATTAAGGCGTTGAGAGCCACCTGCCCCCTCAGGTCTATCACGGCAACGTCCCGGCCGTCAGGCCCCAGGGTAATGTCGGCGTCATCCAGGCTCAGGCTCAGCGGCGAGCCGCTCGTCAACTGGTTACGATCAAATTCGCTCACCACATCCCGGAGATGCCGTTCCAGTTCACCTTCGGAAATCGAATAGGGCGACAGGCTGGCACATCCGCTGGCAAGCACCAGCAGCAGGACCAGAAGCGCCCGAAAGACATACAGCGGCGATCTATTCATTTTCAGCCCTGGCCTCAACCTGAGGCGTCAGATTGTCGTCAAAAACCACACGTAACAGGATGGGGCGGCAGCAGACCTGGCAATCCTCGACATACTCCTGCTCCGGCACTGACGGGTCGACGCTGATATCCAGCGTCTCCCAACAGTACGGGCATTGAATTAAAACCGAGTCCAGGGCTGACATCGCATCACCTCAGAACTGTTGCTTGGCCATCCAAGGGATAACCCGATCAAACGCCTCTTCCAGTTTCTCGCAGGTCGTGGAGAAACTGATCCGCACGGCGTTAGTGCACGCTTCCCCAAAGGCATCACCGGGCACCATGCACACGCCGGTTTCTTTCAGCATCCGCAACGCCAGGTCCGAGCCATCAACATGGGGCGGCAGCTCTGGAAACGCGAAAAATGCTCCGCCCGGTTTGTAGCCGGTCATATAGGGAGTCTGGTCGATCAGCTCAACCACCTTGTCCCTGCGCTCCCGGTATATGTCGACCATATCCCGAACGCATTGCTGGTCACCAGTCAATGCCGCCACACCGGCAAATTGGGAGGGCGTATTGGCCACCGATGTAGTGAACATGTGGTACCGCCGCAAGGACTTGATGGCCGCCTGGCTGGAAATCACCCAGCCCACACGCAGCCCCGCCATGCTGTAGGTCTTCGAGAAGCTGCTGATACACATGATGTTGTCCAGGTCCATTGAGCAGTTCAGCACGCTGGCAAAGTCGTCGTCATCAAAGATCAGGTGGTCGTAGACTTCATCCGCATAAACCTGAATACCCCGGTAGGCGCACTCTTCAAGGATGGTTTCAACAGTGCTCCGCGGGTAAACCGCTCCGGTCGGGTTGTTGGGGTTGTTCAGGATCAGTGCAAACGTCCGGGGCCCCATGGCCCGGATCACCTCATCCGGATCCAGCTGATGGTTGTTTTCTGCCCGGGTCGCCACGAATTTCACTTCACCGCCGTTCATCCTGATCAGGGGCGCATAGAGCAGGAACGACGGGTCGGTCACGATAAACTGCCGCCCGGGTGCAGAGGTCGCGGAAATAGCCAGGTACATGGCCTCTGTGGCGCCGCTGGTAATCAGGATATTGTCCCGGGTCAGCTTGCGATTATAGCGTTTGCCATAGTAATCGCGCAGGGCCACCAACAGTTCCGGCAGCCCGGCATCCATGGTGTAACCGGTCTGTCCCGCATTGAGCGCATCGATGTAGGCATCAATCACATGCTTGGGCGTCGGCAGATCCGGCTGACCGATGGAAAGATGAATGACATCCTTCATGGTGGCCGCCATATTCACCATGCGCCGGATGCCCGGCACCGGGATTGCCTGCATGGCAGGGTTCCAACTGGCCTTCGTTTTCCGGTACTTCACTCTACGCGGTTTGGTCTGGCCGGTTTCTTTGTTGGCGGCTTCTGCCATAAACACCTCCTGAATACGGGGCAAATAAAATCCACTCCTGCAGGTTAGTCAGTATGGAAGGGCTCTACAAGACAAAACGTCATAAAGATGATGTACGTGAAAGTACCGCCATTACCGCCGTCAGAGGCAAATCTGCATCCCCGCAAGTTGACCCGACAAGACCTGCCGACCAGACTGTAAATACCCCTCGCGGGCAAGCACCAGTTACACATCGTCATTCATCACAAAAGGCGGAGGCTCAATGACTCAGCACAGCAAACCTGTTGTTACCGTTCTCACCGCACCGGGAGAACAGGAACCGCCGGGAATGGACGCTCTCAGGGCCCGCGCGGATGTGCGCTTCGCCTGTGACGAGCCAAGCCTCCGCGACACTCTTCCGGGAACCGACATCATGATGGTGACGGACTTCCGCACGGAAGCCCTGGCGGCCGCCTGGCACACGGCAGACAGGCTGAAATGGATCCACGCCACCAGCGCAGGTGTGGATGCTCTTATGTTTCCCGACCTGATCAAGGGTGACGTAACCGTAACCAATGCCCGCGGCATCTTCGACCGCACCATTGCCGAGTATGTGCTGTGCACCATCCTGATGTTCGCCAAGGACTTCCCGAACTCCATCCGGCTGCAGATGAAACACCAGTGGAAACACCGGGATACCGAGCGGGCGGAAGGCAAGCAGGTCCTGGTTGTCGGCGCAGGCTCTATCGGCCGCCAGATTGGCCGCCTGGTCGGTGCTGCCGGACTGAAGGCTCACGGCATTGCCCGCAAACCCAGAAAGGAAGACCCCGATTTCGTGGCGGTGCACGGCAATGACGACCTGTACGAGCAACTGGGCCACGCTGACTTCGTCGTGATCGCAGCCCCACTGACACCGCAGACCGAAGGCCTGTTCGATGAAAAGGCGTTCAAGGCCATGAAAAAGTCCGCCCGCCTGATCAACATCGGCCGTGGCCCGATTGTCAAAACCGATGATCTGATTACAGCGCTCAGGAACGGCGAGATTGCCGGCGCGGGACTCGATGTCTTCGAGGAGGAACCACTGGCAGAAGATCACCCGCTCTGGGACATGGAGAATGTCACCATGACAGCCCATATGGCCGGCGACTTCATCGGCTGGAAGCGGGCGCTGACCGACCAGTTTCTGGAGAACTTCGACCGCTGGCACAAGGGGCAGGAGCTGTTCAATCTGGTGGACAAAGAACTGGGGTACGCTGGCAGCAAATAATCAGGTTTATCACTCCTCCAAAAACAAAACGGGAGCCCGAAGGCTCCCGTTTTGTTATTCAAACCGTAATACCGAATCAGCTACCTGACAACGACTGATCCGAAGGATCAATCTCCATCTGCTGAATCGCAATCACCGCCTGGGTCCGATTCCGTACCCCAAGCTTGCGGAAAACCGCCGTGATATGGGCCTTGATGGTGGCCTCGGAAACATCCAGATCATAGGCGATCTGTTTGTTCAGAAGCCCCTCGGCCAGCATACCCAGCACACGGAACTGTTGCGGAGTCAGCGAGGCCAGTTTCTCGGAAAAGTCTGTGGCATCCGAATGCATCCGCTCGATCTTGTCGGCCACACCGTCCGGCAACCAGACATCCCCTTCGAGGACAGCCTGAATTGCCTCGGTGATGGTTGGCAGCGGCGCCGACTTCGGTATGAAGCCGGACGCTCCGTAGTCAATCGAGCGGCGCATGACCTGCAACTCCTCGGATCCTGACACAACGACCACCGGCAGCCCCGGGTATTGCCCGCGCATGAACACGAGCCCGGAGAAACCATGGGCACCCGGCATATTGAGATCCAGCAGGACCAGATCCGCATCCGGGTGCGATTCTACCGCCGCCTGCAATGCCTTGATGCTGTCGACTTCCACCGTCTCGGCATCGGGCACCGCCTGACTGACCGCCTGTTTCAATGCTGCTCGAAACAGCGGGTGATCATCAGCGACGATAATTGTTTGTGCCATTCAACAGGTTCCTTACAGGTACATAGCCTGGTAACACCCAGGCGTTACTGGTTCGCACGACCGCTGATCAGGTCATCCACTACACCCGGATCTGCCAGCGTGGACGTATCACCCAACTGGTCATGCTCGTTAGAGGCAATCTTACGCAAAATCCGACGCATAATCTTGCCAGAACGGGTTTTGGGCAGTCCAGGCGCCCACTGGATCACATCCGGAGAGGCAATCGGGCCGATTTCCTTGCGCACCCACTGCACCAGTTCCTTCTTCAGCTCGTCCGACGGCTCTTCGCCATGAACCAGGGTGACATAGACGTAGATGCCCTGCCCCTTGATTTCATGGGGGTAGCCAACCACGGCCGCTTCGGCAACCTTTTCATGGGCGACAAGGGCGCTTTCCACTTCCGCGGTACCCAGACGGTGGCCGGACACATTCAGAACGTCGTCGACGCGGCCGGTGATCCAGTAGTAACCATCCTCATCGCGGCGGGCGCCGTCACCGGTAAAGTACATACCCTTGTAGGTGCTGAAGTAAGTCTGGGCAAAGCGCTCGTGATCACCGTAGATCGTACGCATCTGGCCCGGCCAGCTGTCGAGGATAACCAGGTTACCCTCGGTCTTGCCTTCCAGGATATTCCCGTCGTTGTCCACCAGGGCCGGCTGAACACCGAAGAACGGAACGGTGGCAGAGCCCGGTTTCAGGTCGATCGCACCGGGCAGCGGAGAAATCAGGATACCGCCGGTCTCGGTCTGCCACCAGGTGTCAACAATGGGGCACTTACTGTTGCCGATGACCCGGTGGTACCACTCCCAGGCCTCCGGGTTGATGGGTTCGCCAACGGAGCCCAGCAGTTTCAGGCTTTCGCGGGTGGTGCCGTTCATGCAGGATTCGCCTTCCGCCATGAGGGCGCGGATAGCGGTCGGAGCCGTATACAGGATGTTTACCTTGTGCTTGTCGACCACCTGCCCCATGCGGGAACTGTCCGGGTAGTTGGGCACACCCTCGAACAGAACGGTGATGGCACCGTTAGCCAGCGGGCCGTACAGAATATAACTGTGGCCTGTCACCCAGCCGAAATCGGCAGTACACCAGTACACGTCGCCTTCGTGATAATCGAACACGTACTCATGGGTCATGGAGGCGTAAACCATGTAACCACCGGTGGTGTGCAGAACACCCTTCGGCGCGCCAGTGGAGCCCGAGGTGTACAGCATGAACAGCGGATCTTCGGCGTTCATGGGCTCTGGCGGGCAGTCGGCCGCCGCGGTCTTCATCAGATCTTCATAACGCGCATCGCGGGCATCGTTCCAGGGTACTTCGGAGTTACCGGTACGGGTAACAACCACCACTTTCTCGACACTGGCGGCGTTTTCGTTCTTGAGAGCCGCATCCACATTCTTTTTCAGCGGAATCTTGCGGCCGCCACGCACACCTTCATCTGCAGTGACTACGAAGCGGGACTTGCCGTTTACAATCCGCGCACCCAGGGCTTCGGGAGAGAAGCCACCGAAGACCACGGAATGAATCGCACCGATACGAGCGCAAGCCAGCATGGCAACGGCTGTCTCGACAATCATCGGCATGTAGATGGTAACAACGTCACCCTTCTTGACGCCCAACCCTTTCAGAACATTGGCAAACTTGCTGGTTTCCTCGTGCAGTTCGCGATAGGTCACGTTGCGGGAATCGGCAGGATCATCACCTTCAAAAATGATGGCTGTCTGGTCGCCACGCTTTTCCAGATGACGGTCCAGGCAGTTGGCTGAGGCGTTCAACTGGCCATCTTCGAACCATTTGATGGACAGGTTGTTGTAATCGTAAGTCGTGTTTTTCACCTTGGTGTAGGGCTTGATCCACTCAAGGCGCTTGCCGTGTTCACCCCAGAAAGTATCCGGGTCTTCAACTGACTGACGATACATTTCTTCATACTGTTCCCGGTTCAGAAGCGCCTGCTTGGCCACCTCCGGGCTTACCGGATATACCTGTTTATCAGTCATTGTGCTCCCCCTTTAGTCAGAGTCTGTTGTCATTATCGGTTTTGGAATTCAGACGTTGAGGCCTCTCCGGCCCTTTAGACGGATAGTGGTAGTTCACCATGTCAGCCACCACACAATGAATTAGACTAACGTCCTAATCCGCCTGAACTTTTAGCCCAAAACGGTCGAAAAACCGCAAGAAAACAACGGTAAATTGCGCCGAACGAGAAGCTTTTAAAAGGATAGTTCCATCGGAGCCAATGGCAAACCGGGAGAGAAGATGGCCGGGCAGGAGCAGCCCGGCCGCAGCGGCCGGGCCCCTGTATTCACGCAGCCTTTTTGCGGGCCTTGGCAGAACGCAGGCTGTATACCTTACGCTCCTTGAGGGCATAACGGTTAAGCCCTGCCAGGTGGATCTTGCGCAGGTAAACAGCCCAGTCGATCTGGCGGGCGTCTACCGGAAACAACACCTGGTCCAGTTCGCCCATACGGGCCGCCAGCGCCAGCAGGTCATCGTTCCGGAAGATATAGTCCGGCGCGGTGTAGAAGCCAAAGATGGTCGCCAGAGAGCGGGTGGTGTCCAGGTTCCGGAGTACTTTCAGCTCGCGATTCTGGCCCAGCATGCGCAGAACCTTTCCGGTAATGCTCAGGGGGATACGCACCCCGCCCACAACCGCATCGAACAACCGGCGATTAACCGCAATAAAGGGCTTGGTGGGTTGCCGGTAGAACAGCTGATCGTAGTCTGCAAAGTTGGCCCTGGATTCCGCCATCAGATGATCAATGAACTGACCCAGGGTAACCGGATTGGAGCTGCCGCTGCAGCACTGGTAAATCCGGTGACGGGGGCTCTCTCCGATGGCTTCGGCCGCCGCCAGGATGATGGCGTTTGCCACCAGATCGACCGGGATGACATCAATAACGCCGGAACGTTTGCCGGGGAACAGCGTAACCTTTTCACGGGCGTAGGCGAGGATGATGGCATCCGCCACCTTCACGCCCTCGATCCAGCCTTGCGCAGGTTCCTCAAGCGCGCTTTCAATGATGGAGGGCCGCACAATTGTGAGCGCGCGCCCTGAAAGAGCCTTGAGCAGAAGCTGCTCACCCAGCCACTTGGTGAAAGTGTAGGTGTCGCTCCAGCCATAACGGTTTGCTTCGCGAATACCCAGATCCACCAGTTTCTTTTCAAGCATCTTGCCGGAATAGCGGGAGCGGACATCGGCTATCTTGTCCTCCAGCAGCCGAACCAGCTCCTCGATCTCGTAGTAGCCCTCGGTACTGCGCGGAATGGATTCACCCGCTGGTTTGATCACGGCCTCGGTAATCTGGCCGGAGTTCATGCCATTCACGTAGCAGGTGGAAACCTGAAGGACCGCCAGGCTCTTGTTCTGGCGGGCAAGCTCTGCCACGTTTTCGAGGCACCGGGTGTTGATCGAAAGCGCTTTATCCAGCTCTTCGCGGAAGTTCACACTCGCCGCGGAATTGATCACCACATCGATGCCACCCGCCAGCTTGCGGAAACGGTCACCAGACAGGCCAAACAATGGCTCGGTCACTTCTCCGGTCACGCAATACACGCGCTCTTCAATAAAGGTCTCGAACGCTTCGTTGTCATCCTGGCGCAACCGGTCAAAAACCGACGAGGTGGCAATTTCTTCGAAAAAGCGCTCACGGGCATCCGGATGACGCTTGTTACCACGGATCAGCAGGTGAATGCCGCCGATGTCCGGAACGGCACGAATAAGCTTTTCCAGAACCACCTTGCCAAGAAATCCGGTGGTTCCGGTAATGAGAACATGCTTGCCCCGGAGTCGTTCAAGCACTTTTGATGACGCTCCGGGATTCAGCTGCTGTGTTGCCATGGGAGAACTCCTTCTCATTTCAATTCGTCGCCGGCGCATACCTGCCGGCAGGGGAGAGTTTGCGAATCAGGTACACCAGATCCACTGCATATTGCGGGCCACGATTCAGATTTATGCTCAATCCTTGCACAACTTTGGTGACAGAGCGGTGACACACAGCAAAGTTACGCTACAAAAAGTGCTAATAAAATGACGGAAAAGAAGGTAGGTTCTTCTGCCTATCAGGAGCGTCCCTGATCATTTCCTGAAAGTGACCGCAAAAGCTGATCCAGGGAGATATCGGCGGGTTGCTCCTTCAACACCCGCACCAGGCGATCCTGCTCGCCAAAGCTGATGCGGTCGTAAAAGGGCTCACGGAGTACCGAGTGCGCCGGTTCAGGCGTTTCCGGTTCCCGTGCGGGGGGCGAAATCTGGTCCGCCAGCTCCCGGAGATGGATGGCCAGATGCTTTCTTCGTTCCGGACTGAGGTTATCCCACTGGAAGGCGCCCAGTCCGGTCTGGATTATCTCGATGGCATCACTGTCCAACGTGCTCCCCAGCAGTGCAAAAAGCCGGGTGAATGCCTCATAACGCAGCAAAGGATCGACCGGCGCCTTCCCGAATACCGCTTCCAACTCGCCGACAGCACCAAGGCAGCGGTCCTTCAGCTCCGGCGCTTCATTTTCGGCTTTTGGCGCCGGCCTCGTCGACGTCCCCGGCACAGTGGCGGATTCCCGTTTCGAAACCTTGTGCCAATAGGCCGCGATGCCTGCCTTGCGTCTGGGCAACTGGGACAACCGCACATCCAGCATGTCGGCGAGGGTGTGAAACTGGCGGCAGGAGGGATCTGAAACCGGCAGAAGCGCAACGGGCTTCTGATTGAGCACCGATTGGCGCAGGGTCTCGTCCCGCCAGATCCCGCCCATATAATGAAGCGAGATCCCAAGGTGGCGCTGGGCTGCAGCATCAAGGCGCTGGAACACCGAGCGCGCCTGGCTGGCCCCCTGGGCCATATTCACCAGGATGCTGGGAATCCGGCTGTAACCCCTGCGCCGGAGCACCTTGATCAGGGAGAAGGCGTCAGTCAGGGAGGCCGGATCCGGAGTCACCACCATGCAGGCCAGCTCGGTCGCGGCAATCATATGCAATCCGGCAGCCTGCAAACCTGCGGCAGTATCGGTGATGACGTAATCGTAGCGGCTTTCAAGGTTGTAAAGCGCCCGGAGAATCCGGAGACTCTCCGCAGGCCCCATGTCCATGCACTCCTGGACACCGGACGCCCCCGGAACAATGTGCAGGCCATAATCGGTCTCGAGAATAATGTCATCGAGACCACATTCTCCGGCCATGACGTTGGCAAGGGTCTTTCTTGGATACAGCCCAACCATGATGCTGACATTGGCCAGGTCGGTGTCGCCATCCAGTAACAGAACCCGGTTATCCTGCCTCGCCAGGGTCAGCGCGAGGTTCAGGGCGACCGAGGTCTTGCCCACCCCACCTTTGCCACCAGTAATGGCGATGGTGCGAGGTTGGTTCGGATTGTGCTTGACAGGTTCTCTGGCGTTCATCACCGGTAATCTAGGTCCCTGATTTTACGGTTGTGGGTATTTTAACCTGTAAAAATTCTACACATATCACGAATCAGATAATATGTTGCTTAAAAAAAGAGCAATAAGTATTTAATAACGACGGATTATTGTCTAAGCTCTTTTCCAACAACAAGAATGAACGCTCCGTCAGTTACTGACTTGTTTCGTCGCACGGCAGGTAAGCCTATGCACATTGCGCCTGATTTACAGCTACCGAGTCTCCCGGAGGTCACTCTGCGGGCGCTCGATGCTTGTCATCAGGACGAGAGCTACCGAAAAATCAGTGAGATCGTCTCAGCCGATACGGCCCTCGTTGCCCGCATACTGGCACTGGCCAATTCCGCCCTGTATGGCCCTTCCACACCGATCCGCTCGGTTGACCAGGCACTCCTGAGACTCGGCACCCGCCGATTCCATACCCTGGTCCTCACCGCAGCCCTGCGCCAACTCCTTTTCGAACTTGGCGGCGATGAATGGCAGCAACTGAGAGATTTCTGGCGCCACTCACTGACCACCGCGCTGACCGCCCGGGCCCTGGCCACGCTGACTCGCTATCCAGAGCCAGACGAAGCCTTCATGCTGGGCATGCTTCACAACATTGGTGAGCTGATTGCTATTAAAACGCCAGCAACGGAGGCGAAGCAACACTATCTTGATCACCAGTCGGACATTGCCGCCGAACTGGTCGCTTCATGGGGGCTGGGCCCCATGGCCGCCGATGCCATGCGTTATCAGCAGGCTCTGCCCTCGGAACTCAGGGATGCCGGGCATCTGGTAAAGCTGATCAGCCTGGCTACACGGCTGGCTCTGTCCGATGCCGCCGGCATTGCAGCCGCCGGCACGGTATTCGGACTGAGCGAAGAACTTACCCGGGAGATCAACCGCCGCATCGGCCATGAGGTCTCGGGCATGGCCGCTTCTCTGGGCATTCCCCTGGATGAGGACTATTGTGGCGAAAGCGCGTCCCGGCAGTTGAAACAGACCATTCTGCGCCAGGCCATGGCAAACCAGGCCATCAACCTTGCCGACCTGACCGGTGAAACCGAAGACATTCTCGCCGAAACGGTTAACAGTCTGACGCTGATCACAGGCCTTCCCGCCCTTTGCTTCGGGCACACGGGAGACAATCTCGTGCTCCTGTCCGGGACCATTGGCGATATCCCTGACCTCGCAGTAACCGCAAACCCGGGCGGCAGCGTGCTGACAGAAGCTTTTATTTCCGGCCTGCCGGTCAGCCTTGGCGAACGATCGCCAACGGTACTTGATCGTCAGCTGCTGTCTCTGCTTCACACTCCCTCCCTCCTGGCCGTACCGGTAAATAGCGGTGGTAGCTGTCCGGGCGTATTCGCCCTTGGCACCGACAACGACCAATTGCCGACGACGCTTGAGCTGGCTGATATTTTTACCGCACAGCTCGCATCCGTGCTGTCAAACCGGACCTCAACCTCGGCCAAAGCGGAGACTGGCAATGAGCAACTGGACCAGGAAATCGCTCGCGACCGGTTACGTAAACAGGTGCATGAGGTCAGTAATCCGCTAACCATTATCAGGCAGTACATCTACCAGCTTCGAGGGAGGTTGGAAGATGCTGAGGTTCAGCAGGAACTGGATGTCATCCGCGATGAACTGGACCGGGCCGGCAACCTCTTGCTGCAAATGAGCCATACTGAACTCACTGAACAGGGTGATGAGGGCGTTGAGCTCAATGCCGAACTGGAAAGTCTTGCGCGTATCCTCGAAGATAGCCTGTTCAGTTCTGAAGACCGCAACCTGCAGCTATCGCTCTGCAGCGAGCCGACACGGGTTGCCGCCGGTACCACCAGGATACGCCAGGTGATTATCAACCTCGTCCGGAACGCCGCCGAAAGCCTTCCGGCACACGGCGGCAGGGTTGAAATACATACCTCCTCCCCGGTGTGGCAGAATCATCGCACCTGGGTCGAGCTGGAAATTACCGACACAGGTAACGGAATACCCGGAGATATCAGGGACACCCTGTTTTCACCGGTAAGAACCACAAAAGGAGAGGGCCACAGCGGTTTGGGCCTGAGCATTGTGAAACAGCTTGTTGATGACATGGAGGGCATCATTGCTTGTCGCACGGGGGAGGAAGGTACCACCTTCAGGATTCTGCTGCCGGCGGCCAGCCACAAAAAGAACGAGACCGACTGACGCAGAAACAACGGACACAGACCGATGGCACCTGAACTTACTGATCAGCCTTTCAGTCACGGGTTAACGGCACGGATACTGGTAGCGGATGATGAACCCCGCCTGCTGAATACACTGGCTTCGCTGCTGCGCAGCCGGGGATTCCATGTCGTGGAAGCCCACGGGGGCCGGAAAGCCTGTGAACTGATCGACCAGCAGGCATTCGATCTGGCGCTGCTGGACCTCCGGATGCCTGAAGTCAGCGGTTTCGATGTCATGGCACACCTCGCCAACGGACAACCGGATTGCGGGGTCATTGTGGTCAGCGGCGAAAGCTCGTTCAGTGCCGTCAGCCGTGCCCTGCGCCGGGGTGCCCTGGACTACATTCGCAAACCCTTTGACCCTGAAGAGCTGCTGGCGACCGTCGAGAGCGTCATCGGGAAAAAATCCCTGCTTGAAGCCCACGAACACATTCAGATGCGGCTCGAAAAGTCCGAGGCCCTGCACCGCTACATTGTAAACAGCTCTCCGGACATCGTGTTCATGCTCGATCAGGATGGCCACTTCTGCTTTGTTAACAGCAAGGTGGAAAGCCTGCTTGGATACCAGCCAGCGGAACTCTGTGGCCAGCATTTCCGGCATATTCTTGATGACCGGGATGTGACCCGCGGAACCCTGGCCCTCAAAGGCCCCAACATCACTGCGGACAACCCGAGAACCCTGGAAGTTCGCCTGAAAACCCGTGGCAGCCGCCGGGCAACCCGTCACTTCGAGATAACCGCCTTTCCCATAGACCCGCAAACCTGGCCCCACTCCGGGACCACCCAGGGTGGCGGCAATGGCAACGGCGCGAGCTATTACGGCACCGCCCGTGACGTCACCGAACGGAAGGAAGCCGAAGCCTTCATCAATTTCCAGGCTTATCATGATCTGCTGACCCGACTGCCAAACCGGGCACTATTCAAGGACCGCCTCGAACTGGCGATTACCCATGCCAACCGTGGCGGTCAGAAACTGGCGGTGATGTTTCTGGATCTGGACCGTTTCAAGGTCATTAACGACACCCTTGGCCATGCCATGGGCGATCGCCTCCTGCAGGCGGTAACCCATCGGCTGGAGAAATGCCTGCGCAAAGGGGACACCCTGTCCCGGTTCGGTGGTGATGAATTCACCTTGTTGTTGCCTTCCATCCACAATCACGACGATGCGCGACAAATCGCAAAAAAGCTCATTGACGCCCTCCGGGCACCTTTTCAATTGGGCGACCATGAAGTGTTTGTTGGCGTAAGCATTGGCATCGCCATCTTCCCGGAGGCCGGCGAGACCATGGATCAATTGATCCAGAATGCAGACATCGCCATGTACCATGTCAAAGGCAAGGGCAAGGATGGGTACCGCTTCTATTCCGACAGCATGAGCATCGACACCGCCAACCGGCTCAACCTGGAAAGGGACCTGCGCCAGGCTCTTGAGCGTGACGAGCTGCGGGTTTTTTACCAGCCGCAGGTGTGCTCAACCACCAACCGGGTCGTGGGGCTGGAGGCGCTGGTTCGCTGGCAGCATCCAGAGCGGGGACTGCTTTACCCAAGGGATTTCCTGCCTCTGGCAGAAGAAACCAAGTTGATTGGCCAGCTCAGTGAGCGCGTGCTCGACCAGGCATGTCAGGATGTCGGCCGCTGGATCCGGGCGGGCCATTCCGATCTTCGGCTCGCGGTAAACCTGTCACCGATCCAGGTCGAGCATCCGCGCTTTGTGGAAACCCTGATGCAGCAGGTCAAGGCGCACAATTTCCCCGCCGCCAACCTGGAGATCGAAATAACCGAAAACGTGATCATGAACGATCTCGAGCAGATCTCCCAGAAACTCCGTGAACTGGCATCGCTGGGCGTCCGGATCGCCATTGACGATTTCGGCACCGGCTACTCGTCCCTGAATTACCTCCATAGACTCCCCATCCATACTCTGAAGGTCGACCAGTCTTTCGTTAAAGCCATTCGCAGTGGAGACGACGGCGCTTGCATCGTAAATGCCATTGTCGCCATGGCCCATGGTCTGAAACTGGAGATCGTTGCAGAAGGCGTGGAGACCGACGAGCAACTGGAGTACCTGCGAAGCCTTGGCTGCCACCAGGTCCAGGGGTTCTTCTACGGCCCGGCGCGGCCTGCAACCGAGATATCCAGAACCCTGGGAATCACCAAGGCACGCGCCGCTTCATTCTGATAGACGATTATTTATTGTCTGACACTCCGATATAAAACCGCGATCTGGTTTGCAAAGTATTGCAGTACGTTACTTTGTGTATCCGGAAATGCGCATTACTGCACATATTTCTCCCACCCTGTTCTCTAAGCTCAAATCATCAGGCGCTGATCACCGGAATGTCCGACATTCTCGGACCAATAACGACAAAAACGGTGACAGCATCCAAGGAACAAGAACAGGCAGCAGGCATCATGCGCGACAAGTACAAGTACATTGGCCCCGTCTACGATTTCCTGAGCAATCTCTATAGCGGCAAGAACATTCACCGCTGCAAAACAGCGATGCTGGATGTGGAAACCGTCCGGCCAGGAGACCGGATTCTGTTCGCCGGTGTTGGCCATGGTCGGGATGCCATTCGCGCTGCGGAGCTGGGTGCAGACGTGACCGTGGTGGACCTGTCGGAGACCATGCTTCGGAAGTTTGCCGAAGCTCAGAAAAAAGAAGCGCCGCACCTGACCATCCGTCGCATACACAGCGACATCATGAAAGTGGAGGAATTCGAGCAGTACGACATGGTCGTGGCCAACTTCTTCCTGAACGTGTTCGATGAAGACATGATGGTCCGGGTGCTGGAGCACCTGATACGTCTCGGCAAAGCGGACGCCCGGGTTGTTGTCGGTGACTTTTCCTACCCTACCGGCAACGTGCTTTCCAGAATGTTCAAAAAGCTCTACTGGTATATGGCCGTCTTCATTTTCTGGCTGTTCGCCAACAACGCCTTCCACAAAATCTACAACTATCCCGAACACATGCAGCGGTTGGGGCTTCAGGTCACAGACAAGAAGCACTTCAAGCTTCTGAACATGAACTGCTACTGGTCGATTCTCGGACGGAAGCAGGCCTGAATACCTTCGCTCAGGGAACATCCAACAAAAACAAACGGGGAGCAGCAGCATGTCGGATCAGATACTCGCACTGGACAGAATTGCCGCACTGGAGAGCGGCTCATTCACCTTTACCGAGCGCGTCGGTTTTCTGAAGAAGTACGGAACCCACTCTCAGTCCTTTTCAACGCTTCAGCCGGGCATGCAATATTTCGACGTGCCTGGCATGGGCTATATCGCCTACATGCGTAAATGGGGCGCCACCTTCGTGCTCTCGGATCCGGTCTGTGCCCCCGAGGATTTTGGCAACATGCTGGAGAGCTTTCACCAACGCTTCCCGAATGCCAGTTATATCCAGGTGTCCAAGCCCGTGGTTGATTTCCTCCATCTGCGCTTTGGGCTCTTTGGCACCCAGTTTGGTAGCGAATCCCGGATCAATCTCAGCCGCTGGTCTCTCAGCGGCAAGAAGAAGCAGATTCTCAGAACCGCGCTGAACCAGGCGGAAAAAAGCGGCATTACCGTCAAGGAACGTTTCAGCGACGATCACACCCGTGAAATATCTGAGGCCTGGATCCGGACCCGGAAGTGCAAAAGTAATGAGATCCGCTTTCTGATCCGACCCATGGAGATGGACTATCGTGAGAACGAACGGCATTTCTATGCCTATCAGGATGGCAAGGCCGTGGGGTTCATCTATTTCGACCCGATTTACCGTAACAACGAGATCATCAGCTACGTGCCCAATATTTCGCGGGCCAATGCCGATTTCCGCCAGGGCATTTTCTATACACTGATGGCCCACGCAATGGAGGTCTTCAAAGCCGAAGGCGTGCCTTATCTGGATCTCGGGCTGATTCCCCTGTCTCTGGATTCGGCAACGGAGCACCAGGAGAGCAGGCTGCTGAAACGCTTGCTGCACGGGCTCTATGAAAAAGGCAATTTCCTTTACAACTTCAAGGGCCTGGAGTTCACCAAATCCCGCTTCCGGGGTGAGAACTTCAAAACCTACTGTTGCCACAAACGATCGATTCCGGCTCTGGAATTCCTTGCCATGTTCAAACTGACACGGCTGCTGTAGCTTCCGGAAAATCTCCAGGCCAGTGTTCAGCCACCAGCCGCGGGACTACTCCCAGACCGGTCATGAAGGAAACAATACCTTTGGGGGCGGGGCCAGAAAACAGGGCAGCAGTGACCGGAGGAAAGCCGGCCCCAGAAACCGGTCTCCGGGCTGCCGAAAGCTGACCTGCCTGCTCCAACAGCCAGACCACCCTCCGGGCGATCGCCTCGCCTGAGTCAACCCAGAAACGAACGTCGGGAAGGCTCAGCTTCAGGCTCTCCAGTATCAGCGGATAATGAGTGCAACCCAGCACCACCGTATCCACACCCGTGCCTCGAAACGGGGCCATTGCTTCATCAAGTTCCGCAAGCGGGACCGGATGCCCGGACACCAGATCTTCCGCCCAACGCACCAATCCCGGATGACCGATACGCTCGACGTTGCAGTCGCCGGCGAACTCCTCGACCAGCCTGTCAAGGTAGGGTCTGCGTACCGTTGCCGGCGTCGCCAGAAGCCCCACCCGCCGGTTCACTGTTTTCGCGGCCGCAGGCTTGATGGCAGGCACCACTCCGACTACCGGCACCGGCGTCATCGCCCGCAAATGAGGCAAAACCACGGTACTGGCGGTATTACAGGCCACAACGATGACCTCCGATGGATAACGTGCCAGCGCTCTGGAAATCAGGGCACAACAACGCTCAATCACGACCGTTTCGGACTTTTCGCCATAGGGGAAGCCGGCATTGTCTGCCAGATAGACGATATCCAGCCCCGGCAGTTGCCGGTGAATGCAGTCTGCAACACTCAGCCCGCCGACACCGGAGTCGAACACCAGAACCCTTGGAGGTGCCTGCTCGCTCAAACCGGAATGCCTCCCCGGGAAATCTCATTTTCCATCGCCCGGATCAGCCGACCCGAGATGGTGGTTTCCGGCGGAACCGGTGGTGTGTCGCCCGGTAAAAACCAGTCGGCGTGGGCGAGTTCATCTTCCTGAAGGACCAGTTCGCCCCCGGCGTAATCGGCAAAGAAGCCGACCATCAGCTGGTGCGGAAATGGCCAGGGTTGCGATGCATGGTACCGGATGTTGGTGACATCCAGCCCGGTTTCCTCCTTGACCTCTCGATGTACGGCGCCTTCGAGACTTTCACCCGGCTCCACAAAGCCGGCAATCAGGCTATAGAAATGCCGCTTGACCCGTGAGGATCTGGCAAGCAGAAGACGGTCGTCCCGACGGATCACGACAATCACACAGGGCGCGAGCCTCGGGTACCAGGGTATTCCGCATGGCTCACACCATTTGGCCCGTTCCCGGGGATGGAAGCCGGTTTTCTCACCACAGCGGCCGCAATACCGGTGGTCGCGCCACCACTGCCAGACCTGGAATCCGGTACTCAGCATATCCGCCGGAGCATCACTGAGCATCAGCAGGGCATCTCTCAGAGGAATGACATCCCGGTCGCCGATAGTGGATTCGGGCAACTCGGTTACAAAAACATCACGTCCGTCGTAACTGCCCAGTGAAACAGCTTCCGGCAAACCGTCACTGAAAAGTGCGCTGTCACGACCATGAAGCCAGCCGGTTTCCGGCTTGACTACGCCTGAGCCCGCCAGTGCCAGAATCAGGTCACCCTGCTCCGGCCGCCTGGTCGTCCAGCCGGGAATCCACTGAGTCATCGAGACCACCATCTGAAGCGTCACCTGAAAGATTGAAAGGCCAGTCGGAAATGTACCACATTGCCGCGCCGGCCAAGAATTCAAGCTCGACTTTCCGGCCTGTACTCAACCAAGTAAACTTGGCACCTGTTTCTTCAACGGAGTTGCACTTTATGCGTCTTTACCAGGGCATTCGCAGCCTGATCCTGACCCTTTTCCGCAAGATACTGTTCATCTGGGTCCGGACTGATGTCAGCGGCAACAGCGTTGACGCACTCGCCCTGGATCCCGACAAGCCCGTCTGTTACGTGCTGCAGTACAGCTCTCTTTCGAGCCGTCTTGTTCTTGAACAGGAAGTTATCCGGGCCGGCCTTCCCGGGGCCACTAAAGCGCTGCCGGTAAAGAACGGTCCGTCGCACTCCTTCTTTTTTCTGTACCGCCGGATTGGCGGTTTCTTCCGGGGGCGCCAGGCACCGGCGCCCACAAACGAGTTTCAGTCGCTGATTCGCTATGGCCTCGAACATCCGGATCAGGATGTCCAGATTGTTCCGGTTTCCCTGTTCTGGGGCCGCTCACCGGACAAGGAGAAATCCCTGGTAAAACTGCTGCTTTCCGATACCTGGTCCATTGCCGGTCGGTTACAGAAGTTCCTGATCATCATGGTCCATGGCCGCAATACCTACGTGCAATTCAATCAGCCGCTCTCGATGAAACAGGTGATCGATGAATACCGCCACAGTGAGGAGCGCGCCAACCGGAAGCTGGCCCGGATCCTTCGCACGCATTTCCGCCGGGTTCGCCAGGCAGTCCTGGGGCCTGACCTCTCCCATCGCCGCACACTGGTGGCGGGTCTGGTGCGAACTCAGGCGGTGAAGGAGGCGATCAGGGAGACAGCCGCCAGAGACGATATCCCGCCTGAAAAAGTCCGGGCCAAGGCCTACAAATACGCGGATGAAATTGCCGCCAGCATGTCCATCGTTACCATTCGTTTTCTGGAAGTCGTTCTGGCATGGCTGTGGAACCGGATCTATAACGGTATTGCCGTCAACAATATCAAGGTCGTAAAGGACGTAGCCCAGGACAATGCGGTGGTTTATGTACCCTGCCACCGCTCCCACATCGACTACCTGCTGCTGTCTTATGTGCTCTACAAGAACGGGCTGATGCCACCCCACATCGCCGCCGGGATCAACCTCAACATGCCCATTGTCGGCCCGATTCTGCGCCGCGGCGGGGCGTTTTTCATGCGCCGCAGCTTCAAGGACAACCCCCTGTACGCCACCGTATTCAATGAATACATGCATGTGATGTTCTCCCGCGGCTATTCCGTGGAGTACTTCGTTGAGGGTGGGCGAAGCCGCACGGGACGCATGCTGCAGCCCCGCCCGGGCATGCTGGCAATGACAGTACGGAGTTTCCTGCGTGATCACCGCAAACCCATAGTCTTCGTGCCCGTTTACATTGGCTACGAGAAGGTCATGGAAGGTCGCTCCTATCTGGGCGAACTTCGCGGCAAGAAAAAGCAAAAAGAGAGCGTATTTGGTCTCGCCAAAGCGGCTCGCAAACTCAGCAATTCTTTCGGTCGCGTCGCGGTGAACTTTGGCGAAGCCATTCATCTGTCGGAGGTACTTGATGATGTCCACAGCAGCTGGCGTGAAGAGGCCTACGATTCGGAGTATCGCCCAGGCTGGCTTAACAGCGCGGTATCAGAGCTGTCGTTCCGGGTAGCGTCCAACATCAATGCCTCAGTTGCCGTGAACCCGATTGGTATGGCCGCGACCGTTCTGCTGGGCACCGAGCGACTGGCGATGGATGAGGGCCAGCTGATCCGCCTGATGGATCAGTACGCCGGCTTGCTCAAGGCGTTCCCCTATGCGGAAACGGTAACTCTGCCGGAAGGCACCGGCAAGGACTGGGTCGCCTACTGTGAAGACATGGGCCTGGTCAGCCGGCAGCCTCAAAAGCTCGGGGACATCATTGCCCTGGAAGGCAGCAACGCCATTCTGATGACCTACTACAGGAACAACATTCAGCATTTGTTCGCGCTGCCCTCGCTGATTGCCAGCCTGTTTGAAAACAAGGATTCGTTGAGCCGGGACAAGATTGTGTTTCTGGCAGGCGTGGCCTATCCCTACCTGCAGTCCGAGCTGTTTCTGAAATATCAGCCCGATGAAGCACAATATGTTATCAATCAATGGATCGATGTCCTGATCGAACAGGGTCTGCTGAAGCCTCTGGACGACGACCGGATTGGGCGACCGGAAGAAGGCACGGAGGCAATGCTGAGGCTGAGGGTGCTGTCCCGCTTCATCATCCAGACAGTCGAACGCTATCACATTGCCCTCGGCATCCTCCGCAAATATGGCTCAGGGAAGATCAGCGCCGCCGAGCTGGAAGAGCAGAGCGCGCTGCTGGCAGAACGGATGTCCATTCTGTTTGGCCTCAATGCACCGGAATTCTTTGACAAGAGCCTGTTCCGGAACTTCATCGCCAACATGCAGAATAACGGTGTGATCACAACCGATGACAACGGCCTGCTGTGTTACGGAGAGGGTCTGGATGAAGTGGCGGACGATGCCCGGCTGGTGCTTAGCGTGGAGAAACGACAGGCGATCCAGCAGGTTACCATGTTGGGCGCCTGACCGGGTTCACTGGGTTGGCAACGCCCGGATGGAGTACACATCGTATCGGCTGCTTTTTCCCTCGATGCGAGTGGTTGGCTCCGGCCCGGCAATGGCCGGGGCCTTCCGCGGCCGCTTGACCACAACCCGGTAACGCGCACGCTCAAGCGCACCCGCGAGCAGCTGCCCGGCATCCTCGTCGTCACCAACAATGGTGCGAAAAACCTGCATCTCTTTTTTGACCAGCGCCGACTTGTCCCGATGAGGAAACATCGGATCCAGATAAATCACATCGGCTGTGTCATTTTCAGTCTGACCCAGCCAGTCAATACTGCTGCCTTCCAGCAATCGCATACGCTCTACAATGACAGCGCAATCCACGTTCAGGGCAGCGCGAGCCAGGCCATCAGCCAGCAGCGCATGAATAATCGGATTACGCTCGAACAGCGTGACCGGGCAGCCAAGGCTGGCAAGGATAAAGGCATCCTGGCCAAGCCCTGCGGTCGCATCCACCACATGGAGCGTGGCACGGGTTTTCTGCAGACCGACCGCCTTGGCGACCAGCTGGCCAGCGCCACCACCATGTTCGCGCCGATAGCCCATCTTGCCGGTTACAAATTCCGCACGCACCGGCCCGGGCGCGCCCTTGCCAGTAACCTGTAATCCAAGGCCCTGCTCGTCGAGAAACAGTAGAACCGGAAAATCCCGGACATCCCTGGCCCGTACCACACCAAGATTATCCAGAGACAGAGACTCCGCCAGCGCCTCGGCCTGGAACCGGTCTCCCAGGGCACTACGGGCAACCGCGATGGAAGGCGGGCGAATCTCAGAAGGTTCAGCGGAGGAGGAATCAGGCATCAGACCAGAATGTCGATCCCGGCCAGGCTGCCATTGGCGCCGCTTTCCTGGCCGGCGGCGGCTACAGAGGCAAATGTGGACAGGGCACGGGCGGCTGGCAGAGAAACGTCGTCAGCACGGAAGCGCTCCAGACGGGCATCCTCGGCCGCACGACGGGCTTCTACCCGGCGCTCCAGGCTTTCGGTGGCGGTTCGCTCACTGACAACGCCCTGGGCGCCATCCGCAAGATCACGGCGAGCCGCATCGGGCGCTTTTTCCGGCGTTGAAGCGGGCGCCCGCGCCGCATCACTGCGCTCGCGGACCGGACTGTTGTTGCCGGTCTGGAAGTTGAAATTGTTACCCGGATTAATGCCGCCAATCATGTTCAGATACCGCTGGCCGGATGACAGGAAAACGTGAACTGGAAGTATGGAAGATTATCGCGCAGAAGAAAAGGTTGCTGATCAGATTTCATCCAGATCGAAGCCAGGCATACATCAAGCCTACCGGCCAGGCAGTTTCTTCCAGGTCACTTCATCCCGGATGTACACTGGTTGCGCCTGCTCCGCCGGTACCGTCTTATCCTGCTCGTAAGCGATCACTGCCAAACGCGCAACCCATGCAGCACGGAGCACCAGGCTTTCGTCTACGGTATCGACCCGCTCTGACACCTCTGCCGCCATGGCGGACCGATAGTGCCAGCCCCGACCTGCGCCGCACCAGTGCTCGGGACCTGAAGGCAGCGTTACTGCCTCGGGCGGACAGACCCGTTCCTTGGCCAGCGCTACTGGTAGCCCCGCCCTGGCTGCGAAACACCCCCAATAAACCTCGCCCATGCGGGCATCAAACGCCACCGCAATGCCGCTGTTTTCGGGAAGCTTCATGGCCTCTATGGCCCCGAGGGCAACCGCTTCCAGGGACGACACCGGTACCACCGGTATATTCAGTCCCCAGGCGAGCCCTTGCACGACCCCGGTTGCAATTCTCACACCGGTGAAAGAACCGGGGCCGCAGGCAAACGCCAGGGCATCCAGGTCTGCTGGCACAAGTTGTTGCTCCTCGAGCAGCTCACGCACCATTGGCATCAGCAACCGGGTGTGGCCTCTCGGGGCAAGCTCAAAATGTTCGGAGATCTCGCCATCAACAAGAAGGGCTGCCGAGCAGCCCTCCGACGACGTATCCAGTGCCAACAGTTTCACAGGTGTGAAAACCTCAGGTCAGGATGCCAATGATTTATTTGAGCTCAGACAGGATCTGGTCACGAATGCTGTCCAGGCTGCCAACACCTTCGACCCGGACATACTTCGGCGCCGCAGAAGGCTCTTTCGATGCCCAGTCCTGGTAATAGCCCACCAGAGGTGCCGTCTGGTCATGGTAGATTTTCAGGCGCTTGCGAACCGTTTCTTCCTTGTCGTCCTCGCGCTGAACCAGCGGTTCGCCGGTTTCATCGTCCTTGCCTTCCACTTTGGGCGGATCGTATTTGACGTGATAGATACGGCCACTGCCTTCGTGCACCCGGCGGCCGGACAGGCGGCTGACGATTTCCTCGTCATCCACGGCAATTTCGACCACGTAGTCAATGGCAATCCCCTGATCTTTCAGGGCCTCTGCCTGGGGAATGGTCCGGGGAAAACCGTCCAGCAGGAAGCCGTTCTTGCAGTCCGGCTGCTGGATGCGCTCTTCAATCAACGCAATGATGATGTCGTCGGACACCAGGCCGCCGGTTGCCATGACTTCCTTCACCTGCTTGCCCAGCTCGGACTCGGCCTTTACCGCAGCCCGCAGCATGTCACCGGTGGAGATCTGGGGGATATCAAACCGTTCAGTGATGAACTGGGCCTGAGTTCCCTTGCCTGCGCCCGGTGCGCCTAACATGATGATTCGCATAACGCTGTGCTCCCGTTTTAGTCATTATCATTTGAAAAGCTGTGGCAAAAACTTCTGCCTTTGCGACAGCCTCTCCTGTCCGGAACAGGTGTCAGCCGAAATCGGCGAAGGCGCATTATACGAAGTCAGCCACGTCAGAGAAAGTCGACCTCCGTATCATGCAGCGGAAGTGCGCATTTCCCAGCGAATAAGGACAGGGTGTCAGGATGACAGGGAGCTGGCCAGTGCGTCCAGATCCGGCGCGACCCGATCCAGTTCCGCCGCCAGCTCATCCACAACATTCGGTAGCAATCCCAACCCTTCAAGCAACGCGGGCACGTCATCGGGGTTGAACTCATCGCCGATACCCCGCTCTTTCAGGAGGGCATTTGCCAGTTGCACCATCAAGACGTAGTTTTCGTGCTCGCCGTGGTAGCCGGGCTGCTGATGGACACCCGCCGCCTTTACCACAGGATCCGGGAGTTGCCAAAGCCGATGCAGGATACCACCAATAGCGCCATGACCGACCGACAGGATCTCCTGGCCATTGCCCTGCCCGAACACCTGCTGTTCGAGAGAATGCATGCTGGCTTCGGGATTGGCTTCCCGGAGTTCATTGAGCTCGTCAAACTCGGCCGGGAACAGGTGTCCGACCAGCAACAGGCCGAAGTTATGCAACAGCCCGCACAGATAACCGAGGCCTTTCTCGGCGCCGCACCTTGGCGCAATGATCTGGCACAGGAACGCGCAATAGAGCGAATGGCGCCAGAAATTATCCATGCCCAGGATTCCCTGGCGGGGCACCTCAAAGGCTCGAACAGACGCAATGCCCAGGGCGATGTGGGCCACACGATCAAAACCGAGCACACGGGTAACGGCTTCCTGGACAGAATTGATCTGGCCGGGATAATTGAAAAGAGCGGAACGGGCATAGCGCATAATCTGGGCCGTCAGGCTGGGATCAAACTCGATCAACTCCGCGAGTTCCCGGGCAGTGGCATCAGTATTGGCGGTCAGCCGGAGAATCCGCAGGGCCAGGGCCGGCATCGGTGGCAGGCGGTAAAGTTTCTGGAGTTTATCGGCGACTTCCTCGAGCGTCAGCGCCTCGCGATTACCGTTGCCCGGGCCGCGAATAACCAGATGCCCCTCCCTGGCGCCGGCCAGCGAGAGCCTCAATGACCGGCCATCCATTTCTATCAGGGAATGATCGGTACCGCTGGTGAACACGACCTGCTCAGCCTGCATCACATCTTCATCGACGATAACCGGCAATTCATAAGCCTGTCCGATGGGCGGCGTAAAGCCCGGATCACAGTCCCCGAACAGGCGCATGGTCTGCCGCGCGGTCAACGGCTGCAAACGACGGCCGGTCAACTGGTGAACCGCATCCGGATCAAGTGAGCTGTCAAACTTGTGCACGGCCATCACCACGCCGGTAATATCGATCAGCAGTGTTGCCTGGATAAAGTCATCCTGCGACAGCCCCGAGGCAATGACCGCCGAATCCAGGCTGGTCACCTGATCAATCGGCAACTCCCGATAGCTGATGCCCTTGCGGTTCAGAAAACGCTCCAATCGTGCAGCCAGCGCCACAGCTTACTCCCTTTATTTTTTGTCGTTGAACAGGCTATCCGGCCATTTCCCGGCACCACTATCAACCAGTGTTGCGCATTCCGGCGGCGATGCCCGCCATGGTGACTTTGAGGGCCCGCTCAACCAGTTCCGGTACCTCGCCCTTGCCCTCACTTTCACGATCCCTCCGGAGCAGTTCAGCCTGCAGGTAGTGAAGAGGATCCGTATAGGGGTTACGCACCTTCATAGAATGCGCGAACACAGGTTCTCCCTCAAGCAGGCCGGTTTGTTCCTTGAGCTCCAGAAGCCGCTCAATGCACCCCTGAAGCCGCATTCGAAGGCTTTCCCCCAGCGCTTTAAGCCCGTCGTCGTCCAGCAGGGTCTGCTCATAATAGCTGGCGATGCGCAGATCCGCTTTCGCCAGTACCATCTCCAGCATATCCACATAGGTACGGAAGAACGGCCAGCCCTGCATCATCTCCCTCAGTACCGGGAGCCGATTATCTCTGGCCGCCTCTTCCAGTGCCACATCACTGCCAAGCCAACTGGGCAGCATCAGGCGCATCTGGGTCCAGGCGAAAATCCACGGAATAGCTCTCAGGCTTTCCACGCCACCGGTGGCCTTTCTTCGGGCCGGCCGGCTGCCGAGCGCCAGTTTACCCAGGGCCTGCTCGGGTGTGACCTGGCGGAAATACGGAACGAAATCCGGATTCTCCCGAACCACATCCCGGTAGGCTTTCAGGGAACGCTCGGTAAGCCAGTCCATGGTTTCCCGCCAGCTGTCCTCCGGCTCGGGTGGCGGCGCCAGAGTGGCTTCAATAACCGCGGTGGTGTAGAGCGTCAGGCTCTGAACCGCCAGCCTGGGCAAGCCAAACTTGAACCGGATCATTTCACCTTGCTCGGTGATCCGGAAACTGCCGTTTACCGAGCCCGGCGGCTGGGACAGAATCGCCCGGTTGGCAGGTCCGCCGCCGCGCCCCACGGTGCCGCCGCGGCCGTGGAACAGGGTCAGGTGTACACCAAACTGGCGGGCAACCTGGGTAAGCTTCTCCTGGGCCTGGTACTGGGCCCAGGCCGCCATCAGCTGGCCGGCATCCTTGGAGGAATCCGAATAGCCGATCATTACTTCCTGCTGACCCTGGCAATACTCCCGGTACCACTCGACCTCGTACAGTGCCGACATGCTGTCCGGCGCGCCACGAAGGTCATCCAGGGTTTCAAACAAGGGGACGACCCGCATGGGAAACTTCATCCCGGACTCCCGCAGCAGCAGAATCACGCTCAACACATCCGAGGGCTTGCTGGCCATGGAAATCACGTAGGAACCCAGCGCTTCCGGGGTTTGTTGCGCCACCACTTCGCACGTTGCCAGCACCTCCTGAACGGATTCGGACGGCTCCCAGTTGCGGGGAACCAGTGGCCGGCGACCCTGGAGCTCCTGCACCAGAAACGCCTGTCGTTCCTGCTCGGACCAGGACAGGTAATCCCCCAGCCCAAGATAATCGACCATCTCGGCAACGGCCTCCGCGTGGCGGCTGGCTTCCTGACGAATATCCAGCCGGATCAGCGGCAGGCCGAAGGTGTGTGCACGCCGAATGGTATCCAGCAGCGGGCCATTGGCAATATCTTCCAGACCACATTCCACCAGAGACCGATAGCACAGCTCCAGGGGCCCGGTGAAATCCTCATTTTCAAACAGAATATCGGACGCATCCGCCGGTTCGCCGTTCACACTCGCCTCAGCCCAGTCACGGGTTTTGATCAGTCGCTCACGCAGTTCAGCGAGGACATGGCGATAGGGCTCCCGGGAATCACCGGCGACCGCTCTCAACTCGTCGCTCGCCTGCCACATGGACAGTTCCGCCCGAAGCGCCTGAATATCCCGAAGATAGAGATCTGCCGCCATCCAGCGACCGAGCAGGAAGACCCGGCGGGTGACTTTGTGGGTAACATTCGGGTTGCCGTCACGGTCACCGCCCATCCAGGAGGCAATCCGGATCGGCGATGCCTGCAAGGGCAGCCCCCTGCCCGTGGCCTCCTCCAGCGATGTATCCAGACTTCTAAGAAACTGCGGCAACGCCTGCCAAAGGCTGTTCTCGATAACCGCAAAGCCCCACTTGGCTTCGTCCACTGCGGTTGGCCGCTCATGACGGATCTCATCGGTATGCCAGGCTTCGGCAACCAGTTGGGACAGGCGATTGACGATCTCATCCCGCTCTGCGGGCATCAGATCGTCATGGTCCAGCCTTGCCAGGCAATCCGACATTTCATCGTATTTCATGATCAGGGTGCGGCGGGCCACTTCGGTGGGGTGAGCCGTCAGCACGAACTCGATCCGCAAATCCGCGACGCGTTTGTGCAGTTCGTCCGGCGTAACATCCCCGCTCTTGAGTCTTTCAAACACCTCACCGAGAGATTCGACCATGAGATCCGACTGATGACCCCGTTTGCGACGAATACCGTGATACTGCTCCGCGAGGTTGGCCAGGTTCAGAAACTGGTTAAAAGCCCGGGTCACCGGCAGGAGTTCATCGTCGCTCAGCTTGCCCAGAAGATTCACCAGCCGCTGACCGGAACCGCTTTCCTGGCGGCGATCGGCCTTGGCAGCTGCCCGGATTTCCTCGATCAGTTCGAAACAGTCCTGTCCGGGATACCGCCGTATGCTCTGGCCCAGCAGTTCGCCCAGCATTCGTACATTTTCTCGGAGTTCGGGGTGTAGCTCAGTCACATTGGCGTCCTTTTGAATTGACGGAGGCGAAGTAAACTTACGATACTAAGGAACAGTCGAAAAAGTCTATTGGCGATTCAAGCCTGTAGCTGCAAGGAGTCATCATGAAGGTCACTGATCTGCCCAAACACTGGGAAAAGCAGAAAGAACCCGTGGAACGCACCCACGATTACAACCTGCGCCTGCCGCTGGAAGATGCCGCACGAGTTTCCGCACTGGCGGAGCTTTACCCGGACCGAAGTGAGAGTGATATTCTGAACGATATGATTGGCGCGGCCCTGGACGATCTGGTGCGCCAGAGCCCGCTGAAGGACAAGCTGGAAGGGAAGGATAAATAAGTAACGACGGGCAGCGGTCGCTGCCCGTTCGTCAGGCTACTGATTCCAGCTGGCGAGCCTTGAGACGCTGAATGTGCTTCTGGCTCAGGCTGACGAACTTCGGAGTCAGCCCCTGATCCTCGTAGATCTCGAAACCATCCTCGTCATAGGCCACCACCTTGGTGCCCTGCACGTAAGGGAAACTGGTTTCCATTTCGTCCAGTGCTGCGGAAATCAGATCCCGCATCAGATCCTGAGGTGATTTCATCGGGTAAAGCGCTGCGAGCTTTTCGAGGCGCTTGTGATGCTGGTCAGACAACGCCATGAAGTAGGCGTCTCGGGTAAGCCGACCACGTGCATGCTTGTCCCAGTAGTTGACCAGATCTTTGATTTTCATGGTGCCTTCACTCCTGCATCTTATTGATGGCGCACGGCGCACAAAAACCGTGCGTCCGTTTCCGGAAGTGTAGACGAAGCCAACGGTCCGGGGGCGAGAAAATTGGTAACGGATTGTACTTACCGATCCGCCCTGCTCAGTGTCCGTTTCCGCCCTTCTCGACGCCTTTTACCGCCTGCCAGACGGCATCCAGCGCCTCCAGTGATTCTTCGTCCATGTCGCGCCCCTCCTTTTCAAGCACACGCTCAATGGCCCGGAAGCGGGCATCGAACTTGTGGTTGGTTCGATGGAGGGCCTGCTCAGGATTAACCTTCATGAACCGTGCCAGGTTCACACAGACGAACAGAAGATCGCCCAACTCATCCTCAACGGCATCCGGATCGCCTGTCCCGGTTTGCGCGGCTTGCCAGGCTTCCTTGAGCTCGTCGATTTCCTCGTGGAGTTTGTCGAAAACCGGGCTGATATCCGGCCAGTCAAAGCCATGGCGAGCGGCCCTTTTCTGGAGCTTCTCAGCCCGGGCCATGGCCGGCAGGGTGCGGGCAATGCCATCAAGACGGCTGCTGGGTGCATCAGTTTCCGATACCGGCTTCAGCGCCCGCTCCTCGGCCTTGATGCGCTCCCAGCTTTCCTTGATCCAGGCCTCATCGGGCCGGTTATCCGGGTCAATCCGGCTTTCCAGCGTGCCTTCCGGAAAAACATGGGGGTGCCGGCGCACCAGTTTCCTGACCAGATGATCAACAACGCCGTCAAAGTCGAAATGCCCGTCCTCCTGTCCGATCCGGGCGTAGAAGATCACCTGGAACAGAAGGTCACCCAATTCGTCTTTCAGATGCGGGTAATCCTCCCGGTCAATGGCATCGGCAACCTCATAGGCCTCTTCCAGGGTATGCGGCACAATGGTTCTGTAGGTTTGCCGGGTATCCCAGGGACACCCGGTCTCCGGATCCCGGAGCCGGGCCATCAGGGTTTTCAGATCTTCGATGGTGTAGCTCATCCGCGTTTTCGCCTCACATCAATGATATTGGGCAGGTTACGGATCTGCGCCAGCAACCGCGCCAGTTGCTCCAGACTGGAAATTTCCACGGTCACGGTCATGGTGGCCGTGTTCTCGTCCTTGTTGGTCAAGGTGTTGAGCGCCAGCACATCACTCTTGGAGGACGACAGCACCTGGGTTATGTCCCTCAGCAATCCTGACCGGTCATAGGCCTCGATTTCGACATCAACCGGGTACACCGCCGCCGGCCGGCCACCCCAGCTCACCTCGATGATCCGGTTCGGTTCAAACTCACGCAGGTTCAGGAAGGTCAGGCAGTCCTGGCGATGCACCGTCACGCCCCGCCCTACGGTTATATAACCGCCGATCGCGTCTCCCGGCAGCGGTTTGCAGCATTTCGCCACCTGGGTTTTGAGCTTGCCCACGCCCAGAATCTGGATGTCTGATTCGGTGTCGTAGGGTTTGCGCCGCTGGGTGCTGAGTTTCAGATCCAGCTGTTCGGATTTGGGCTCCAGCATCTGCTGGGCCACATTGGCGACGTGGGTGGGACGCAGATCGCCGGCGCCAATGGCGGCAAACATGTCTTCCGCACTGTGATAGTTGACCTTCTGCGCAAGGTCGCCGAGATCCACATCGTAGAGTGACAGGCGCTTGAACTCATCCTCAAGGATCGCCCGGCCATCAATGACGTTGCGGCCACGATCCTGCTGCTTGAACCAGTGGGTTACTTTTGCCCGGGCCCGGGAGGTCTGGATATAACCAAGACTCGGATTCAGCCAGTCACGACTGGGTGCCGGATTGTTGGACGTCAGGATAAACACCTGATCCCCGGTTTTCAGCGGGTAGGTCAGCGGTACAATTCGACTGTTCACCCGGGCGCCACGGCAGGCGTGGCCAATCTCGGTGTGAACCCGGTAGGCGAAATCCACCGGCGTTGCCCCCTGGGGCAGGTCCACGACATGGCCTTCAGGCGTGAAAACATACACCCGGTCGGACGCCACATCGGACTTCAGATGGTCAGCCAGTCCGGACAGGTCGCCCAGTTCTTCCTGCCACTCCAGAACCTGGCGCAGCCAGTTGATCTTGGCGTCGTAGCCGGTGGACTTGTTGCCTCTATCCGTACCTTTGTAGAGCCAGTGGGCACAGACGCCCAGTTCCGCCTCTTCATGCATCTTGTGGGTGCGGATCTGGACTTCCATCACCTTGCCCTCAGGGCCGATCACCGCCGTGTGCAGCGACTGGTAACCGTTTTCCTTGGGGTTGGCAATGTAATCATCGAACTCATTGGGGATATGACGCCACAGCGTATGAACAATGCCGAGTGCGGCATAACAGTCGCGCACTTCCGGAACCAGAATGCGCACGGCACGGACATCGTAAACCTGCGAGAAGTCGATGCCCTTGCGTCGCATTTTCCGCCAGATGCTGTAAATATGCTTCGCACGGCCGGACAATTCACCTTCAATGCCATAGGCTTTCAGTTCGGTCTGCAGGGTCTCGATCACCCGTTTGATATAACCGTCACGGTCAAGACGCTTTTCATCAAGCAGCTTGGCAATCTTTTTGTAGGCGGAACCATGCAGATAGCGGAAGGAAAGGTCCTCCAGCTCCCACTTTATGTGGCCAATGCCAAGACGATGAGCCAGGGGCGCATAGATATCAAACACTTCCCTGGCCACGCGCATGCGTTTTTCTTCAGGCGCGTTCTTGACCGCCCGGATGGCACAGGTCCGCTCCGCCAGCTTGATCAAGGCAACCCGGACGTCGTCGATCATGGTAACGAGCATCTTGCGAACGTTATCCAGCTGGCCTTCACTCTGGCCGAGGACGTTGCCCTTCAGCGGATGATGAATGGAGGAAATCGCCGCCATCTGCTGTACGCCGTTGATCAGGCCGGCGACCTCGTCGCCAAACTCCTTGCGGACATCCTCCAGCGCAACACGCTCTTCCCGCACCGCGCGGTAGAGAATGGCTGCCACCAGGCTGGCCTGATCAAGGTGCAGCTCCGCCAGCACCTGGGCCATCTCGATACCGATCCGGAAACTGCTGGAGCCAGGCGCCCACAGGCGATCCTCCCGAAACGCCTGGAGATCGATCTCAGCCGCTTTTTCGCAGGCGCGCCGGAACTGCCCAGCGTCGTCCAGATGGGTCTGCGAAGCGATCTGCAGGACCCAGCCGTCGATATCCACCTGGCCATCGCCAGTCATTGCGTAGTCTTCGCGAACTTTTACCATATCAGTCTTGTTATTCCTGATGGTTTCCGCAGCCATCCGTGACTGCCCACGACATCCTCAGCCGGAATCCCGCTCGAACAATGCGATGGATTCCACATGGGTGGTGTGAGGAAACATGTCCATCACACCTGCGCGCACCAGGCGATAGCCGTTGCGCACCATGACTCCTGCGTCCCTTGCCAGGGTAGCCGGGTTGCAGGACACATAGACGATCTTTCGCGCGCCGAAAGCGGTCAGATACTGACAGATTTCCTCGGCACCGGAACGGGGCGGATCAATCAGGATCTTGTCGAAGCCTTCCTTTGCCCAGCTTTGACCGGTGAAATCTCCATGCAGATCGGCGCCATGAAAAGCCACATTGTCCAGACCATTCAGTTCCGCATTTTCGCGGCCACGGACGACCATGGTCTCGTCGCCTTCCACGCCAACAATCTCCCCGCCCCTGCGGGCCAGGGGCAACGTAAAGTTGCCCAGACCACAGAAAAGATCCAGTACTCGCTCATCTGGCTGAATATCCAGCCAGTCCACAGCCCTGTGTACCATCGCGCGGTTAATGCCTGCATTGACCTGGGTAAAGTCCATGGGATGAAATTTCATGGTCAGGTCGAATTCATCCAGTCGGTAGCTCAGCCGCTCATCCTCCTGACCAGCTGAGTCGGGCCAGATGCGGTGGACCGTATCAGGCCCTTTTGGCTGCAGGTAGATATGCAAATCGTGGGCCTGACCAAAGGCAACGAGCTTTTCCCGGTCACCAGTCGAGAGATCATCCATGTTCCGGAACACCATGACTGCCACATCATCGCCACAGGCAACTTCAACCTGGGCAATCCGGCTGTAGGCATCCAGATCATGCAACATGTTGCGCAAGGGCAATATGCGCTCACCAATCCGCGGATCCAGCACCACGCAACGATCGATATCGGTCAGAAAACTGTTGCGCTTTTCCCGGAACCCCACCAGAACGGACTCCCTCGCCTTGACGTATCGGACACCCAGGCGTGCCTTGCGACGATAGCCGAGACTTTCCTGCGAACGCAGGGGTTCAACCCATTCTTCAGGCTCTATGCCCCCGAAATGGGCAAAATGTTCACGCAGGGTGGTTTCCTTGAACCCGATCTGGGCATCACCACTCATATGCTGGAGGCTGCAGCCACCGCAGAGATCGGCAAACTCACAGGGTGGCGTCTGGCGATCCGGTGCTGCCTCGAGAACCTCCTCGGTGCGCAGCTCGTCGAACTTGCTTCGGCTGGACACAACCTTCGCCATCACCGTCTCCCCGGGCAGGGCGGCATCCACGAACTGGGTCTTGCCGTCCTGGCGGGCGATGCCCCGGCCGTCATGGCTCAGGGTTTTTATCTCACAGCGCACGGGCTCTTTGGGAAGAACCTTCCTGCGTCGTCTGCTCATACTTGGGTCTCTTGGTAGAATCGGGTTCAGGCGCCGGGAAACACACCGGTGGAAAGATAACGGTCCCCGCGGTCACAGATAATGGCAACGATGATGGCGTTTTCAACCTGCTCAGAAAGTTTGAGTGCTGCGGCAATAGAGCCGCCCGAGGACACCCCGCAGAAAATTCCTTCCTCGGAGGCCAGGGCTCGCATGGTGTTCTCGGCCTCTTCCTGACCAACGTCCAGCACCTGATCCACCCGGGTGGCATCGTAGATCTTCGGGAGATAGGCTTCGGGCCAGCGACGGATGCCGGGAATTGAGGCGCCTTCTCTGGGCTGCAACCCGATGATGCGAATGTCCGGATTGCGCTCCTTGAGGTAACGCGATACCCCCATGATGGTGCCGGTCGTTCCCATGGAACTGACAAAGTGGGTAACCCGTCCTCCGGTCTGCTCCCAGATTTCCGGACCGGTCGTGCGATAGTGTGCCAGAGGGTTGTCCTGGTTGCTGAACTGGTCCAGCACCCTGCCCCTGCCTTCCGCCTGCATTTTGAGGGCCAGGTCACGGGCGGTTTCCATACCCTCTTCCTTGCTGACCGTGACGATCTCTGCGCCATAGGCACGCATCGATGCCCGACGCTCCTCACTCATGTTTGCGGGCATGATCAGCACCATCCGGTAACCCTTGATGGCAGCCGCCATGGCCAGGGCAATGCCGGTATTACCACTGGTCGCCTCGATCAGGGTATCGCCGGGCTGGATGTCGCCCCGGCGCTCCGCTTCCTGAATCATGCTGATGGCCGGGCGATCCTTCACTGAGCCGGCAGGGTTGTTACCCTCCAGCTTGGCCAGGATCACGTTACTTGTCTGACCGGGGAGACGCTGCAGGCGAACCAGAGGGGTGTGCCCGACATAATCTTCAATGGTGGGAAAATGCATATGATAACCCTGTGGTACACTTTTGGCTTCGCATGATACGCGTTATCGCCCCGGTCTCCCAATACAGCTTCTCGCTATATCCATGACCGGTGGCTATATCCGCCACGGGATTTTCCGGTGCCGCCGGGACTGATACCACAGTTATCCCGTTCCGGATCAGCTATTCTTAACACGGACGTTTTCCGCCCTGCGGTGCGGACAAAAGCAATAATTCAGGAACACGGTATGCGACGTTGGGGCATTCGCAAGAAAGTTTTGGTGGTAACGCTGGTTCCCACCCTGCTGACCACCCTGATGCTGGGGCTGTTCTTCACCTACAGCTGGGTCAACAATATTGAAAGCCTGCTGAAGGACCGGGGCGAATCACTCTCACGTCAGCTCGCGGCCGGTTCCGAGTATGGCCTCTTTACTGCCAACCGAAGCCTGCTCAGCAGCCTCTCCAATGCCCTTCTGGAAGAACAGGACGTGCGCTCCATCACCTTCTTCGGCAGTGATGGTTCGCGCCTGCTCCACACCGGGCCAGGAAGCTCCGAGACCGTGCAGTCCGAAGAACTCACTGCCGAGCATGCAACCCGGCTATCCCGGGAAAACAGCACCCGCTTTATCACACCCGTGTTTCTCCAGGACCTGATGATCGAGAGCATGCTCGACCCGGATGCCCGCCAGTCCATGTCGGATCTGCGTGAGCCTCTGGGGTGGGTGGTTGTTGAAATGTCCCACATCCGGACCGAAAAGGAGACCTACAAGGCCCTGCTCATTTCCCTGCTGCTGATCCTCGGCGGCGTCATTCTCAGCATGGCTATTGCCCTGCGTCTGAGCCGCGCGTTCACAAACCCGGTGTTTGAACTGAACGAGGCCGTCGCCAAACTCAAGGAAGGCAAGCTGGATACCCGCGTCCATACTGGTGCCGGGCCCGAGTTTGAGCAGCTGGAATCCGGGCTCAATGCCATGGCCGAAGAGCTGAGCAAGGCCCAGGCAGAAATGCAGCAGAATATAGACCAGGCCACCGAGGACCTTCGGGAAACCCTTGAGACTATCGAAATCCAGAACATCGAGCTGGATTTTGCGCGCAAGGAGGCACTGGAAGCCAGCCGCATCAAGTCGGAATTCCTGGCCAACATGTCCCACGAAATCCGCACCCCCCTCAATGGCATCATCGGCTTCACCGAGCTGTTGCTGAAAAGCCCATTACCCAGACAGCAAAGGGATCATCTGAGCACAATCCGGAAATCCTCGGAAATCCTGCTCACCATCATCAACGACATACTGGACTTCTCGAAGATCGAAGCCGGCAAGCTGATCCTTGACCGCGTCCCCTTCCAGTTGCGCGATATCGTCGAGGAAGTCATGGTGATGCTGGCGCCGGCCGCCCACGCCAAGAATCTTGACCTGGTGCCACTGGTCTACAACGATGT
This sequence comes from Marinobacter sp., assembly GCF_041687235.1. Classification (GTDB taxonomy): domain Bacteria; phylum Pseudomonadota; class Gammaproteobacteria; order Pseudomonadales; family Oleiphilaceae; genus Marinobacter. The sequence goes on along the minus strand of NZ_JAWLCH010000007.1, from coordinate 119,464 downwards.
TCCGGACAACATCATGGGTGACCCGTTGCGGGTCAAACAGGTGATCACCAACCTGGTCAACAATGCCATCAAGTTTACCCAGACCGGCGAGGTCGTCCTCCGGGCGAGTCTGGAAGAAGAAGAGAGCGATTCAAACCGGGTTACTCTCCGCCTGAGCATCACGGATTCCGGTGTGGGTCTTTCCCGGGCCCAGCAGCAATCCCTGTTTAACGCCTTCAGCCAGGCCGATGCCTCAACCGCACGCCAGTATGGTGGTACCGGTCTGGGCCTCGCCATTTCGAAGCGCCTGGTGGAAGAGATGGGCGGCAAAATTGGTCTGGAGAGCGAGCTGGGCAAGGGATCAACCTTCTGGTTTACCCTCACCTCGGAGCTTGCCACCAGCGGTGAAGCCATCTCGCCCAGGGATGCCCTGCGAGGCGAGCGTGTTATTTACCTGGAACAGCAGAAAACCACGGGCCTGGCGGTGGAGCACCTGTTGCGGGACTGGGGCATGGTGGTCGACCGGGTTGCCTCACCCGGTGCGTTGCAGGAGCAGATTGAGGAGGCTCAGAAAAGCCAGGCCGGATACGCCGTGGCCATTGTCGGCATTACCCGGCACCTGCTCAACTCCAGCCAGTACTGCGGTGTTATCCGTACCCTGGAGATTGAACGGGATTGCAGAACGTTACTGCTGACACCAACCCTCGAAACCCACGACACCCCCCTATCAGGACTCGCCAGCGGCCACCTTACCAAGCCTGTGTGCCGGGATTCCCTTTACGACGAGCTTCTGCTGCTGGTACATGGCATCAATGCCAGCGGGCGCACGCCCGAATACGAAATCACCGCCAACCGGACTGGCACGGCCAACGTTCCCCGGGTGCTGGCTGTGGATGACAATGACGCCAACCTGAAACTGGTCATGACCCTGCTGGAAGACTGTCAGCTTGACGCCGAGGGGGCGTCCAGCGGATTTGAAGCTCTCAGCAAGGCTCGGCAAAAACCCTTCGACCTGGTCTTCATGGACCTGCAGATGCCGGGCATGGATGGCGTGGAAACCACCGCAAGACTGAGAGAGATGGACACCGGCAATCACCGGACGCCAATCATCGCCCTGACGGCCCACGCGCTTGCCGACGAGCAGGAACGGCTGATCAAGCAGGGTTTTGACGGTTACATGCCCAAGCCCATCAGCAGCGGCCAGCTCACCGAGATCATTCACGAGTACACCGGCTATGTCTGCCCGAAAACCAGCAGCTACGGACGAATTCCGGTACCGGAAGTACGCGACACCCGCAGGGCCCTGAGGCCATCCACGCGCAAAATGCAGCAGGATTGCGTGAGCGTCGACGAGAGTATTCAGCTGGCCGCCGGCAAGGCCGACCTGGCCGAAGAACTGTTCAGTATGCTGCTGGAGCAGGTCCATGTGGATCGGCAGCGCATGCCTGAGCTCTGGGCCGGCGACGCCATGGATGAACTGTTGGAGTGCGTTCACAAGCTCCACGGCGCCACCCGCTACTGTGGCGTGCCGGAACTCCGGGCAGCGGCCAATCGCCTGGAAACCGCGATCAAGTGCACTGCGCCAGACCTGGAGCTCCAGAAAGACCAGCTACTGTCTGCCATGGAGCGCCTGCAAATCTGGAGCGACCAGACCGACTGGCAACAACTGTTCCGCGAACGACACCAGACGACGGAAACCACCTGATGGTGTCTTGATCAGGCCCGGACCCGGGCCTGGTCGACAATGGCCTTCATATCCCGGACCGCTTCTTTCAGGCCCGTAAAGACGGCGCGGGCAATGATGGCATGGCCAATATTCAGTTCGTTGATGCCATGGATCGCCGCCACCCGTTCTGTGTTGTGGTAATGCAGGCCGTGGCCGGCATTGACGATCAGCCCTTTCTTGCGAGCGTAGGCAACGGCATCGGCAATTGTTTTGAATGCGGTTTCCTCGGCTTCCGGCGTGCCAGCCTCGGCATACTCACCGGTATGCAATTCCACCACCGGTGCGCCGCAGCGAACGGCGGCATCTATCTGAGCAGGATCCGGATCAATAAACAGTGACACTTCGGAGCCAATCCGTGCGAGGCGTTCACAGGCTTTCGCTATCCGGGATTCCTGGCCTTCGACGTCCAACCCGCCCTCGGTGGTCAGCTCCTCGCGCTTTTCGGGCACCAGACAGATGCATTCCGGACGAACCTGCTCGGCGAACGCCAGCATGGCATCGGTAACCGCCATTTCCAGATTCATCTTGGTCTGGAGTACTTCCTTGAGCAACAACACGTCCCTATCCTGGATATGCCGCCGGTCTTCCCTTGGATGAACAGTAATGCCATCAGCGCCGGCTTCCTCGGCCATCAGAGCCGCCTGCACCGGATCCGGATACCGGGTCCCCCTCGCCTGACGAAGGGTGGCAACATGATCAATGTTAACGCCAAGCAGTACTCTAGGATTCATGAGATTCTCCCCGAAGGTGAGTGAAAAGACTGCGACTGTTCAGGGGGCGCCCCTGAAGAAGATAATCGATAAGGACTCGCATAACCCGTTTCGCCGTCCGGCGACTGCTGTCCGATTGCAGATCCTCGCGGGCGAGATTCAGTAACACCTCCCCCGACAGATTCTGCAAACGAACACCGGGGGATTGCCCGGAGACAATGCCCTGTTCCGGATCATAACAATACTTCCGGGCAGGCTCGACGGACTGCCCCGTGTCAGTGGCAATGTCCCAGGCAAAGTCGTAACCGAGGGCGGACGCGAAAGCGAGCTCGAACCGTCGGAGTACGGGCTCCACGTCCGTGGTGTCGGACAGTTGCCCGACTGCATCTATGTAGGCCGCAAAAAGAGTCGGATGGGGATCAGCAGCGGGCAGAATCCGCTGCAACAGTTCGTTCAGGTACAGACCGCTGTACAGGGAAACTGTCCTCGCCAGGGTAGGTCCGGCTCTCACGTCGACCTGAGTCAGGGTCTTCAAATCTCCGCGGCCGGTCCAGTCCACGACCAGGGGCTGAAAGGGCTGGAGCTGAGCTTTCAGGGGGCTTTTGGCACTGTTGGCTCCCCGGGCAATCACGGTCATCCGACCATGGTTCAGGGAAAAGAGATCCACCATCAGGCTGGTTTCCCGCCAGGGCCGGCGGTGAAGGACATAAGCCGGCTCCTGCAGCTCAGGCCCCTTCATAGCCGCCTCAGAGGTCGTTCATGCCCAGGCTCTTCAGGGCCCGGTCGCTGTCTGCCCAACCTCGCTTCACCTTGACCCAGAGCCTCAGCATGATCTTGCTGTCGAACATTCGCTCCATATCCGTGCGCGCCTCCTGACCAATCCGACGCATCCGTTCGCCCTTTTCGCCAATGATGATCTTCTTCTGGCCTTCACGCTCCACCAGTATGAGGGCGGAAATATGCAGGGTCTTGCCCTCCCGCTTGAACTCCTCAATCTCCACCGCCACGGAATAAGGCAGCTCGGCACCCAACTGGCGGGTGATTTTTTCCCGGACAATTTCGGAGGCCAGGAAACGCTCGCTGCGATCCGTGATCTGGTCGTCGGGGTAGAAGTGGATACTCTCCGGCAGGTAACGGCCCACGGCCTCTTCCAGAGGTTCCAGATTGGTCTCCTTCAGGGCCGACAGTGGAATAATCTCGGCAAACTCGCGCTTTTTCGAGAGCATATCCAGGTGTGGCAGCAGGCTTTCCCGCTTTTCGATCTTGTCGACCTTGTTCACCGCCAGGATCACAGGGCATTTCAGCCGGCTGAGTTTCTCCAGCACCATCTCATCCGCGGGCGTCCAGGCCAGCTGGTCCACCACGAACACCACCACATCCACATCAATCAGCGCCGACGTAGCCGCCTTGTTCATGTAACGGTTGATCGCCCTTGGTTCTTCCTCGTGCATGCCCGGCGTATCCACATAGATGGCCTGCACCGGACCCACCGTTTTGATACCCAGCACCTGATGCCGGGTGGTTTGCGGCTTGCGGGACGTTATGCTCAGTTTCTGGCCAAGGATATGATTCAGCAGCGTGGATTTGCCGACGTTGGGACGGCCCACGATGGCAACAAAGCCGCAGCGGCTGTCCGGATTTTCCGGACGGGTGATATCGTTCATTACTGGTTCTCCACGCCCAGCTCTTTCAGGGCGTTGCGGGCTGCCTGCTGCTCGGCCACCCGGCGGCTGCTGCCGGTCCCGGTGGTTTTTCTGTCCAGCGAAGGCAATGCACAGGATACATGGAATGTCTGGTTGTGGGCCTCGCCGTCTACGGAAATAACGTCGTAGCGGGGCAGCGGAAACTGGCGGGACTGGAGGTATTCCTGTAACCGGGTCTTCGGGTCTTTCTGGGTGTCCTGCAGGTCCAGTTTCTCCAGTCGGTGCTCGAACCAGCGTAACACCTGCGCCCGGCAGGTGTGAAAATCACTGTCCAGATAGATCGCACCGATGATGGACTCCACCGCGTCGGCCAGGATGGACTCGCGCCGGAAACCACCACTTTTCAGTTCTCCAGACCCCAGCCGCAGGTAACTGCCGAGCTGGAACTCGCGTCCAATCTCTGCCAGCGTCACTCCCTTCACCATGCGGGCGCGCAGCCGACTCAACTGGCCTTCACGGGCCTTTTCAAAGTGCAGGAAAAGGTACTCGGCGATGACCATGTTGACAATGGAGTCACCGAGAAACTCCAGACGCTCGTTATTCTGATTCCCATAGCTCCGGTGGGTAAGTGCCAGCAGAAGCCGCTCCGGCGATTTGAACTGATAGCCGATGCGCCGCTGTAACTGATCCAGATCCGGTTGTGAACTCACTTGCCCTTCATCTCATATTGGTGCTTGAAATGAACAACCGTATCCACATTGCTGAACAGGTTGTTACGCACTTCGTAATCAACGTTTATGACGACCAGGTCGCCATCTTTATCGACAGAAATGTTCTTGGCGTCAAAGCCCCGGACGTTGTTCACGCTAAGTCGTTTGTTGATCAGCGTGCGTACCTGGGCTGGCCCCATTTGCGACAGACCCTCAGTGCCTTCAAGGCTTTCCAGCGCCTCCTGAATGGTAATGTCATCCAGATAGGCGGGACCCAGTTTGATCACCAGCGTCAGCAGGCCGCCAAAAAACAGCACCATGACCATCATGGTCAGGGCCGACGCTCCGCGCTGACGGCCCATGCCGGAAAGATTGTTTTTCTTCATTATGACTGAGCTCCAGATAGTCCGAGTTACTCGATTCCGCCTACACGATCAAAGGATGGCAGACTGGTAAGGGATTTCCAGTGCATCCAGATAGCAAAGGCCTTGCCCACGACCAGCTCGTCGGGGACCATGCCCCAGTAGCGGCTGTCATTACTGTTATCCCGATTGTCGCCCATGACAAAATAGCTGCCTTCGGGCACCTGCCATTCGCCCTCACCACTGCCGCCGCGCTGCCCCATGGTCAGGAAAATGTCGTGTTCGACATTACCCAGATCTACCCGTCGCAGCTCCATTGGTGGCAGTCTCGCGATAAAACGGGTTTCCACCTGCTCACCATTTATAAACAGCTGCTTGTCGCGGTACCGGATATGGTCGCCCGGCAAACCGACCACTCGCTTGATGTAGTTGGTCTGGCCATCTTCCGGATAGCGGAACACCATGACGTCGCCACGCTGGGGATCGCCCAACGGAACCACTTTGGTTCCGGCAACCGGCAGCCTGAGCCCGTAAGCGAATTTGTTGACCAGAATGAAGTCGCCCACTTCCAGGGTAGGCAGCATGGACCCCGACGGAATCTGGAACGGCTCTACCAGAAAAGATCGCAGAACCAGCACAATCGCCAGCACCGGAAAAAAGGAGCGGCTGAGATCAACCAGATAGGGTTCCTTGGGCTCCTCCGACTCTGCGGATGGACCATCCCCCGCCGCGGCAGCATCGCCACTGGCGCGGTAGGCTTCGAGCCGACGCGCCCGAAGAAACAGCTTGTCCGCCAGCCAGACCAGACCCGTCGCAAAGGTCAGTACCACCAGTACCAGGGGAAAATCGATATCCATCCAGGAGGCCTTTTATTTGTCCACTTTCAGTACGGCAAGAAACGCTTCCTGAGGCACCTCGACATTACCCAGCTGCTTCATACGCTTTTTACCTTCTTTCTGCTTCTGCAGCAGTTTCTTCTTCCGGCTGACGTCGCCACCATAGCACTTGGCGGTGACATTCTTGCGCAGCGCCTTCACTGTAACCCTGGACACCACCTGGTTACCGATGGCAGCCTGAATGGCAATATCGAACATCTGCCGCGGAATCAATTCCTTCATCTTCTCGATCAGCTGGCGACCTTTGTGATGGGCCTGCTCCTTGTGAACGATCAGGGCCAGGGCGTCTACCCGCTCGCCATTGATAAGCACATCAAGTCGCACCAGGTTGGCGGTCTGAAACCGGGTAAAGTGATAATCCAGAGAAGCAAAGCCGCGGCTGGCCGACTTGATACGGTCGAAGAAGTCCATCACCACTTCAGCCATTGGCAGCTCATAGGTGAGCTGGACCTGGGTCGACATGAAGTGCATGTTCTTCTGGATGCCCCGCTTCTCTTCACACAGGGCAATCACGTTCCCGATATGCTCCTGGGGTACCAGAATATTGGCTTCCACAATCGGCTCACGCATTTCCTCTATGGAACCAATATCCGGAAGCCGGGATGGGTTGTCTACCGACAGAGTCTCACCCTGTTTGGTAACCACCTCATAGATAACCGTCGGCGCCGTCGTGATCAGATCAATATCGTATTCCCGTTCGAGCCGCTCCTGAATGATTTCCATGTGCAGCATGCCCAGGAAACCACAGCGGAAACCGAAGCCAAGGGCGTCGGAGTTCTCCGGCTCGAAAAACAGGGAGGCATCGTTCAGCGTCAGCTTTTCCAGGGCATCCCGGAAATCGTTATAGTCATCGGCGCTGACGGGAAATAACCCGGCGTAAACCTGGGGTTTGACCTTTTTGAACCCCGGCAGCATTGGTGTCTGCTCAGCGAACTTCTGATGCACGATGGTGTCGCCTACCGGCGCACCATGGATATCCTTGATACCGGCAACCACGAAGCCTACGTCACCGGCCTCCAATACATCGGTGTCCTTTGGCTTGGGATTGAAAATACCGACCTTGTCGGCGTTCCAGGCCTTGCCGGTGGACTTGATGACAATCTTGTCGCCTTTTTTGAGTGTTCCTTCCGTCACCCTGACCAGAGACACAACGCCCAGGTAGTTGTCGAACCAGGAATCGATGATCAGTGCCTGTAGAGGGGCACTTCTGTCACCCTTCGGAGGTGGGATCTTCTTGATCAGATCCTCGAGCACATCCTCGACACCCAGGCCACTCTTGGCGCTGCATCGAACGGCGTCAGAGGCTTCGATCCCGATAATATCCTCGATTTCCGCGGCCACCCGTTCCGGCTCGGCCTGGGGCAGATCCATCTTGTTCAGAACCGGTACCACTTCCAGGCCCTGCTCAATCGCGGTGTAGCAGTTAGCAACCGACTGGGCTTCAACGCCCTGCCCGGCATCAACCACCAGCAAGGCACCTTCACAGGCATAAAGCGAACGGGACACCTCGTAGGAAAAATCGACGTGTCCCGGGGTGTCGATGAAGTTCAGTTTGTATTCCTGACCATCCCGGGCTTTGTAATGGAGCGTGACACTCTGGGCCTTGATGGTAATACCCCGCTCACGCTCAAGATCCATGGAGTCCAGGACCTGCTCGGCCATTTCACGATCGGTCAGGCCGCCGCAGACCTGGATAAAACGGTCCGCTAGCGTGGATTTACCATGGTCGATGTGGGCGATGATGGAGAAGTTACGGATTCGGCTCAGTTCAGTCACAGACAATGAATACTCATATAAGACGAAGGATTGAGCCCGGAGGGGCCGCTACCGGGATCCGGGAACGGCGTGATTTTACCGGTTACCGGCCGCCATTGCCATGATCAGGAAATCAGCGGCCTTTCGTACTGCCGGATCAGGAAGCCAATCAGGGCATCCTCGTCCAGCGGATAACTGAACAGGTTACCCTGGCACTGGGCACAGCCGTGGGATTTGAGGAAGCTCAGTTGCTGCGGGGTTTCCACGCCCTCCGCAACCACCGTGAGGTGGAGCTTCCGGGCCAGCGCTATCACCGCAGAAGCCACGTCGGTGGCACTGACATTATAGGGAATGTCACGAATGAACCGGTGATCAATCTTGATCACATCCAGTGGCAGCTGTTGCAACGCAACCAGTGAGCAGGAGCCGGTGCCAAAATCATCCAGGATCAGGCAAACGCCCAGATCATGAAGCGAAACCAGCAACTCCCTCAGCATCCGCGGATCTTCGTTAAGCAGTTCCGCCGGCATTTCCAGTTCAAGGCGCTCGGGTGACACACCGGTTTCGGTGATGACCTGGCGAATCATGTCCAGAAAGCCGGAATCCGTAAGCTGACGAACGGAAAGGTTCACCGCCATGTTCAAAGACTCGAAACCGGCCCGCTCCAGGGCCTGGACCTGAATACAGGCCTGCCTGAGCGCCAATTCACCCAGACGGACAATCAGCCCTGTCTCTTCGGCCAGCCCGATAAATTGCTGGGCCGAGACCAACCCCTTCTCCGGATGGTGCCAGCGCAAGAAGGCCTCAACCCCGATGACCCGCTCACTGGCCAGATCAATCTTCGGCTGGTAGTGCAGAACGAAGCGGTCACCATCCAGAGCCGTGGCCAGTTCCTCCTGCTGCAGGAGACGGCGGGCGGCCTTGATGTTCATGGCCGGCGTGAAGAACTGGAAGGTGTTCCGGCCCAGCTCCTTGGCACGGTACATGGCCAGATCCGCGTATTTCATCAGGGTACCGGCATCTTCACTGTCGTGGGGTATCATGGTGATCCCGATACTGACCGTGATACCGACCTCGTGATCGTTCAGCCGGATTCGCTGGCACAGACTGCGCAGAATCGTCTCTGCAACCTTACCGGCGGCATCCGAGTCGCTGATCCGGGACAGCAGGACCACAAATTCATCGCCACCAAGCCGGGCGACCGAATCTTCTTCGCGAACACAGCCTACCAGCCACTGGGCCACCTGACGCAACAATTCATCACCGGAATCATGGCCCAGGGTATCATTGATGCGTTTGAACCCGTCCAGATCCAGGAACATCAGCGCCGCCGGTTCACCGCTGCGACGGCTGCGGCTGACCACATGATTGAGCCGGTCCCGGAACAGTTGCCGGTTCGCCAGCCCCGTGAGCGGATCGTAAAATGCCAGCCGGTGCAGTTCCGACTGGGCAGCCTTGAGCTGCGTCAGGTCCCGCAGGCTGAGAACCACGCCATTGACACCGGGCACCGATAACATGGCGGTGAACGTGCCTTCCATATCGCGCCATTGCCCCTCGGCATCGCGAATACGAACCCGGATTACCGGCATCTGCTTGCCAGGCGCCTGCACAGACTCATCAAAGCCCCTCTGCAACTGGGGCCAGTCGTCACCGTGAACAAGCTCCTCGAAATTCAGCGCCTGCACCTGATCCGGTTCAAATCCGAGAATGTCGAGACTCGAAGGGCTGGCGTAAAGAGCCCGCCCCGCGCGGTCCATCACCAGAGTGACATTGGCCGCCCCCTCGGTAATGGCCCGGTAACGCCCGGCGCTGATCTGAGCCATCAGGCGAGACCGGGTCAGGGCAAGCACGAAGAGGAACAGCAATGCACTGATCACCAGCCCGCTTCCCAGAACGATCGGGGGCCGGGGGTCCGAGGCCAGAAAATCAAACGCAGGTGTGGAACGGGTCTGCAGCAGCCAGTCACGGCCGCCATGGCTGATGGTCTGACTCATCTGGAAGCTGAATTCGTTATCAAGGGACCCCAGATTGGAGCCGTACATCAGATTCTGCCGCTCAGCCACGCCGGCATCGTAGATCCGGACATCAAGAAACGGCGATATCAACCCGACAATCCCGTCTATCAGGTTGTTCATGCGGAACGCACTGAACACATAACCTGCCAGCATCATGCGGCGTTCAGCACGTATCTCGGGAACGTCGCCACCCTGGTAGACCGGGTAGTACATCAGGAAGCTTGCCTGGTCTTCACCAAGCTCTTCCTGAACCAACACCACCTTTGCTGTTACCGTAGGGACGGCATCATCGCGGGCCCGCTCCATGGCCTGGCGATGGAGCGGATCGCTGAAAGCATCATAGCCCAGGGCCCGACGATTGCGATCGGTGCCGGGTTCCAGGTAAACCATGGGATAGTAGTAGGGACCGCTGCCCAACGGGTTCACCAGGTAATTATGCACCCCCTCGGCCCGAACAGAGGCAATATGGTCGGCCATCTGGCGGACGCCGATACGACGGACGTAGCCAATCCCCTGAATGCCCGGGTAATACCGGTTCATATCAACTTTGTCGACATACTCGCGCCACTGCTCCCGGGAAACATCCCCGGTCACTGCAAACAGGCCGGCGCTGCCGGCCAACACCTGCTCGTAGTTGAGCAAGCGTTCTTCGATGGCAGACTTCAGCTGCAGTGACTGGGTGCGGAATCGGGCTTCCGTGCGGTCTTCAACAAGCCGTATGGACACCTGCCAGAGCAGCAGGGTGACGGCAATCGCAACGGCAAAAATCAGCCACGCCACCCAGGCGTTGCGAAATTCCAGTAGCTTGCGGAGTGAGAGTTCCTGTCTGTTCATCATGGGGGCTGGTCCGTTCCATGGCCACTCGTTTTTTTGGTTTGCCGAGTATAACAAAAGCCCCCGCAAGTGTCGTTTCCAACACCTGCGGGGGCTTTTGTATATGACGATCGGGCTCAGCGAGCCAGCGTCAGGGCTTCATCACCAGGTACAGCGCCCGGCCCTCACGAACCACGCGGACCGATACCGCCTTGCCATCGGGCAATGCCCGCACTACCTCGCGGAAGTCCTGCACCGATGTCACCTTCTGGCGGTTGATCTCCGTGATCACATCCCTCGGGCGGATACCGGCTTCGGACGCAGCGCCTCGGGCCACACTGCTGACCACAACGCCGCCCTCAACGCCCAGGGAATCTGCCATCTCTGCCGGCAGAGGCTCTACCATCATACCCAGCGGTGCCGATCCCGGGCCGCCGCTGCCACCAGATGGCGCAGATGCCTGCTGGCTTCCCTGCTCGGGGAGCCGGCCGATCTCGACCTGAAGCTCTATTTCCTCACCTCCACGGAGCACCCTCAGTTCAGCGGTTTCGCCCACTGGCGTACGACCCACCATGGGCGGCAGGTCAGAAGAAAGCTCAACATCATCACCGTCGTAGCTGAGGACTATATCGCCTGCCTGCAGGCCCGCATCACGCGCCGGCGAATCCGCCATTACTTCGGCAACCAGCGCACCCCGGGGCCGCTTGAGACCAAAGGACTCGGCCAGATCACGGTTTACTTCCTGAATCAGCACCCCAAGCCAACCGCGGGCTACAGAACCGTCGTCGCGCAACTGACGGAAAACGTTCATGGCATCATCAATGGGGATAGCAAACGAGACGCCCATGAATCCACCAGAGCGGGTATAGATCTGGGAGTTGATACCCACCACTTCACCGTCCAGGTTGAACAGGGGGCCACCCGAGTTGCCGGGATTAATAGCAACGTCGGTCTGGATAAAAGGCACGTAGTTTTCAGACGGCAGCGAGCGACCCAGGGCACTGACGATTCCGGCAGTCACCGTATAGTCGAAGCCGAACGGCGAGCCAATCGCAAAAACCCACTCACCCACTTTCAGATCTCGGGATTGGCCCACTTTTACCACTGGCAGGTTATCACCGTCCTCAATCTTGAGAACCGCCATGTCTGAACGGGGATCGGTTCCAATCAGAGTTGCAGGCAATTCGCGTCGGTCGTTCAGTCGCACAATGATTTCGTCGGCGCCCTCCACCACGTGGTTGTTGGTAAGCACGTAGCCATCAGAGGATACGATGAACCCGGAACCCATGGAGCGACGCGGTTGCGAGTTACCAGGACCACCGCCAAACGGAGACTGGGGACCGCGGAAGAAGTCCTGGAAGAATTCGGGCAACTGTTCCAGCTGACGCTCATCGAATGGCATTCCTGGGTTGCGGGAGTTGCCACCTTTGGGTTCACTGCTGGTGCTGATGTTCACTACCGCGCCGGCGTTGTCTTCAACCAGTTCGGTGAAATCGGGCAAGCCCCTGGCTGAGCTGGCCTGGCTCCAGCCAAGGAGGACGGCAACAGACAGCAGCAGGAAAAAAGCGGCTGACATCCTTTCGGGCATATAATTCGGTGACGACTGAGCAACCAATGTTGCACTCGACATGATGTATCCCCTTTGTTTTTAACACACCTGGGCTTAATTTTGGGTTCAACCCACCGATTTTCAACTTAAAAAACCGTAGGATTTACAGACAGTTTTCAGAGGCAACCCGGTTTACCCGGACCAGCCGGGGCTCATAATCCTTGCCGCCAGCTCGCTGAAATTTCCGCCCTGCGTAGAACCCTGCCGAAAGACCCAGGACGGCACCCAGCATTGCCGCGCCATCGTGCCCGCCGGACCACTGATGCCCCAGGATGCTGGCGACCACCATCAGGATCAGTGGTACGGCGTAGACCAACAGAGAAGCCCCCAGCAAGGCCTGCTCGTCGATGCCGATGGTGACCTCATCACCAACCCTGGCATCGACCGAGTTCGCCACCAGAATCTGGTTGGCGCGGCCACCGGATGCCGCTGCCAGGACTTTCTGACCACAACCGTTACGGGCGGCACAACTCTGACAGGCGCTGGTTCGAATCGTCTGGACCCAGACACGATCGCCCTTCAGTGCAACAACCTTTCCGATTTCGGTAATCACGATTCACCCGTACCCAGGGCCAGCGCGTCCTCAATACGGACCGATTCTGCAACCTGGCGAGCTGTCTGCGGGGGCAGCTCACCCACAACGGTGACCAGAAAGGCATTATCGCCTTCCTTTACCTGATGCATGTAAACCGTCGTAGCTCCGATAAGGGAAGCCCCTGTGGGCATGTTCACCGGGCCGGCGGGCTCAACAAACACGGAAAACGCTGCCAGGCCATCAGAGAAGGCAACCGCCTGGCCCTTGCCTGATCGCGGCGCCGCGGCAGGAACAAAACCGTCCGGACGCCAGCCAAGCTGCCACCCGTTCATACGCTGAACGACAGACTCCTGGTGAACGGGTTCGTCCAGCGTGGTGGAAATCTCGCGGCCCTCGGTTCGAATTTCAAATTCACTGTCAGGAATGTCTTCGCCAATGTGCAGGCTTGTGAACTGGAAATGCTCCAGAACTTCGCCATCGGCATTCCGGACATGGCTCTTGACCAGAAGTCCGGTGGATTTCTCGAGCCACAACCGATGGCTGTAGCGGTAAGGATCTCTGGCGCTCAATGCCACCGACACCACATCGTAACCGGCGACCCGGTCCTCACCTTTCATTTCGGCCCGGTACCAGCGATTGACCGGCATCAATTGACTGGTGAATGCTTCGGCAAACGGCCCCGAGGGAATCACCTGATCCAGCTTCACCCGACCTCTTTCGGGAAGCACGCACACCACGTTCATACCCTTACGAACGATCTCGCCGCTGCCACCATCCTGAAGCACCAGACGCTCCTCAACCACACCGTCGTTATACCTGTGCGCAATCTGCATGGAGTGCACGCTGTCACCCCGTGCGTATACGAACACCCCGCGGTAGGAGGTCATGTTCAACGCCGGCCCAAGCCTCTCGAGCCAGGAGGATGCCTCATCATCGGCCACCGCCGGAGCCGGTCCGGCAAATGCCAGCACCAAACACGCCAGTGCGGACAGCGTCCGGCTTCGGAAAACAGCGATGAGGTCTAGATGCATGATTACACTCACTCCACGGTGTCAGTAACCGGTACCATTGGCGCTGACCAGCCGTGCATAACCAACGGCACCCCGCCCGGCACCAACACTGTTGTGCTGCGCATGTTCCAGCAGGTAGCGGCTCATGTATTCCCACTGCTCATCATCGAGCCCCTGCAGGGCAATTTCCCTGACCGGCTGATCCTGCGTCTGTGCTTCCGGAGCGGCAGCCGTTACGGGCTGAACCGGGCCTGTGTCTGACGAATCCCAGCCGGCGCCGGCGCCGAAGCCTACCAATAGCGCCATGGCAATCATGGCAGCGGCCGGCCATTGCCAACGGCCGGTTTTTCTGTCGTGACCGACGAGTTCGGGCCGGGCGGTACTGGCGGCACGCCCATCCAGCAATTCACGGACGGCAACACTGACATCCATGCCCTGGGCCGGTGAGTGACCATCATGCATAAGGTCCCGCACATCCTGCCATCGCTGCCATTGGGCCCGCACCTCGTCCTGGCGATCGTGTGACAGCAGTCGGCGCACCGACAGTTCGTCAGCTTCGTCGTCCATCATGGCGGACAATGTTTCTCTGAGACGATCATCCATGGGATGCAACCTCAATTACGTCACCGAGTGGTTGAGCAAGGGACCGAGATGCCGATCAACGGCATCCCGGGCTCTGAATATTCGTGAACGGACGGTACCGATCGGGCACTCCAGGATGCCTGCGATATCCTCATAGCTGAGGCCATCGTATTCCCTGAGCAGGAACGCAGACCGCAACTCCTCAGGAAGCTGGGCAATGGCCCTGTTCAACTCTTTCTGGAGCTGTTCCCTCTGCAGGAGTCGTTCCGGCGATGCGGTGTCCCGGAGCCGGGAACCCTCATCGAAATTCTCCGCTTCCGCCGAGTCGGCGCTGCCCTGAGGACGCCGTCCCCGGGATTCCAGGTAGTTCTTCGCGGTGTTCACGGCAATCCGGTACAGCCAGGTGTAAAAGGCGCTGTCTCCCCGGAAACGTTCGATTGCCCTGAACGCCTTGACGAAGGTCTCCTGAGTCAGATCCATGACTTCCTGACTGTCGTACACGTACCGACTTATAATAGAAGCGACCCTGGACTGGTACTTGACCACCAGCAGATCGAAGGCGGCACGATCGCCATTGCGCACCTTGCGGACCAACTGCAGATCCGTCTGGCTGTCGGTGTGCTCGCCCTGTAGTTTCTCTGTATCAGGAGTCATGGACTGGTTGCCGGGGTTCCCTGATTTGATGGCCAGCTGTCCGGCCTGTACCAAGTTTCGCTGCGTCATTGATGCTATCCGGCGTCCGTTCATGAAACGGGCTCGGCCACCTTTGGGGCGGCTCACCCTGTCAGGCCAAATAGACAGCAAGCGTAAAGTTTAGTTCAATACACGTCCACATTATGGCCTGCGATAACGACCCGATGCCACAGTCCTACGAATACGATGTTCTTATTATCGGCAGTGGTGCTGCCGGTCTCACCGTCGCCCTCAATCTGCCAGAGCATCTGAAAGTCTGTGTGGTGAGCAAGGCTCAGATCAGCAGTGGCGCCACGCTCTGGGCACAGGGCGGGATTGCCGCCGTGCTGGATGATCAGGACTCCACCGAAAACCACATCACTGACACCCTGAACGCCGGCGCCGGCCTGTGCCACGAAGACGCCGTACGCTTCACCGTGGAGCATGGCAAGGAAAGCATCGACTGGCTGATCGATTCCGGTGTTGATTTTACCCGGGATCAGGACGCTCACTATCACCTGACCCGAGAAGGGGGTCACAGCCACCGACGCATCATTCACGCAGCGGATGCCACCGGCCATGCGGTTTCAACCACCCTGACTTCCCAGGCAGAGGCAAGGCCCAATATCGAGCTGATGTCGGGCCGGGTGGCGGTGGATCTCATCACCAATCGCAAGTTGGCCCTGCCGGGAAACCGATGTGTTGGCGCGTATATACTGAATCTTGAAGACAATCACGTGGAGCTGTTCCGGGCAAGGTTTACGGTCATTGCCACCGGGGGTGCCTCCAAGGCTTACCGCTATACAACCAATCCGGACGGCGCGTCCGGAGACGGTATCGCCATGGCATGGCGGGCCGGCTGTCGGGTGGCGAACATGGAATTCAACCAGTTCCATCCCACATGCCTTTACCACCCTCACGCCAAGTCTTTCCTGATCACCGAGGCGGTTCGGGGTGAAGGCGGATTGCTGAAACTGCCCGATGGTTCCAGGTTCATGGACCATTTTGACGAGCGTGGTGAGCTGGCACCCCGGGATATCGTCGCCCGTGCCATTGACCATGAGATGAAACGGCTGGGTGCTGATCACCTGTATCTGGACATCAGCCACAAACCCGCGGACTTCATAAAGCAGCACTTCCCTACCATCTACGAGAAGTGCCTGGGCTTCGGTATCGACATTACCCGTGAACCCATTCCCGTGGTTCCCGCCGCGCACTATACCTGCGGCGGTGTGATAAGTGACGAGCGGGCAAGAACCGACGTCAATCAGCTCTATGTGGTGGGCGAAGCGGCCTTCACCGGGCTCCACGGCGCCAACCGTATGGCCAGCAATTCCCTGCTGGAATGTCTGGTTTATGGCCGCGCTGCGGCGGCGGATATTACGCGCCGGGAAGCGGACATTCCACGGCCCCCGGAAGCACCGGACTGGGATGAAAGCCAGGTGCGGGATTCCGATGAAGACGTCGTCATCTCTCACAACTGGGACGAGCTGAGACATTTCATGTGGGACTACGTAGGCATTGTTCGAACCACCAAGCGACTGCAAAGGGCCAAACACAGGGTGGATCTGCTGTCCGCCGAGATCGGAGAGTTCTACAGTAACTACAGGGTCACCAACGACCTGCTCGAACTCCGAAACCTGGTCACCGTCTCCGATCTGATCATCTGTTCAGCACTTCAGCGCAGGGAAAGCCGTGGACTGCATTACACGCTGGATTATCCAGGACTGCTCAATGAGGTTCGTGATACCGTGCTGGTACCCACGACCTATCGAACGCTCTCGCCCTGAGCTACGCCGACTTTTACACACGATTTCATGGTAACCACTATGTCAGAGACAGCCGCATCATCCGAAAAAGCAGAATTCAATCGCCTGTGGTGGCATAGCCGTCGCGGCATGCTGGAACTGGACAATCTCCTCATTCCGTTCATGGAGGAAGCCTACCGCGACCTCAACGCCGACGACCAGGCTCGTTACAAGAAACTGCTCACCTGCGAGGACAACGACATGTTCGAGTGGTTTATGCAGCGCAGCCGCCCGGCAGATCCGGATCTCCAACGCATGGTCGACATCATTCTCAAACGTGTCCAACCGGATTGAGCTGACCCTCTCACCGTCCCTGCTGGTCGGTACTCTGGCAGCCCTGCCCTGGCTGGTGCTGCTGGCTTTTCTGGTGATGGCGGCGCTGGCCGGTAAAAGCTGGCTGCTGGCTGCTACGCCGGTTGCCCTGGCAGGCGCGGCTCTGCAGTATCGATGCAACGGGTTGCTTCTGGGCAGCCGATCGGTAAAAAGCCTGCTGATCGAACAGGGTACTCTGTACGCAAATACCGGAGACAACGGGAAGATTCCCGTGCATCCCGAAGCCGCCAGCCGGATCTGGGCCGGGCTGGCACTCTTGAAACTCCGCCCTGCCGACACCAGATTGCGGGGGTATAACGCGATACTTCTGGCACCGTCGTCCGGCAGGCCGGGCAATGTTCCGAAAGAAGATTTCCGTCGCCTCAGGGTGTGGCTCAGACTGGGCTGCTCCGGGCGGCCATCCACCTGATTCAATACGCTGGAGCGCGCCATGACCGACACAGACTCACCTGTATCAGCCGTAGCAGACTATCCCCTGCCGGATAACGGCTGGACGGTCCTGAACGACCGGGTGGTTGTGCGCATCAGCGGCCCGGGCACCGACAAGTTTCTCCAGGGGCAGTTCAGCCAGAACCTGGAGGAGGTTACCCCGTCCCGCTCGCCAAGAGCGGCAGCGTCAACTCCCAAGGGCCGCGCCTACTGCCTGACCCGTATGATCCGGGCCGGAGGGGACATCCTGATGGATCTCCCTTCCGATCTGGCTGACGGCATCATTACCCATTTACGTAAATACCTGATGTTATTCCGCGGAACAGCCATGGACGTCATCGAGAACGCCAGGGTCATCGGAATTCTGGGCAACCCGGTGGCCGAGAGACTCGCTGGCGATGCCATGGAAGACCTGAGAGAACCCAGCGACTCGACCGAGCTCAGCACCGGCTTCCTGGTGAAGACACAGCCGACCGCCGACGGGATACCGCGGTTCGAATTCTGGCAGGTTGAAGGCGAGGATTCGGATCTTCCCGGCGGCCCACAGGTATCCCCGGCCGATTGGCAGGCTTCCGAAATCGCCGCCGGTATAGCCTCTCTGGCGCCTGCCACACAGGAGTCATTCGTACCTCAGATGCTGAATTGGCAACATGTCGACGGCGTTCATTTCAAGAAGGGCTGCTACACGGGCCAGGAAGTGATTGCCCGGATGCACTTTCTTGGCCAGCTCAAGAAAAGCCTGTTTCGGTTCCGGATCGAACAGACCGAAGCCATGCCGGCCCCTGGCAGCTCGCTGTATGCTGGCGACCGCTCCGTGGGCGAAGTCGTCAACACGGTACGCTTCCGTGACGGCAGCGGTGAACTGCTGGCCGTCGTGCGCCACGATGCCGCGGAAAACGCGCTGCATCCGGATGGACTACCCGGGGCTGTACTGACACCCATGCCGCTGCCCTACTCTGTGCCCGAGAGGGAAAAAAGCGCACAATCAGATACATAAGTTGACAGGCAAACGCGCCAGAATTTGCTATTTTGCTATGTAATAGCTCATATATTTGATTGTTCGGGTAACAGCCCAGATATCTGGCCTCTACCAGAAACCTACACGCGGACCTTTACTGACCATGTCGAACATTGTCGAAACCATTAAAGCCGATCTCAACGCTGCCATCGAAAATGACAAACTGGTGCTGCCCACTCTTCCGGAAGTGGCCCTTCAGGTCAGAGATATTGCGCAATCCGAGGATTCTTCAATAGCCGACCTGGTAAAAGTCATCAGCAACGATACGGCGCTGTCCGCCCGGATCATCCGCGTGACCAACAGCCCACTGTTTCGGGGCAGCCGCGCCATCGAGAACCTGAACATGGCGGTAAGCCGCCTGGGCATGGCCTACACCAGCAACCTGGCCATGGGCCTGGCCATGGAGCAGATGTTCCAGGCCACGTCCGACATGATCGACAAGCGCATGCGCGCCACCTGGCAGACCAGCACGGAAGTGGCCGGTGTCTGCCACGTACTGGCGCAACACTACACCAAACTCAAGCCGGACCAGGCCACCCTTGCAGGTCTGGTGCATCTGATCGGTGTGCTACCGATCCTGCGCTATGTGGAAGACCAGGATATCCAGATCAGCAGCATCATGCTGGACAATGTGGTTGATGAACTGCATCCGAAGATCGGGGCGACCATCCTCAAGAAGTGGGATTTCCCGAAGGAGCTTCAGAATGTTCCCCTGGAATACGCCAACTTCAACCGTGAGGTGCCGGCGGCTGATTATGCGGATCTGGTGATGGTTGCCAATCTGCAGCTGGTTGCGGGTTCTGAGCACCCCTGGAATGAGATGGACTGGACGAAGATTTCGGCCTTTGATCGTCTTGGGTTGGATCCGAATGTCGACATGAGCGAGGAGGAGGATCTGAACGCTCAGATGGAAGCGGCTATGGCGCTGCTTCAGTAATTTGTTGCTGGGAGTTTGACCGCCCGTCTTCAGGATGGGGTCAGGCTCCCAAAACACGCTGTGAATACTTCCCTGTACGCTCGGCTCCGCCATCCATGGCTCCGCACGGTTTTGGGAGCCTGACCCCATCCCGAAGACTACTTGCGGGAATTCCCTCAGCTTTTCTTGTATCTCTGAATTAACTCTGCCTTGCTTGGCAGCGCCCAATTAACCGCGGGCTTGCCCTGCTGCTCCAGCCAGTCGTTCGCCTTTGAGAAGTGCTTGCAACCGAAGAAGCCCCGGTAAGCGCTCAGTGGTGAGGGATGGGGGCCATCGAGGACCAGGTGTTTGGTACGGTCGATGTGCTGGCCTTTCTTTTTGGCGTAGCTGCCCCAGAGAAGAAATACCACGCCTTCCCGTTCACGGTTGATGATTTCGATGACCTTGTCGGTAAAGGTTTCCCAACCTTTGCCCTGGTGGGCGCCGGCCTGGCCCTGAACGACGGTCAGAACGCTGTTGAGCAGCAACACGCCCTGCTCTGCCCAGGGTTGCAGGCAGCCGTGATCCGGGGGAGCGATGCCCAGGTCGTCCTGGATTTCCTTGAAGATATTCACCAGCGAGGGCGGGATGGCCACGTTCGGGCGCACGGAGAAGCACAGGCCGTGGGCCTGGCCAGGGCCGTGGTAGGGGTCTTGGCCGAGAATGACCACTCTCACGTTATCCAGCGGGGTGCTGTTGAGGGCGTTGAAGCAGTGATGGCTGGCTGGGAACAGGACTTTGCCGGCCTGTTCCTCGGCGGCCAGGAATTCTGCCAGGCCCTGCATGTAGGGCTGGCGAAATTCTTCCGCGAGATGTTCGTTCCAGCCCCGGTCGGGCCTGAGCTGGCTGGCCAGTACCTCAACCGGGCTCATGGATCACTCCTCGTCTTTACGGCTGTCGACCTTGTGCTCGGGGCGCATGGCCGGGAACAGGATAACGTCGCGGATTGACGCCGAGTTGGTCAGCAGCATGGCCAGCCGGTCAATGCCAATACCTTCACCGGCGGTGGGCGGCAGGCCGTACTCCAGGGCCATTACGTAGTCTTCATCGTAGAACATGGCTTCATCGTCACCGGCGTCTTTCTCGGCCACCTGGGCCTGGAAGCGCTCGGCCTGGTCTTCGGCGTCGTTCAGCTCTGAGAAGCCGTTGGCGATTTCGCGACCGCCCACGAAGAACTCGAAGCGTTCGGTCACAAACGGGTTACTGTCTTTGCAGCGGGCCAGGGGCGACACTTCTTTCGGGTACTCGGTGATAAACGTCGGTTGCATCAGGCGATGCTCGGCGGTCGCCTCGAAGATCTCGATCTGGACTTTGCCCAGGCCCCAACCATCCTTGAGATGAATACCAAGGTTTTTCGCCACCTGGCGGGCACTGGCGTCGTCCGCCAGCTGTTCCGGCTTGATGTCCGGGTTGTAGCGCAGGATGGCGTCAACCACGGTCAGGCGCTCGAAGGTTTTGCCGAAATCGTACTCGATGGTTTCTTCGCTGCCATCCGCAAGGGTGCGGGTGTTCACGACGGTCGTCGTACCCAGCACTTTCTGCGTAATGGTGCGCAGCATGTCTTCGGTCAGATCCATCAGGTCGTTGTAGTCCGCGTAGGCCTGGTAGAACTCGACCATGGTGAATTCCGGATTATGACGGGTGGAAAGCCCCTCGTTGCGGAAGTTCCGGTTGATCTCGAATACCCGCTCAAAGCCGCCAACCACCAGGCGCTTCAGAAACAGCTCCGGGGCAATGCGCAGGTACATGTCGATACCCAGGGCGTTGTGATGGGTCACGAAGGGACGCGCTGTGGCACCGCCGGGAATCACCTGCAACATCGGGGTTTCCACTTCCATGAAGTCCAGGTCGGTGAAGTACTGGCGCATAGCGCTGATGATCTTGGAGCGTGCATAGAACACCCGACGGCTGTCCTCGTTGACCATCAGGTCCACGTAACGGTGCCGGTAACGGGCTTCCGTGTCGGTCAGGCCCTTGTGTTTTTCAGGGAGCGGGCGCAGGGACTTGGTGAGCAGCACATACTCATCCATGGTCACGTACAGGTCGCCCTTGCCCGACTTGGACAGAGTGCCACGCACACCCACGATGTCCCCCAGATCCCAGTGCTTGGTGTCTTTCTGGACATCCTTGGAGGCATAGATCTGGATCCGGCCGGTCATGTCCTGAACCACCTTGAACGCCTTGCGATCGAGCATCATGCGGCCGGCAATGGCCACCTTGATACCGAGGGACTCCAGCTCTTCCTTGGTTTTATCACCATATTTCGCCTGCAGTTCGGCGGCGGTGGCGTCACGACGGAAGTCGTTCGGGAAGGCGTTGCCCTGGTCGCGCATTTCTGACAGTTTGGCGCGGCGCTCGGCAATCAGCTTGTTGTCCTCATGCTGTGCGGCATTCTGAGTTTGATCAGTCATTTTGGCTCACTAGGAATCGGGTTGTCCGGGTTAGCGTGGCAAAGGCGCTGATTACAGCGCCATCTTCAGGCTGGCTTCGATGAACTTGTCAATGTCACCGTCCAGCACCGACTGGGTATTACTGGTTTCAACCTTGGTGCGCAGGTCCTTGATACGGCTGTCGTCCAGAACGTAGGAGCGGATCTGGCTGCCCCAGCCGATATCGGCCTTGGCGTCCTCGGCCTTCTGCTTCTCGGCGTTACGCTCCTGCATCTCACGCTCAAACAGCTTCGCCTTCAGCTGTTTCATGGCCTGGTCCTTGTTCTGGTGCTGGCTTCGGCCAGCCTGACAGGCCACAACAATACCGGTGGGGTTGTGAGTCAGACGTACCGCCGACTCGGTCCGGTTAACGTGCTGACCACCGGCGCCGGAGGCACGGTAGACGTCCACTCGCAGATCCGCCGGATTGATTTCAATTTCGAAGCTGTCATCCACTTCCGGTGACACAAACACGGAAGAGAACGAAGTATGCCGACGGTTGCCGGAATCGAACGGCGATTTACGCACCAGCCGGTGCACACCGGTTTCAGTACGCAGCCAGCCATAGGCGTAATCGCCCTGGATGTGAATGGTGGCGCTCTTGATGCCCGCCACTTCACCTTCCATCAGCTCGACAATCTCGGCCTTGAAGCCCCGACGCTCGGCCCAGCGCAGGTACATACGCAGGAGCATGTTGGCCCAGTCCTGCGCCTCGGTGCCACCGGAGCCGGCCTGGATGTCGAGGTAGGCGTTGTTGGCGTCCATCTCGCCGGAGAACATGCGGCGGAATTCAAGCTTCTCGAGCTCTTTATCCAGGCCCTCAAGATCTGATTCGATCTCGGCAACGGTGCCCTCATCCTCTTCTTCTGCGGCAATGTCCAGCAGGCCCTCGGCGTCTTCCAGGCCGGAGGTGAGGTTATCGATGGTCTTGACGATCAGTTCAAGATCCGCACGCTCTTTGCCCAGAGCCTGAGCCCGCTCAGGGTCGTCCCAGACACTAGGCTGTTCCAGTTCGCGCTCAACTTCGATCAGTCGTTCACTGCGCTGATCGTAGTCAAAGATACCCCCTGAGCGCTTCGGTGCGCTCACGAAGTTCTTTAATCTTCGTCACAATGGGATTAATTTCCATGAAACCCTTACTCGCTCTAGAAAATGGAGAGTAAAAACAGAGGCCGGATTCTACCCGAAATTGCTTTCTAAATCAGCCGTGGTTTTCCGGCCTTGAGGAGCAAACAGCAGATGTGGATTCCAGAGACCGGTGCAAGCAGGAGGCAGGCAAGGCTTTCCGGGAGACGCTATGAATACGTCCCTGTACGCTTGACGAAAACATCCCTGTTTTCGACACTCCCGGAAAGCCTTGCCTGCCTCCTGCCCATGATTTTGGTTTCATTCTTCAGTTTGTAGGTCGGATTAGCGCAGCGTAATCCGACAACCAGACCAAAATCAGGAACCAAGCGGCTCCAGATAATCCACCAGCAACTGCAGATTGGTCCGCCCACGGAAAGTATTGGCATCCGGTTTGTAAACCACTCGGGCCCCGGTGCGAGTGTAGTCGGGCACTTCCGGGCCGGTGTTGAAGGCAATGCCGTCGATAATTCCACCGCCTTCGACGGGTTGCAACACCAGTTTCAGGTGGTTTTCCCCGACAATACGCTGGCTGACTACACGGAATTCGCCGTCGAACAACGGCTCCGGGAAATGTTGTCCCCAGGGGCCGGCCCGCTTGAGCAGTGCCGCGGTGTCCAGCGACAACTCGTTTGGCCCAAGCGGCCCGTCGGTGGTGATCGCGGCTTCCAGATCTTCCGCCGACAGCGTGTCGCGAACGGCGTGATCGAAGGCTTCGGAGAAGGCATCCAGGTCGGCTTTGGCGAGGGTCATGCCGGCGGCCATGGCGTGACCACCAAACTTTTTCATCATGCCGGGGTGGCGGGAATCAACCACCGCGAGCACATCCCGGATATGCAACCCCGGGATCGAGCGGGCGGAGCCCTTGATGTCTACGCCATTGTCATCCGGGGCAAAGGCAATGGTTGGTCTGTGGGTCTGCTCTCGAATTCGGGCCGCTAGGATGCCGATGACCCCCTGGTGCCAGTCGTGATCAAACAGGGCGAGGCCCCAGGGCAGTCCCTCAAGATCAAGAGACATGGAAGCCAGCAGATCCTGTGCCTGGGCCTTCATGTCCTTTTCAATGGTCCGGCGCTCCCGGTTGAAAGTATCCAGTTCCCGGGCCAGTCGACGAGCCTCATCCGGACTGTCTGCCAGCAGGCAGGCAATACCGATACTCATGTCGTCAAGCCTGCCCGCCGCATTCAGGCGGGGGCCAACCACAAATCCAAGGTCCGTTGAGCTGATCGCAGTGTGGTCGCGGCCCGCAATTTCCAGCAGCGCTAGGATGCCAGGCCGGGCCTCGCCCTGACGTATACGGCGCAGGCCCTGCTCCACGAAGATCCGGTTGTTATGGTCCAGGGGCACGACATCGGCCACCGTGCCGAGGGCCACCAGGTCAAGCAGGCTTCCCAGGTTCGGTTCGGGATCGGGCAGGCGATGGGTTTCCCTGAGCTGCTTGCGCAACGCCGTAAGGACGTAAAACATCACGCCAACACCGGCAGCGTTCTTGCTCAGGAAGGGGCAGCCCGGCTGGTTTGGATTGACGATGGCATCGGCGTCCGGGAGCTCTTCACCGGCCAGGTGGTGATCCGTCACTACCACCTTCACGCCAAGCTCTTTGGCCGCTCGAACCCCCTCAATGGCGGATATGCCGTTATCGACGGTAACCATCAGGTCGGGAAGCTGACCTTCATCGCGCAAGCGCTCAATAATACCCGGCGTCAGGCCATAGCCATCGGCAAACCGGCTCGGGACGCGAAAATCGATGCTCTGCAGACCCAGCATTGAAAGGCCAAGCATGGCGACGGCCGTGCTGGTGGCGCCATCGGCGTCAAAATCCCCGAGCACAAGAACCCGCTGTTGCTGCTCGATGGCTTCCGCAAGAAGTTCAACGGCCCGGTCGATGCCCCGAAGTGACATGGGCGAGGCCAGGTGTTTCAGCGTGTAGCTGAGCTGTTCATCGGAAGTAACGCCACGGGTGGCATACAGACGGCGAAGCAAGGGGGGCAGATTTTGCCCCCAGTCCGAAGCGGTCTCAGGCTGGGGGCGACGCAGGATCTTTTTTGGTGTCATACCCGATCAGGCGTTTTTCCAGTGCTTGGCAATAAACTCCTGCACACCGGCGATATTGTTATCCAGCACCGTGTAGCGCTCTTCCCGCTCGAACAGGTCGGCCATATGGGCCGGCAGAGGCGGCTTCACACTTACACCGGATTCGGCCACAGCATCCGGGAACTTGGCCGGGTGTGCGGTACCCAGGGTAATCATCGGCACTGCCTGATCGCGGCGACAGTTGCGTGCGGCGCGAACCCCGATCGCGGTGTGAGGATCCAGCAGATACTCATTCTGCTCGTAGATCTCACGGATAGTATCGCAGGTAGTCTTGTCATCAACGGCGTCACTGTCAAACAGCTTGCGTGCGTGCTTCCAGCGGTAATCCTCGATGCTGACCGGCCCCTTGGCGGCATTCTCCAGCAGGGTTTTCACCGCCAGTCCGTCACGGCCGTGAAGGTCAAACAGCAGACGCTCGAAATTGCTGGACACCATGATATCCATGCTCGGGGACAGGGTGTGCTCCAGCTGATGCTGTTCATACTTGTTGCCACTCATGAACCGATGCAGGATATCGTTGCGGTTGGTGGCAATGACCAGCTGTGAGATCGGTAGCCCCATCTTCTTGGCCAGGTAGCCGGCAAAGATATCGCCAAAGTTCCCGGTAGGCACGGAAAACGCCATGCTGCGGTCCGGGCCGCCCAACGCCAGGGAAGCGTGGAAGTAGTAAACAATCTGGGCCATGATCCGGGCCCAGTTGATGGAGTTCACGGCTGCCAGCTGGGTTTTGCCACCCAGGAATGACTGGTTGCCGAAGCTCTCCTTCACCATGCGCTGACAATCGTCGAAGTTTCCACGCACCGCAATGTTGTGGATGTTGTCACCCTGGACGGTGGTCATCTGGCGGCGCTGTACCTCTGACACCCGCTGGTAAGGATGCAGAATGAAAATATCCACATGCTCGCACTTGCGACAGCCTTCGATGGCAGCCGAGCCGGTATCACCGGAGGTTGCCCCCATGATAACCACGTGCTGCTTGCGCTTTTCCAGGACATAGTCCAGAAGGCGGCCCAACAGCTGCAGGGCGAAGTCCTTGAACGCCAGGGTCGGGCCACGGAACAGTTCCATCACCCATTCGTTGGTATCCAGTTGAACCAGCGGAGCCACCGCCTTGTGGGCGAAGACCGAGTAGGTCTCGTCCAGCATCTTGCGGAAATCATCCGCAGGCACAGCATCATCCACGAACGGGTGCATGACATTGAAAGCCAGCTCGCTGTAGGAAAGTCCGCGCCAGCTACGGATTTCTTCCAGACTGAAATGAGGCAGGGATTCGGGAACGTAGAGGCCGCCGTCTGTCGCCAGACCGGTCAGCAAAACATCCTCAAAACCCAGTGCGGGCGCTTCACCCCGCGTACTGATGTATCTCACGTTCGTACCTGTCAGTTGAAGTTTTCAGCGCGGATGCGGACAACCTGGCCATCGGTATCGGACAGGGCTTCCAGCTCTTCAATCGCACGGTTGATCTGCCGTTCCTGAACGGTGTGGGTCAGGATGATTACCGGAATACGGCCATCTTTCAGCTCGGATTCCTTCTGCATGATCGACTCGATATTGATGCCGTGCTCGCTCAGGATGGAGGCAATCTTGGCCAGTACACCCGGACGGTCCAGTGCGGTAATGCGCAGGTAGTAGGCAGACTGGATGTCTTCCATGGACAGCACATCCAGGTCTTCCATGGCATCCGGCGAGAAGCCCAGGTATGGCACACGCAGGTTGCTTTCTGTGGACACGACACGGGCCACATCCACGATATCCGCGATCACAGCCGACGCTGTTGCCTCGTCCCCTGCGCCGGGGCCGTAGTACATGGTCTGGCCAACGGCATCGCCATCCACCAGGACCGCATTGAGGACGCCATCAACCTGGGCAATCAGATGGCTCTGGGGAACCAGGGTCGGGTGGACGCGGAGTTCAATGCCATCATCCCGACGACGGGCAATGCCGAGGTGCTTGATGCGATAGCCCAATAGCTCGGCGTGGGCAATATCGTAGGGCGTAATCTTGGAGATGCCTTCGGTGAAGCCTTTTTCGAATTGCAGGGGCACACCAAATCCGGCGGACGCCAGAATGGTCAGTTTGTGGGCGGCATCAATGCCTTCCACATCAAAGGTCGGATCTGCTTCAGCGTAACCCAGGTCCTGGGCTTCCTTGAGAACTTCGGAAAATTCCCGACCGGCACGCATCTCGGTCAGGATGTAGTTCCCGGTGCCGTTGATAATGCCGGCAATCCAGTCAATGCGGTTTGCCGCCATGCCTTCACGTACGGCCTTGATGACCGGAATACCACCGGCAACACCCGCCTCGTAGGCCACTACAACGCCGGCTTTCTCGGCCGCTTCGAAAATTTCGTTACCGTGGACAGCAATCAGGGCCTTGTTAGCGGTAACCACATGCTTGCCGTTACGAATAGCCGCCAGTACCAGCTCCCGGGCAGCGTCATAGCCACCGATGAGCTCAACCACGATATCGACGCCGGGATCATTCACCACGTCATAAATGTCGGTGCTGAAGGGCACATCCCCGAGGTCCATATCCTCGCGGGCCCGTCGACTGGCAATCCGGGTAATCCGGATATTGCACCCGGCCCGGCCGGCAATCAGCCTGGCGTTGCGGGTCAAGACATTAAAGGTACCGCCGCCGACGGTTCCCAATCCGCAAATTCCGACACTGACGTCTTTCAAACTCTCACCTCTGATCCCGAAGGGGTGCTGATGAATTATGTTAGGCGGGCATAGTATACCGATTCAGGCCTCACTGAATAAGCCCTGAATCGGATCCATCGCAAATACTGGATAACGCAGCCAGACCGGCTGGACAAGAACGCTGTCAGAGCAGCCCAAGCCCTTCGGCCAGCCGCTTCGCCGGGACATAACCACGAACCATGTTGCCGTCCTCGAGGACTATGGCCGGTGTGCCTGTTACGCCAACGCGACTACCAAGCTCAAACTGCTCCTGCACCGGGTTTTCGCAGCTGGCATCGGCAACCTGTCGGCCAGCCTTGGCAGCATCCATGGCAGCCTGCTGATCATCAGCACACCAGACAGATTCGTACTTTCTGAAAGACGCTGTATTCGGACCAGACCGGGGAAACGCATAATAATTGACAGTGATGCCGTATTCGTTCAGCTGCGGCACCTCGTCATGCAGTTTCCGGCAATAAGGGCAGTCAATGTCGGTGAACACGTTCACAACTGCTTTCTCGTTTTCTGCGGGATAACTGATCAGCCCTTTGTCGCCAAAATCTGCCATCGTCTTTTGACGGCTTTCGGTACGAGCCTCCTCAGTAACATTGGCAATACCCTGATCGGTAATCTTCAGCAGATCCCCCGTCATCAGGTATTGACCATCTTCAGTGGCGTAAATGGTATCCCCGTTGTTACTTTGCACCTCGTAGAGGCCCTTGGCCTCAGACGCCCGCACAGAGATCACCTCAAGACCCGGAACCGCCTTGGTCAGGCGCTCAGAAATCCGGTCTTCGACCTCACCGGCGTTGGCACCGGCCATGGCAAACGTACCCGCAACCAAACCAAGCGCCATAACCACACGTTTCATATTCATTCTGGCAAACAACCCTTACTGTAATGAGCAATTAAACATCCCGGGCAGTATTGCCACAGGCCGGGAACCAATGCAATGCGACACCCTGACACAGAGAAAGTTCACCACAAACTCAACCCCGGGGATGATGCGCCTGGTGAAGCGACTGCAAGCGCTGGCGCGCCACATGAGTGTAAATCTGGGTCGTGGACAGGTCCGAGTGACCCAGCAGCATCTGGACAACGCGCAGGTCCGCACCATGGTTAAGCAGATGGGTGGCAAACGCATGCCTCAACGTGTGGGGAGACAGGTGCTTGCGGATGCCTACGCGCACGGCATAGTGCCGGATACGATGCCAGAACGTCTGGCGCGTCATGGCCGCTGCCCGATTGCCCGGGAACAGGGCATCACACGATCGACCTTTCAGAAGCTCCGGACGTCCTTCTTTCATATATTGCAGCAACCAGTCCACGGCCTCTTCGCCCAGTGGCACCAATCGCTCCTTGTCGCCCTTACCGGTAATCCGCACCACACCCTGGCGCAGATTTATCTGATCAACCCGCAGTTCCGTCAGCTCGGTTACCCGCAGACCACAGCCATAGAGGATCTCGAGCATGGCCTTGTCCCGCAGTTCAATGGCAATACCGGGATCCGGCTCCGACAGGAGCGCATCCACTTCTTCTTCTGTCAGCGAATCAGGAAGACGCCGGGGCAACCTGGGACTGTCTATCCGCAAGGTCGGATCCTCAGCAATCAGCCCCTCGCGCAACAGAAACCGGTAGAACCGCCTCAGCCCGGATAGTCGCCGCGCCGCTGTGGAGCTCTTGACCCCCTCCGCCAGCCCCCGAGACATCCACGCCAGCAGGTCGGTTCGGCGAACATCGGTCAGCGCAGGCCGCCCTGGCTGGAGCTCCAGCCATTCGGCCAACCCTGACAGATCACTGCGATAGGCTTGCCGAGTCTTTTCACCAAGCCCGTCTTCCAGCCAGATGGCATCCACAAACCGGTCAATCACGGACTCGTCTTCTGCTCTCATGCCAACGCTCTCAGACTACAAACATCCAACGCCAAGCATACCGGAACGTCAGACACAAAAAAGGCAGCCCGGGGCTGCCTTTTTCTGCCTGCTGTTCAGCGCAATGCTGATCAGCCCAGCTTTTCCTTGATACGAGCTGCCTTGCCAGACAGGTCGCGCAGGTAGTAAAGCTTGGCCTGGCGAACGTCACCACGACGCTTCACACTGATGCTGTCGATCAGCTTGGAGAAGCTCTGGAAAGTACGCTCAACACCCACACCGTAGGAGATTTTACGCACGGTGAAAGAAGAGTTCATGCCACGGTTACGCTTGCCGATGACGACACCCTCGAACGCCTGAAGACGCTCACGGTTACCCTCGGTTACGCGAACCTGAACGACCACGGTGTCGCCCGGCGCAAACGCAGGGATTTCCTTGGTCATCTGTTCTGCTTCAAGTTGACTGATGATGTTGTTCTTGCCGCTCATCGTAATGCTCCTGATACCCAATCTGTTAATGCCCTGATCATTCAGAGGCACCCGGTTCGTTCAAAATCTCTTCCAGCAGCTCACGCTCTTCGTCCGTAAACACCCGCGTTTCCAGCAGGTCGGGGCGTCGCTCCCGGGTTCGCCTCAGCGACTGCTTCAGCCGCCAACGCCGGATCTGATCATGGTGACCGCCCAATAAAACATCCGGCACCGCCTGACCTTCGTAAACTTCGGGCCGGGTGTAGTGCGGACAATCCAGCAAACCGTCGGCGAAAGAATCCTGCTCTGCCGACTGCGCATGACCCAGCGCTCCGGGGATGAGGCGTGTAACCGCATCAATGACAGCCATGGCTGCCAATTCGCCACCGGAAAGCACGAAATCGCCCAGTGACACTTCCCGATCGACTTCCGTCGCTATCAGGCGCTCATCAACACCCTCGTACCGGCCCGCCACCAGAATCAGCTGCTGCTCTGCCGCAAGCGACTCGACAACAGACTGGTCCAGAGTCTCACCCTGGGGCGAGAGATAAACCACACAAGGGTTTCCGGGTGCTGCTTCCCTTGCCGCATGGATTGCGTCCCGGAGAGGCTGAATTTTCATCAGCATACCCGGGCCACCGCCATATGGCCGGTCGTCTACCGTGCGATGCCGGTCGTGGGTAAACTCACGAGGATTCCAGCTCCGGAAAGTCAAAAGACCATCCCGGACTGCCCTTCCCGTAATCCCGTAATCCGTTACCGCACTGAACATATCCGGGAACAGACTGACTGCGCCAATCCACACCCGTCAGAACTCCGGATCCCAGTCCACCACCATGCGCTTTGAATCCAGATCAACATTCTGGACCACTTCGCCAGGCAGATAAGGAATCAGACGCTCACGTTGATCGATGGAACCTGCCATGGCCTGTACCACCAGAACATCGTTGGATCCGGTTTCTATAAGATGATGCACTTTACCAAGGCACTCATCATCGACCGTATAAACATCAAGGCCTTCCAGCTGAAACCAGTAAAACTCCCCTTCAGGGAGTTCCGGCAACTCAGCTGTCGAGACCCTGACTTCGGCACCGCAGTATGTGCGGGCCAGATCACGGTCGTTAATACCTTTCAGCCTGACGACGATCCCCTGCCCCTGGCGGCGACCTTCCTCAAGCTTGGCCGGAATACGTTTGCCATCCAAATCAAGCGTCCAAGCGGGATAGTTCAGTATTCCGTCTTTGGGATCGGTGTAGGAGAAGACTTTGAGCCACCCCTTGACCCCAAACACCGAGGTAATGCGGCCGATCACAGTTTCCTGCGAATTCTGTGTCATGCCATAAACCCCGGTGTCAGTACTGTCTTACCCAGCAGCCTTCAGCAGCTGTGCAACGCGCTCGCTGGTCTGCGCGCCCTGACCGAGCCAGAAATCGACACGATCACGATCAACGCGAAGACTCTCTTCCTGACCACGGGCAACCGGGTTGAAGAAACCTACACGCTCAATGAAACGACCGTCGCGGGATTTGCGGCTGTCGGTGACTGTCAGATGGTAGAACGGGCGCTTCTTGGAGCCACCACGAGCCAAACGGATAATTACCATTTAACCAATATCCTGTTCTGTTGAACGAACTTTGTACGATTCACGCCTGCTGAACACCAGCTGACGCGAAGACCCATACTCGAAAGGGGCGCTATTCTATGCTAAAAAAGCGCCAAAGAAAACAGCAAAACCAGTTGTTTCCCCGTTTTCCATGTAAGGCTTTTTACATACGGCCAAACGGAGGCATTCCGCCTCCTCCACCGCCGCCCGGAGGCATCATGCCACCCATGCCGCGCATCATATTCGCCATACCGCCTTTCTTGCCAAACTTTTTCATCATCTTCTGCATCTGCTTGTGCTGTTTCAGCAGACGATTCACATCCTGGATCTGGGTTCCAGACCCGGTGGCGATGCGACGCTTGCGGGAGTTGTTGATGACATCCGGGTAACGACGCTCCTTCGGGGTCATCGAGCAGATGATGGCTTCCATCTGCCCCATGGACTTGTCATTAACCTGCTGCTGGGCCACCTGGGCCATCTGACCCATGCCCGGCAGCTTGTCGAGCAGGCCACCGATGCCACCCATGTTCTTCATCTGCTGCAACTGGTCGCGAAAATCCTCCAGATCAAAACTCTTGCCTTTCTTGATCTTCTTGGTGAGCTTCTGGGCCTTTTTCTGGTCCAGTTTGCGCTCCGCCTCTTCAATCAGGGAGAGCACATCGCCCATGCCAAGAATCCGGGACGCCACCCGGTCCGGGTGGAACGGCTCCAGGGCATCGGACTTTTCACCCACACCCAGAAACTTGATCGGCTTGCCGGTAATGTGGCGAACAGACAGGGCGGCACCGCCACGGGCGTCGCCGTCGGTTTTGGTCAGCACCACGCCCGTCAGCGGCAGCGCATCATTAAAGGCCTTGGCCGTGTTGGCGGCATCCTGGCCAGTCATGGCATCGACCACGAACAGGGTTTCAACCGGATTAACCGCTTTGTGCAGCCTGCCGATCTCGCCCATCATCTGCTCATCAACATGCAGGCGGCCGGCAGTATCAAGAATCACCACATCGATGTGCTTCTTCCGGGCGGCGGCAATTGCGCCCTCGGCGATATCCACGGGATCCTGGTCGGCACTGCTCGGGAAGAACTCGACACCCACCTCACCAGCAAGCGTCTCCAACTGGCGAATCGCGGCAGGGCGATAGACGTCCGCACTGACCACCAGCACGGACTTCTTTTGCCGCTCTTTAAGGAAGCGCGAAAGCTTTGCAACGGTGGTGGTTTTACCCGCACCCTGCAAACCGGCCATCATGATCACTGCCGGAGGCTGGACATTCAGGTTGAGGGACTCATTGCCCTCACCCATGACCCTCTCCAGCTCCTGCTGGACCACTTTCACAAAGACCTGGCCCGGCGTCAGGCTGCGCTGAACTTCCTGGCCGATGGCACGTTTGCGGACACCTTCAACAAAATCCTTGACGACAGGAAGCGCGACGTCTGCTTCCAGCAGCGCCATCCGCACTTCCCGGAGAGTGTCCTTTATATTGTCATCTGTGAGGCGCGCCTGGCCGGAAATCTTGCGCAGACTGCCGGAAAGTCGGTCTTGGAGGTTCTCAAACATGTTGCTCTTCCGTACCCCGGATAAATTGAGTGCGTGAATCAACAGAGCCGGCGAGGACTCCTTGATTCCAGTTGCATAATCGCGACATTATAACCAGACTATCGCCCTGAAACGACCAGCCCGGTCAAATCGGCTGAAAGCAGCGCCGATCCCCAGTCAGAACAGTGGTTAATAAGGAAGTCATGGGAACGCTGATTCTCGCGGTCACCTCTCTTTTTCTATACAGCGTCGGTACCGCGCTGCAGGCCCTGCATTTCAGGGGCCGGGTTCAGAGCAACATTGCCATCACCACCCTTATCGGGGTGCTCGCCCTGACCAGCCACGGCCTTCTCATCGGCCAGACGGTGCACCATGACGGCGGTTTCGATTTCAGCTTTTTCAAAAGCTCGGTACTGATCTCCTGGCTGATCGTGTTCCTGTTACTGGGACTGAACCTCAAAAAGCCGGTGCAAAGCCTGTTTCTCGGCGTCTATCCGCTGGCCGGCCTTACCATTATCCTTGCCCTGGTCACCCACGGACCATCCAGACTGGTGTCCGAGCAAAGCTACGGTATGCTCTCCCACATCGCACTTTCAGTGACAGCCTACAGCCTCTTCACCCTTGCGGCTATCCAGGCAGTGCTTCTGTATTTCCAGAACCGCCAACTGAAGCACAACTACAACAGCCTGTTAGTACGGAATCTGCCACCTCTGCAGACCATGGAGTCTCTGCTTTTCGAAATGGTCTGGGCCGGCGTCGTGATGCTGATTCTGGCAATCGTGACGGGTGCCCTCTTTATAGAAGACCTTTTTGCCCAGAATCTCGCTCACAAGACCCTGTTCTCGATCCTCTCCCTACTGGTGTTCGTAGCACTTCTGATTGGCCGGTACACAAAAGGCTGGCGTGGCATCACCGCAAGCCGATGGACCCTGGCTGGCTGCGCACTGCTGATGCTGGCATTCTACGGCAGCAAGTTTGTGCTGGAGCTGATCTTCCAGCGTGGCGGCTGACGCACAAGACTGCCGATAATCTCTTGACACCACACTCACCAAAACCCTATTTTCGCTACTTGTCAGCAATATAAGGACACCTCTTTTGAACGAAACATCGCTTACTGCGCTGTTTATTCTCCTTGTCGGACTGATTCTGCTCTCCGGATTCTTTTCAAGCTCCGAAACCGGGATGATGTCCCTCAACCGATATCGCCTCAAGCATATGGCCAAAACTGGCCATAAAGGTGCAAAGCGGGCCCAGGGTTTGCTGCAACGCACCGACCAGCTGATTGGCGTTATCCTGATCGGCAACAACTTCGTCAACATTTTCGCCTCCTCCATCGCCACAGTCATTGCAATACGCGTCTGGGGCGATGCCGGCATCGCAATTGCCACCATCCTGCTGACCATTGTCATCCTGATATTTGCAGAAGTGACCCCGAAAACCCTGGCAGCGCTGTTCCCCGAAAAAATTGCCTTTCCTGCCAGTTACATACTCGGACCTTTGCTGAAGATCCTTTACCCGATTGTCTGGGCCGTGAACCTGTTCACCGGCGGCATACTGAAACTGCTTGGCGTTTCCGCCGCAGATGCGGCCAACGATCACCTCAGCCGCGAAGAGCTCCGAACACTGGTAAACGAGGCCGGCGCCCTGATTCCGGCCAAGCACAAGGACATGCTGGTCAGCATCCTGGACCTTGAAAAAGTAACGGTGAACGACATCATGGTGCCCCGCAACGAGGTGGTAGGCATCGATCTGGAGGACGAGACCGACACCATCCTGCGCCAGCTACGCAGCAGCCAGCACACTCGGCTTCCGGTCTATAAAGGGGACATCAATAACATACAGGGCATATTGCACCTGCGGAGCGCCTCAAAACTCCTCCAGCAGGAAGAGATCAACAAAGCCATGATCATGCAGCTTTGCCAGGAGCCCTATTTCGTTCCGGAAAGCACACCTCTGAACACCCAGCTGATCAACTTCCAGAAGGGCCGTCGCCGGTTTGGCGTGGTTGTCGA
This sequence comes from Marinobacter sp., assembly GCF_041687235.1. GTDB lineage: Bacteria > Pseudomonadota > Gammaproteobacteria > Pseudomonadales > Oleiphilaceae > Marinobacter. The sequence goes on along the minus strand of NZ_JAWLCH010000007.1, from coordinate 84,088 downwards.
TGAATACGGCGACGTTCTGGGCCTGGCAACCCTCGAGGACATACTTGAGGAAATCGTCGGCGACTTCACAACAGATTACGCCGCCACCAGCCCAGACATTATTCCCCAGGATGACGGCACTTTTATTATCGATGGCACCTCCGCAGTCCGCACAATCAACAAGACCCTGGGATGGAAGCTACCGACGGACGGCCCCAAAACACTCAACGGCCTGATCACCGAAACCCTGGAGAATATTCCGGACACCAACGTCTGCCTCAAGGTGGACGGGCACCGGGTAGAGGTGTTGCAAATCAAGGATAATGTTGTGAAAGCAGCCATCGTACACCCCAAAAAACGCAAGAAGCGCTCACTTTCTCTCAAATAATAGCCATTCTTGAAACTTCTCTCCTGCGGGCGCTATAGACCCTTACGTTATAGCGCCTTCCATTCTTGGAAGATCAAAATTTAGCCTCAAGCTTGACCCATACCAATCTCCCACCAACACTGAAGAGGCGTGCGATACAAAAACAATCACAAGGAATACGTCCATGAGTCTGACACATACGTTTGGCCTGCTCGCTCATCCTGACCAGGAGTGGGAGGCAATTCGCAAGGAATCCGAATCTGTTACCAGACTGTACGCTGGCCACATCCTTTTGCTGGCACTGATTCCCGCCGTAGCGGGTTTCGTCGGAACAACCCAGGTAGGCTGGCAGATTGGTGACGGCCAGATAACAAAGCTTTCTGCGGCAAGCGCGTTGCAGCTATCCCTGCTGTTCTATGGGGCCATGCTGGCGGGCATTTTCGTACTGGGAAAATTCATTGATTTCTTTGCCGCCACCTATGACGCGGTTGAAAGGACCCCCAGAGGCGTTGCCCTGGCCGCCTATACGGCGACGCCTATTTTCCTGATCGGTGTGATCGCCGCCTACCCGAACATCTGGGTAAATATGCTGGCAGGACTGGTGGCCGTTGCCTATGCGGTCTACCTGCTCTATGAAGGTCTGCCCATCCTGATGAAAATACCGGAGGAGCGGGGTTTCATGTTTGCGTCGGCGGTTCTGACGGTGGGTCTGGTGATGTTTGTGGCCCTGCTTGCCATCAGCGTGGTCATCTGGAGCATGGGCATAGGTCCGGTCTATGTGAACTGAAAGTGCCAGTTGCAGTCACTCACCAATCTGCATGAGGGTGCCTGTCGGCACCCTATGTTTTTTTGAATTGGCTCCCACGTTAGCGTTTGGTCATGTTAACTTAAACGAAAATGCGGTAAATTTAACCAATAACGAGAATTAAAGGATCATAAGCTCGGTCATGTATCCGGTTGAGGCGTAAACAGGAGTCTGCCATGAACAAGCAGTCCGGCATACATTACCTCCGCGAGCACAGGGAAGCCGGAAGTAACAGACCGGTTCCTGCGGAGGTCACCCGCATCCGGGACACCGTCGTCGCCGGACTCGGTGATTTGCTGCAGGGCGCCTTCGACGCCGTTGATGATTCACTGTTCGAGCTGGCCAATAACGCCCGCAGCAACAATGAACAGAACCGGTATTTCGAAGCGATGCGTGAAATACGCATCAAACGCAAGGGTGTAGAGCGGCACTTCCAGAATACGGTCGCCCAGTATTTCGCCAACCCTCCTCACACAGGCCCGCTTCAGGAAGAAAACCTGAGCAAGCAGGCCAGCGCAGACACCCTGGCCCTGGTCGGCAACGACGACCTTGAGGAACAGGTTGCCCTCAACGCCATGATCACCAAGGCAAAAGCGCACTTCCAGGGCCCATTGCTCCAGCTCCAGACCCGCTTCAGCCAGGTGTACCCGGAAGCCACCGACGAATCGCCGGTTAACCCCATGGCGCCGGAACATCTATGCAGCGCTTTCACCGAGGCCATACAGGCACTGGAAATCCAGATCCGGGAACGCCTGATTCTGCTAAAGCAATTCGACCGCTACGTTGTCTCCAACCTCGGAATGCTCCTGGACGAAGCCAACCGCATACTGATCCAGGCCGGCATCATTCCGAACTTCAGGTATCATGGCAAAGCGGGACAGCAGCACGACACCTCAAAAGCTCAGTCTGCAGGCACCGAACAGGGAGAAGCCAAAACTTCCGATTCCGTGGCAGCCGAGAGAGCGGGAGAGTCTGGCACCAGCAGTGCGGTTTTTGAACAGATCAGACAAATGCTGGCGCTCCAGCGCGCAAATGCAGGCATGCCACCCCGCGCCTCCGATCCCAACGTACGGGTTGTGGGCGACTCGGAACTGGCCAGCCTTCTGAATTCGTTACCATTGTCAGGAGCCCGACAGGATCAGCACAACCTGAGCGATGGGGAACCCATCAGCGTCGATCTCCGACAACTGGTGCAGCAGGTTCTCGCCCAGGCAGATACCGGGGACGGCCGAAAGCCGGCGCTGAATGAGGTTGATGAAGACCTGATCAACCTGGTCTCCATGCTGTTCGAGTTCATTCTTGACGATTACAACCTGTCCGCTCCGGTCCAGGTTCTGATCAGCCGTCTGCAGATTCCGATCCTCAAAGTGGTCATCCGGGACAAAAGCTTCTTCAGCCAGGCAACCCACCCTGCCAGACGTCTTCTGAACTCCCTGGCACGGGCAGGCATCGGCTGGAGCAGCAGCGATGAGAAGACCAAGGACAAACTCTACGGACAGATTCATAACATTGTGCAGAGAATTCTCAACGAATTTGACGGCGACGTTTCCCTGTTTGAAACCCTGAATCAGGAATTTGAACAATTCCTCGAACGGGAGAACCGCAAGGCCTCATTAGTGGAGCAGAGAACCCGGGAATCGGAGCGGGGTCGGATCAAATCCCAGACCGCCCAGCAAACGGTGGACAACCTGCTCAAACAGAAGGTCTCCCGTTACAAGCTGCCGGAATCAATCCACGACATTCTGATGAATGGCTGGAGCCGTGTGATGTTCCTGGCCTACCTGAGGGACGATGTAGAGCATCGCTGGAACGCCACCGTCAAGGTTGTCGATGACCTGATCTGGTGCCTGCACCCCCATCAGGAAGACGACGAAAGAGATCAGTGGGTCCGCGTGGTACCTGGGCTTCTCAAGGCACTGCGCTCGGGGCTGGAAGAAGTCTCCTATAACTCGTCCCGACTGGATGAGATGATGGGTCAGCTCAAGCACCAACTGGCCGAGGCATTCCGAACCAACGCTGCAATTGAGGCGCTCCAGGATTCGCCCGAAGAACCGGAAGAAGAGGAAATTGCCACCGTTCACCAGACCGCCGTTGAGCGCCAGCAAGAACTGGAAGAGGCTGCGATCTCCGAGTACGTTGCCCAGATTGACGGCATCGAGATCGGAAACTGGGTCGAGTTCCGTCTTGTCAACGGCGCCAACTTCCGTTGCAAGCTGTCCGCCATCATTGAGGAAGCTGACTGCTTTGTCTTTGTGAACCGTATGGGCCTGAAGGTCATCGAAAAAACCCGGATCGAACTGGCCCATGAAATGCGTCGGGGCAGGCTGACCCTTCTTGAGCAAGGCGCACTGATCGATAGGGCTCTGGATGCGGTGGTTGGCACCCTGCGGAGCAAAACCGCCTGACACCAATGCCCGACAAAAGCGGTATCAATGCCCTGCCGGCCACCTACCGGCTAGGGCTTTCACTATCCCTGGCTCTATTCATTCACACTCTCATTCTCTCGGGCGTACCAACGCCACTGGAAGAACAGGCGGAAGCTCACAGGGAGAGTGTGCGTTTTGAGCTGGTTTCACCAGGCGCCCGGGAAACCGTCGCGAGCGCTACCGGGAACCCCGGCCAAGAGTCCACTCCGATTCCGCCCTTTGAACTGGACCCGGTGACTCCGGCAACCCCGTCGAAACCCGAAGTCGTTACCACCCGCGCACCGGAAACTCCGCCCCCTTCTCAATCGCCGGCCAACACGTCGCCGAGCACTGAGCCAACGCAAACAAGTACCCCTGCCCGCCAGGGAAAGAAGCCTGAGCAAGACCCGGAAGATGTGGAACAGAGCATCACCCGAATCACCGAGTCGCCAGCCGAAATGGACCCTTACGTGGTCAAGCTGGCGGTCCACCTGGCAAGGCGCCTGGAAGATCTGAAAATACCGGCCATGAGGGAGCTGACCGAAACGGTCACCATGGAAGTGGAACTGCAACTGCTCGGGAATGGCGCCCTCACTCGTGCGAGAGTGCTGAAATCGACAGGCATTGAGAGGATTGACGAAGCGGCTTACCGGGCTGCCCTTGCAGCGAGCCCTTACCCGCAACCGCCGGAAAGTAATGCTAGCCAGAACCGCTTCGAGGTCGAACTGCTGTTCACCCCGAAGCGGCTCTGACCGGACAACGGTATCAGGCTTCCGCTTGCTTCGCCGCTTCTTTGACCAGCTTGGCCAGCTCACCACTCTCGGACATTTCCAGAATAATGTCACAACCGCCCACAAGCTCACCATTAATGTAGAGCTGCGGATAGGTCGGCCAGCTGGAGTAAACCTTCAGGGCCTCGCGAAGCTCCTGGTTGTCCAGGATGTTCACAAAAGCAAAGCGCTCGCCACAGGCCATCAGAGCCTGCACGGTCTTGGCGGAGAAGCCACACTGTGGCGCCTGGGGACTACCCTTCATGTACAGAATGATCGGGTTCTCGTCGAGCTGGCTTTTAATGGTTTCATTGATGTCCATGAACATTCACCTCTGTTGGAACAGTCTTGCCACATGGCAATTTTCTTGCCGCTATTGTACACGGGTGCCGAACCCCTCACCAAACACCGTGATTTGACCTTGCGCAACGACAGCGGTTCCAGCCAGGTTACGGCGTTGTCATACCTGCCCCGAAGGGCTAGACTTGATCCCCCATTTTTTCAGCCAACGTTCAGGCAATCCCGCCAGCCGCGGGGTTCGTTGAGATAAGGGCCATTTCATGGCGGCAAGACATTTTCTGACATTGAATGACATGACGACCACCGAGCTGGAAAGCCTGGTTGATCACGCCACTGCATTGCGCAACGAATGGCGGCAAGGCAAGGTTCGGGACTCCCTGAAAAATCGTGTGCTGGCGATGATCTTCGAGAAGTCGTCCACGCGCACCCGGGTTTCCTTTGAAGCCGGCATGGCCCAGCTCGGGGGATCCGCCATGTTCCTGTCACCCCGGGATACCCAACTAGGCCGGGGCGAGCCCATTGAGGACTCTGCCATCGTGATCTCCAGCATGGTCGATGCGGTGATGATTCGCACCTTCGCCCATGAGACGGTGGAGCGCTTCGCCGCCGCCTCCCGTGTGCCTGTGATCAATGCCCTGACCGATGACTTTCATCCCTGCCAGCTGCTGGCCGACATGCAGACCTACCGCGAACACCGCGGCAGCATTCGTGGCGCCACCGTGGCCTGGATCGGCGACGGCAACAATATGTGTCATTCCTACATCAATGCCGCCGCGCAGTTTGATTTTAACCTGAACATTGCCTGCCCCGAAGGCTACGAACCAGCCGAGTCATTGCTCAAGGCCCACGGAGACCGGGTCAACGTGTTCCGGGATCCGGCCGAGGCGGCCCGCAACGCCCAGCTTCTGGTAACCGATGTATGGGCCTCCATGGGCCAGGAAGATGAACAGAAAGCCCGGGAAAAAGCGTTCAGTGGTTACCAGATCAACCCGGAACTGCTGGCTGTCGCCGACAAGGATGCACTGTTCATGCACTGCCTGCCTGCACACCGGGGCGAGGAAATCTCGGCAGACATGATGGAGCATCCCGCTTCCGTGGTCTGGCACGAGGCAGAGAACCGCCTGCACGCACAGAAAGCCCTGCTTGAGTTTCTTATCCTGAACCGTCTGGACTGACTTCATGACCACAACCACGCAATCTCCGGCAGACTGGCTGCTTGAGGTCAACAACCTGTCCTGCGGCTACGGCGGGGATTCCGTGGTCAAGGATGTCAATTTTGCGTTGAGCCACGGCGACATCGGCTGCCTGCTTGGCCCAAGCGGCTGCGGCAAAAGCACCATTCTGCGCGCCCTGGCAGGGTTCCTCCCGCTGAGCGGTGGTGAGATCCGCCTCCAGTCCCAGGCCATTAGTCTGCCCGGGCGCACGCTGCCCCCCGAGAAGCGCCGGATCGGCATGGTATTTCAGGACTACGCCCTGTTTCCGCACCTGACCATCGCCGACAACGTCGGGTTTGGCCTGCGTAATCTGAACAAGACGGAAAAGCGTCAGAAAGTCATGGAACTGCTTAATGTCGTCCACCTGCAGGACCTGGCTGACGCCTATCCCCATGAACTTTCCGGCGGTCAGCAGCAGCGAGTTGCCCTGGCTCGCGCCCTGGCGCCGGAACCCACACTGATCCTGCTGGATGAGCCATTTTCCAACCTGGACGCCGACCTGCGCCGCCGCCTGAGCCTGGACGTTCGCGAGATCCTCAAGACTCTGGGCATCAGCGCTATCCTTGTGACCCACGACCAGCAGGAAGCGTTTGCCATGTGTGATCAGGTCGCCGTGTTACGAGACGGCAGGATCCAGCAGTGGGACGTGCCCTACAATCTGTACCATGAGCCGGCAAACCGTTTCGTCGCCAGCTTTGTGGGCCAGGGAGGCTTCGTCCCCGGCACAGCTCTGGGGCCGGATATCATTGAATCCGAACTGGGCGTCATTCATGGCAACCGGGCCTACCGGTGGGAGCCCGGCACTCTTGTAGACGTCCTGATCCGGCCGGATGACATTGTTCATGACCCGAACTCGGACCTGCGGCCGAAAGTCGTTGAAAAGACGTTTGCCGGCACCTCAACCCTGTACCGCTTTCGGTGCTCAGAAGACACGGAGTTCGAAGCCCTCTTCCGGAGTCACCTGGACTTTAACCTCGGCGAACACGTTCCGGTGCGGGTAGAGGCGGATCACCTGATCGCCTTCGAGCGCACCGCCTGATCCCGACAGCTAGTTGTTGCACACCCGCTCAACGGCATCCAGCCAGCCGGCGTAGAGAGACTCCCGCAGAGCCGGACGCATTTCCGGGTGAAACTGGCGCTCACACTCCCACAGCCCGGAGATCTGCTCAAGACTCTCGAAAACACCTGTCTGAAGCCCGGCAAGATACGCCGCGCCGAGGGCCGTCGTTTCTGTGACCCGGGGCCGGTCCACGGTGACATTCAGAATGTCGGCCAGGAACTGCATGACCCAGTCGTTCACCACCATACCGCCATCCACTCTCAGGGACTCAAGCCGGGCACCGTCGTTCTGTATCGCGCGCACCAGGTCCTTGGTCTGATAGCAGACCGATTGCAGGCCGGCGGTCACGATTTCACCAATTCCCGTGTCCCGGGTCAGGCCCATAATGGCACCGCGAGCATGGGGGTCCCAGTGAGGCGCGCCCAGACCGGTAAACGCTGGCACCAGATACACCGGATTATCAACACCCACTGCCTCAGCGTGGGCCGCGGACTCGTTGGCATGGGCAATCAGCTTAAGCCCGTCCCGCAACCACTGCATGGCCGCGCCGGCAACAAAAATACTGCCCTCCACTGCGTAACACGGTTTGCCATTGAGGCGATAGGCCATGGTCGTCAACAACCGGTTCTCTGACCGAACTGCCTGATCGCCAGTGTTGAGCATAAGAAAACAGCCCGTGCCATAGGTACTCTTTGCCATGCCCGGACGGAAACAGGCCTGGCCCACCAGGGCGGCATGCTGATCGCCGGCAATTCCGGCAATCATGACGGCACTGCCCAACCACCGGGCTTCGGAGGTGCCGTAATCTGCGGCACTGTCCAGGACCTCAGGCAACAGCGCCCGAGGAACACGGAACAGGGTCAGAAGCTCGTCATCCCAATCCTGCTCATGTATGTTGAAAAGCGCCGTTCTTGACGCATTGGTGGCGTCCGTGCAGTGAGATTTGCCGCCGGTAAGGTTCCACAGCAACCAGCTGTCCACCGTCCCAAAAGCCAGCTCACCGGCTTCGGCCCGGCTGCGGGCGCCGTCTACGTTGTCCAGAATCCAGGCGATCTTTGTCGCAGAAAAATAAGGATCGATGAGCAGGCCGGTGCGCTCAACAACTGTGTCTTCATGCCCGTCGGATTTCAGCTTGGTACACCAGGACGCGGTACGGCGGTCCTGCCAGACAATGGCATGGTAGACAGGCTCACCAGTCGCCCGATCCCAGATCACGGTCGTTTCCCGCTGATTGGTGATACCAATGCCGGCCAGGTCTCCTGCCTCCACTCCGGCCTTGTCGAGAGCGCCCCGGCACACCGCCAGGGTGCTGTCCCAGATTTCACGGGCATCATGTTCTACCCAGCCGTCTTTCGGGAAATACTGGTGGAACTCTTGCTGATCAGTGGCGACGCTGTTCCCCGTGTGGTCGAAAACAATAGCGCGGGAACTGGTTGTGCCCTGATCAATGGCGAGCAGATAACGGGTCATGAACGGCCTCCTGTTGTTTCCTGAAATTCTAACAGCAGAGAAGCCGGGAAAGAGTGATCGATCCGGAATTTGGAAGCAGGCATAAAAAAAGGGCCGGAAAACCGGCCCTCAAATGACGAATGAAACAAGGAAAGTTCGTAAGAACTACAACCTCAAAAGTCATCCCTTACGCTTTGCATTATTGACCGGGCCGTAAAAAACTTCCGTAGTGCTTGTGTAGCCCCTTTGTTACATCAGGTGAGGTGATGAGGCCTGTTTCACACAACGGAGTCCACCGGCTTTTTCCTCGGCCAGACCAGACTGAATTTTGCGCCTCCAAGCATGTCGCTCTTGCTGACAAAGGCATGGCCACCATGCCAGTACAGAATCCGGCGGACGATAGACAAACCGAGACCATAGCCGCCGGAGGTTCGGGTGCGACTGTCGTCGAGACGGGCAAACGCGGTAAACACTTTCTCCCAGTCGTCTTCTGGAATGCCCGGGCCATCATCCTCAACGTCAATGCGGCAGTTATCCTCGTCAAAATGACAACTCACCAGCACTTTGCCGGCCGCGTAGCGGCCGGCATTGCCAACCAGGTTCTGAATCGCCCGATGAAGGTATCGGGGTTCCACATCCGACAACGCCCAACGTTCGGAGACCTCATCAATATTTCCTTCAATACTCAGTTCAGACCGAACCATCTGTTGCTCGGAAACCACCTGGCGGACAATGTCCGTCACCGACGTTTCCTGCAGGGAAAACACCGGGCCACCCTGCTCCAGCCGGGCGTAGGTAAGAATCTCGTCGATCAGTTCGTCCAGTTCCTGAATATCGCCATCAATGCCGTCCAGCTGCTTCTGAAGTCCGGCTTCATCCTGGCAGTCCTCGATCATCTGGACACCAAACCGGATCCGGGCAACGGGGGTGCGCAATTCATGGGAGACGGCATGAATCATTTCCCGTTGCACCTGCACCAATCGCTGGATGTGTTCAGCCATTCCATTGAAGGATGAGGCCAAACGGGAAACCAGCGTCCCTTCGCCGGCCTGGACCCGGGCACTCATCTCGCCACGGGCGATACGGACCGCTACCGACTCAACCGTTCTGAGGTTGTTGTCGACCTCCCGGAGCGCAAGAAACAGGGCAACAGCCAACACGCCGCCCAATACCAGCACCAGCAGCAGAACAACCGGCCAGGCCCAGGCATTGAAAGAAGCCGGCATATCAATCCGGAACAGTTCGCCATCGGAAAGCTGCACGATTACGCGGCCACAACCGTCTGATTCGTTGGTGTAGAAGGCCAGGCCCCGCTCGGCAACCTGATCCAGAACATCAGAATCCGGCAGCAGGGCGGCATCATTAAGCGGATGAATCTCAACCTGGAGGGACCGTGCCATTTGCGAAGCGACATTCTGGCGATCTTCCGTCGAAGCTGAATCAAGGTGCCACCTGAATATCAACCCGATGGTTTCTGACACATCCCGGTAGGGCTCACTCAGACGCAGCTGCAGCATTTCTCCGGAAAGTCCTGATACCAGGACCCGGTACCCCACGCCACTCTCGATTCCAACCACCTGGCCGTATCCCAGCCGTTCCAGGGCAACCGGAGAAAGGTCGAACTGGGAAGCAGCACCAACGCGGAGATCAACGGTTGAGCTCAACCAGTGATACTGCTCCGCTGGCGCAGGCGCTGCGGCCAGCCAGCGCATCAGTGGCTCGGGAAAGCGCTCGTGCCAGAACTGAGAACGCACGGCATTGATTCCGGCAAACAGGACGACGCATATCAGGACAACCAGCGCGGTCAGGCCGGCGAGGCGGACATAAAGCTTGAGGAAGAACTTCAGGGGCATGATACCAACCCTGGCATGGAATACCGGTGTGCCTGCGGGTGGCGCACCGGCTCCAGAGACTGAATCGTCAGGCTTCCTTTACAAACAGGTAGCCTTTACTGCGAACGGTCTTAATGCGCCTTGGATGGATGGGGTCATCACCGATCTTGGGGCGAATCCGGGACACCCTGACATCAATAGACCGGTCCTGACCGTCGTACTCAATACCGCGCAGAGCGGTAAAAATTTCTTCACGACTGAGAACGCGGCCTGCGTTACTTGCCAGTAGCCACAGGAGATCAAACTCGGCACTGGTCAGGTCAATGCTCTCATCATTCAACCAGGCTTCGCGCATGGAACGGTCAACAACCAGATCGTTGAACTGAAGACGCACCGGCTCCTCGCCACCGGATTCGTCAGCAGAACCCTGGCTCGTCTCGGTGACCCGGCGCAACATGGCGCGGATCCGGGCAAGCAGCACCCTGGGTTTGACCGGTTTGCCGATGTAGTCGTCTGCCCCCATCTCAAGACCAAGAACCTGGTCCAGGTCATCGGTGCGGGCTGTCAACATGATGATCGGGCCGGAATAAAAGGGACGCACCCGACGGCAGATGGATAGACCGTCTTCCCCCGGCAACATCAGATCCAGCACCACCAGATCCGGCTGCTCGTTCCGGATCCGCTCTACCGCAGGACCACCGTGAGTTTCCAGGGAGACGGTCAACCCGTTGGTTTCAAGATACTCACGGGTTAACTCAGCCAACCGCTCGTCGTCTTCGACAATCAGAATTCGCCAACTTTCGTTTGTCTGTTCCACGCCATCCATCTCTGGTTTTGTTATTCCGGTTTCAGGTCATTCTGTGTACCTGACAATACAGGCAACCTGCTGTAACAGCAATTATACATGCTATTCAGAAATATACATGGAACCGCTGCTTCGTTACACCCTGTGACACAGGTCCCGTGGCAGTCTTTTCACCCCTGAATGTCACGGACACGTCACCTTCTGGTCACCGATGTGTCACACCGGCTTCATAGGCTTGTCGGGAAATGGAAACAAAAGAGACCACGCCATGACCACACAAACCGCGAAAGCCCGCCGTAGTGCCCGCCGCCTGAAAACCGACATGACCCGGTGCCCGGAACGGGTAGAAGCCGCGCAGCGACTGCGTTATCGGGTATTCTCGGAAGAGTATGGAAGTGACCTGGGTGCGCAGACGCCGGGTATCGACGCCGACGAGTTCGACACCGTGTGTGACCACCTGATTGTGACCGACCTGGATTCCGGCGAACTGGTTGCAACGACCCGCATTCTTCATCAGGCCAACACAAACTCAGTTGGCGGCTTCTATTCGGCTGGCGAGTTCGACCTGCAAGCCCTGGAAAAACTGCCCGGGACCATCGCCGAACTGGGACGCACCTGCGTCCATCCGGACTACCGCAACGGCGCCACCATCAGCCTGCTCTGGTCTGCGGTTGCGGAATACCTGATTGAACGGGGTGTGGACTACATGATCGGCTGCGCCAGCATAAGTATGTCTGACGGTGGCCTGAAGGCCTGGCGTATTGCCCGCCACCTCCAGAACGAGTATCTGGCGGAGCCGGCCTTTCTGGTCAAGCCGCTCCGGGAAATGCCGCACCTGACCCACACGCGGGACAACGATCGCCCGGTCGATGTGCCCGCTCTTATCCGCGCGTATATGCGCCTCGGCGCACGGGTCTGCGGTGAGCCATGCTGGGACCCGGATTTCCGCTGTGCAGATTTGCTGGTTCTGCTGGAAGTCAGCAAACTGGCTGGCCGCTACAGCCGACACTTCATGCGCACTGCGTCCTGAAACCCGGGAGGTCGGGGATGAGCTGGCTGAGACTTGGCGTTCGCGTCACCGCCTTTATGGCTTTTCTGGCAGCCACCACGATGCTGGCCGCCGGTTTGCGGATCACTGAAGTGGTTACCCGCAAAGCCATTGATCGGACACCCTGGGCCCGATTCTGCTTCCGGTGGGCCTGCCGGTGCCTGGGACTGGATATACACCAGCACGGCGCCCCCGCAGATAGCACAGTTCTGTTTGTCAGTAACCACATCAGTTGGTCAGATATCCCGATTCTGGGAAGCCTGGCGCCGATCCGGTTCCTGTCAAAGGCAGAAGTCGGTCGGTGGCCGGTCATTGGCTGGCTGGCACGTCAGGCAGGCACGCTGTTCATTCGGCGCGGGGGCGGCCAGGCCCGCCGCGTCCGCGACCAGATAATCGAGAACCTGCAATCGGGAGAAAATGTCCTGGTTTACCCGGAAGGCACAACCAGTGCCGGGCTGACCGTACTGCCTTTCCACGGCCTGCTTCTGAAGGCGGCACCGGAAAGCAACACGCCGATTCAGCCAGTTACCATTGGTTATCGGAGAGCGGGGCGACCAGACCATCTCGCACCGTTCATTGGGGATGACGAGTTCCACAGCCACCTGCTGCGAATGCTCAGGCAACCCTCTGCCCGGGTCGACGTTATCTTCCACACGCCCGTAATTGCCTCCGCTGAAACCCCGACCGGCGAGATCGCTGCCAGACTCAGGGACACCGTGCTCGACGGCCTCACTCGCATTCATCGGGGCGAGCTGGACCAGCGGACAAAAGAACGCCTCAGAACAGAGGACGGCCCTGAGCTACCTCATCTTCCGTCGCTTCACGGCGCCCGACAATCTCCAGATCAAAGTACAGGGTAAAGCCCGCCAGCGGGTGATTGGCATCTACCCTGACCAGATTACCGTCAATGCCGACAACCTGAACAACCTGCGCTTCATCGCCCGTATTGGTCTGGAACTTCATACCTACCTGCAGGTTCTCAATGCCTTCGAACAATGAGCGCGGCACCTTTCGCACCAGCTCCGGTTTGTGTTCGCCGTATGCCATGGCCGGCGGCACTGTAACTTCCAGGCAATCGCCCACATTGCGGTCCTTCACCGCCTGCTGGATCCCTTCAATAATCTCGGGACTGCCGTAGACAAAATGCAGAGGCTCACTGCCCTCGGAAGTATCAACCAGCTCGCCGATCTTGTTCTTCAGCACATAGTGAACGGTAAAAACGTCGGGTCTTGTTTGTGAAGCTGTCATCAGGTTTTCGAGTTTCCTGTATCCGGTGGTGATTCGAGCTGCTGCAGGCCATGGATAACCAGGCGCTGGTCCAGCTTGGCCCGCAATCCTGAAGGACTCGACAGGCCCATGCGCTCAAGCAGGGCTCCGTATCGATCTTCGTCATCCCGCGCCCGAAGGGCCTGTAACAGCGTCGACAGTTTACCACGGCGAGTAGCGGTTGCGGCCTTGAGCCCCTTAAGGGCTTTCCCCAACGTCAGTTCCTCATCGGTAAAGTCCCTGCCAAACGGGAATGGCGGGAACAAACCGGCGTCTCCGCTCACCGCGACCGCACGTCGGATTGCTGCCGGAGTGTTGTTACACCACTCTGAAGGCAACTTGAAGGCGGGATCCACCTTGCCCGCCTTCTGGGCTTTCTTCAGAAGCTCCTGCTGGAATCTGGAATCAGCGATACGGATCAACCGCAGGAAGACCTGCTCGTCGGACTGTCCCCGCAGGTCGGCAATGCCATATTCCGTGATTACAATATCCCGCAAATGGCGGGGAATAGTGCAATGACCATAGTTGAACACAATGTTGGAGAGCACCTTGCCATGGGATGAGCGCGTACTGCGCAGCGACAGAATGGAGCGGGCGCCGGGCAACTCATGGGCCATGGCAACGAAGTTGTACTGTCCGCCCACGCCACTGACCACCCGGCCATCATCAAGACCATCCGATACCCCGGCGCCATTCAGGGTGTACATCATTGCCGAATTGATAAAGCGGCCATGGGCCCGTTGAGCGGCTTTCAGTTTCTGGTCGCCAAACCGGTGATCGTACAGGTGGTTGATGAAGTTCACGCTGGTCATGCAGATTTTCGCGCGCTGCTCGTCGGTCAGCTCCCTGAGGAACTGGTAGAACCGCTCGGGCCCGACGTAGAAGCCGCCATGCATGGCAATACCGCCGGTGAGACGGTCCCCGAGAATCAGCGTTTCAATGGCCTCCCGGGCTTCAGGACTGTCCAGGTCGCCATCAACGGACTGATCACCAACCCTCAGCCGGCCGCCCTTGAACTCGACGGACTGCCTGAAGATTCCATGCCGGACCAGCCAATTCACATCCCGTGCCCTTAGCGGGCTATCGATCAGCTTTTCCCGACGCAGGACATCGAGGGTAGCGACAGACACATCACTGGTGATATCTCCCCGGTTGATCAGTGCCTGCAGACCGGCATGATCATAGACCTCGCGGCTGAGGATGCCTTCCTGCATCAGATACAGGAAGCCATCGACCATCATCTCACTGCAACCATAAAGCCCCTGCTCGAAGGGGCCGGTTCCGCCATACTCGGCAACCACAGGAAAATTCTGATCAACCTTGAGGTGATCAAACACCTTCCGCCAGGCATCGTTGTGACTGTGCCGAAGTATGGCGCTATGGACCAGCGCAGCACCCAGGGACCCAATTCCAACCTGAAGCGTGCCACCGTCTTTCAGCAGGGTGCTGGCGTAGAACCCGATCATGTGATCTTCCGGGCTGACTGACATCTGAGGTGCAGAGAAAAGCGGGTAATCACTGGCGGGGTGATCGAGCACAACATCGAACCGGTCGGCCTCGATGGCTGCGTGGTGCCCGAACCAGGGAAGGTTCTGATTCATCTCGGCCACCAGGGCAACTGGTGTTCCCGCCGCTTCCCGCTCCCGAAGCAGCGGAATCAGGTCCAGGGTCAGATCCGGGTTACAACTCAGACTGACTTGCCCCGGCTGCCCATGGGCCTCGCCCGGTGCCACCATCTGGGCGACGACATTGACGCCCACAGCCATGAGGTCGCGAACGGCATGGGTGTAGTTGGTGCAAACGTAATGTCGCTGCTGGGAGCGATTGTTCAGGTAACTCCCGGCCTTGAAGAAGAATTCGGAGACCTGGACATTCTGTGGGAGGCGATTGGCCGATACATCCCGGGCATAGGCCAACTCAGGGATTCGCCCGTACAGCCGCTCGACAAACGGCTCCATGAATCGTTGCTCCAGCGAGGATCCGCCTTTTGGCGCCAACAGCGACAGTGCCGTGACAATGTGCAGGCGAATCTCCGGATCGTCCTTGGCCCGCTGGTAAAGTGCGTTCACAAACCGGACCGGCTTCCCCAGTCCGAGCGGCAACCCGAGCGTGATGTCCTTGCCAACCCGACGAATCACCTCATCAACACAGGCGTTTACATCATTCGATAACTGCCCTCTTTCACCCGCCATTACCAAGCTCCTTATTGGCCAATCAGCATGCTAACGGGGATGATCACACGAGCACCGGACGCAGACAATGCGCCAGATCATGATTCTGGGGTTTGAAGCAATACGGGGATGTAAAAAAGGTGCGGAGCTTTCAGAAGTTCCACTTCAGATTCAGGCAGGCTCCCTCGTTGAGGAGGGCAATACCGTGATCCGCCTGGGCCGGATCCGACGCATAGTGCTTGCCGGAGCTCTTCGACCGGGTCAGTGAAAGACTCAGCAGGCGAGAGCCGATTTCGGTGAATGCCTCGGAGCTGTCTTCTTCATAGTCTCCGGAAACTCGCTCCTGCATCTCGAAGATCTGCTCACTGGTCGTCGTACTCTCCACCTCTTCAAACACGCGCCCGGACGCTTCGGCGCGAACGACGAAAGCCACTAAATTGAGAGCGAGTAATGCGACGAAGATGCGAATAATCATGACACTGCCTGAGACCTTTTTTTCCGGGACGGGAGTCTACGGATACCTTAGGCTTAAGTCTAATGATTGAGGGCCGGAAAGATGTGAATCTGCACACAAAGGCGCCGACTTTTTGTCACAGGATCAGCCTGTTTTTGTCAATTTATGATCCCCAATATTTCAGACTGTAACAGCATCTTCGGTCAGCGCCAGTTGACCGAAGATGCCAGCCGGGGATCCTGCAGCCTCAGGGGCAGGGATAGGTGAATTCCTGATGAATGGCCTCAATGGCCTCCAGCACTGCGGGGCTCAGGTTAACCTGGGCGGATCCGATGTTTTCCCGTAATTGTTCCATGGAGGTCGCACCGATGATATTGCTGGTTACAAAGCTGCGGCTGTTCACATAAGCCAGCGCCATCTGGACCGGAGACAATCCGTTTTGCTGGGCCAGTTCAACGTACGCACGGGTGGCATCCATACCGCGGCCACTGGTGTAACGGCTGAAACGCTCGTACAGGGTCATTCTGGCCTTTTCCGGCCACTTGCCCCCCAGGTATTTGCCAGACAGCATGCCAAACGCCAGTGGCGAATAGGCCAACAAACCGGCCTGCTCCCGGTGGGCAATCTCCGCCATGCCCACTTCGAACGAACGGTTCAGCAGGTTATAGGGATTCTGGATACTCGCCACCCTGGGCCAGTCCTTTTCGCCGGCCAGACGAAGGTATTCCATGGTGCCCCAGGGGGTTTCATTGGACAGCCCGATGTGCCGGACCTTGCCGGACCGTACCAGTTCATCCAGGGCCTCCAATGTCTCCTCAATGGGCGTGAAGGCCTCATCAGGGTTGTGCTCATAGCCGAGCTTGCCAAAGAAGTTGGTGCTGCGATCCGGCCAGTGCACCTGGTACAGATCAATGTAATCAGTCCGCAGACGTTTCAGACTGGCGTCACAGGCTTCCAGGATGTGATCGCGGGTCAGGCGCGGACCATTGCGCAGGTACTTCAGCCCATTGCCCGGCCCCGCCACTTTGGAAGCAATCACCAGGTCGTCGCGCTTGCCCCGACTGGCCAGCCAGTTCCCCAGGTAGGTTTCGGTCAGCCCCTGGGTCTCCGCCCGCGGTGGCACCGGGTACATTTCCGCGGCATCAATAAAGTTGATGCCTTCGTTTACCGCGTAATCCAGTTGCTCAAAGGCGTCCCTTTCGGTGTTCTGCTCGCCCCAGGTCATGGTACCCAGGCAAATCAGGGAAACGTCCAGATCCGTCTTTCCAAGCTTTCGCGTTTGCATATCCTCTCCGATTCGGTTCGGTTAACGGGTAAAGGGAATGTCACGGGAGTGTCGCATAACTGTCATGCCAGCTTTCCATAGTAGAAGCATGTCAAAGGAAGCACAGGAAACACCGTGACCGAGACCATGCAGGCCAACCGGCGCCAACAACACATTACCATTGTTTCGGAGACTTTTCCGCCTGAAATCAATGGGGTGGCAAACACACTTCGGCATCTTTGCCAGGGGCTGATGCAACGTGGGCACCGGGTGACGGTTATACGGCCGCGACAGCAACATGAGCGCAAAGGCGATTTCGCCAGCGCTGGCGAGGCACTGTTCACCCGGGAGCACGTCGTAACCGGGCTACCTTTGCCGGGCTACGCCGACCTTCGCTTCGGTATGGCCCGGACCAGACATCTGAAAAAACTCCTGGCCTCCGACCGCCCGGATGCGGTCTATGTTGCCACACAGGGCCCGCTGGGTGTTGCTGCCACTTCTGCCGCCCGGCACATGGGGGTGCCAGTGAGTTCCGGCTTCCACACCAATTTTCACAGTTACAGCCGATACTACGGCGTCGGCATGCTGGAACGGCTACTGTGTCTCTACGGCCGCTGGTTCCACAATCGCACCGCCATCACGCTGGTGCCAACCCGGAAAATGGAACAGACGGTCCATACCATGGGGATTCCGGCGACGGGACTCTGGAGCCGGGGCGTGGACTGCCACCGCTTCACACCCCACAAGCGGGATAACGCATTACGGGCATCCTGGGGCTTGCAGGCCAACGACCGCGCCATTCTCTATGTGGGCAGACTGGCGCCGGAGAAAAACCTCCGTATGGCAGTTGCCTGCTTCGAGCGAATCCGGGGGCTCCACCCCCAGGCCAGATTTATCCTGGTTGGAGACGGCCCGCTCCGACGCCAACTGGCGGAGCGCCACCCGGATTACATTTTCTGCGGCACCCGGCGCGGCGACGATCTGGCCCGGCATTTTGCCTCCGGGGACCTTTTCCTGTTTCCAAGCAAGACCGATACCTTCGGCAACGTAGTCCTGGAAGCCATGGCCAGCGGCCTGGGGGTCGTCAGCTTTGATGACGCAGCGGCAGCGGAACACATCCGCCACGAGGAAAATGGCATGAAGGTACCTCTGGATCAGGACGAAGCCTATGTTGACAGCGCGCTCCGACTGGCTGACCAACCAACCCTGCTGAACCGGGTCCGGGCCCAGGCCAGACTGGACGCCCTGGAACAGAGCTGGAACTCGCAGATTGAACAGTTTGAACAACTGGTTTTCAACCAAACCGCAAAGGCCGGATACCATGCCATCAACAAGCAAAGCGTCTCGCTTCTTTGAACTGGCAGACCAGCGGGAAGTCGCTTTCTGCCAGTCTATCAACCGCGCCGTTCGTTTCCGGCCAGCTCTGAGCTACTTTCGGCTGGTCAGCCGCCTGGGAGACGGCTGGTTCTGGTACGCCCTGATTCTGTCTGTTCCCTTTATCCATACCGAATCCGGACCTGGCCTGGCTCTGCTCATGGCGCTGACCGGACTCACCTGCACGATCAGCTACAAGCTGTTGAAGCGCTGGCTTATCCGGGAACGCCCCTTTATTTCCTTTCCCGCCATCAACTGTGGCACGCCACCACTGGATCGCTACAGCTTCCCCTCGGGGCACACCCTCCACGCCGTCTGCTTTCAGGTGATGCTGACGGTAGCCGAACCGGCACTGGCGCTTCTGGTGCTCCCATTTACCCTCAGTGTTGCCGCATCGCGGGTTGTTCTCGGGCTGCACTACCCCAGCGACGTCGCCGCAGGGGCTCTGATCGGTGGTCTGATGGGTTATGTCGCCATGGCCTGGCTGTACGCCGACTTCATCACGCTTTTCATGGATGCCGCCTGAACGCTAGTCAAACAGCCGCAGTTGGGTAACAGGGGCGTCATCGTTACGAAAACGCACACCCAGCCCCAGCAATCGTACCGGTCGCTCCCGGTTGGTCACCAGTTCGGCAAGCAGCGGCAGATAATCTTCCAGAGTGGGCTCTTTAACCTGTTCCCGGACCCGCTCCAGGGTATGGGTTGAAAAATCGCTGTAGCGGATCTTGATAAAGAGCTTGTGGATCGGTTTCCGACGGGCCTTGCGCGACAGGCGAAGATTGAGATCCGCAACCAATGAGGCCATGACGGTCTCGCACGCGGCCATGTCCGGCAAATCCTGGGAAAAGGTTCGTTCGACGCTGACCGACTTGGCGATCCGCGACACCACCACCGCCCGGTCATCCCGACCGTGGGCCATCTCATGGAGGCGATAGCCCTGTTTGCCAAACCGCTCGATCAGAACATCGGCCCCAAGCACCTGCATGTCGCCGCAGGTTTTGACCCCAAGTGCGTGCAGTTTCGAGGCCGTTACCTGCCCGACCCCGAACAGCTTCTCAACCGGCAATCCCTGCACAAAGTCCTCAACGTCCTCCGGGCGAATCACAAACAGTCCGTCCGGCTTTTCCCAGTCACTGGCAATCTTGGCAAGAAACTTGTTGGGCGCGACCCCGGCGGAAATGGTGATGCCCACTTCCTGGCGCACCCGCTCCCGAAGGTGGCGAGCCATCAGGGTGGCACTGCCCTTGTGCTCGGTCACATCAGAGACATCAAGAAAGGCCTCGTCCAGGGAAAGAGGCTCCACCAGGTCCGTCAGTTCCCGGAGAATGGCCATCACCTGCTGTGACACCGCCCGGTACCGCCCCATATCCGGCGGCACCGTCACCAGCCCCGGGCAAAGCCGGCGCGCCTCGCTGCCGGGCATCGCCGAACGCACGCCGTACGCACGGGCCTTGTAATTGCAGGTGGTTACCACGCCCCGTCCGCCATCGCCACCCACGGCCAGCGGCACATCCCGAAGGCTGGGATCGTCCCGCATCTCCACCGCCGCGTAGAAGCAGTCACAATCCACATGGATGATCTTGCGTTGTGGCATAATCAGGGAGCTCGCGTCGACTTTCTGTACATTTATACAGCCTTGTATCTTAAGCTAACATGCAGAGAATGTCAGGAACCCTATCAACCGGCGCACCAACCATTGCGAGGCCATCATGAGCAACCCGATTCCCGAAGCAGAACGCACCGAAATTGAAGCCGCGGCCTTTCGCCGACTGGTCAAGCACCTGCGCGATAACACCGAAGTGCAGAACATCGACATGATGAACCTGGCAGGCTTCTGCCGTAATTGTCTGTCCAAATGGTATCGGGCGGAGGCGGATGAACGGGGGTTCGAGATTTCCGATCCGCAGGCCCGGGAGGAGATCTACGGCATGCCCTATGAGGACTGGAAAGCCCTCTATCAGAAAGGCCCCAAGCAGGAACACAAATAATGACCATAAACGATGCCGTAAGGATCCATCTGGCATCCCTGGACGCTGGCCATGCCAGCTTCAAAGACTCGCTGACCCTGATCGAACAACACTTTGAATACCAGCCCTGCAGCTTCCGGAACGGGCCGCTGGTAAACGCGGAGGGTGAGAATGCCGGGTCTTGCCGGATCTTTGGCCTTGGCCAGTACTGCAACCTGAGTGAAGTCGACACCCTCAAACTGTTTGCCGAACACTATCAGCAGGTTCTGGACGACCCGACCGGCGAGAGCCATGGCAATATCCGCCAGTTTATCAGCACCGGGTGGTCAGGCATCCGATTCGAAGGCGTGCCACTTCGCCAACGCCCGAACCCAACCGACAACATGACCAGGGAAGAGACGCCTTCATGAGCGATACCGCCACCTCCGGGGTAAAACAGGGTTTTCAGCTAAAAAGCGCCAGCGTGTCCATGACCGCCCTGGAGCTCTACTACTTTGACGACGGCGAGTTCGAAGAGGTTTTACGGGACAAGATCAGCCAGGCCCCCGGGTTCTTCAAGGATATTCCGCTGATCATCAGTCTGGAGAAATACCAGGGGCTGGACAGCGAACTGGATTTTTTCAAGATCATCGGTACCTGTCGGCGCAACCACATCCACGTGATCGGCGTTCGGGGAGGCACTGACGACCAGCGACGCCTGGCCCGGGGGGCCGCACTGGCCTTGCTGCCGGGCAACGGCCAGCGGGATCGCGCCCATGAAGCCGAACAGGCAGCTGCGGAGGAAGCAGAAACCGCAGTTGTTGCTGCCCCGACGGGCGCTGCCGGCGACCCACCCCCGGCCAAGATCATCTCCCAGCCGGTGCGTTCCGGCCAGCAGGTCCACGCTCCGGAGGGCGACCTGGTCATTCTGGCGCCAGTGCAGGCCGGAGCCGAGGTACTTGCGGCAGGCAACATCCATGTTTACGGCCCCCTGCGGGGACGGGCGCTGGCCGGCATTCATGGCGCCGAGTCCGCGCGAGTATTCTGCCAATCCCTGGAGGCAGAGCTTGTGTCCATCGCGGGACACTATAAAATCTCCGAAGATCTTCAGGACAATGGCTGGAAAAGCGCTGTGCAAATCCAGCTCAGGGACGACCTGCTGGTGGTAACGCCACTGGACAAGGCCTGATATTGGAGCTGAATACAATAACTTGACCGGATAATTCGGCAGACACGACGAATCCACCGAGAAACAGGAACAGAACCTTGGCTAGAATTATTGTCGTTACCTCAGGAAAGGGCGGCGTTGGCAAAACCACCACCAGCGCCTCGATCAGCACCGGCCTTGCCAAGCGAGGCCATAAGACAGTGGTTATCGATTTTGACGTGGGCCTGCGCAATCTGGACCTGATCATGAACTGCGAGCGTCGCGTGGTGTACGACTTCGTCAACGTGATCCAGGGCGAAGCCTCCCTGAACCAGGCCCTGATCCGCGACAAGCGGGTCGATACCCTCTATATCCTTCCGGCCTCCCAGACCCGGGAAAAGGAAGCACTGACCAAAGATGGGGTCGAGAAGGTCATTAACGAGCTTTCCGAGACCTTCGATTACATCGTCTGCGACTCCCCGGCCGGCATTGAGCATGGCGCGCTGATGGCGCTGTATTACGCCGATGAAGCGATTGTGGTCACCAACCCCGAAGTATCCTCCGTCCGGGATTCCGACCGCATTCTGGGCATTCTGCAGAGCAAGTCCCGCCGCGCCGAGATGGGTCAGGACCCGGTCAGGGAGCATCTGCTGCTGACTCGTTA
The DNA here is from genome assembly GCF_041687235.1 of Marinobacter sp. GTDB lineage: Bacteria > Pseudomonadota > Gammaproteobacteria > Pseudomonadales > Oleiphilaceae > Marinobacter. Next base: position 61,768 of record NZ_JAWLCH010000007.1, on the reverse strand, counting down.
CAACCCCTCCCGGGTTGAAAAGGGCGAGATGCTGTCCGTAGCGGATGTGGAGGAGATCCTCGCCATTCCGCTGCTGGGTGTCATTCCCGAAAGCCAGATTGTACTGAATGCGTCCAACCAGGGTCTGCCCGTCATCCTTGAAGAAGACAGCGATGCCGGCCAGGCCTATGAAGACGCAGTCGCACGCCTGCTGGGTGAGGAACGGGAACACCGTTTCATGACGTCCCAGAAAAAGGGTTTCTTCTCACGGATGTTCAAGGGGGGCTAAGGGATGAGTTTCCTCGATTATTTCAAAGGCAAGAAGAACAACACCGCAAGCGTGGCGAAAGAGCGCCTGCAGATCATCGTCGCCCACGAGCGGGGCCAGCGCGAGCAGCCGGATTACCTGCCCCAGCTTCAGCAGGAACTGCTCGAGGTCATCCGCAAGTATGTCCAGATCAGTGACGACATGGTTCAGGTTGAGGTGGATCGCAACGAAAGCTGTTCGGTACTGGAGTTGAACGTTACGCTGCCAGAGCGATAAACCCCATGGCCTGCCCGATAACGGGCAGGCCATGATTTACCAGCGGGCGAAGTGGTCTTCCATCAGGCCCCGAAGCCCCTTGACCGGAATTTTCCCGCCAGCCTCATCCGTCACTGTTCCATCAAACGTGCCCACGTACTGCCGGAAGTTGGATGCCAGTATCAAGGCATTCAGTTTTTCCTTGCGGACACCGGCCGGGACGAAATGCAGATCAATCCGGCCATCCTCCGTGGTCACATGCCAGTCACTGCCCGGCTGGTAGCGGTCAAAACGGAACTGTGCTGCTCCCAGCTTGTGGCAAACCCCATCCAGCCAGAGCGCATTTTCGGTCATCCCCGTCTCATTGACCCCGGCGGCCAGGTTCAGCCCGAGAGATCGGCCATCCTGGAGCTGGCCCGCCAGGCAGGCCCAGTTCCACGCGGTTTCCCGGCGCATGAAGCCACAACTCCAGTCAATGGAACCCCGGGTCTGATCATCACAGCGCCAGATCCGGTGCCCCCAACGCACCTCGCCTTCCACCGGCAAGCCTGCCGACTTCCGGGTAAACACCCAGCCATTGTAGCCCGCTGGGCAAACCAGCCGGAGCGGGTCCCGATCTTCTTTCAGAGCAAGCTCGATACGGATACCACCAGGCGCATCTACAGTGACGGTGCGCCCATCAGCGGAAGGTGCAATGCGCACGGCAGCTTCACCCTTGCGGAAGGTCGCCACCCCCTCCTCTGGTCGCGGCTCGATGCGGGTTTGCCTGGCCAGGGGCTGCAGGAACGACTGCTCCATCATCTGGCCTGATTCGAAGTCGTAGAGGTAGAAGAACCCGTTCCCCAGCAGTTTCAGATCCACTAACGCCAGGCCAAACACCCATCCCGGGCCCATGACGCTGACAAACTGAAACTGGTTGAAACGCCAACGCCTGGCCAGTTTCGAGCGGGGGCGGTCCATGACCGTGCGCAGGTCATAGTCCAGGTAGTTGATGTGCTCGACAGGTTCGTCCAGTAGCCCGGAAACCACCTGCCCTTTGCCGTTAATCAGTTTTTTTATTGTCATAATCGTCGTCAGATCAGGCCAATTCACGGGACGGAATCAACAGGTAGCTACCTGGTTCACAATCCACTGTTTCCGTGGCCGTGCCTATCAGAGCCTCATGCTAGACTCGGGCCACCATCTCCAAGGAAGTGTACCCTATGAGAAAGACCATAGCCCATGGCATTACGGGCTGGGCCTCGGTCATCAGCGGGCTCGTCTGTGCGTTGCTGGTTTCGCTTGTTGCCACCACCGCCCGGGCTGAACTGCCAGATGAATCAGACGAGGCGTGGACGCTGCGCAAGGAAGCCGACCACATCCGCGTGTATACCATCAATCAGCCAGACTCCAGCTTTAAAGCCTTCAAAGCCGTTGGTGTACTCGATGCCCCCATCGAAAATCTCATGGCGGTCATGGCCAACCCCGGGTCCTGTGTCGAATGGGTGCATAACTGCACCGAGTCCTATGCCTTCGGCAAAGGTGACTTTCATGATCGATTCGCCTATTCGGTGAACGACATGCCCTGGCCGGTCACCGACCGGGATTACGTACTGCGCATCCGGACCCGGGGCGACCAGGCCTCCGGAGAGGTGGTCATGAACCTCAATGCCACGCCGAACCAGCGGGCGGAGAACAGCAGCCGGGTGCGGGTCGACCGGTCGGATACCCTCTACCGGTTCACACCGGACGGTGACAAGACCCGGATGGTCTGGGTTCAGCACACCGACCCCAACGGTTCTCTGCCTGGCTGGCTGGTCAATTCCCTGTTGGTGGATATCCCCTTGCGATCCATGGAAGAACTGGAACGCGTTGCCAACCGGGAGAACTATCAGGGCTATCGGCTGGTCTATGACGAACAGGGCCAACTGACCGGTATCAACCCACCCACTCAGCCGTCGGACCCATGAGGGGATGACGCGCAAGGGATCTCGCGCTAAGCTTTGGAAAAGGACTTTAGAAGGCAGCCCAGATCAATGACCGTTCTCGCTTACGAGATCATGACACCGAGCATCAAGGCCGTTCCCCAATCCTGGACCATGGACCGGCTGGCCCGTTTCCTCACCGACAACGAAATAACCGGCAGCCCCGTCACCGATGACGATGGCGAGATTGTTGGCATTGCCACGCTGAAAGACATCACCGAATTTCGGTGGAACGCCACACGCTCCGACGCCGACAGGCACCTGACCCCCGAGGAACGGGAAGAAGCCCGCCGTCTACGAATGGTGATCTTTGAGGAAATGGGCAAGGTGCCGGTGGAAGTTCGCGACATCATGACCCCCATTGTTTTATCGGTTGACGAGAAGACGCCGGTGCGCGACATTGCCAATATCATGATGCGCGAGCACCTGCACCGGATCTTTGTAACCAACGATTCAAAAATTACCGGCATCATAACCACTTACGATATGCTGAAAGTGATCTCGGATGAGGAACTCACGCAACGTTGCGCCGATAACGACTGAGCCACCAGAGAGGTAGCGCCACCTATGCCCAGAGCACCGCAAGCTCGCCGAAAGATGTACGTCCTCGACACCAACGTCCTGATCCACGACCCGAACGCCCTCCTCAATTTTGAAGAACACGATGTCATCATCCCGATGACGGTCCTCGAAGAGCTCGATAGCCTCAAATCCGGCAAGCAGGCCGTGGCCGCTGACTGTCGTCAGGCCATCCGTAATATCGACAAACTGCTGGGCGATGCCAGCCCGAAGGAAATCGAGAAAGGCGTCCCTATCGTGCGGGGCAAAAAGTCAGAACCCCTGGGCAGTCTTTCAATCCTGATGAGCACCGGTGACAGTGGCAACCACTCGCTTCCCGAGCACCTTAACGACAACAAGATCATCAATACCCTTGCCGCGCTTCAGGACCGGCACAAATCCCGGGACATCATCCTGGTGTCCAAAGACATCAACATGCGCCTCAAGGCCCGCGGCTTTGGGGTGGAGGCACAGGACTACCACAACGATCAGCTGCTCGACGACATCGACCTGCTACCAAAGGGCTACCGGGAGTTCCCCAACTCCTTCTGGGACACCATCGAAAAGGTGGAGACTGTTCAGCGGGAAGGCTCTACCGAACACATCCTGAAACGGGAAGGCGAGCTGGCAAAGCTGAACATCAACGAATTCGTTGTGGATGAAATGGGGTTCGTCGGCAAAGTGGCGGATCTTACCGACAACCAGATAGTGATCAAGGACCTGCACCAGCACGACCTGATGAATGAAGAAGTCTGGGGCCTGGTGCCCCGGGACATTTATCAGGCCATGGCACTGAACCTGCTGCTGGATCCGGACATCCACCTGGTCAACCTCACCGGCTCTGCCGGTTCGGGCAAAACCATTCTTGCCCTGGCTGCCTGTATCGAGATGACCGTGGCCAGCAAGCTCTACAAACGTATCATCGCCACTCGCTCAACCCAGGGTCTGGACGAGGACATCGGCTTTCTGCCGGGCACCGAAGCCGAGAAAATGGAGCCCTGGCTGGGCGCCATCGTCGACAACCTGGAAGCTCTCCATGAAGATGATGAGAACATGACCGCCAGCGTTGACTACATCCTCAGCAAGGTGCCACTGCACTTCAAGTCGATGAACTACATACGGGGCCGCAGCTTCCAGCACAGCCTGATCATCATCGATGAATCCCAGAACCTGACGCCCCATCAGATCAAGACCATCATCACCCGGGCCGGCAACGGCTCAAAGGTAATCTGTCTGGGCAACCTTGCGCAGATCGACACCCCCTACCTTAGCGCCCTGAGCTCCGGCCTCACCTACATGACAGAGCGATTCAAGGGCTTCCGCCATGGTGGTCACATTCACCTGCAGGGCGTTCCCCGCTCGGTACTGGCAGAGTTTGCCGAGGCCAACCTCTGACGCCATCCGATGTACAAGGCAAAAAAGAAGGGGGCAGAACCCACGTTCTGCCCCCTTCTTTTAAACAGGCCTGATTAAACCCGATAGCGGCTGACCTGGTCAGACATCTCGGACGCCAGATCCCGCAGGCGTTGAGTAGCATCACCAGCCCGGCGGGTTCCCTGCGCGGTCTGTTCGGTGATGGCGACAATCTCATGTACGTTCTGGTTAATGGTTTCAGAAACACTGGTTTGCTCTTCTGCAGCACTGGCAATCTGGGTGTTCATGTCCGTAATCGTTGCCACCGCCTGGCCGATACGCTGAAGCGCCTCGTTCACCTGACGCGTTTCTTCTACCGTCGCTTCACTTCGCTCGCTGATTGACCCGATCAGTTTAACGGCATTGCCAGCACCGGACTGGAGGCGTTCAATCATGTCCTGGATTTCCTGGGTGCTCTGCTGGGTGCGTCGAGCCAGGGTGCGAACTTCGTCGGCAACCACTGCAAAACCACGACCAGCTTCGCCGGCGCGGGCGGCCTCAATGGCGGCGTTCAGAGCAAGCAGGTTGGTCTGGTCAGCAATGTCGCGAATTACCTCCAGCACACTGTCGATCCGGCGCGAATCGGCGCCCAGCTGCTGGATGACCGTGACACCTTCTTCCACCTGCTCGGAGAGTCCGCCGATAACGCCAATGGCCTGATGCACCAGTCCCTGGGCGTCACAGACCTGCCCGTTGGCATGGTCGGCCGCTCCGGATGCCTCGCTGGCGTTGCTGGCAACCTCCTGGGCCGCGGCAGTCATTTCGTTCATGGCCGTGGCCACCTGATCACTTTCAGATTTCTGCCTTTCGACGCCTTGCTCGGCCTCGCTCATGACCTGATTCAGGTCAGCCGTGGCCTCGTTCAGTGTCCGGGTGGATGACAACACACGCTCAACCAGACCATGCACCTGGTCGGCAAAACTGTTGAAGGCGGTTGCCAGCTGCCCAAGCTCATCCTTGCCGGAGACTTCCAGACGCCGGGTCAGATCGCCATCGCCGCTGGCAATATCGTTCATGGCCGAAACCGCAGATTTCAGAGGGCGAATAATGCTGCGAACAACAATCAGGGCAAGCAGGACAATAATCGCGAGCGCCACCAGGGACGTAGTGACAGAGCCAATAACGGCATCCTCAAGCGAATCGCCCACCTGGCCTTCCATATCGGCCACCTGGGTCTCCAGGCCATCAATCCAGAAACCGGTTCCGATCATAATGCCCCACTTCGGCAGCATTTCTGCGTAACCCAGTTTGGGTGCTACTTCTCCGGTATCAATGTTTTTCCAGCCATAGGGCACATATCCCCCACCACTGCGAGCGGCCTTTACCAGCTCACGAATGAGATAGGTCCCGTTCGGGTCCTGGAAGTCCCAAAGGTTACGGCCTTCCAGAGACTGATTAACGCCGTGCATCACATTGACGCCGCGGGTGTCATAGGCGAAGAAATAGCCAGTGCTCCCCGAGTCGTTGAACCGCAGCTGTCGCAAAATCTCCCAGGCCTTCTCACGGATTTCCGGATCGTCCGCCGACCCTGGTTGATTATAGAGATGCTCGATAGAAGACTTGGCCACAGCCAGATAATTCTGCAACTCCTGCCGCTTGCTTTCTTCCATGTCGGAGGAGAAGCCGGCAACAGCCTCCTCACCAATAGCGCTGGCCTGGTTCAGGTTATAGTTTGTCAAAAATGCCGTGAGCACAATCACTGGCACCAGGGCCAGTAACAACACCCGCGTCTGGATGGTCAGGTTTTTCATGGCTGGTAGTCTTTTCGGTTAGGCGATCGGTGGGCCGGACAGCCCGGTACGGAAAAGTGGCCAAGACTACGAAAAATTCACCGGAATTATCATTGATGATACTGCGTAGTTTGTTACTGGCCTGTAACCAACCCGGTAAAAATTTGTTGCCGTCACGCGGGCAGCGATGATCCGCTCAGAGACCGAACTACCAGCGCCCCTGCAGCGTCGCCACGATACGCCGACTTCCGGCCCGGTCCCGGTGCTCGCACAGGTAGATCCCCTGCCAGGTTCCGAGGGCCAGATGGCCATGATTTACCGGCAGCGTCAGGGAGGGGCCGATCAGAATGCTTTTGATGTGGGCCGGCATATCGTCCGGCCCTTCCATCACATGCTCATAATGGGGCGCATTCTCGGGCACCATCACGTTGAAGTGGCGCTCGAGGTCTCCGCGCACATCCGGGTCGGCATTCTCATTTACCGCCAGGGAGGCGGAGGTGTGCTGGATAAACAGATGCAGCAGCCCCACTTCGCAGTTGGTGAGGTCCGGCGCCTGGGCAATGATCTCGTTGGTGACCAGATGAAAGCCCCGCGGGAGCGGCGCCAACTCGATAAATGACTGATCCCAGATCATGGTAACCCTCGTGTTTATTTCTGACGGTCGTCCCAGGGGTGAACCGGAACCACGTCGTCGCCGACATCGCTTTCGTAGCTGCTGCGGAAATAATCCATGGCTTTTTCCGCCTCACTGAGCTCGTCAAACCGGGCAACGTGGTAAATTGCCTCTCCCTCGTTCACCAACGGCAGATTGTTGACACAGATGACGATACCCGAACAGGGGGACACCACTGCTGTTTCTGACTCCCCGAAAGGGTCCGCCACCATGGCCAGCCGCTGCCCTTTGCGGACTTTCTGTCCCAACCGGGCAACGGGCCGCATGATGCCGTCGATATCCGCCCTGACCCACTGGGAATTGGCGGCGGTTTCCGACCGTTTTTTCGGTGCCTTCGGTCCTTTTTTCGCCGGTATCATTTCAAGTTCACGCATAACCCGGATCACCCCCTTCACACCGCTGCCAATCACCACATCGTCAAAACGCAGCGCCTCACCTCCCTCAAAGGTGATCACGGGAATATCCTGTGAATCGGCGTAGGCCCGCAGGCTGCCTTCACGTAACCCTGCATTAATGATAATCGGAGCCCCGAAGGCTTCCGCCATGCGGACCGTTTCCGGATTCTTCAGCTCAGCCCGGATCTGCGGCAAATTGAACCGGTGAATCGCCCCCGTGTGCAAATCGATGATGTGGGTAACCCGCTCCATGATCTGGGTGCGCAGCAGGTAGGCAATGCGCCCACCCAGGGACCCGCTTTCACTTCCAGGGAAACAGCGGTTAAGGTCGCGCCGGTCGGGCAGGTAGCGGGTACGCTGCACAAATCCGAAAATATTGACGATGGGTACCGCAACCAGGGTACCCCGGAGGTGTCTCAGGGCCGAATTGGTGAGCACCCGGCGGACAATCTCGACACCGTTGATCTCATCACCATGGATGGCTCCGCACACCATCAATACCGGACCGTCCCGGCGGCCGTGTACAACCTCAACCGGAATATGCAGCGGCGTGTGCGTATACAGCTTGGCGACCGGAACTTCCACGGTTTGCCGGGTGCCGGCCTTTACCTGGGTGCCGGCAATTTCATAGGGGGCACGGGCCATGCTTTAGCCTCTCCCCTTGGTCCGGGTTTTCCAGGGCTTCTGATTCTTCTCGGTCCAGTTGATGATCATACCGGCGACATTCTTGCCAGTGGCATTCTCAATGCCCTCAAGGCCCGGCGATGAGTTCACCTCCATCACCAGAGGGCCACGACTGGAACGCAACAAATCAACACCGGCCACGTTCAGGCCCATGGACTTGGCTGCAGTAATGGCTGTGCGACGCTCTTCCGGCGTTATCCTGACCAGCGAGGCGCTGCCGCCCCGATGCAGATTGGAGCGGAACTCACCCTCGGCACCCTGGCGCTTCATGGCGGCAATGACTTTGTCGCCAATCACGAAGCAGCGGATATCGGCACCGCCGGCTTCCTTGATGAATTCCTGCACCAGGATGTCGGCTTTCAGGCCCATAAAGGCCTCAATCACACTCTCCGCCGCCTTACGGGTTTCCGCCAGCACCACACCAATGCCCTGAGTGCCCTGCAACAACTTGATCACCACCGGGGCGCCGCCCACCATTCTTAGAAGCTCAGGTACGTTATCCGGCTTGTTGGCAAATCCGGTAATCGGCATACCCACACCCTTCCGGGCCAGCAATTGCAAGGAGCGCAACTTGTCCCGGGAGCGGGTGATGGCGACGGATTCGTTGACCGGGAACACCCCCATCATCTCGAACTGGCGCAAGACCGCTGTGCCGTAGAAAGTCACCGATGCGCCTATCCTCGGAATCACAACATCAAAGTCCTCAAGGACTTCCTCATGATAGTGAATCTGGGGATTTGCCGAGGTGATGTTCATGGAGCAGTGCAGGCAGTCGATGACCTTCACTTCGTGGCCACGGTTGATGCCCTCCTCCACCAGACGACGGGTCGAGTAGAGGTGACGGTTTCGCGACAGTACCGCAATTTTCATTTTTCAGTCCTTAAGGCCGGCTCGCCGGCAAGATAGGAAGCTTCGGGATAAATCACTGAGCGCCCTGACATAGCGGTACGGCCCAGTAACATCCGGAACCGCATGGAATCTCGGTTGGTCAATGTCATTTCAATTGGCCATCGCTGGCCGCCAATCAAAAGCGTGGTTTCAATGACCAGGCGCATTTCCTTGTGGCCGCCGGAGTCGGAGACGTTCCGCTCATCCAGCACTTTCGCATCGCATTCCACAACCTGATGAAGATCGTTCTGTACCGGATGAACCCAGAAGCGCACACGCCGCTCGCCGTTCTCGGTGTACGGTTCGGTACGGAACGTATGGAGGCAGGACGTTCTTGCCCCGGTATCAATTTTCGCCTTGATACGACCGATATCCAGGTCCGGCAACGCCACCCACTCACGCCAGCCAAGGCTCAGTTTGTTCTCGGCGGGTGTAGGGTTAACGGTTTTTATAGCTTCAGCTGTCTTTGTCGACATCCGGGATATCCTTTTCAGTGATTTGTTCCGGCCCCAACAGCTGAACACGGAAAGGCTCTGAATGGCTACCCGCATAAACGCTGGTGTGGGGGAACGGAATTTCAATGCCTTCACGATCCAATGTTTTCTTGATGGCGACCATCATGCCGCTTCGGCCCTCAAGCACTTTGTCCTTCGGGACCCAGAAGGAAAATTGCAGATCAACAGACGACGGCCCAAAGGCCGTCACCAGCGTAAACGGCTTGGGTTCTTCGAGACAGCTTGGATCTTTTTCCGCCAGCCCCAGCAACAATGCCTCTACTCGCTCCACATCTTCAGCGTAGGCAATCCCCACGGTCAGGTCGAGCCTGCGGATCGGAAACCGGGAACGGTTGACTACCCGGGTCTTGATCAGGGTTTCATTCGGAATCCGCACGTACAGGTTGTCCGGCGTGCGCATTTTCACGCTGAGCATATCAATACCCACGACTTCACCAAGGGTGGCATCCACCTCAATGAAATCCCCGATTTCGAAGGGCTTTTCCACCAGCAGAAACAGGCCACTGATCATGTTCGATGCCGAGGTTTGAGAGGCAAAACCGATGGCTACGGTCAGAATACCGGCAGCACCCAGCACCACATCCAGAGAGAACCCGGCTTCCCGCAGGGCCGCCACAAAGAACAGAACCACAATGAGGTAAAACACCAGCCGCCGCACCATGAGAGTATGGTGACCGGACGTGCGCTGCGCCATAAATCGACCAACGCTCCGGGACGCCAGGGACGCCAGAAAAAGCCCGAGCACCAAAAGAAAAGCCGAGCTGATCCACTGTCCCCAGGCGATGTCAGTGAACACCTTCATCACGCCTGTTTCTATTGTTTCCAGCAAAACATTGACTCCGTCAGGTCCGTTTCAGCCAAACATCCGGTCAAAAGCCCGTACCAGCCGGCCACGAGCCATCTTTTCACGGGCATCCGCCACGTGCCGGCAGGTACCCGCCGCAGAAAACAATGACTGCTCCACATGCAGGCTGGCAGAATTCATATCGGTCTCCACCTCCACCGTTACACCGGGCGTCCACAGCTGGCCACGCTCGTTCTGGTGCAGGGACAGCAAGGGTGTTGGCAGGCTGAACCGCTCAAGCAGCAGGGATTGCTCCCGGCGGTTGATCAGAGTCACTGGCGTAACGGCCCGCCATGGCCTCTTGGGCACGGCCTCGAGCACCAGCCTGGCAAAAGTGGGAGAGGCGTAGCAAAGCTCCCCCTCCATGGTATTCCGACCCACCCAGGTCATAGAGGGCGACGCCAGGGGGATCTCCGTTAACACGGTTTCCCTTTCACCGACACAGACCTTCATCCATAAAAGGGTTCCTACATAAATCGTACAGCGCCCCCCCGCGGGAATGGTCAGCGGCTGGAAAGGACGAATCACGGTGGGCAGGCTGGCGAGTGCAGGCAGGAACGTAACCGTCGACGACTGGCTCTCCCGGATAAACCGCTGCAGCGGCACCTTGGTGGAGGGCAGAGTGTGGCCAATGGTCTCCGTCCAACTGGCGGGATCGGTATCGAGGTCAAGCGCCTCGGAACGAACCTGCCACTCCAGATCCAGCAGAGTGATCCACAAACGGATATGACCCAGTTGATGCTGCTGGGTCTGTCCGGAAGCCAGAGAATAGGGCTGGGCCCACACGCCGTCACGACGACCTTCGGTGATAGTCTCCATTCCCGGCACAAAACTCCCTTCAAGCATCTGGCTGAATGTTTGTAAAAGTGCCTTAACTATAATCCAATCAGCCAGTCCGGGCGAATATCCAAGTTGGTGATTTTATTGATACACCGGGCTGTAATTACCCTTACATCAACACTCTGGACAACAATGGATGACGGATGACACAACTGGTCTGGTTCCGAAACGATCTACGGGTTGCCGACAACCCAGCACTCACCGCCGCCTGCGAGACCAGCGATGAAGTGAGAGCCTGTTTTATCCTCACCCCGGAGCAGTGGCTGGAACACGACTGGTCCCCGGCCCGAGTGCAGTTCGTCATCGCCCATGCCAATGCACTTTCCGAAGAGCTGGCAGGGCTCGGCATTCCCTTCTCCTTTATAGATGCCAACCGCTTCGACGACAGCATCGTTAAACTGCAAAGCCATTGTGACGAGCACAAAGTGACTGCACTGCACTTCAACGAGGAGTACGGCGTCAACGAACGCAAACGTGACAAGGCCATCAAGCGCCGCTTTGACGAGCTCGGAATAGCCGTTCGCAAATACCGCGACCAGACCGTCGCCCCGGTGGGCGAGATCCTGACCCAACAGAACGAGCCCTACTCCGTCTTTACGCCATTTTCGAGACGTTGGCACAGCTGGATCGAAGAAACCCATCCCGGCCTGTTTTCGATTCCCAAAGCGAGGGGTAACGCGGTTACCCCGGAACGGATCGATACCGTACCGGAAGCCTTTCGGGATGCCCCGGAACCTCTGGTACCCACAGGAGAACAGGCCGCCCACGACCAACTCGAACGCTTCCTGGAAAAGCGCGGTGGCGCCTACAAGGAAAAACGGGACTTCCCCGCCATCGACGGAACCAGCCTGATCTCTCCCTACCTGGCCAACGGCGTTCTCTCCGGCCGGCAATGCCTGATCGCGGCCAGACAGACCCAGGGCTCCGGCGGAAACCAGGAAGGCCTGGGGACCTGGATCAGCGAGATCGCCTGGCGGGATTTCTACATCAACATCCTGTACCACTACCCCAGGGTCAGCATGCACCGCGCCTTCAAGCCGGAAACCGAAGCTCTGGAGTGGAACACCCCGGGCGACAAGTTCGAAGCCTGGAAAACCGGCAACACCGGCGTCCCCATCGTCGACGCTGCCATGCGCCAGCTCAACCAGACCGGCTGGATGCACAACCGCCTGCGCATGATCACCGCCATGTACCTCACCAAAAACCTGTTCATCGACTGGCGCCTGGGCGAGGCCTGGTTCATGTCAAAACTGATCGACGGCTTCCTGGCCTCCAACAACGGCGGGTGGCAATGGAGCGCCTCAACCGGCACTGACGCCGCTCCCTACTTCCGGGTCTTCAACCCGGTGACTCAGAGCGAACGTTTCGACCCCGAAGGCGATTTCATCCGGGAGTGGGTTCCTGAACTGGCCAAACTGGACAGCAAACGAATTCATGATCCGGGGGCGAAAGGCGGTGTGATTCCGAAGGGATATCCGCGACAGATCGTTGATCTGAAAGAGAGCAGAAAAGAGGCGATCGCAAAGTTTCAGGAATTGAAAAACTGAGGTACTCAATGAGGCGGCTACTCCAAGACTCTGACGCAGTGCCGGGGATGGCCTTCCCAAAACTGTGCGGAGCCATGGATGGCGGAGCCCAAGCGTCACATGGACGTGCCGCAAGGAGCGTGTTTTGGGAAGGCCATCCCCGGCGCTGCAGCCCGAAAGCTCGCAAGCCCACCTGCACCAAAGTCAGCCAGAACAGACCGGGCAATCAGGGTCCCGAGCCAGCTTCATCTCCCGCCACTGCATCTCCCAGGCATCCAGAATCAGCAACCGCCCGATCAAAGGCGTCCCCACCCCGGAAATCACCTTGATGGCCTCCATCGCCTGGGTCGCCCCGATCATCCCGACCAGCGGCGCAATCACCCCCGCCTCTGAACAGGTCAGATCCTCATTGCCCTGCTCCGGATACAGGCAATGGTAACAGGGGCTCTCTTCCTGCCGACTGTCGTAAACCGAAACCTGTCCCTCGCCACGAATCGCAGCACCGGACACCAGAGGCACCTTCGCCGATACGCAGGCACGGTTCAGGGCGAACCGCGTGTTGAAATTGTCTGTGCAATCCACCACCAGGGTCGCTTCTTCCACCCGCCGTGCAAGGGCTTCCCCCTCAAGACGCTGATTCAGGGCAGCCACAGACACCAGCGGGTTGATCCGCCGGACCCGGTCGGCGAGGCTTTCCGCCTTCGATTCACCCAGCTGCCCCGTTTCAAAACCGATCTGGCGCTGGAGGTTGGCCAGCTCGATATTGTCGTCATCCACCAGGGTCAGAGTCCCGACACCTGCTGCGCCAAGATAGAGTGCCACGGGGCACCCAAGGCCGCCCGCTCCAATCACCAGAACCCGGGCCGACTGCAGCGTTTCCTGGCCGGCAATATCGAAACGCGGCATCAGGATCTGCCGGCTGTACCGCAATAATTCGTCGTCACTGAGCATCTGCATCTCCACGGTTAGACCCCTGAGCAATGTTCGCAGCGCCCGAACACCATTTCCCGAGCGTCATCCGGTCCCGGTCGCCAAAATCCTGGCGGGTCTCAATGTCTTTAAACCCACGGGCGTGGAACAATCCCGCTACGGCCTCTGCCTGATCAAAACCATGTTCAACCAGCAGCCATCCGTCTTCAACCAGCCAGTCCGGTGCCTGGGCAACAATCAGCCGGAGATCGTCCAGACCGTCGCTGCCGGAGACCAGGGCCGAGGCAGGCTCGAACCGGACATCCCCCTCGGTCAGGTGATGATCATGGTCCGGAATATAGGGGGGATTGGAGACAATCAGATCAAACCTGTCAGGCTCCAGCCCTGAAAACCAGGCGCTTTGAACCACAGAAACCGACAGGCCAAGCGCCACTGCGTTTTCACGGGCAAGTTCCACAGCTTCAGCCACCGAATCGCAGGCAGTAATGCGCCATTGCGACCGCTCGCTGGCAAGAGCCAGGGCGATGGCACCTGTGCCCGTCCCCAGATCCAGCACCCGGGCCTGCCGGGGCAACGGCAAATCCAGAGCGACCTCCACCAGGCATTCGGTATCCGCCCTGGGGATCAGTGTTGAGGCACTGACATTCAGCGGCAACGACCAGAACTCCTGCTGTCCCAACAGGTGTGCCACCGGCCTGCCGGCCACCCGATCCTGCACCAGCGCCTCAAAGGCCTCAGCTTGAGCATCGGTCACCTCACGTTCCGGCCAGGCCCGGAAGCTGGTCCGGCTGAGCCCCGTAATATGGCTCAGCAGAAGCTCGGCATCCAGCCTCGGCGAATCGCTGTCAATTCGGGCGGCGGCGGCCTTCAAAAGGCCTTCACAGGTCAGTGAGGATTCACTGGTCATCGGCAAGGGAAGCAAGCAGCTCGGCCTGGTGTTCCTGCTGCAAAGGCCCGACCACGGCGCCCAGGTCGCCGGCAATGACTTCGTCGAGCTTGTAAAGGGTGAGGTTAATACGGTGATCCGTAACCCGCCCCTGGGGGAAATTGTAGGTGCGGATGCGCTCGGAACGGTCGCCGCTGCCAACCAGACTCTTGCGTGTCTCGGCCATGGACTTCTGCTGCCGCTCGGTCTCGGCATTCTGCAACCGCGAAGCCAACAGACTCAGCGCCTTGGCCCGGTTCTTGTGTTGGGAACGCTCTTCCTGACACTCCACCACAATACCCGTGGGCAGGTGTGTAATCCGGATCGCGGAGTCGGTCTTGTTGACATGCTGTCCCCCGGCGCCGGATGCACGGAACGTATCCACCCGCAAATCGGCCTTGTTGAGCTCAATGGCCTCGGCTTCATCCGCCTCCGGCATCACCGCCACGGTGCAGGCCGAGGTATGAATCCGGCCCTGGGATTCGGTTTCCGGAACCCGCTGTACCCGGTGGGCGCCGGATTCAAATTTAAGGGCGCCGTATACGCCATCGCCGGCCACCCGGGCAATCAGCTCCTTGTAACCACCATGCTCCCCTTCGCTCTCGCTCAGCACTTCAACCTGCCAGCGACGACGCTCGGCGTAGCGCAGGTACATCCTGAACAGATCGCCGGCAAAGATGGCGGCTTCGTCACCTCCGGTACCGGCACGAATCTCCAGGAACACGTTCTTACCGTCATTCGGATCTTTCGGCAGCATCAGGCGCTGGAGCTCTTCGTCCAGTTCCTCGCTTTTCTGCTGGGCAAGCTGAAGTTCTTCTTCAGCCATTTCCCGCATATCGGCGTCCCCATCTTTTGCCAGTTCCCTGGCCGCCTCGATGTCATCCAGCGAGTGCTGCCAGGCCTGGAAACACTGGACAATGGGCTCGATCTCGGCAAATTCCCGGGAAAGATCCCGGAATTTGTCCTGCTGGGAAATAATGGACGAATCACTGAGCAAAGCGCTGACTTCCTCGAAGCGGTCGGTAAGCTGCTCGAGGCGGGATTGAATCGATGGCTTCATAATTTTTCCGGGGCAGTCGTCGTGTCCGCGTCCAGTGCATCCAGCTGGTGCAACTCACGCAGCCACTCTGTCACCTCGGTGCGACCTTCTGTGGTGGCCTTTCGAACCTGCACAGACGGTTCGTGCAGGAGTTTGTTGGTGAGGCCGCGAGCCATACTGCGCAACACGGTTTCAGGATCTGCACCATTGCGCAGGGCACGCAGGGCTTTTTCCGTTTCCGCATCGCGCAGTATCTCGGCACGCTGCCGGAACTGTTTGAGGGTGGAAACGGCGTCCAGCGCTCTCAGCTGGTTGAGGAAATCCTGCACGCCGGCGGATACCAGATTTTCCGCTTCCCGGGCAGCCCCCTCGCGGGAGCGGATATTTTCCTCAATCACATGGCGCAAGTCGTCAACCGTATACAGATAGACGTCTGCCAATGAGGAGACTTCCGGCTCAATGTCACGGGGCACCGCAATATCTACCATGAAATAGGGGCGATGCTTGCGTTTTTTCAGGGCCCGCTCAACGGCACCCTTACCAAGGATCGGCAATGGGCTCGCCGTGGACGAAATGATGATGTCGACATCAGCCAGATGCTCGGGAATCTCTGACAGCACAATGCCTTTGCCGCCCCGGGATTCTGCCAGCGCCTGCGCCCGCTCCAGGGTTCGGTTGGCCACCAGGAAATCTTTCACGCCGGCATCGGCCAGGTGCCGGGCAACCAGCTCGATGGTTTTACCGGCGCCAATCAGCAGTGCCTTGTTGCGGGACATGTCGGAAAAAATATGATGCGCCATGCTCACCGCCGCGTAGGCGACGGAAACCGGATTCTCACCGATCGCCGTCTGGGTGCGCACGCGTTTGGCAACCGAGAAGGTATGTTCGAACAGCCGGGACAGAAACGAACCGCTGGCACCATGCTCCCGGGCCAGGGAATAGGCATCTTTCAGTTGCCCGAGAATCTGCGGCTCGCCCAACACCATGGAATCCAGGCCGGCGGCCACACGCATCATGTGTCGGACGGCGTCGCCATCACGATGCACGTAAAGCGCCTCTTCCAGCTCCGCCGCGTCGAGACCGTGAAACCCCGCCATCCAGCGCAACACCATGGGTGCGCAGTCGTCGTCACCCGCCAGGTACAATTCGGTCCGGTTACAGGTAGAAAGAATGGCCGCCTCGGTGGCACCGGAAGTCGCCCGCAGCTCGGCAAAGGCCTCGGCCATGCGCTCAGGCGTAAACGCTACGCGCTCCCGCAGTTCCACGGGGGCCGTGCGATGATTGATTCCCAGCGTTACCAGTGCCATTTCGTGGTTGTATAACCTTTTGCCGATGAGCGGTGCAAATACACGCAATTACCAGACATTTTAACGGTCAGCGACCCGGGCTGCCACCCAAAACCACGACAGCTTCGGCAAGTGCGGACAGGTTGGGCAAGATCAGATGCTTATGCCATTATAGGGATTCGGCTGAGGCCGGGACCCGATTCACCTCAATTTAAAGAGGCTGGCACGTGGTCATTTCTGATGCGTTTTCGACAGATCATGGGAATTTGCATGCACAAATCCGTACCGATTCTGGTTACCTGCCTGCTTGGCCTCACGCTGGCAGGGTGTGCCAGCCTCACCGGCTCCGGGGAAACGCCTGCTCCAAAAGAATCAGCCACTACCGACAGCAAGGCGGCGCCCCAGCCGCCGGTTGAATACGCTGACTTTGAGCCCGAAACCCTCTACCTGCTTCTGTCTGCCGAAATCGCTGCCCAGCGTGGCCGGTACGACATTACCCTGGTGAATTACCTCAAGGCTGCCAAACAGTCCCGCGACCAGGGCGTGATCGAACGCGCCATGAGAATTGCCCAGTCCCTGAACGGAGACAACGCCCAGAAGCAGCTTGCAGAGCTGTGGCTGGAGATCGACCCGGACAACCTGCAGGCTCACCGGATTTCCGCAATCCAGGCGGTAAAAGGCAGCGACCTGCAGACCGCTATACATCACATGGAACGGATCATGGACCAGGGCGGCGATGCCGACTTCGATAGCCTGGCCGCCATGGCAGCCAACCTGCCCCTGGAACAACAGCAGGAGCTGCTGGCTCTCTACAAAGAAATGTCGGACCGACATCCCGACACTCCAGAGCTGGAATACAGCATCGCCTTATTGCTCAAGGTCACCGGACAGCCGCAGGATGGGCTGGACAGGCTGGAGCCGCTGCTGGAAGAGAACGGAAACTTCCAGCCAGCCATCATCCTCAAGGGCGACCTGCTCTACCAGACCGGGCAGAAGAACCGTGCCCTCGACTACCTGCTGACCAACACCCGCCGCTTCCCCGGCAACCGCCAAATGGGCACGCTCTACGGCCGCATGCTTATTAATGAAGGTGAACTGCAGGCCGCCCAGGACGAGTTCAACCGGCTGGTCAAGCGTTACCCGGACACGCCGGGGCTCCGGCTTTCCCACGCACTGGTTGCCCTGGAAAATGGCCAGACCGAACTGGCCCGGGAAGAACTGACAAGACTGGCAGAGCAGGGCCACCATGCCAGCGAAGCCAACTATTACCTGGGCCGCATCGAAGACCAGGCCGGCAACACCGAACAGGCCATTGGTTTCTACCAGAGCGTGGAACAGGGCAACTACTACTTTCCGGCACTGGCTCGCGCCAGTTCACTGCTGGCCGAAAATGGCCAGCTTGAGGACGCGGTGGACCGTATCCGCAGACTCCGCGATGCCAACCCCCGGCAGGATGAGAATTTCTGGCTACTGGAAGTCAATCTGCTCCTGGATCAGGAACAGCAGCAGGAAGCCCTAGAAGCAGCCACGGAAGCCCTGGGAGAACATCCCGAAAACATCCAGATCCGCTATGCCAGGGCCATGCTCTACGACAGCCTGGGCAGGACCGCAGATGCCGAAACCGACCTGAAGCAGATTATCGAGCAGGACCCGGAGAACGCCGTCGCCCTGAACGCACTGGGCTATATTCTGACCACCCGTACAGACAGACTGAGAGAGGCCCGCACCTATATCGAGAAGGCATTGAGGCTGGACCCGGAAAACCCGGCCATCCTCGACAGCATGGGCTGGGTGCTTTTCCTGGAGGGCCAGATTGAGCCCGCCCTCGACTACCTTTCACGCGCCTGGGCCGCCTACCCGGATCCGGAAGTGGCCGCCCACTATGGCGAAGCCCTGTGGATGAACGGAGCCGAAGAGCAGGCTCGAATTATCTGGCAGGAAGGCCTGGAACAGGACAGCGATCACGAAGTGCTCCGAGAGACCATAGACCGCCTCACCAATGGTGGTGAGACGGAATGAGACTGGCCCGAATCCTGGCGGCAATGATCGTGCTGGCCACCCTGGGCGCCTGTACCACGATCCAGGTCGATCCATTGCCGGAGGGCATGACCGACCAGCCACCCTCGGACTGGACCGCCCGCTCGGCCAGCCTTGGGGAACTGGATCACTGGAAGCTTTCCGGCAAACTGGCTGTCCGGCAGCCTTCGGACAGTGGAACCGCCATCATCAATCACTGGATCCAGGATGGCGAATCCTACGATCTGGCCCTCTCGTCGTCATTCCTGGGCATGGGTAGCACAAGCCTCAAGGGCGTCCCGGGGTTTATCGAGCTATCCCTGCCCAATGGCGAAACCTATCGTTCGGGGGACCCGGAAGCGCTGGTGGAGGCCGCCACCGGCTGGCAGCTGCCCCTGGAGAATCTAACCTGGTGGATTCGCGGCCTGCCGTCACCCGCCAGCGATTACCGCCTGCTGTTCGATGACCAGGGCAGCCTGGCCATGATCCGCCAGGACGGCTGGGAGATCCGCTATGACCGCTGGCGGGCCTTTCTCGACAGCTATCCGGAGTTGCCCGCCCGAATTACGGCTCTAAAGGACGACAAACGGGTTCGGCTGGTGGTGAGCGACTGGCAGGAGCAGTCACAATGACGCCCGACATAACCCTGCCCTCGCCGGCCAAACTGAACCTCTTCCTGCATATTGTTGGTCGCCGGCCCGACGGCTACCACGAACTCCAGACCCTGTTCCAGTTTCTCGATTACGGCGACACCCTGAGCTTCACCCTGGCGCCGGGCGAGCACGGCGTGAAGCTGGCGGAGCCCTTGCCGGGTGTCGCCGATCAAGACAACCTGATTATCCGCGCGGCCAGGGCACTCATGGAGCACAACCAGAGGAACCTCCCCGGCGTCACCATCAGCGTCACCAAGCGATTGCCCATGGGCGGTGGCCTCGGCGGTGGCAGCTCGAACGCCGCCACCACGCTGCTGGGACTGAACCACCTCTGGCACCTGGGCCTGGACATCGACGAACTTGCCGACATCGGCCTGGGTCTTGGGGCCGATGTACCGGTGTTTGTTCGCGGCCACGCGGCCTTCGGCGAAGGCGTTGGTGAAACACTGACCAACGCAAATCCGCCGGAAGACTGGTTCGTTATTCTCAAGCCTGGCTGCAACATAAACACTGGCAAGATTTTTTCCGAGCAAGGGTTGACAAGGAACACCCCGAGAATCAAAATAGCGCCCGCTTTTGAGGGAGACGCCTCGAGGTACCGAAACGACTGTGAGGATGTAGTTCGAAAACTGTATCCTGAGGTTAACCAGAGCCTGGAATGGCTTTCACAATTCGGACCTGCAAGATTAACCGGAACCGGGGCTTGCATATTTGGACGTTTCCCGACAGAATCCGCAGCCCGGATCATCTGGGAAAGCAAACCCTCCGGCGTCACGGGGTTCGTAGCTAAAGGGGTGAATGTTTCACCTCTACACAAAAAGCTAACAGAGCTGGAATGATGCCAAAAAAGCACGATACTGGGGTGTCGCCAAGTGGTAAGGCAACGGGTTTTGATCCCGTCATGCGCAGGTTCGAATCCTGCCACCCCAGCCACCTTTCTCCCGCTTCTTCTGAATCAAACGCCGATACTGAGAAGGATGCCGTCGTGTCCAAACTGATGATTTTCGCTGGTAACGCCAACCCTGAACTTGCCCAGGCGATTGCCCGCAAACTCCACATTCCCATGGGTCAGGCCACCGTAGGCCGCTTCAGCGACGGAGAAACCACCGTCGAGATCAATGAGAATGTCCGCGGCCATGATGTTTTCATCATTCAGCCGACCTGCTACCCCACCAACGACAATCTGATGGAACTGATCGTGATGGCCGACGCACTTCGCCGTGCCTCCGCAACACGTGTCACCGCCGTTATCCCCTACTACGGATACGCCCGTCAGGATCGCCGTGTGCGCTCTACCCGTGTTGCCATCAGCGCCAAGGTCGTTGCAGACATGATCTCCAGCATCGGCGTGGACCGTGTCCTGACCGTCGACCTGCACGCTGACCAGATCCAGGGCTTCTTCGATATCCCGGTGGACAACATCTACGCCACACCGGTCATGCTTGAAGATATCTTCAAACAGCGCTTCGAGAACTTCGTGGTGGTATCCCCGGACGTAGGCGGCGTGGTTCGCGCACGTGCCGTGGCCAAGCGCCTCGACGACGCCGATCTTGCCATCATCGACAAGCGTCGCCCGAAAGCGAACGTATCCCAGGTCATGCACATCATCGGTGATGTCAAAGACAAGACCTGCATCCTGGTGGACGACATTATCGATACCGCCGGAACCCTGTGCAAGGCAGCCAATGCTCTGAAAGAGCATGGCGCAGCGAAAGTGGTCGCCTACATTACCCACCCGGTTCTCTCCGGCCCGGCCATTGAAAACATCAATGCCTCCCAGCTCGACGAACTGGTGGTTTGCGATACCATCCCACTGGGTGACAAAGCCAGGAATTGTGATAGAATCCGCGTCCTCGGAATGGCCGGACTGCTTGCGGAGTCTATTCGCCGCGTGAGCAACGAAGAGTCCATCAGCGCCATGTTCGAGAATGCCTGAATGACCTGAAGGTCGTAATATCAAGGCATTACAAGCAGTTACCGGGTCGGGAGCCTACACAGGCTCCCGACTCTTTTAGTCAGCCGGAAAATCCGGCTTTTCAGAAACATCACCTGATCCAACGCCTGGTCGCGGGCAGTTCAGGTGACGATTGAGGTTAATACCATGTCTCAGGAATTTGTTATCGAAGCATTTCCTCGCGACGATCAGGGGAGAGGTGCGAGCCGCCGCCTGCGTCGTGAGGAGCGTAAAATTCCGGCCATCATCTATGGTGGCGGAAAAGACGCTACTCCGGTTGCCATCTGGCACAACGAGCTGAAAAAGGCTCTGGAAAACGAAGCGTTCTTCTCTCACGTTCTGACCGTTGAACTGAACGGCAAGAAAGAAAGCGTGATCCTGAAGGATCTGCAGCGTCACCCGTACAAGCCGATTCTGACCCACGCTGACTTCCTGCGCGTCGACAAGGATCACGAGATCCACGTTAACGTACCGCTGCACTTCATCAATGAAGACACGGCACCGGCTATCAAGCTTCAGGGCGGCGTAGCGAACCACCAGATCAACGAAGTTGAAGTGATCTGTCTGCCGCAGAACCTGCCCGAGTTCATCGAAGTGGACATGACCACTGTCGAGATGGACCAGGTAGTTCACCTGAGCGACCTGAAACTGCCGAAAGACGTCAAGATTGCCGCCCTGCTCCAGGGTGAAGATCACGACCTGCCGGTTGTGGCTATCCACAAGCCGCGCGGTGCCAAGGCCGACGACGCCGAAGACGGTGAAGAAGGCGAAGAAGGCGAAGACAAGGAGTAATCACTCCTGTACTGACGAGGGCAATGGTGGATGGCACAGGATATCCTCATGGTGGTTGGCCTTGGAAACCCCGGGGCTGACTACGAGAATACCCGCCACAACGCCGGCGCCCTGTTTGTCGAAGCCCTAGCCCGCTCTGCGGGCCAGACGCTCCGGCCCGAAAAGAAGTACCACGGGCTATACGCCCGCATTCAGTGGCAGGGCCTGGACCTGCACCTCCTGAACCCCACGACATTTATGAATCGAAGCGGCCTCGCCATCAAGGCACTGGCAGACTTCTTCAAGATCCAGCCCCAACAGATTCTGGTTGCCCACGACGAACTCGACCTGCCCCCGGGTACCGCCAAGCTCAAAAAAGGCGGCGGCCACGGCGGACACAACGGCCTGCGTGACACCATTGCCCACCTGGGCACCAACGAATTTCAGAGACTGCGCATTGGCATTGGCCACCCCGGCGATAGCCGAAGGGTGACAGGTTATGTTCTCGGCCGCCTGGGCAAACAGGAAACCGAAGAACTGAACGCGGTC
This sequence comes from Marinobacter sp., assembly GCF_041687235.1. Classification (GTDB taxonomy): domain Bacteria; phylum Pseudomonadota; class Gammaproteobacteria; order Pseudomonadales; family Oleiphilaceae; genus Marinobacter. The sequence goes on along the minus strand of NZ_JAWLCH010000007.1, from coordinate 39,113 downwards.
ATTGACGAAATCATGCGGGTACTGCCGGATGCAGCCAGCGGCAAACTTCCTGCCGCCATGAATCGCCTGCACAGTTTCAAACCGGTATAATCCGCCCAAATTTTCGAGTACCAGCAGAGGCATTCCATGGGATTTAACTGCGGCATCGTCGGCCTTCCCAACGTCGGCAAATCTACCCTGTTCAACGCGCTTACCAAGTCCGGCATCGGCGCGGAAAACTTCCCCTTCTGCACCATCGAGCCGAACGCCGGTGTCGTTGCCATGCCCGACCCGCGCCTGAACAAACTGGCCGAGATTGTGAAACCCGAGCGCGTGGTACCCACCACCATGGAATTCGTCGACATTGCCGGTCTGGTGGCAGGCGCCTCCAAGGGTGAAGGCCTGGGCAACCAGTTCCTGGCCAACATTCGCCAGACCGATGCCATCGCCCATGTGGTGCGCTGCTTTGAAGACGGCAACGTGATTCATGTGGCCAACAAGGTTGACCCTGCCTCCGATATTGAGGTGATCAACACCGAACTGGCCCTGGCCGATCTGGATACCGTGGAAAAAGCCATCAAGCGGGTGCAGCGCGTAGCCAAGAGCGGCGACAAGGAAGCCAAGGCCCAACTCGAGATGTTCGAAAAGCTGCTGCCAGTCCTGAACGAGGGCAAGCCGGTGCGCAGCATGAACCTGGATAAAGACCAGATGGCCCTCGTTCGTGAGCTGTGCCTGCTGACCGTCAAGCCCACCATGTATATTGCCAACGTCAACGAGGACGGCTTCGAGAACAACCCGCATCTGGACACCGTGCGCAAGATCGCCGAGTCGGAAAATGCCGTGGTTGTGCCCATCTGCAACAAGATGGAAGCCGAGATCTCAGAGCTGGAAGACGAAGAGAAAGCCATGTTCCTGGATGAAATGGGCATGGAAGAGCCGGGACTGGACCGCGTGATCCGCGCCGGCTACAGCCTCCTGGGCCTGCAGACCTACTTTACCGCCGGGGTGAAGGAAGTCCGCGCCTGGACCGTGAAAATCGGCGCCACAGCGCCTCAGGCCGCCGGCGTGATCCACACCGACTTCGAACGTGGCTTTATCCGGGCGGAAGTGGTGAGCTACGACGATTTCGTGCAGTACAACGGCGAAGCTGGCGCCAAGGATGCCGGCAAATGGCGCCTGGAAGGCAAGGAATACATCGTCAAAGACGGCGACGTTATCCACTTCCGCTTCAACGTGTAATTTTTCAGGAAAAACTGGCCCCGAAGCCTTGACAGAAAGGGCCCAAATACTGAAAATACGCGCCTCGTTTGGGGCGATGCCCAAAGCGAAATGGCAAGGTAGCTCAGTTGGTTAGAGCACAGCACTCATAATGCTGGGGTCGGCGGTTCGACTCCGCCCCTTGCTACCAGTATTCTGAAAAGCCCGTCGCGAAAGCGCCGGGCTTTTTCAGTTTCTGGGGACGACCCCACCCTTTCCGGGCAGTGAACGCGGGACGACCCGCTTGCGTACTTTCCTGCTATGAGAACAACCAAAGACAGAGTCCGGCAAGCCGTTTCCTTTGAACTCATCGGTATACTCCTGTCCGTTCCCCTCGCCGCATTTGCGTTCAGTTTCGATCTTGGCAAAACCGGCGTGCTGGGCGTTGTGGGTGCAACCCTTGCAACTCTCTGGAATTATGTCTTCAACCTGCTCTTCGACCACGGCCTTAAAAAACTGAACGGCTCCACCCGCAAATCCCTGAAAATCCGCTTCCTTCATGCCATCAGTTTTGAACTGGGGCTGATGATGGCATTTCTGCCAATCATCGCGTGGTGGATGAGCATCAGCCTGCTGGAGGCCCTGATCGTGGATCTGGCGTTTATCGCCTTTTACCTGGTGTATGCGTTCGTGTTTACCTGGTGCTACGACACGGTCTTTCCGGATGCGGATGCCACAGTTCAGCGTCATCCCCCACAGCCAAACTCTGTGGCATACTCACGGGCTGAAACCCATCAAGAACAACACACCAGCAAGGACCGTTGACATGAAACCGGAAACCCTCGCGCTGCATGCAGGCTTCAAGAGCGACCCTACCACCCGTGCGGCGACCACGCCGATTTACCAGACCACCTCCTACACCTTCGACGACACCCAGCACGGTGCCGATCTGTTCGACCTGAAGGTTCAGGGCAACATCTACACCCGCATCATGAACCCCACCAACGCGGTTCTGGAAGAGCGGATGGCAGAGCTGGAAGGCGGCATTGGCGCCCTGGCCGTGGCCTCAGGTATGGCTGCGATCACCTATGCCCTGCAAACCATCTGCAAGGTGGGCAACAACATTGTCAGCACCAGCCAGCTCTACGGCGGCACCTACAACCTGTTTGCCCACTCGCTGCCGAACCAGGGCATTGAGTGCCGGATGGTGCGCCACGACGATTTTGATGCCGTGGAAAAGGCCATTGATGACAACACCCGCGCGCTGTTCTGCGAATCCATCGGCAACCCGGCGGGTAACGTGGTCGACATCCAGCGCTGGGCCGAGATTGCCCACAAGCACGGCATTCCGCTGATGGTGGACAACACCGTCGCCACACCGTTCCTGTGCCGTCCCATCGAGCACGGTGCCGATATCGTGATCCACTCGCTCACCAAGTACATCGGCGGCCATGGCACCACCGTCGCCGGCGTGGTTGTGGATTCCGGCAAGTTTGACTGGAAGGGCAGCGCCGACAAGTTCCCGATGCTGAACGAGCCGGATCCGTCCTACCACGGCGTGGTCTATACCGATGCCCTGGGCCCTGCCGCTTTCATCGGCCGTTGCCGTGTGGTCCCGCTGCGTAATACCGGTGCCGCCCTTTCGCCGTTCAATGCCTTCCTGATCATGCAGGGGCTGGAAACCCTGGCACTGCGCATGGAGCGTCACTGCGAGAACGCGGAGAAAGTCGCCAACTTCCTGCAGGATCATCCGTCCGTGGAATGGGTCAACTATGCGACCCTGGCCAACAGCCCCTACAAGGCGACCTGCGACAAGATCTGCGGCGGCAAGGCGTCCGGCATTCTGAGCTTCGGCATCAAGGGTGGCCGGGAAGCCGGGGCGAAGTTCATTGATGCCCTGGACCTGATCCTGCGTCTGGTGAACATTGGTGACGCCAAGTCCCTGGCCTGCCATCCGGCGACCACAACACACCGTCAGCTGAACCCGGAGGAACTGAAGAGTGCCGGTGTGAGCGAGGATCTGGTGCGGCTGTCCATCGGCATTGAGCATGTCGACGACATCATTGCCGACATCACCCAGGCCCTGGACAAAGCCCAGGCTTGATAACAGTCAGCCGGGTACGACCAATGTCGTGCCCGGCACCCCCGTGATTGCCCCTATCTGTCTTGTAACTCCCCCGCCAGCCCATTACTCTTTAGGGTTCCCCATGCCCGTGTTGAGAGTCCGGTTGCAATGAGCGAAAGCGCAAAACCCCGTATTACCAGTGGTTCCAAATTCCGCAATGAGCATGGCTTTTCGGCCATCAAGGATGGCGTCAAGCGGTCATCGAAGCAGGAAGCCACACCGACGGAGTTGCCCCAGCGAAAGCCGAAATGGTTGCGGGCGCGCATGCCCGGAGGCGAACGCTATGAGGCGGTGCGCAAGAACGTCAGTGAACACCGTTTGAGCACTGTTTGCCAGGAATCCCATTGCCCCAACATTGGTGAGTGCTGGACCGCCGGCACTGCTACCATCATGGTCATGGGGTCGGTATGCACCCGGGCCTGCAAATTCTGCGCAGTGGATACCGGTAACCCGAAAGGCTGGCTGGATCACGAGGAACCGGAGAATACCGCCAAGTCCGTAGAGCTCATGGGGCTTCGCTACATTGTGCTCACCTCGGTAGACCGTGACGACCTGGACGACGGCGGCGCCGCGCACTATGCCGCCTGCGTCTCGGCCATCAAACAGCGCACCCCGGAAGTCGCCGTGGAAGCCCTGACGCCGGATTTCGATGCCGTCATGTCCGATGTTGAAAAGGTGGTGGATTCCGGTCTGGATGTCTTTGCCCAGAACGTGGAAACCGTAAAACGCCTGACCAGCCGGGTCCGCGATCCACGGGCCGGTTACGAGAAGACCCTGCGGGTACTGGAACACGCCAAGAAACACCGTCCGGACGTGCTCACCAAGACCAGCCTGATGCTGGGCCTGGGAGAAACTGAAGAGGAAATCCTGGAAACCATGGACGATCTGCGTGCCATCGGTGTGGATATCCTGACTCTGGGCCAGTACCTACGCCCCACCCCGAATCATTTGCCGGTAGAACGCTACGTCACCCCCGAAGAGTTCAACCGTTACCGTGACATCGGTCTGGAGAAAGGCTTCATGGAAGTGCCGTCCGGCCCCATGGTCCGCTCCAGCTACCGGGCCGATAAGGTATTCGATAAAAACAATCTTGGTCTCGCCGTGCCAGAGGTCCCCCAAACCTCCAATGCCATGCAGATTCCGGTGAAGGCCATCGACTGAGAAAAATTCATGCTGACACTGCTGCGAAATGCCCGGCTGAAGTACAAATTCTGGTTGCTGAACATTGTCGTTTTTGCAGTTCTCTGCTTGCTCGTTCTCTACGCCATGCACACCATTGCCGGGCAGACCGGCAAGACGTTCGATCAGGTCTTCGCGGACACCGCGCCCGGCTTTGCGCTGGTCGTCGCGGTACTCATGGTGCTGGAAATGGCCGGTTCCCAGTTGTTGATCTCATTTATAGAGCGCCATGTGAACCGCCTGAAAAACACCATGGTCGACGTCCAGGCCTCGGGCAACCTGAGCCAGCGGGCAGTGGTGGACTCCACCGACGAAATCGGCGAAATGGCCAGCGCTTTCAACGCTATGCAGGACCGAACCGTCGGTGTGGTCCGCAGCATGAAGGAAGCCATCGAGCGACTACACAGCGAAGTTCAGGAACTGACCTCGGCCGCCGAGGCCCGCCGGGATGATCTGGGCCGACAGCAGGCCGGCGCTGACCGCTCTGCGGAGGTCATTGAAACCATGCTGCAAAGCTTTACCGGCATTGCCGAACAGGCCGGGATTGCCAAAACCCTGTCCCACGAGGCCAGCGATGCCGCGCAGGACGGCAGCAAACGTGTTGGCCAGAGTGCCGACAGCATCCGCAAACTCGCCGATGTGGTGCGCAATTCTGCCAGCAGCGTTGAAGCCCTGGCCGAGAACAGTCATGAAATCAGCCACGCCATTACCGAAATCCGCGGTATCGCCGAGCAAACCAACCTGCTGGCCCTGAACGCGGCCATTGAGGCAGCGCGGGCCGGTGAGCAGGGCCGTGGGTTTGCCGTGGTTGCCGACGAAGTCCGGAAGCTGGCCCAGAGGGTCCAGGACTCCACCGATCAGATTCAGGGCACCATTGACCGGCTACTCAATGCAATGAACACCGCCGTGAACCAGATGACCGGCAGCTCCGAGGATGCCACCCGTTGCGTTGAGGAATCCGAGGAAGGCCGCCGTGCACTTGAGGCGATTAACGAGGTGGTCAGCCGGATCGATCATACCAACCAGGAAATCGCCAATGTCTCCGCCGAACAGACCGCCGGCACCGACGATGTGCTGGCCAATGTTCAGGGCATTCGCGAAACCACCCAGAACATGGTGACCCAGCTCGCTGAGAGCGCAGAAATGAGCCGCCGCCTGAAACGGTTGATCGATTCTCTGGAAGAAGCCTCGTCAAAGGTCACGGTTCACTGAGGTTTATGGCACACTCTGCACTCATTTGAGCTGGCAGAGTAGTTGTTCATGAATCGTCTTCGCGCCCTGTATGATCGCCTGATTTTTCCGCACCCGTTTATTATCCTGGCGGCCTTTGGTCTGTTGTTGGCCCTGGCCGCCTTCAAATTCGGCGAATTCCGCCTGGATGCCTCCGCCGAATCCCTGGTGCTGGAAAACGACCGCTCCCTCGAACAGTACCGCCAGGTGAACCGCCGCTTCACCACCTCAGACGATTTTCTGATTGTTACCTATACCCCTGAGAGTGAGCTTTTCTCTGAGACTGGTCTGGCAAGACTGGGCGAATTGCGGGACGAACTGCAAGACCTGGAGGCCGTGGGCTCCACCAACAGCATCCTGAACGTACCCCTGCTCCATAGCCCGGACCTGACCCTGGACACCGTGGACAGCGAGATCAAGACCCTGGATGAGCACGATGTCGCCCCGGACACGGCCCGCGAGGCGCTGCTGAACAATCCGCTCTACCCGAACCTGCTGATCAGCGAGGACGGACGCACCACAGCGATTCAGGTAAACCTGCCCACGCCCGACCGGTACTTCGAGTTGCTGAGAAAGCGCAACGATCTGAGAGACAAGGCCGACGCCGGCGAAGCCTCAGACGCCGAGTTGGCCGAACTGGAACAGGTTAAACAGGAATTTATAGCCTTTACCGAAACCCTCGGGGTGGAGCGCGATGCCACCATCCGGACCGTCCGTTCCATTCTGGACAAGTACCGCGATGGCGCCGAGATTCACCTGGGTGGCGTACCCATGATCGTCGCCGACATGATCCGCTTCATCGAAAACGACCTATCCACCTTCGGGCTCGGCGTGCTCGCCTTTCTGCTGCTCACCCTGGCCATCATCTTCCGGCAGTGGCGCTGGGTACTGGTCCCACTGTTGTGCTGTGGCTTCACCGTATGGCTGATGATCGGGTTCCTCGGCTGGGCACAGTGGCCGGTGACGGTTATCTCGTCCAACTTCATCTCCCTGTTGCTGATCATGACCCTCTCGCTCACCATCCACCTGATCGTGCGCTACCGGGAATTCCAGCACGATGATCCCGAGGCCGGCCCGAGAGACACCTTGCGCAACACGGTTATGGCGATGATCAAGCCCTGCTTTTACATGGCCATCACCACCATCGTCGCCTTCGGCTCTCTCACCTTTAGCGGCATCCGCCCGGTGATCGACTTTGGCTGGATGATGACCCTTGGCCTGGCGGTAGCGTTCCTGATCACCTTTATTGTGTTCCCGGCCCTGCTCACCCTGTTGCCGCCGCCCCTGGACAGCCGGGTAACCTCCGACCGGATCCCGTTCACCGACGCCTTTGCGCGGTTTACCGAACACTTCGACAAAACAGTACTGATCGGCTCTGGCGTGATTGCGGTGCTCTGCGTTATGGGCCTGAGCAAACTGACGGTGGAAAACAGCTTCATCGACTATTTCAAATCCTCTACCGAAATTCATCAGGGCATGATCACCATCGATAATCGCCTGGGCGGGACCACGCCGCTGGACGTTGTCATTACCGACGACCCTCCACCGGAAGGCGCCGGTGGTGGCGACCCGTTTGCCAGTGACTGTGACCCGTTCGTGGAAGACTGTGGCGAGGACGAGGAATACCGGGATACCTGGTACACCTACCAGAAAATGCAGGAACTGGAAGCCGTTCACAACTATCTGGACGGATTACCGGAAACCGGCAAGGTGCTGTCCATCAACACCACCCTGGATATTCTGGCCGAAATCAACCAGGGCGAACCCCTGGATGCCCTGGAGCTGGCCTTCGTTCCGGCGGCGGTACCCGATGACCTGCAGGATACCCTGCTGACCCCGTACATATCCGAGGAGCATGACCAGGCCCGTTTCAGCATCCGCATCCTGGAAACCATGCCCGAACTGCGCCGTCAGGAGCTGTTGAACCGCATCGAACATCACCTGACCACAGAACTGGGCTACTCGGAAGACCAGGTGCTCTTTGCCGGCATGACGGTGATGTACAACAATATGCTGCAAAGCCTGTTCGATTCCCAGATCAAGACCATCGGCGTGGTCTTCGGCGCCATTATGTTGATGTTCCTGATCCTGTTCCGCTCCCTGAAGCTGGCGCTGATCGGCATGGCTCCCAACCTGATCGCCGCAGGCTCGGTGCTCGGCCTGATGGGCTGGCTGGGCATCCCCCTGGATATGATGACCATTACCGTGGCCGCCATCACCGTGGGGATCGCCGTGGACGACACCATCCACTACATCCACCGCTTCAAAACCGAGTTCCGGAAAGATGGCGACTACATCGCCACCATGCACCGCTGCCACCGAAGCATCGGCCAGGCCATGTTCTTCACCTCGCTGACCATCATCTCCGGGTTCTCGATACTGGTGCTGTCCAATTTCATCCCGACGATCTACTTCGGGTTATTTACCGGGTTTGCCATGTTCATGGCTCTGGTGGGGGCGCTCACCCTGCTTCCCCGGCTCATTGTTCTCGTTAAGCCTTTTGGTTTGCAGGCTACAAACTAAAAAGGGCCGCACCCGAAGGTGCGGCCCTTTTCCAGATCAGTTAAAGGGAAACAGGCTTACTGCATACCCTGGCCCTGTGGCATACCCTGCCCCTGGCCCTGCTGCTGCATCTGACGCTGTTGCTGCATTTGCTGCTGCATCTGCTGCATGCGCTTGTCCAGCTCGTCGCGCTGCTCCTGGGTAAACACGCTGTCTACCTTCGCCTGCATCAGCGTGGACAGGGCCGCAATCTCGCCGGTCACATCACCCAGTTCCTTGGCACTGTCCCGAATGGCCGCTTCATCGTAATCTGATTTGATCTCACCCTGCATCTGCTGTTGCAGTGCACGGGCCTCCTCACGGAGCTCGCCAATCTCACCCTGCATCTCGTCGAGGATGGCGCGAATCTCAGTTTGCTGATCATCTGAAAGACCAACCATTTGTGCCAGCTGGTCGACCTGATCAGGCTGTCCGCCCGCTTGCTGGGCCATGGCCGGAACCGACAGGCTAAGGGCTACCAGGGCAGTACCAAACAGTTTTACAAGCTTCATAAATGTCTCCGTTTACAAGGTGGTCACACGCTGAGCACCACCGATATACATGGGTTTCATCGTTTCAGGTCCTACACCCTAAAACATACGGATACCCCTTTTCATCCCGATCAGCCCTCTTTTTGTACACACTTCTCAGTATCCACCGCCAGAAGCCGCCACACACGGGCATTCAAACAAATGTGAAAGTTTGGTCATTCCCCTTCATAATGGCGCCGTTCAATCCTATCCGGAGCAGATACGATGGCCATTAACTGGTTTCCAGGGCACATGCACAAGGCCCGCAAGGAGATCAAAAAAGTGATGCCGCAGATGGATCTCATCATAGAGGTTCTGGATGCGCGGATTCCGTTCAGCAGCGAGAATCCTCTGGTGCCTGCCCTGCGTGGCGACACACCGTTGATCAAGGTGCTCAACAAACGTGACCTGGCAGACCCGGACATTACCGCGCGCTGGCAAGCCTGGCTGGAGAAGGAACGCGGTGTAAGGGCCATTACCCTGACCCACAACCAGCGCAATGAGGCACTGGATATCCTGAAGCTGGCCGAAGAGATGACGCCGGAACACGATCGGCAGAAGAGCGCCCTGCGGGTGATGATCCTGGGCATTCCCAACGTTGGCAAATCCACCCTGATCAATACCCTGGCCGGCAGGCCGGCGGCCAAGACCGGCAATGAACCGGCTGTCACCAGAGCGCAACAGGCCATCAAGCTGCCCCACAACATTCTGCTGTACGACACACCCGGCTTCCTGTGGCCAAAGCTTTCCCCCGAAGCCTGCGGATACCGCCTGGCGATTACCGGCGCGATTCGCAGCGCGGTTCTGGATTTCGAGGACGCCGCCATGTTCGAAGCCGAGTTCCTGTTGGAGGCCTACCCGGAGCTGGTCAAGGCCCGTTACGGATTCGAGGAACCGCCCAAGGATGGTCTGGCGCTGATGGACGGTATCGCCGCCAAGCGCCGTTTCTTTGGCCGGGGAGGCGTTCCGGACCTGCACAAGGTGTCCGAGGTATTACTGAACGAATTTCGGGCCGGCAAACTTGGGCGCATTTCCCTGGAAACCCCCGAGATGGTCGAGCGCGAAGCCCGTGCATCCGAGGAAGCGGCCAACTGAGCTGCCCCTGACCTCCCCTTACCAAGGTCAAATATCGTATCTGGCCCAAAGCGCCTAGACTGGTCAGTAAGGTAATTGATCGCAGGGCTGGCCATTTCGGCCAGCCGGTAAGGAGGAACTTATGAGACGCGTCGTCGTCACTGGCATGGGCATTGTGTCCTGCCTCGGCAACTCACTGGACGAGGTAACCGAGAGCCTGAAGAACGGAAAATCCGGCATCCGCTTTAACGAAACCTACAAGGACATGGGCTTCCGCAGCCAGATCGCCGGCTCTGTGGATGTGGATACATCCGTTATCGACCGCAAGATCCGCCGTTTCATGGGGCCTTCCGCCATGTACAGTTTTCTGTCCATGGAACAGGCCATCGCCCAGGCGGGGCTCACCGAGGACCTGATCTCCAACGACCGTACCGGCCTGATCGCCGGCTCCGGCGGCGCCTCCTGCTCCAGTCAGGTGGAAGCCACCGACATCATGCGCGAGAAAGGCGTGAAGCGTATCGGGCCCTATATGGTTCCGCGCATTATGACCAGCACGGTTTCCGCCTGCCTGGCCACCGCTTACAAGATCCGGGGTGTAAATTACTCCATGTCCTCAGCCTGCGCCACAAGCGCCCACTGCATTGGCCACGCCATGGAGCAGATCCAGGCCGGCAAGCAGGACATTGTGTTCGCCGGCGGTGGTGAAGAGGAGGACTGGAGCCTGACCATGATGTTCGACGCCATGGGCGCGCTGTCCACCAAATACAATGACGCCCCCGAAACGGCCTCCCGGCCCTTTGATAGCGGACGGGATGGCTTCGTCATCGCCGGCGGTGGCGGCATGATGGTGCTCGAGGAACTTGAACACGCGAAGAAACGGGGCGCCAATATCATTGCCGAACTCACCGGCTACGGGGCCACTTCCGACGGCTATGACATGGTCGCGCCTTCCGGTGAAGGTGCCCAGCGCTGCATGAAGCAGGCCATGGCGACCATCCGGGGCAAGATCGACTACATCAACGCCCACGGCACCAGCACTCCGGTGGGCGATGTTGCCGAGATGGGGGCGGTACGGGCAACATTCGGTTCCGACATACCGGCCATTTCGTCGACCAAATCGCTGTCTGGTCATTCCCTGGGCGCCGCGGGGGTTCAGGAAGCCATCTATTCGCTGCTGATGCTGCAGAATGGCTTCATCGCGGGCACCAAAAACCTGACAAGCCCGGACGAGAAAATCGGCGATATCCCTCTGGTGGGCCCGAAAAGTCGCGATGCGGCGCTGAACACCGTGATGTCCAACAGTTTCGGGTTCGGTGGCACCAACGCATCGTTGGTATTCGAAAAGCTGTGAGCCCGCGGCAAATAAGGACCTTCGGGTCCTTATTTTTGAGAATTATATTCTAAGATCATCCCGCTTGATTATTGGCAAAGACAGCCATCCGTATTAAGGTAGACACTTGATATGGATCAAATCGGACGGATCATCACGTATGGCTCAAGCAATTCCGTTTCGTCAGGCCTCTCCCCTCAAGGCGTCCTGTAACCAGTGCAGCCTGAGCAATCTTTGCCTTCCTCTGGCGATTGAAGAGAACGATCTTGACCGGCTGGAAGACATTGTCCTGCAAGGGCGCATCTTCAACCGCGGCGAACATATCTTCGACCAGAGCACGCCCTATCGCTCCTGCTTTGCGGTGAAAAGCGGATCCATCAAAACATCGATTATTACCGAGAGCGGTGAGGAGCAGGTGACCGGCTTTTTCATGCCCGGTGAGCTGGTTGGCCTCGACAGCATTGGCAGCGAACACTATGCCTGCACGGCCAAGGCGCTGGAACGGACCAGCGTATGCGAGTTTCCGATCGACAAACTGGAGGAACTGACGGGCAAACTCCCGGAGTTACAGCACCACATGTATCACCTGATGAGCCAGGAGATCCAGAACAGCCATCAGCTGGCCATGCTGTTGAGCAAGAACACTGCGGAAGAGCGCATTGCCGCTTTACTGCTGTCGCTGTCGAGCCGATTCCAGCGCCGCCGGATGTCGCCCACAAACTTCAGCCTGCCCATGGCGCGTAACGACATCGCCAACTTCCTCGGGCTCGCGGTTGAAACGGTAAGCCGGGTATTCACCCGCTTCCAGAATCAGGGAATCATCAAGGCGCGGGGCCGGGAAGTCGAACTTCTGGATATTGAAGCCCTGCAGATGGTCAGCCGCGAATTCTCCCGTCAGTGCAATAACTGACCAACAGACTCTGGCCCGCCCAGGTACTTACCCGGCGGGCTCCCTTTCTACTTCCCTGCCGTTATTCTGTTTCAGCATGGCCAGTTCATCCACCAGACCCGAGCGCCATGGCATCTGTTTGATCCCGAAGGTATTGCGGATCTTGGTGCAGATCAGGGTGGTATTGACCGGCTCAAGATGCCCCCAGTCCGGCACCTCATCCATCACCCGAATTCCCTCGGGAATCCCCGGAAGGCCGGCAATCGCCAGACCAAGCTCGTACAGATTGATTTCCTCGGCCCCTGCGTACTGGTAGGTACCCCACACCTCGGCGCCACAATCGAGCTGAAGAACCACCGCCTCTATTACCCGGGCCAGGTCCCGAACCGCTACCGGCTGGCCGCGACACCGCCCAGGTAATGACAGGACATCGTCGGCAGCCGTGCTGGCCTGAACCTTCCGGATGAACCGCGCCAGGCTCCAGCCGGTCCGCAGGATGATGTGCCTTGGCAGCAGGGTGCGCAGGGCCTGCTCGCACTCCCATTGCCAGTTGCCCAGTTCATTCACCGGCTGCCCGGGGTTGGACGTGATGTAGCCGCTTTGCTTTCGGCCGTCGAACACATAGCAGGAGGACAGCTGGAGCAGCGCCATGCCACGATCACGGGCATACTCGGCCATGGCCACTGGCAGCGAGAACGCAGCCATGTGGGCGCCCTCAGGGTCTTTCTCGGCCACTTCCGGATCGGCCATCCAGAGTGCGTTCACGATCAGATCGGTATCTTCGGGAATCCAGTTTTCCAGCGCATCGAGATCCGCATTGGAGGAGTCGCTGACAAGCAATGGGCTGACATGCAGGTGGGTTTCCCGCAGGCGCTCCAGCAAAACCTTCCCCAAGGGGCCGTAATCGTGAACAACAAGTACATGCACTAGGATTCAATGCCTCCGGATATCACTGATGTGACGGTATTCCCGAACCGGTCTGGCCAATGGCTAATTCATTCCGGCCCATACACTATGATGCAGTCTGAACGTAACGCTTTGCTATTTCTTTCAAGAGCATACAACAACAGGAACTGTCATGCTGAAACAACAGAGCCACATTGTGGCGCCGATCCCCGATGAGCTGCGAACCCGGGCCCTGTATACCGTTGGCGAACTGCGCGAACGGGGCAAGGCCGACAAGGAAGCCATCGACAAACTCTTCAACCTGATTGTGGACATGACCGAAGAAGGTCTGGACTTCTTTTTCCTGGAGCCACTGCGGCGCCTGCATGCCAGCAACATGATGATGGGCATGGCCAAAATGGGCATCAGCAGCATGCTCAAGGGCAGCAAGATGGTCGTGCACAAAGTGCTCAAAAAGCTGGACGACCGCAGCCTTGCTGCCATTCTCGACTTTATCGAGGAAATCATTCATGAGCCGGAACAGGGCTGACAGATCGCCCCTGGGCATTACCGGTATTGCCGTGGCACCCGCCCGGTGATGCCGGTCATCAGCTCGTAGGAGATAGTGCCGGCGCAGGCCGCCACCTCATCAACCCCCACGGTGCGGCCCCAGAGTTCGACGCTGTCGCCTTCCCGGGCACCTGGCGCATTGGTCAGGTCGACGGCCAGCATGTCCATGGACACCCGGCCGATAAGCCGTATCCGCCGGCCATTGATGGCCGCGGGCGTGTTGGTACCCGCATGCCGCGGGTAACCATCACCGTAACCAATCGCCACCATGCCCATCCGGGTATCACGATCGGCCACCCAACTGGCACCGTAACCGACGGACTCTCCCGCGGGCACCATGCGAGTGCTTATCAGCGGGGCCTCCAGCGACATCACCGGCTCAAGACCAAGCTCCGGGCCGGTCTTGCCAACCATTGGCGACCCGCCATATAACATGATTCCCGGGCGGCTCCAGTCAAACATCGGCTGGCCCGGACGAAAATGCGCGGCGGAATTGGCAACGCTCTTCATCAACCCCGGGAAGGCAGCGGTTGCCTGCTCAAACACCAACGTCTGCTCCGCGGTCATGGCGCTATCGGGATCATCGGCGCAGGCAAAGTGGGTCACAAAGCCCAGCAGCCCCTGATCAGCCCCCATGGCCTGCAACTGCGCCATCACCCCGGCAAGCTCCTCCGGATGAAAGCCCAGGCGGTTCATACCGCTGTTCACTTTCAGCCAGAACGCCGGTCGTGCTTCAAAGCGCTCCAGCCACGCCATTTGCTGGAAGCTGTGAAAAACCGGCTCAAACCCCTGTTGAGCGCACTCGTCGATATCCGCGTCGGCGTGTACACCCTGCAGCAGAACGACTGGCTGCACCAGGCCGGTTTCCCGAATAGCCCGCGCCTCTTCCAGGCAGGCCACCGCGAACTTTGGTGCCAGGCTGTCCAGGGCGGAGACCACCGGCCCGATACCATGGCCATAGCCATCGGCCTTGACCACCGCCATCACCTGCGCCCCGCCGGCCCGGCTTCGGGCAGTCTGGAAGTTCCGGCGAAGGGCCTCGAGGTCAATCCGGGCAACAGTACTGCGGGGCATCAATACTCCCCGCCGTAATCGCTGTAGTCACCGTGTGCCAGATCCTCGAACTTGGTGTACTTGCCGATAAACGCCAGACGGATTGTCCCGATCGGGCCGTTCCGTTGCTTGCCGATGATGATCTCGGCAATGCCCTTGTCCGGCGTATCCTCGTTATAGACCTCATCCCGGTACACGAACATGATGACGTCGGCGTCCTGCTCGATTGCGCCGGACTCACGCAGATCCGAGTTAACCGGACGCTTGTTAGGCCGCTGCTCAAGACTCCGGTTGAGCTGAGACAGCGCCACCACCGGGCAGCTGAGCTCCTTGGCAATGCCCTTGAGCGAGCGGGAGATTTCCGAGATTTCGGCCGTACGGCCTTCGGTGTTGCCGGGCACCCGCATCAGCTGCAGGTAGTCGACCATGATCAGGCCGATCTTGCCGTCGTTCTCGCGGGCAATACGCCGGGCCCGGGAACGCATTTCGGTGGGGCTCAGGCCCGGCGTATCGTCGATGTAGAGCGGTTTGTCCTTGAGCAGGCTCACCGCCGACGTCAGCCGGGGCCAGTCGTCTTCTTCCAGCTTGCCGCCGCGGACCTTGGTCTGATCAATGCGACCCAGCGACGAGAGCATACGCATGGCGAGGGCATCCGCCGGCATCTCCATACTGAACACCAGAACCGGAGTGCCGGTGCTGATCAGGGCATTTTCAACAATATTCATGGCAAAGGTCGTCTTACCCATGGAGGGGCGACCTGCCACAATGATCAGATCCGAGGGCTGCATGCCCGAGGTCTGCTCGTCGAGATCCTTGAAACCCGTGGTCAGACCGGTGGTCTGCTCGCCGGATTCAAACAGTTCCTCGATCCGGCTCAGGGTTTTGGCGAGAATGGGGTTGATCGCCTGCGGACCAGAACCCTCCTTGACCCGGGCTTCGGCAATCTGGAAAACGCTTCGCTCGGCTTCGTCGAGGATTTCATTACTGTTCCGGCCCTGGGGGTTAAACGCTGAATCGGAAATCTTGCCGGACACCTCCACCAGCTGCCGCAGAATGGACCGCTCGCGGACAATATCGGCATAGGCACGAATGTTTGCCGCGCCGGGCGTCTTCTCGGCCAGCTCCGCCAGGTAAGACAGCCCACCGGCATCCTCAATGTCACCCGCCCGCTCCAGGAATTCGGCGAGGGTCACGACATCCAGAGGTTCGCTTTCACTGGCAAGGCGCTCGACAGCACCAAAGATCAGACGGTGGTCCTGCCGATAGAAATCGGCCGCCGAAATCACTTCGGAGATCTCGTCAAATCGGCGGTTATCCAGCATCAGGCCACCCAGTACCGCCTGCTCTGCTTCCACAGAGTGGGGAGGAACCTTGATGCGGCTGGTTTCGAGATCGGTACTCGCGGGCTTCAGGTTGGGCTTGGCCATGAACACATCTTCAGTTGGACATCATAACCACGACAGTTTAAGCGACCTGCCGCAGCAATGGGAGAGGGTTACCGGAACGTAACAGCATACCAGAAAGCAACAGGCCCGAAAGCCGCAAGATGCGGTTCGGGCCTGTTGGATTGGCCGGAACGCCACCTCAGGAGAGGCCGCGTTCCGGCCACCGGCGTGTTACCAGAGCCGGGGAAACCCCGACGCCGTTTTCAGGGAAAACGGCTTACTCGGCAACAACCGCCAGCTTGATGGTTACTTCAACGTCGGAGTGCAGCTGAAGCTCGATCTCGTACTCGCCAGTAACCCGGATCGGGCCTTCTGGCAGGCGAACTTCGCTCTTTTCGACTTCGGTACCACCGGCAGTGATCGCATCAGCAATGTCGCGCACACCGATAGAGCCGAACAGCTTGCCTTCTTCACCAGCCTTGGAGCTGATAGTGAAAGCAGCACCCTCAAGCGCTTCAGCGCGGGCCTGGGCAGCAGACAGCTTTTCAGCAGCTGCTTTCTCAAGCTCGGCACGACGCTCTTCGAACGCCTTCAGGTTTGCTTCGGTGGCAGGTACGGCCTTGCCATAAGGAAGCAGGAAATTACGACCGTAACCGGCCTTAACCTTTACCTTGTCACCCAGGGAGCCAAGGTTTGCAACTTTCTCGAGCAGAATAACTTCCATCTCGTTAACCTCTTCGTGCTTTATTCAGCCGGCCCGGCAGGCTTTATACGCCTCCGGATATCCAGCCAGCTATCCACAAAAGCCAGAACCACTAACAGAATCATCTGACTTGGGCCCAGGAGAACCAGCGCTACGTAAAACATCGCCAGCCAGTTCCCGCTCAGCTTTTTCATACCAACAATGCCGTGAACCAGTGCCAGGCTTGCCAGGAACAGCGGGGTTCCCGCAGCCCAGGCCAGCAGCATGGAGTTGAGCCCAAGAAATGGCCCCACCACCATGGTCACCGCACACAAAACCGCAATCGGCGGCGACAGCCGCAGGCCATGGAATTCCTTGCGGAATCC
The DNA here is from genome assembly GCF_041687235.1 of Marinobacter sp. Taxonomy (GTDB): domain Bacteria; phylum Pseudomonadota; class Gammaproteobacteria; order Pseudomonadales; family Oleiphilaceae; genus Marinobacter. The sequence goes on along the minus strand of NZ_JAWLCH010000007.1, from coordinate 22,078 downwards.
TCCGGGGTTATACAGCCCCGCCTGCCACGCCCGCGCCAACATGGTCATGCCCACACCCGTCACCAGGTAGGTGCCGGCCATGCTCGCATTCATCGTGTCCCGGATGACCCTTTCGAGGTCATCCCCGAGACTCTGCGCAATTTCGGCATTGTACTGCTGGTAAAAGCCCACCCCGGCCTGGACCAGATCGTCCAGTAAACCCGGGTAGATCACAGGCAACATCAGGCCTGTGACGATAGCGAGAAAGCTCCCCGCAAGCAGGGCTTTCTCCCAGGACAGCGTGGTTCTGATCAGCGATGCCATCAGCATTACCTGAAGCAATACAGCCAGAGCGGTCGGGTCCTGCCCGAAAATGCTCCAGCCAAGCGCCGGTAGTAATGCCCAGAGCCCGATATTGAGCCCCTGACTGATGCCAAGCCTGAGAATAACCAGGCCAACAACGGCTGCGCCAATCCAGAACAGCAAAGGTACCGCAGTTGTGACTGCTGCTACCCCGCCGGCCTGCAGGGGACCGCGCATTACATACTGTGCAAGTGCACGCATGGTCCCAAGTCCTGTGTTTCTGTTACTTAGTTATCGTGGCTGTCCGAGTACGGCAGCAGTGCCAGGTAGCGGGCACGCTTGATAGCGGTAGCCAGCTGACGCTGATAACGTGCTTTGGTGCCGGTGATGCGGCTGGGCACGATTTTGCCGGTTTCAGTGATGTAGCCTTTCAGAGTGTCCAGATCCTTGTAGTCGATCTCTTTAACACCCTCTGCCGTGAAGCGGCAGAACTTACGACGTCTGAAAAAACGAGCCATAACTTAACTCCTCAACTCCGGTTAATTACTCTTCTTCGTCCTGGGTTTCAGCACGCTGACGTGGCTCGTCAGATTCGGCTGAACGGCGCGGACGGTCGTCTCCGCCGGAACGACGGTCCTCACGGGACTCGGCAGCTTTCATCGGAGACAGATCGGTAACGGCCTCATCGCGACGCAGAATCAGGTCACGGATAATGGCATCGTTGAACCGGAAGTTGTGAGTCAGCTCGTCCATGGCGGCCTGTGAACATTCAACGTTCATCAGCACGTAGTGAGCCTTGTGAATCTTGTTGATCGGGTAAGCCATATGACGACGGCCCCAATCTTCCAGGCGATGTACCTTGCCGCCATCTTCAGTGATGACGCCGGTATAACGCTCGATCATCGCGGGCACTTGCTCGCTCTGATCCGGATGTACCATAAATACGATTTCGTAGTGACGCATGAGTTCTCCCTACGGTTTAAGCAGCTTCCTTTTTACCGGCCCGATTCAACAATCCGCGACCGACAAACATGAAAGCAAGGAGTTGACAGCACGAGCTGCCGGTTTCTTTTTGCTTTATCAATAAGGCTTTACAAGAAAGGCTTGATCAAAAGCTTGGTTTGGGACTGCCCTCGTTCAGGCAATACAAAACCACCCCTTGGAAAAGGGGTCACGTATTCTAGGCGGGGAAGGCCCTGTGTGCAAGGGTTAACCAAGCCGTTGGCGCAGGGCTTCGTATAGGCAAACACCCGTAGCCACGGATACGTTGAGGCTATCCACATGGCCGAGCATGGGGATATTGATCAGCTGATCACAGTGCTCCCGGGTCAGTCGACGCATGCCCTTGCCTTCCGCCCCCATCACCAGCGCCACCGGACCCTTGAAATCGGCCTGGTAGAGCGTTGCATCCGCCTCACCGGCGGTGCCGATCAGCCAGACACCCAGCTCCTGCAGACTGCGCAGAAAGCGTGCAAGATTGGTAACCCGAACAAAGGGCACCGTCTCGGCAGCACCACAGGCAACCTTGCGAGCAACCGGTGTCAGCGAAGCAGACTTGTCCTTGGGCACAATGACCGCCTGAATACCCACGGCATCGGCAGTGCGCATGCAGGCACCGAGATTGTGGGGGTCGGTCACGCCATCGAGAACAAGCAGAAACGGCGGCTTGTCACTGCCCGCCAACTGTGCCAGCAGATCGTCTTCCGTCCACTCGCGACTTTCACTGACGGAAGCAACAATACCTTGATGCACCCCGGAAACCCGCTCGTCGAGTTCCTTGCGGTGCACAACTTTCCATCGGACCCCCAGGTTATCCAGGGCATCGGTAATGCTTTTGACCCGCTTGTCCTGCCTGCCGGTCTGGATCCACACTTGCTGCAAACGTTCGGGCTCGCGCTTGAGGACAGCCTCAACCGCGTGCCAGCCAAACACAAATTCTCCGGACACTGTTGACACTTCCCGTTACTTGCCGGATTTTCGCGGCTTGGCTTTTTTATCGTCTTTGCCGGTGCCACCGCTCTTCTTCCCCTTCTTCAGGGCAAGCTTCGCGGCCCGTGCCACCAGTTCGTCCCTGGCAGAAGGCGTTTCATTGTCATCAAAGGCCTCAGGGCCCGTTGTTTTCGGTGACGCAGACGCCGGGCGTTTCCTCGGGCGCTTCGGACCAGGCTCACCGCGGGAGGTACTTCTCTGGCCAGGCTTCGTCCTGCCGGACGATTTACCACCTTTGCTGGCGCCGCGCTTCCCCTTGCCCCGCTCCCCTTTGTCAGGGACCTTGAGCGCGTCGCGATCGGCCTGTCGATGAACCGGTTCACTGATCAACTCCAGATCGATCTTGCGATCTTCCATGCCGACCCGTACGACCTTCACACGAACCTCATCACCAAGCCGGAAACTCATTGCCGTGCGCTCGCCAATAAGGCGATGCTTGGCGGAGTCATGATGGAAGAAATCGCCGCTCAGCGTCGACACGTGCACCAATCCCTCGATGTAGACTCCGGAGAGCTCAACAAAGAAGCCGAAGGGCACCACCGAAGCGATCACGCCATCGTACTCCTCGCCGACATGGTCACTCAGATATTCACACTTCAGCCAGGCCATGACATCCCGGGTGGCATCATCGGCACGTCGTTCTGCCATCGAGGTGTGCTCACCCAGCTTCTCCATGCGGGCCATATCGTAGGGATACTCGGCAAGCTCGGGATCCGGCTTCGGAGGCGGAACTACATCCTTGGAAGGCTGCCCCCCATGAATAACCGATTTGATGGCCCGGTGATTAATCAAGTCGGGGTAACGCCGGATCGGCGACGTGAAGTGAGCATAACCCGCATAACCAAGACCAAAATGGCCGCCCTCTTCCGGGCTGTAGACGGCCTGGCTGAGTGAACGCAGCATAACCGTCTGGATCACATTGGCATCCGAGCGATCCTTGATACTGTTCAGCAGCTCCTGGTAGTCCGCAGACGTGGGGTTATCACCACCACCCAATTGCAGACCCAGCTCACCCAGGAACAGCCGAACCGCATTGAGCCGCTCCTCTGAAGGGCCGTCATGCACCCGGTAGAGTGCCGGAAGTTTGTGTTTTTTCAGGAATCGCGCTGTCGCAACGTTCGCGCACAGCATGCATTCCTCGATGATCTTGTGGGCATCGTTGCGCTGCACCGGAACGATCTCTTCTATCTTCCGGTCGGCGTCAAACACAATCCTGGTTTCGGTGGTTTCGAAATCAATCGCACCACGCTCGGTACGGGCCTTGCGCAGCAACTGGTAGAGCCCGTAGAGATTGTGTAGCTGCGGGAGGACGTTGGCGTATTGCTCACACAGCTTGTAGCCCTGCTCGGTGTCCGGATGCTCCAGCATGGTGCTTACCTTGTTATAGGTAAGCCGCGCATGACTGAACATGACCGCCTGATAGAAGCTGTAGCTGCTGATGTTACCCGCGGCGCTGATGGTCATATCGGCCACCATGCAGAGGCGATCCACCCCCGGGTTCAGCGAACAGAGGCCATTGGACAGCTTTTCCGGCAGCATTGGCACGACGTGATCCGGGAAATAAACCGACGTACTGCGGTTTACCGCCTCTTCATCCAGTGGTGTACCCGGCCGGACATAGTGGGAAACGTCGGCAATCGCAACCAGCAGGCGATAGCCGCCACGGGGCCTTGGCTCGCAGTACACGGCATCATCGAAATCACGGGCCGTTTCGTCGTCGATGGTTACCAGCCTGAGATTGCGGATATCCTTCCGGTTGGCCTTGTCTTTCTCAGTGACCTCTTCCGGAATTTCCGCCGTCTGCTCACCGACAGCGGGCGGCCAGCTATGGGGAATGTCGTAGGAACGGATGGCAACGTCAATTTCCATCCCGGGCGCCATGTGTTCGCCAAGGACCTCAACCACCTTGCCCAATGGCTGGGTGCGCACAGTGGGCTGGCGAACGATATCCACCACAACATACTGGCCGTGGCGGGCATTGCCGCAATTTTCCTGGGGAATCAGCACTTCGTGGTTGATCCGCGCGTTTTCCGGAACAACGAAGCTGATGCCGCTTTCCTGGAAAAAGCGTCCCACTGTCTGGCTGGTCCGGTATTCCAGAACTTCAACAATCACGCCTTCGCGCCGGCCGCGATCATCGACACGGTCAACCCGCGCGGCCACCCGATCACCATGAAACACCTGGCGCATCTGCCGGGCGGTGAGGAACAGGTCACTGCCACCGTCGTCAGGGATCAGAAAACCGAAACCATCCTTGTGGCCAACCACCCTGCCGACAACCAGTTCTGCCTCTTCAATCGGAAGGTAGGCCCCACGGCGATTGCAGATCATCTGTCCGTCGCGACACATGGCAATGAGACGCCGACGCAGAGCCTCGATACCCTCCGGGGAATTCTGTCCGAGCTCTTCACAAAGCGTCTCGTGTGTCGCCGGGGCACCGCGCTCCTTGAGGTGCTCTAGGATGAACTCCCTGCTCTGGATCGGATTGTCGTATTTTTCTGCTTCACGACCTGCGTGCGGATCTTTGTCTGTCTTTTTTCTCGAAGCCATTCGTGTCCTTGTCCTGGTACCGAAATGCGGTGTATCTGAATTGAATTTGATCCCGAGTATAACGCCGGTATAAAGGAAGTGCCTAACCACACAAAGAATATAGGCACAAATACCACTCAAGGTTTTTGATAAAAAACGTTTGACACCGTTTTCCGGAATTATTAAAGTACGCGCCATCGGTTGAGGGGCAACACCTCAGCTGCGGCAGAACTGCAAAGTTTTCAACGAACTAAACGCAGAACTGCAAATCACCTGCCGAGGTGGTGAAATTGGTAGACACGCTAGCTTCAGGTGCTAGTGGGGGCAACCCCGTGGAGGTTCAAGTCCTCTCCTCGGCACCATTCTTCTTGAATGGCCTTCCGAATCAAACACTTACCCTAGAAACAGTAACTTACGGACCTCGCTGGTACACACTACTGGCACACAGGGTTAATCGTGAGTCTACGTATGTGCTCCCCTTATTGTCCGAAGAACAGCGCGAAGTACTGGGTCCGTAAGCGCGTTCCCAAAGAACTCAAAGCTGCTGTTGGTCAAACCGAAATCAAACGCTCATTGGGCACCACTGACCCAAGGGAGGCCCGGCGACTGGCTCCCATTGTCTGCGCTGAGATTGACCCGATCATCACAAAAGCCCGACGCTCACTCACCATGGATGTTTCAGACGTACAAGCCCTGTCCGGCGAGTACTTAAGGGAACGGCTGTCAGAAATCAAAACTGATACTGTTAAACAGAACTGGGACTCCGGCACCTTTAGTCTTGTCCTTGAGCGGCTAACAGAAGCCTCCCTTTGAGGCTGGGGTATGTCACGCTTATCGGGTAAGTCCATATCCTTTCGAACTGAGCCCATCGAATCGACGCACGCTCCCCCACTCAAATTTGGCACCGTTAGGTTGTCCTCATTGGCTCAATGCCTCATCTCAATTAGCCCTTAAAATCTTTCAGTTATATCCTTATAACCAAATCAATCCAAAACGCGTTTTCAGCGTTGAGGGGGACTCACTTATGAGGACTTTCCAACAATCACCTGCGAAACATCTCGACACTCCCGATGTCGCGGGTTTTTTCGATCCCCGCACATTCAGTGTTCAGTACGTGGTCAGCGATCCGGAGACGAAGCAGTGTGCCATTATTGATCCGGTGCTAGATTACGATGAAAAGCCCGGCGCAACGGCGACGAACCACGCCGACGAACTTCTGGATTACGTGCGCGATCGGGGCTTTGAAGTGCAATGGATCTTGGATACGCATCCCCATGCCGACCATTTCTCGGCTGCCCAGTATCTTAAGGAAAAGACCGGCGCTCCGACTGCGATCGGTGGCTATGTGACTGGCGTTCAGGAACTGTGGAAGGGCATCTATAACTGGCCCGATTTTCCGGCCGACGGTTCACAGTGGGACCATCTGTTCCGGGCCGGCGACGAGTTCCGGGTTGGCAAGCTGCAGGGCCGTGTGATGTTCTCCCCGGGCCACACGCTGGCCTCTGTCACCTATGTGATCGGCGATACAGCGTTCGTGCACGACACCATTTTCCAGCCGGATTTCGGCACCGCCCGTGCGGACTTTCCCGGGGGCGACGCCCATCAACTTTGGGACTCCATCCAGGCCATCCTCGCCCTGCCTGATGAGACGCGGCTGTTCACAGGTCACGACTACATGCCCGGCGGCCGTGAACCCGAATGGGAAAGCACAGTTGGAGAGCAGAAGCAGGCCAACAAGCATCTGGCTGAGACTTCAGAAGCCGAGTATGTAGAGCTTCGAAACACCCGTGACAGCGAGCTACCGATGCCAAAATTGATTCTTCATGCGCTGCAGCTCAACACCCGGGGTGGACGGCTCCCGGAGCCCGAAGCCAACGGCAAACGATACTTGAAGATTCCGTTGGATGCACTTGAGGGTGCCGCCTGGGAATGAACCCGGAGATTGAGCACACAACCCCTTTGCCGGGCTGAAAACGCCCGGCTTTTTTTGAACTGAAGATTCATCGACCAGCTTAAGTGACTTTGTCACTGACGGTTAAATCCTGTCTAGATACCTTCGCGTTGAAGCCTTTTGATCCATCAAAGAGGAGCTCCCCATGATCAAATTATTCAAAGCCCTTGCAGCCGCTGCCCTGTTAGCAGTCACGCCATTCAGCGTTCATGCCGACAGCCACAAAGGCGCTGTTGAGGAAGTGCTTGTAATCCTGTCCAGCGATTCCCTACAGACCCAAGGTATGGCGATGGTCCTGTCTAACACCATGGCCAAGCAAGGGGCAAAAGTTAATGTACTGCTATGCGATCAGGCCGGTGACCTAGCGCTGAAGACTTATGAAGCTCCCGCCCTCAAACCGAAAGATGTCACTCCGGGGCAGATGCTGCGGGGCCTGCTCAAGCAGGGTGGTAAGGCGAAGGTCTGTGCGCTGTATCTTCCGAACAGCGATTACGGCAAGGACGATCTGATTGACGGCGTCGGCGTTGCCATGCCGCCGGAAATGGCCGGCCAGATGCTGAACCCGAAGATGCGCACGTTCACGTTCTGAGCGTTGAGGTTCGGGTTGCCCCGGGTGTACGGGGCAACCCTGGTTGAGTCTTCAGAAAAGGAGGAAGACGGATGACAGAAGTTCGGCCTTCCCGATTGCAGAATTTTCCGATTTCATGGTTCGCCGTTGTGATGGGAATGACCGGATTTACCATCGCCTGGCATCGTGCGGAAGGCTTGCTTGGAATTTCTTGGAAGCCAAGCCCCATATTGCTCGGGCTGACCATCATCGGGTTTGTTGCTCTGCTAATGCTTTATCTGGCCAAGGTCATGAAATACCCCGGCGCAGTAAAAGCGGAGTTTGCCCATCCGATCAAACTGAACTTCTTCCCCACCATATCGATTGGTCTGATTCTATTGAGTATCGCGCTGTTACCCTACAATGGCGCTGTGTCACTCATTCTTTGGAGCATTGGCGCGGCCCTTCACCTTGGCTTTACGCTCTATGTTTTGTCAGCCTGGTTGCACAAGACCCACTTTGAAGTTGCCCACATCAACCCGGCCTGGTTTATCCCCATCGTAGGTAACATCCTCGTACCCATTGCAGGCGTGCAGCATGCATCTGTGGAAATCTCGTGGTTCTTCTTCAGCATTGGCCTGGTTTTCTGGTTGGTTTTGTTAACCATCATTTTCTACCGGATGTTTTTCCATCAGCCGCTTCCGGCCAAACTCCTGCCCACTTTGTTCATTCTGATCGCCCCGCCTGCCGTGGGTTTCATTTCCTGGTTCCAGCTGGTTGGCGAAGTGAACGCATTTGGACGGGTGCTTTACTACGTTGCGATCTTTCTAACCCTGATGCTGATGACCCAGGCCTCCAGGTTCCTCCGACTAGAATTCTTTCTTTCCTGGTGGGCGTATTCGTTCCCAATGGCAGCCATGACGATCGCCACTTTCGTAATGTACGAGGAGCTTCAACTCGTGTTCTTCAAAGGGCTTGGTGTTTTACTTCTTGGCCTGCTTACGTTGCTTATCGCAGTTCTTATCGGCAAGACCGCCCTGGCGGTTCAGCGCAGGGCGATCTGCATTGAAGAATAGCCGCTGACTTTTTACGGGTGTTCTTCAAGCTCTTCGTAGCCGGTGACCATGGGCTTGATCAGGCTGGTGAGCTTCGAGCCCATAGTTGCCATGTACACATGAGCAATGATGAAAACCAGCATGGCAAAAGCCGCTGCGGTATGAACCAGTGCTACCGTTTCAAGTTCCAAGGCATTGGATAGCGTTGCGGGCCAGTCGTTGTAGAACAGATAGAGAAGCCCGCTGAGCCAGATGACCGGTGTAATCATCAGCTTGAAAAACAGATAGGCCAAACGCTGGAGCGGATTGTGTTTGGCCCGGGTGGTTTTTCGGTACGGATGCGGCTCACCGGTAAAGGTCCCGATCAGGTAGTAGCGGATCACCGCGAACAGACCGTTCCGGGTAGGAATATACTGGCGCCACTCGCTCGTGGTGATATGCCAGAAAATGGCAAACAGCCACAGTATAATCAATGCCCAAGCTGCCAGGGTATGCAGCCGCGCCGCCTCGCCGAATCCAATCACGGAATAGCTGCCGTGAATTTCGAAGCCGGTAAACAGCAGCGTGAAGATCAAAAGTGCCTGGAACCAGTGCCAGAAACGCTCGAAACGTTTGTAGATCATTACCCGGCTCATGACTGTTTCCTCCCCTTGAGAAGAATTCTTGCCAGACCATGCAACACAACGCCTATCAGGGTCATGGCCACCAATAACCAACCAATACGATCCAGCCAGATGTTCCCGCTATGGCCTGGCATATAGATGCCTGGAAGACCTGCAAGACGACTGTTCTGGGCATGACACGAGGCGCAATCCAGTGCCATTTCAGCCGGTGGCACCATATGGGTAATGGGCCAGTGCATGGTGGTTTCGATGAAGTCGTAGTTGCCGCTGAAGGGCATTCCGGACATCTCGCTGCCTGCCTTGAGCGCCCTGGGCCAGCTGAAATTGCTCCACAGCGAGCTGTCATCGGCACCAAACACGTGGGTAGCCAGCAGGGTTTTCCGTTCGGTGTCGTAAGGCTGCTTGCCCAGCATGACTTTGAACGGCCAGATGCGGGAACCCGGATCCTCAGGGCTGCCTTCAATGCGGTTGATTTCAACCGGAGGATGAGCCACATCGAGTTTTTCATCCACCAGGGTGTATTTCACCGTGCCGTCAAACCAGGCGTAGGTTGGCACGACATTTTCGCCGTGGCGGAAGTCCCCTTTCTCGCTCAGATAGCTGGGATGACCATGATCGTCGTATTCGGTAATCGGCTGATCGTCCTCATCCAGCCGGCCGGCGGTAGACCAGTCCCACCAGACTTTGGTGGGGACGCCGCCCCGGGCGAATTCGGGTACATGGCAGGTCTGGCACGCCAGGGTGTCCACATGATCATTCAGCTTTTGCTGCGGGTGCGGTGAATCGCCGTGGCAAGACTGGCAGCTTGCACGGCTGAGATCGGTATGGCCCGGTACATCGATACCCAGGGTATCGGCGGCATTGACCTGATAGCGGGTGCCCGCCACCTCATGCCCCCAACTGGTATGGCAATCGGCGCAGCTAAAATCGAGCCCGTCCGGGGACATGTGCACATCCAGGGAGCGGGGTGGATCAACCAGAGAGGAGTCCAGATCGCCGTGTTTCACGCCGTCTGCGCCCCCACCATAGAAGTGGCAGCTACCGCAGTTGGCCCGACCACTGGCGCCGACATTCTGGGCAATCATTTCCAGATCTGGCGGCTGGACCATGTTACCACTGCCCTTCGGCCATTCCCGGGGCGTGTAGGTGGGGTGCCCGGCCAGAGTGGGAAACTTCCAGTAGTCACCGGTGGTGTCGTGACACACCAGGCAATCAACGGCGTTATCCGCGGTGGGTGGTGGTTGCCTCATGTCTTCCCAGCCGTAGCCGACATGGCAGGAGGTACAACGGGGCTCGTTGGTGATCGCCATGCCGCAAAAGCTGTTGATAACCTTGCTCTTGCCCAGGGTCTGGCCGGTTTCCGGATGCTCGTAGGTCCAGGTCCAGTGGGTGGTTGAACGGATCTGTTCGCCCGCTTCGGTATGGCAGCCCAGGCAGGCTTCGGTTACCTCCTGAGCATTCTCGAAAGGGCCCTGAAGGGCCTCGAATTTGCTGTGATCGGCAGTGGCGGGTGGGCGTTGAGCCCCATAAACAGAAAAGCCGGAGCAAACCAATGCTCCGGCCAGAACCACATGGGCAGAGAGCCCGCGAAAACGGTTGATGAAGCGGTTCCATGAAACAATCTTCACGTCTCTGACTCCCTGGCCCTATTCTTTCTTCAACATACGCCTGTATGACCGCCGCTCTCAACAAGAGTTATAAGCATATAAGCGTTTGCTTGACCAAGATCAAAACGCAAAAAGGGGGCCGCCAAACGGCAAGCCCCCTTTTTCTACCTGCGAACCAGATTACAACTTGGTGGTGCGGAGGTACGGACGGATTTCATTCCAGCCATTCGGGAACAGGCCCTTGGCTTCTTCGTTGGAAATGGAGGGGGGAATGATCACGTCGTCGCCTTTGCGCCAGTCTGCCGGCAGAGCGCAGTTGTTTTCATCGCCACACTGAAGCGCGTCGATCACCCGGAGGATCTCGTCGAAGTTACGGCCCACCGCCATCGGGTAAGTCATGGTCAGACGGATCTTCTTGTCCGGGTCGATGATGAACACACTGCGTACGGCTGCAGTTTCGCTCTCACCGGCGTGGATCATTTCATACAGCTCGGCCACTTTATGGTCAGCGTCGGCAACAATCGGGAACTGCAGGTCACAGTTCTGGGTGTCGTTGACGTCTTCAATCCACTTGACGTGCTCTTCCACGGTATCTGTGGACAGACCCAGGGGCTTCACGTTGCGGGCTTCAAATTCTTTCGCCAGCTGGGCCGTGCGGCCCATCTCGGTGGTGCAGACCGGCGTGAAGTCAGCCGGGTGGCTGAAGAAGAATACCCAGGAATCACCGGCCCAGTCGTGGAAGTTGATCTGGCCGGCGGTGCTGTCGATGGTGAAGTCCGGGGCGGTAGAGCCAAGCAATAAACTCATAATGAATCTCCTGTCGGGTTTTGCTGGTGGAGGCGAATTGCCTCTTGATGTCGAAGTCACAATAACCCGTCCGGAGGGTGTTAGACAATATAGTTATATCTATAGAACAAATAGGATTAACAAATAGAAAAGGCTTCACGGAGAAGAAAGGCAACAAAACCTATCTATGAAATAGTCAGATAGCTTCGAACGGCCTTCTCTGGGTCTTCATCTTCGGTGATTACACTTTCAATACCCTTTTCGTGAAGGCGCATTGCCAACCCAGAGCCCATCCCCCTGGTGATTAGAACATCAATATCATCCAATGGGTGCGGTAGCTGCGACGAGCTCTCCCGGAATGACTGCTCTTTGGGAAGTTCGAGAAGCTCCTTTTTAGCCACCTGCCCTTCTACAATGTGAAAGATAAAGAATTTCCTGCATCGGCCGGCATGCTGGGTGACGGTTTTTCGATTCTGGCTTGTTACGGCTATTTTCATCAGATCCTCACGATTCGGGTGTTTTGAGAGTTTAAGCTCAGGATTTAATGCTGGTTGCAGAAGCTCCAAACGGCGAATCAACCGTTCCACAGATATCATCGCTCAGCAGTTATCAATCTATGCGCCATGGAAAAACCGCTATCAATGCAGTCACCGACACTAATACCGTCTCGCCAGTTACCCATTAAATGAAGCCCCTTGTAGCGCTCCGCAATGTCGTCAATCTTGGCTATACGGGTTAAATGCCCAACGTCATATTGCGGAATGGCGTTAGCCCATCGTGCGACCTTGGTAAAGACCGGGCGGGCCTGGATATCAAGCATCTCGCGCAGTTCCTCGCTGACTAAATTTTCCAACTGCTGATCTGAGTTTTCGACAGCCATCGGGTTCCTGCGACCACCGATAAAGCAGGTGAAAAGCACATGCCCCTCTGGCGCCCGGTTCGGAAAAAGTGTGGAGGAAAACAAAGCTCCGAGCGTCTGCTTCTTTTCTTGACTTGGAATGAGCATTCCAAAGCCGTCGAGTGGGTGTTTGATGGACTGGTCTGGGTAACCCAACGCAACAGCAGCAAGTGATGGGTAGACGATACTGGCCAGTTCTGACCGAAGTTCAGGGCTAACCGGTTCCAGGAGTGATCCGCTGACATGAGCCGGCGTTGCCAATACCAGCTGATGGGCAACGCGCATTTGACCCCGCTGGTCGACCACGCGCCACACTCGATCATTCTGCTCAACCTTTTCCACTCGACAGCCGGTTATCACTCTGACGTTGTCGAGCCGACTCAACTCCTCCCTGATTCCCTCAACCAATGTGGAAAGCCCGCCTGGAAAGCTCACAATCTTTCCACGCCACGCGTCGGGGAACCCACTTTCGCGATCCTTAATGCGTTGTTTTCTGCTATTTAGCATTAGAGAGATTGCGCCTAGAAGCAGGGACCCATAGTTCTGTTCCAGGCGATGTAACCGAGGGAAGGCGGCTTGAGCTGAAAGCTTTTCTGGCGATCCGGCATAAACGCCTGAGACAAAGGGATCGACAAAGTGATTGAGAATATTTTTACCGAGGCGCCTACGAACGAAGGCTGCCAGAGTTTCTTCGCTGCTGGCTACCTTGCGAAAAGGTTCACTAATCAAATGACGCCAGCCTTCGATGCCAATGAGAGGGCTGCTTAACGCAGATTTCAGATCAGCTGGTAACGCAACGGGAACCCCGTCCTTGACAACATAACGTTTGCGGCTGGTCAAAGGTGGAAAGATAACTTTGTCGCTGAGATCCAAGGATTTTAGCAGCTGGTGCAGTGACGGCTTGGCCATAAGTGTGTTCGGGCCGAGCTCCATGTGCCATCCCTGTTCCTTGACCGACCGGATATTACCGCCTAGTTGCTCGTCTGCTTCAACCAGGGTCACGCTTTTCTTGTGGCGCCCAAGCGCAAGTGCCAGTGAGAGCCCCGTAATACCACCGCCAACAATCAGAACTGACTGTTGTTCGGTCTGGGTGTCGCCGCGCATACAACTCCCTATGAACCACCCAGGTTCAGCATGTGTGATCGTTAAACGTCCCAATCAATCACTAAGAATGAGAGGAACATGACCGTATCGCGCGCAAAACACCCTTTCAGTGACAAAGTCACTTTCGATCGCCCCACTCCGGACATTCCCGGAAAATAATAAATAAAATCAGCGCATTAACAAGCAATCACTTAACCCTATAGCATCAATTAATATTGATATACCTTTTGGCTCTATCCTTATAACCATTAAATTGTTACTTTAGCTGCACGGTTCAACAAGCCCCTTAGTGGAGGTCAAGACCATGAAGCATCCGTTAGTTACTCATTTCTTTGACGAACCAACCAACACGTTCAGTTACATCGTTCAGGATCCGGACAGTTCGGCTTGCGCCATCATCGATTCTGTTCTGGATTTCGACTACGCGGCAGGGCGAACGGATGTCCGCTCCGCTGACGAGATTATCGAGTATGTCAGGAACAACAATCTGACCGTTGAATGGATTCTCGAAACACATGTGCACGCCGACCATCTCTCAGCGGCGCCCTACCTGCATGAACAGCTTGGCGGAAAGACAGGTATTGGCGAGAAGATCGTCGAGGTCCAGGAAGTTTTCGGTAAAGCGTTCAATGCGGGAACGGAGTTTGCCCGAGATGGCAGCCAGTTCGATCGTCTGTTTAAGGAGGGCGACACGTTCACTATTGGCAGTCTTGATGCCCGGATATTGCACACACCCGGCCATACTCCGGCTTGCTTAACCTACGTGATCGGCGACGCGGCTTTTGTTGGCGACACCATTTTTGCACCGGATTCCGGAACGGCACGCTGTGATTTTCCGGGGGGCGATGCGCATACCCTGTATCAGTCTATCCAGAAAGTGCTTGCGCTGCCGGGAGAGACACGCATTTTCCTCTGCCATGACTACAAGGCCGCGGGTCGTGATGAGTTCGTGCACGAGACGACCGTGGCTGAGCAACGGGCTAACAACATCCACGTTGGCGAGGGTATGAGCGAGCAGGATTTTGTCGTTCTCCGCTCAGAACGGGATGCCACCCTGAACATGCCTCGCCTGATCCTGCCGTCTGTTCAGGTCAATATGCGAGCGGGTGAGATGCCGGTCCCCGAGGAAAATGGCCAAGTCTATCTGAAGGTTCCCATTAACCTGTTTTAAACGGAGCATTGAGATGAAAATTCATTTTCTTGAACCCGAGTTCGCCGTTGCAGACGCGGTCTATCCGGATGACATGCGCGAAGTCAAAGAGCAGGGATTCCGAACCGTCATCTGCAATCGCAGAGAGAGCGAAGAGGATTACGAGGGTGAACGAGCATATGCCGAGGCGGCGAAGGCCCAGGGCCTGGAATGGGTGAGCATTCCGGTCGCATCGGGTGAGTATCCGCAACGCGATATCGACGCGTTTGGAAAAGCCCTCGATACGTCCGCCTCGCCAATTCTGGCTTTCTGCAGGACCGGTCGCCGAGCGGTCCACATGTGGGCCCAGAGCCGCGCAATGAGCCCACGGTGCAACATCCCGGATCTTCTGACAGCGGCCCATGAAGCCGGACATGATCCGCAGCCTATCAAGGATCTTCTGGGGCAATGATGCCAATTATGACTTACTAATGCGGACAAGGAGGTCCTCGAAGCGAACGGAGATTTACCCTACATGTCTTTTTCCAAACCCGAGTCCGCGACCAATCACAGACACCACGACGTTGTCATTATTGGTGCCGGAGCAGGCGGTATTGCGACCGCTTCAAGCCTTTTGAAACGCCAGGGAGACCTGGATATCGCGGTTATTGATCCCAGCGAAACTCACGATTATCAGCCAGGCTGGACCATGGTCGGCGGTGGCGTTTTTTCTGCTGAAAGCACTCGTCGAACCGCAGAATCGGTCATACCGAAAGGCTGCTGCTGGTATAAGGCGTCTGCCGAATTCGTTCAGCCCAACACGCAAACGGTCTTGCTTTCGGACGGCTGTTCGGTCGGGTACAGGCGGCTCGTAATCGCCCCCGGATTGGTTCTTAACTGGGGGGCCGTTGAGGGCCTTGAGGCCACCCTTGGTCAACACGGTGTCACCTCCAACTATCGTTACGATCTTGCTCCCTATACCTGGTCCTTAGTGCAAGAACTGGAAAAAGGTAGCGCCGTTTTCGTTCAGCCCCCGATGCCCATCAAATGCGCCGGTGCGCCTCAGAAGGCCATGTACTTGTCGGCAGATCACTGGCACAGAAATCGTCGGCTTTACAATATAGACGTAACCTATCGTTCGGCCGGAAAAGTGCTTTTTGGCGTTGAGGACTATGTTCCCGAGCTACAGCGATACATTGATCGTTACGGCATCAACTTATGCTTTGAAGAGCGGCTGTTAAGTGTTGACGGGCCCAATCGGGTTGCCAAGTTTTTGAAGACAACGCTTGATGGTCAACGCGAAATCTATGTTTCGTTCGATATGCTCCACGTTGTGCCTCCGCAATGCGCACCTTCGTTTATCGAAGAATCTGGCCTGGCCAATTCTGAAGGCTGGTTAGACCTTGATTCTGAAACACTGCAGCACAAACGGTTTCCGGCGATTTTCGGCCTGGGAGACGCAAGCGGCACACCTAACTCCAAAACGATGGCGGCGGTAAGAAAGCAAGCCCCGGTTGTCGCGCAGAATGTCGTGCACTCGCTTCATGATCTCCCACTTACCGCAGCGTACCTCGGTTACGGGTCCTGCCCGCTGACCGTGGAGAGGGGCCGCATTGTTCTTGCTGAATTTGGCTACGGCGGCACGCTTCAGCCCAGCTTCCCGAAATGGATCAATGATGGCACCAAAGCGACAAGGATGGCCTGGTTCCTGAAAGCCAAACAGCTTC
Source organism: Marinobacter sp. (assembly GCF_041687235.1). Classification (GTDB taxonomy): domain Bacteria; phylum Pseudomonadota; class Gammaproteobacteria; order Pseudomonadales; family Oleiphilaceae; genus Marinobacter. Next base: position 5,851 of record NZ_JAWLCH010000007.1, on the reverse strand, counting down.
CCTGGCTCTATTGGAACGGGATGCTAAAAGGTCGCGAGTGGATGGCCGCGCCGGCCACCCGTGAAGCGTAAGGGAGGTAAATTGTGAAAAATCCTGGTGCCTACCTGCCAATCATCAACTGGCTGAAAGGCTATGGTTCAGATGCATTGATCAGCGATGGCCTTGCGGCGATCATCGTTACACTCATGCTCGTCCCCCAGGCATTAGCGTATGCCCTTTTGGCCGGACTGCCGCCCGAAGTTGGCCTCTACGCCAGCATGATTCCCCTGGTGGTTTATGCCCTGTTCGGCACCAGTGCCACTCTCGCAGTAGGCCCCGTGGCGGTCGCGTCCCTGATGACCGCTTCGGCGCTTGGCGGTATCGCTGCGGTTGGATCCCCGGAATACGTTGGCGCAGCACTGGTTCTGGCCACCCTTTCTGGGCTGATCCTGTTCGCAATGGGCCTATTGAGACTCGGGTTCCTGGCCAACTTCCTGAGCCACCCCGTAATCTCCGGCTTTGTAACAGCATCGGGCATACTCATTGCCGGTAGTCAGCTTGGCCATATCCTGGGTATCGAAGGCGGCGGCCACAATCTCATAGAAATGATAAACGGCCTCCTCAGAGATTTGCCCGCAACGAATTTTGTTACGCTGGCAATCGGTGGTGGCACTCTGCTCTATCTGTTCCTCTGCCGGAAATACCTGAAACAAACGCTCTCGGGTTTTGGCCTGTCTCAGCGGGCTGCGGATTTGTTCGCAAAAGCAGCACCTGTTTCAGCGGTCATCGTTACAACTGCACTCGCCTGGCAATTCAACCTCGGGAGTGCCGGTGTAAACCTGGTCGGCAAAGTGCCCAGCGGGCTTCCCGAAATCAACCTCCCGCCGCTGGAGTTCGACGTCTGGGCCACTCTGGTTCCGGCCGCCATTCTAATTAGCCTGGTGGGGTTTGTGGAATCCGTTTCCGTCGCGCAGACGCTGGCCTCCAAGAGACGCCAGAGAATCGATCCTAACTCCGAGCTGATTGCCTTGGGACTGGCCAACGTGGGCGCTGGCGTCAGCGGTGGGTCTCCAGTTTCCGGTGGTTTCTCACGCTCTGTTGTGAACTTTGAGGCAGGTGCACAAACACCGTTGGCCGGCATGTTCACGGCAGTCGGCATTGCCCTGGCCACCCTGACGCTCACGGGCGTGCTCGCCTATCTACCCAAGGCAACGCTGGCAGCCACCATTATGATTGCCGTGAGCACTCTGATCGATTTCGGGGCTATCCGTCGAACCTTTGACTATTCGAAAGCCGACTTCGTGGCGATGTTCGCAACGATTCTGCTTACGCTGGTTGAGGGGGTCGAAGCTGGCATCCTTGCCGGTGTCGGGCTCTCGATTGGTCTCTACCTGTACCGTACCAGTCGCCCGCACAGTGCCGTGGTTGGTCTCGTACCCGGTACCGAACATTTCCGGAATATTGAGCGCCACAGCGTCGAGACAGATGATGAAACGATCGTTCTTCGTGTCGATGAGAGTCTTTACTTCGCCAATGCCCGCTATCTGGAAGAAACCATCCTGGAGCTCATTGCCAACAACCCACAGGTGAAGAATCTGGTTTTAGCTTGCCAAGCCGTGAATGTGATTGACGCATCCGCGCTGGAGAGCCTGGAGGCAATCAACAGCCGGATGAAAGATTCAGGCATCGTGCTTCATCTGGCTGAGGTTAAGGGGCCGGTTATGGATAGCCTGAGCCGAACGCATTTCTGCGAAGAGTTGTCTGGACAGATCTTCATGAGTACTTACCACGCGTGGAAAGCACTCGCTCATTCACCATATTTGGGAAGAGGCAAGCTACACCTGGCTGCAACCTCAACCCAATAGTCTGACCAACTATGTGTCTACTGGAGTACGCGCTATGGAATTAGATCCCCTGCTTCTTTCAAGAATCCAGTTCGCGTTTGTGGTGTCATTTCACGCCATTTTTCCGGTGTTTACCATCGGCCTCGCTTCCTACATCGCGGTACTCGAAGGCCTGGCCTTCAAAACCGAGAATCCGGTGTGGATAAAGCTCTCTGCCTTCTGGACCAAGGTGTTCGCCGTGGTGTTCGGCATGGGGGTGGTATCCGGCATCGTGATGTCGTTCCAGTTCGGAACCAACTGGAGTAACTTCGCCCAGGCGTCCGCCAACTTCCTCGGCCCTGTTCTGAGTTATGAGGTGGTGACGGCGTTCTTCCTGGAGGCGGCGTTCCTCGGCGTGCTTCTGTTCGGTCGCGACAAGGTGCCCGCCGGCGTTCACCTGTTTGCCGCTATTATGGTTGCAACCGGCACCTTCATTTCGTCGTTCTGGATCCTCTCGGCCAATAGCTGGATGCAGACTCCCGCTGGCACCGAGCTCCGTGATGGGGTGTTCTATGTGACTTCCTGGAGCGAGGCACTGTTCAACCCTTCATTCCCCTATCGTTTTGCCCACATGGGTCTGGCCTCTTTCCTGACTGGCGGCTTTGTGGTGGCCGGTGTGAGCGCCTGGTACCTGCTGCGTGGCCGCGAGGTTGAGGCCAACAAGAAAGCCCTGTCCATGTGCCTGTGGCTGTTGCTGTTCATCGCCCCCGCCCAGGCGGTGCTGGGTGATTTCCACGGCCTGAACACTCTGGAGCATCAGCCGACCAAGGTAGCGGCCATGGAAGGTAACTGGGAAACCTCCCGCAACGTGCCACTGCTGCTGTTTGCCATTCCCGATCAGGAGAACCAGCGAAACCTTTTCGAAATTGGCATTCCCAGCCTGGCCAGTTTCATTCTGACCCACGAGTGGGACGGTGAGGTGCCGGGCGTGAGCGCGGTGCCTGTTGAGGAGCAGCCACCGGTGGCGATTGTATTCTGGTCCTTCCGCATCATGGTGGGTATTGGCTTTCTGATGATTGGCTTTGCAGTCGCCGGCCTGGTCCTGCGTGCCGGCGGTCGATACTGGCGCACCAACTGGTTCCTGCAGGGCATGCGCTTCATGAGTATCGCACCCTTCTTCGCGGTGCTGACTGGCTGGTTCGTGACCGAAGTGGGCCGGGCGCCCTGGCTGGTGTACGGCCAGATGACCCAGGCGGAGGCGCTTACCCCGTCACTGACCGGTGGTATGGCGCTGTTCACGCTCATCGGCTATATCGTGGTGTACGCTCTGGTGTTCTCTGCCGGCGTCTACTACCTGATGCGGGTACTCTACGTCGGTCTTGAAGATCGTCACGATGAAGATGAGCACGAGGCGGAACGTCCCAAGCGTCCTTTCTCTGCCGCCCATGTGCCTCTGGAACCAGAGGAAGGCGAAATTTCAGGCAACACCGCAGGACAGGGAGCGCACTGACTATGGAACTGTTTGATCTGCCCCTTATCTGGGCATTCATTATCGGCTTCGGCATCATCATGTATGTGCTGATGGACGGCTTCGACCTGGGCGTGGGGATTCTCTTCCCCTTCGCCCCGAGCGAGGAAGGCCGGGACACCATGATGAACTCGGTGGCCCCGGTGTGGGACGGCAACGAAACCTGGCTGGTGCTGGGTGGCGCTGGCCTGCTTGCAGCCTTCCCGATGGTGTATTCCATCTTCCTGCCGGCACTGTACATCGGCGTGTTCCTGCTGCTGGCCGGGCTGATTTTCCGGGGCGTGGCGTTCGAGTTCCGGTTCAAGGCCCGCACGTCTCGCTATCTCTGGAACTGGGCCTTTGCCGGCGGCTCTACCGTTGCCTCTTTTGCCCAGGGCGCCGTGGTGGGGGCCTATATCCAGGGCTTTGAGACCGCGAACGGCGTTTACGTGGGCGGTGCATTGGACTGGCTGACGCCGTTCACCGTGCTCACCGGCCTGGGCATGCTGGCCGGCTATGCCCTGCTGGGTTCCACCTGGCTGATCATGAAAACCGAGGGTTACCTGCAGCAGTGGGCGTACAAGATCACCCTGCCGCTGCTGCTGGCCGTTCTTGTGGTCTTTGGCATCATCGGTGTCTGGACGCCCTTCGTGGATGAAATGGTCCGTGAGCGCTGGTTCTCTAACCTGAGCATTATCTGGATCTTGCCGGTTCTAACATTGCTTTGCGCTATCCAGATCTACCGTTCAGTGCGTGATCGCCGGGACGGCATGCCGTTCGTGGCCACCATGGGCTTGTTCATCACTACCTATCTGGGTCTGGTGGTCAGCCGCTGGCCTTATGTGGTTCCCCCGGAATACACGCTCTGGGATGCCGCCTCCGCCTATGAATCCCAACTGTTCCTGTTGTTAGGTCTGCTGTTCGTGATTCCGATCGTGCTGGCCTACACCGCCTGGACCTACTGGGTGTTCCGGGGCAAGGTACGCGCCGGCGAGGGATACCACTAAAGGAGCCAAAACGCGAGAAGAGACGATCATGCGCTTTGGCTTGAGTGGGAGCAGCGCTACTTGGCGTTGCCCCCAGATGGAAATTTCAATGGGAGTAATAACCCATGTGGGATGAAAGATTCGATCGTGAAGATTATGTCTATGGCGAACAGCCAAATACATTTCTCACGGAGCAGTGGCAACAGCTTGAGCTTGCAGCAAACCCGGGGGGAGTTCTGTGCCTTGCCGAAGGCGAAGGACGGAATGCCGTTTATTTGGCCACCCTCGGGCATGATGTGATTTGCGTCGACCTGTCAGAGGTGGGGCTGAAAAAAGCAAAGCTACTTGCAGATAAGCACGGTGTGATTATCAACACTGAAAAAGCGGACCTTGCGACTTACGAGACAAAAGCCAATTTTTATCAGGCCGTTGTTATGATTTTCGCCCACACACCGCCGGCGATTCGTCGACGCTCTCTCAACCAGGCAAGAAAAGCGCTGGGACGGGATGGTTATTTGATCCTTGAAGGCTACAGCGCTGCTCAAATAGGTCGAGGTACCGGAGGACCAGTTACCACTGACATGATGTTTGATGAGCAGGAATTAAGGACGGTTTTTGCTGATGACGAAATTCTTGTTTGTCGCGAAATAGAGAGGGATATACGCGAAGGGGCTTTTCATTCTGGCATCGGCTCGGTTGTCCAGTTTGTCGCCAGGAAAACGGAACCGAGCTCGTGAGAAGCTAAGTTCAGGAGAAGTTATTCACGCAGTGTCTCTGGAATACGAAATCGTTACGATTCGCCAGAACAAAGCAACATCCACACCAATTAGGAGCCCAAACTATGAAAGAAGTTCGACAAACCACCCTTCCAATCGTGGAAATGGCAAAGGAAAACGAGGAATTCCGACAGGTCCTCTGGACGGGAGAAAACACTCAACTCGTCCTGATGGCAATCCCACCGGGTGGAGAAATCGGAGGGGAAGTTCACGAGGGGCATGACCAGCTACTCTACTTCGTTGAGGGCAACGGCGAAGCAAACATCGGAGACACGACAGTGGATGTAAAAACGGGTGATGTCAGCATTGTGCCGTCCGGGGTGTATCACAACTTCCAAAACACGGGCAGTGAAATGCTCAAGCTATATACGACCTACTGCCCTCCCGAACATGCGCCTGGAACTGAGCATGAAACAAAAGGAGAGGCGGACGCAGAGGAATCGTAACGATCCAATGTCGCGCCTTCGGTGCCAGAGCTATCGCTCCGAAGGCGCAATCGAGACCGCCATCTGTTTGCAAAACTCGCAAAAAAATAACCTTGATAGGCAGTGAGATGGTCGTACCGCAAAAGAAGAAACTGTAGGCCACCGACCGTCAAATCCGAGCCATCGCTGTCAGGCTTTTAAAGAAACCTTCGGTGATCCTTTAACGCTTCTCAAATTCACATCTAAGCCATGGTTTGGTCGCAAAGCGAACATACCGTCAGATAGGAGATTCTCGCTCAAAGAGATTCGACTTTTAAAAAGTGTCTGCAGCAAAAACTAATAGAACCGCTTTTGC
>NZ_JAWLCH010000006.1:0-253899 GCF_041687235.1 Marinobacter sp. | reverse complement strand
TGGTAAGCCGCTCGGATGCGAGGAGAGGGAAAAGATAAAATCCGTAATAATGTTATTTAAACGCATACCATACTGCGCATAATGTATATTATGTTAAATAAAGACTGCGTACGAATAGGTTCACCAGTTTCTCCCGAATTTAACAGCGAGCTGCCGCAACGCAGCTTTATCAACCATCCCGCCCGGATACCGCATTAGATCCCCTACCCAGAGAGCCATTCGATCAATTACTCGGTTCAGATATAGAGGACAAGCGTTGGTTAGCGAACAGACAGGGTTCCAGCGCTTTCATAAGAATCAATTGAGCTCACCAACACCTTACGGGGAAGCATCATGGCAAAGGAAAAGAAACTCGCACGCTCGTCCCGCAGAAAAGATCAGGTAAATGATGGCGTGCTTAGAACTAACGACATCGTCGCGAAGATGGCGGGTGCAAGCGACGACTTCGTCGCCGCCATGCCCTTCAACAATATCAAGAATCTTGAGCACGGCCATGACAACGCTGTGGCGCCACCAGCCGGAGAGTTCACAAAACCGGGCTCCGACAAGCTGACGGCCAGTACCGTCACGGAGCAACCCGGCACCGCTAAGACCGGCGGCCCGGCACAGATTGGAGCCAACGCCAACATCGCCCTGCTCGATCAGTTCAAGGTTGACCCCAGTGGCTAGGGCCTGACGACCAATCAGGGCGTTCCCGTTGGTGACAACCAGAACACGCTGAAAGCAGGATTGCGCGGCCCCTCCTTGCTGGAAGACTTCATCCTACGGGAGAAGATCACCCATTTTGACCATGAGCGCATTCCCGAGCGGGTCGTTCATGCCCGGGGTTCCGCTGCGCACGGGTATTTCGAAGCCTACGACGCGCTGGACAAGTACACCTGTGCCGCACCCTTTTCCGAGAAAGGCAAGACAACACCTGTTTTCGTGCGCTTCTCAACTGTTGCCGGTGAACGAGGTTCGAAAGACACCGCACGGGACGCCCGCGGCTTTGCGGTGAAATTCTATACCGATGAAGGCAACTGGGATCTGGTGGGCAACAACATACCGGTGTTTTTCATCCAGGACGCAATGAAGTTTCCCGATCTGGTCCATGCGGTGAAACCGGAACCTCATCATGGCATGCCACAAGCCGCCTCGGCCCATGACACCTTCTGGGATTTCGTGTCACTGATGCCCGAATCCACCCACATGCTGATGTGGGTGATGTCAGATCGCGGCATACCCCGCAGCTACCGGATGATGCAGGGCTTTGGCGTTCACACGTTTCGCCTCGTCAATAACGAAGGCCGATCGGTATTCTGCAAATTCCACTGGAAACCGCTTCAGGGTACCCACTCACTGGTCTGGGATGAGGCCGTAAAAATATCAGGTGCGGACCCGGACTATCATCGGCGGGACCTGTGGGAAGCCATCGAATCCGGCGAGTTTCCGGAGTGGGAACTGGGATTGCAGATCTTCACCGAGGAACAGGCAGACAGCTTCAGTTTCGATGTACTCGACTCCACCAAACTAATCCCGGAGGAACTGGTACCACTGACGCCCGTCGGGAGAATGGTGCTCAACCGTAATCCGGACAATTTCTTTGCGGAAACCGAGCAGGTGGCCTTCTGCACGGCCCACGTGATTCCTGGCATCGACTTCTCGAACGACCCGCTGCTTGCTGGTCGGATCCATTCCTATTCCGATACCCAGATCACGCGTCTCGGCGGCCCCAATTTTCACGAGATTCCCATTAATGCGTCGGTGGCACAGGTGCAAAACAACCAGCGCGATGGTTTGCACCGACAGGCCGTACACCGAGGCCGTGTCGCTTATGAGCCCAATTCGCTGGCCGGTGGCTGCCCGTTTCAGGCCGGAACCGAAGGGTTTGTGTCTTTCCCGGATTCCAACGCCCAGGACAAGGTTCGCGGCAAGCCGGAAAAATTCGCCGAGCACTACGCCCAGGCCACCCTTTTCTTCAACAGCCAGACAAAGATCGAGCAGGACCATATCGTCGACGGCTTCCGATTCGAGCTCAGCAAAGTGGGTGTGCCTGCCATCCGTGAACGGATGCTTTCCTCCCTGGTGAACGTGTCGACGGATCTGGCCAAAAGGATTGCTGCCGGTCTGGGCATGGCAGTCCCGAAAGCCATGCCGAAAGCGATGGATAACCCCCAGTCGCCCGAGATCACTGAATCCCCGGCGCTCTCGTTAACGGCGCTGCCGGGGCTATGCGGCGTCCGCACCCGCCAGATTGCCGTACTGGTTGAAAAGGGCGTGACCCACTCCTCGTTGGCCAGCCTTCACAGTGCCCTGGTCCATGCCGGCGCCGTGGTTCACTTTGTTGGCCCAAGGGTTGGCGAATTCGCCACTGATTCCGGAGCGATGGTGGAAGCTAATAAATCCATGGAGAACGCCCCGGGTTTCCTGTTCGATGCCTTGATACTACCCGACGGTACTGCAGCGGTGCAGGCATTGGTGGAAAACCCCGAAACCATGGAGTTCGTGAAAGACCACTTCATGCACTGCAAAACAATCCTTGCCATGGGCGACGGTCATAGATTACTGGAAATGGCGGGCATTGAGGCAGACGCCGGAAAGGACCCGGGTATTCTTATGGGCCAGCGCGAAGACGCCGATGCGGTCGCCGCCCGGTTCATCGATGCGGTCGCTGCCCATCGCCATTCATCTCGCGAAACCGGTTAACCCATGAGTCACGTTCCTCAAACTACATCCCTCTACCCTCAAATCAGGTTTTATGCCTCCTGCCTCCCCTCTTCAATTTTTTCCTCGACCTGTCGACTTTCCGCCGGGCTTGTATCCGGTTCCTCCTGCTCCGCTTCTGCGCCCGCTTCCAGATTCAACTGGATAAACACAGGGAAATGGTCTGACCCCCAGGCGGGACCTCGCTCCATCCTGACGAGCCTGAAGTGGTCGGAGTGAAACACGTGATCAAGTGGCCAGCGCAGAAGCGGATTCCTGGCGTTAAAGGTGTTGTACATCCCTCGCCCGACGCGAGGGTCGAGCAGGCCGCTGGTTTTCTGGAACAGACTGGTGGTGTGGGACCAGGCAACATCGTTGAAGTCCCCGGCAACAATGGTGGGCTTGCCCCGTTTTTCGACCTCCCGACCCACAATGAGCAGCTCAGCATCCCTCTCGGTGGTCTCGGTGGCAAACACGGGGTTAGGCGGATCGGGATGAACAAAATGCAGATAGACCGGGTCACCGGAGCGTAATACCACTCTCATGTGCATTGACGGAATGCTGTCTTTCAGAAGGAACCGGATCTCGGTATCGACCAGCATCAGGCGGCTGAATACCAGCATGCCATAGGTATTGTCCAGAGGGTTTTTCAACGTGTAAGGATGGCTCTCTTCCAGTGCCAGCAGAGCCTGCTGCCACCACTGGTCTGTCTCTACGGTGAGGATCACATCCGGGTCATACATACGCACAACTTCAAGGAAGGATTCTGATTGCCGGTTGTCCATAAGAACGTTTGCCACCAGCAGGCTGAGGCTTTTGGTGCCTGAGCATGATTGTGCAGGAAACACCTGTTTTCGCTTCAGTCGCGTGTAGGGAAAAATTTTCATAACCTGATGGCCAACAGCCAGCAGCAACACGCCTAGCAGAGCAGCTTCATAACGGTTTGAGAAGTCGAGAAAAAAAGGACTGGCGCCACTGACCAGAACGCCTGCGATCGCAATCTGCCCTCTCGGGAAATCGAGAATTCGAATCCACCACTGATTAAAACGCAGCAGCGGTAAGGCGGTCATTACCACGACTGACAGGGCCAGTATGATGAGGGCAATTTTCATCAGTTATTCAGTCGCACCAGGCGCCATTGCAACGAATGTAACTTTTTCATAAGACTCTCCCTGAAATCGGATGTGCAAGCCGGGCAAGGTGTCCTTGTTAATCGCCTCATCAGGGCTTCCTCCCCTGGCGTCATTGCCGGGAAGGCGACTGAACCATTGCGTGATCTCGAATTCAGGATGAGCCTTTAACCTACACCAGAGGATCTGAGCGGTCGGTTCGATGACGCACTAAGTAATAAGTAGTGTCTGACCAAAACCGCATTGGGGTGCAGAAGCCTGAGGACCTGCTCTCACAATAGCAGCATGTATAGCTGGCATCTCCCTGCAACTTACCCGCTTTGGCCATGAGGTGCTTGGTATTGATTCGTATGAATCTTCGATAACGGCGCCTTGCATATTGATCTTTCCATGCGCAAGGTAACTGTTAACGGGGAGCCAGTCAGGCTGAAACCGAAAGAGTTCGCCGTTCTCAAGGTGCTTCGAAATGAATGAAAAAGAGTGAGCTGCAATGAAGTGGCATCGGCCGTTACTGTTTGCCCTGATTCTCCCGTTGGTTCTTGCGGGCCACAGCGCCAGTCGTGCGGAAACCATACGGATCACTACGGGTCACTGGCCGCCCTACCTCAGTGAGAAACGTCCAGATGGTGGTTTTCTCGCACAGATTATCCGGGAGGCCTTTGCCCTCGAGGACATGAGCGTGGAGTTTTCGTTCTTTCCCTGGTCCCGTGCTCTGGCATTGGTAAGGTCCGGCAAATATCAGGCTTCCGCAGTATGGTCCTGCACCAGCGAGAGGAAACGGGAGTTCCTCTACTCAGCGCCGATTCTGCCCTATCACTACGTGTTTTATCACCGAAAGGACATGACATTTGACTGGGAGGCCTTATCAGACCTCAGAGGGATGGACGTCGGGCTGACACAGGATTACAGCTACGGTAAAACCCTCAGAGGCGCCATTGACAGTGGTCATGTAAACGCTGACGTCACCACATCCGACCTGGCCAATTTCCGGAAACTGCTGCTTCAGCGAATCGATCTGTTTCCAATGGACCCGGTAGTCGGAGAGGCCATGATTGCAGAACAACTTGGCCCGGATGCAAGAGCCCAACTGACTTTTCACCCCCGGCCCCTGAGGAGCGCGCTTTACCACCTTCCTTTTTCGCGGGAGGATCCGGAGGCGGGCCGTCTCAAGCGTGCTTTCGACCGGGGGTTGGCAAGGCTGCGTGAAAGCGGCCGCTATCAGGAGATAATTGAAAACGCCCTGAAAACCCACAGTTCAGCGGCGGCGGCCGCCATACTGGAAGAAAAACTGGTCAACTGGGATGAAGAACCCGGCGCCTGTGATTAGGAATCGGTTCCGGCGCCCTTAACGACCTTTTCTGCGTGTTTTTCAGCCAACTCTTCCAGGGAGACATACTCACACTCGGTTTCGGCCTTAAAGGTATCGGCGGAATCGACCAGAATGTTGTCATCGCGCATAAACCGACGGCCCAGCAACGCGGGATAAGAAAATTTGCCGCGGTCTGTCAGTGAAAACTGGGTCCTGTGGGTGGTGCCGGCAATACAGAAATCCATCATGACCACGTATCGCTTCTGCGAAGACGCCCCCTTTCGCTTGATCAGTACGGTACGCTCGATCGGGCGCTCCAGCTCAAGGATGATGTCTTCATGGTCCAGTTCGCCTTCAGTTGGCTGGTCTTCATGATCTCCCAACGGAATCTGGAAGCTCACCCATTCCTCACCGTCCCTTTCAAATGGCTCGATATTGACGGCGTGCAGGGATGAGGTCTTGGCCCCGGTATCCAGCCGGGCCTTGAGGCGGAGGGTCGTGTCCTGCATCACCACCCACTCAACGTAGCCAAGGGTTTCCGGGGGGCGTTGCTCCCTGTTGGCATCGGATTCCGCTGAAATGACCGCCGATGACAGAGATAGCATCGCCGCCGTCAGGATTGCCTTGCTCATAAACCCCATCAAATACCCCCTGCAAATTCCTGTAAATCCGGGAAAAACGATAAAAATTTTTGCTCCAGTTCATCCTGGTTTTCGCGTATCTCCGTGATAATGCCGGCAAAGCCGTTTCTGAAGCGTACGCGACCGGCGACGCGGTCCAGGGCATAGCCCACCTTCTCAAGATCCTCATAGGCACCGAACCAGTCATGGCAGACCATCCGGCGTGTGACCAGAGCCATTGATTCCGGCATCAGGTGTTCGTTTTGCTGTAACTCACCGTAGATACGACGGATAAACGTCGCTCGCTCAATATCACTGAATCTGGGCCAGTGCTTGAGCAAAAAATGATCATAAAGAACATCGAGGGCGACGCCGGCGAAACGACGCCGTTGACGGGAAAAGACCTGTTTACTGGCGAGCACATCCGGGTGCTGGTCTGTAAAGCTGTCGACGGCGAGATGGTGGCGAACCCCCTGCCTCACCGGGGCCGGGAGTGCCGAAAGGTCGACACCCCTGGTGAAATCACCAAGGATGCTTCCCACCCGTGCTTCGGGTGAGTCCGGCGCGAGAAAAACATGAGCCAGATGGTTCAAACAAGCTCCCCGGTGGTCCGGTTTCAGAAGTTGAACTGAATGCCGACGCCCAGACCATCGATTTCGGCATCACTGTCTTCATAGTAACGCATGTACTCGAGATTACCGGACAGGTTCGGCGCAAACTCCATATTCATGCCGATACCATAGGACACATCCGTTTCATCTTCGGTGGCGGTCCCCAGGAAAGAAGAGGCTTCGATTTCTACCCGGGTAAAGCCAAGGATCGCATAGGGCGTGATGGGGGATTCGTTGGCGAGATTGAACGTGGCGTAGCCGCCGAAGAAATTATCCAGTGAGTAATCGACGCCGCCAATGCGCTCATCATCCACGCCGAAACCGCCCCGGGCTTCAATACCCAGATAGGGCGTGGCCATAACGCCCACCTTGGCAGAAAGCGTACCCACATCGGCGTCCGCGTTACCGCTTTCAAGGCTCATGAAGGTGTAGTTTAGCCCAGTGTAAAGCGCGCCCACGCCGGACTTGTACATATCCTGGGCAGATGCGGCACCCGCAGCTGTCAGGCCGGTGGCAAAAACAACGGCCATTGAACGTACATGTTTCATTCTGGTATCTCCTTAACCGAATCATTCGGTGTACATCGCAGAACTTGCACCACACTCACGACTTTTGCCATCAGAAAGATCCGCATTTACGCGTTATTTACACCGATTTAATTCACCGGTAACCCCGAGATCTGGGTGGCGTTACCTTGCGGAAGCCTGCCCCCACAGGTATTCTGACGCCGTCTCCCGGTATCAGCTGGCTCGAGCTTCCATTGAGAAATCTCTACCCTGTCATTTTCATTGTCAGCGTCATGTTTGTGCTATTGAGCATTTTCATGACTTTGCCTGTCATTCTGCTTGCGGGCTCCGAAGCCCCGAATGCCATGGCGTTCGCGCAATCGGCGGCCATTGTCTGCACGCTCGGCGTCCTGGGCATGGCAACCACATACCGCAAGCCGCGGGATCTCAAGCCACGTTTCATGTTTGTACTCACGGTATCATCGTGGTTCATAATCGCGCTGCTTGCGTCACTGCCGCTGTACCTCAGTAACTTGCAACTATCGCTCGCGGACGCCTTTTTTGAAGGCACATCGGGCATTACCACCACCGGCGCAACCGTGCTCAGTGGCCTGGATGATATGGACCGTGATCTGCTGATCTGGCGCTCCATTCTGCAATGGATCGGTGGTATCGGGATCATCGGCATGTTCGTTGCGGTACTTCCCTTCCTCCGGGTGGGTGGTATGCGCCTGTTCGCCACCGAATCCTCTGAATGGACGGACAAGGCCCTGCCCAGGATGAAAACGCTCAGTCGAGGCCTCTTGCTGGTGTATGTGGCGTTCTCGGTGATTGCCGTATTGACCTATTGGTTCTCGGGCATGAGCCTGTTCGATGCCTTCAATCATGGCCTGACGAGTATCGCGACCGGAGGGTTTTCCACGTCAGATCTCTCCATGGGCAAGTTCAATGATCTGATCCTGATGGAAGCAACCCTGTTCATGATCGTTGGCAGTCTCCCCTTTTTCCTGTTTGTGAGAGAACTTCACGGTCAGCACGGTGTCCTGTTCCGCGACAAGCAGGTTCGTCTGTTTCTTGCCATCCTGTTTTTCGTGCCCCTTTTACTGACCCTGTATCGCTGGATGGTGTCTCCGGTCCCGTTTGATCCGGTCCATAACTATGCAGCGACCCTTTTCAATGTGACCTCTGTGGTAACCACCACCGGTTATGCCTCCGAGGACTATTCGGCCTGGGGGCCACTGGCGTTTGTGCTGTTTTTCTTCCTGATGTTTGTGGGCGGCTGTTCCGGCTCCACCGCGGGCGGAATGAAGATCTTCCGGTTCCAGCTTTCACTGATCATCCTTCGGGAACAGCTGATGCGTCTGCTGCATCCCCGCGCAGTGCTCACCCGTAACTACAATGGTCGTTCAGTCAGCGACGAGATTATCTCTTCAATGATTGCCTACACGTTTATCTTCCTGCTTTGCCTCTTGCTGATTACGGTCGCCCTGGCTGCTATGCAGCTGGATTTCGTCACCGCATTGTCTGGCGCCCTCACCTCACTCACCAACGTCGGCCCGGGCCTGGGCGACATCATTGGTCCCGCGGGTAATTTCGGGCCGCTGCCGGATGCAGCCAAATGGGTGCTTTCGGTGGGAATGCTGATGGGTCGTCTGGAGATTCTGAGTGTGGTGATTGTCTTGTCCCCGGCGTTCTGGCGAAGCTGAGGATTACCTGAGCCACAGTATGGCGGGATTCTCCAGAGGCAGGTTCAGGCGGTCATCCTGTACCCGAAGGCGTGGGGTGTAGTGCCCCTCCGGGCGCGAGGGCACCGTGCACTCGTACAGGTAGGTATGGGGAGAACCACTAAGCGGATGTTTCATCTCCATGGCAGTGACGGTCCTTGGCCCATACTCTGATGTTTCCGCCACCAGTTCCACGGCAATTCGCTGCTCGTCGATGCCGTCGAGGTAGACTTCCACGGTGCAGGTCTGGCTCTGGGAGGTTTCACGGACAGCAAAGCTGTTGAATCTCAGTCGCGGCCAGTGCCGCGCGATATCCCCGTGCTCCTTCAGCAGCGCTTTCGCGGTTTCCGTGCTGCGATGGCTTCCTTTCTCCGCCATGGGCAGGTAAAACTGCTCTACGTACTCCCGCACCATCCGATTGGCCGAATAGGCCGCAGTCAGTTGATCCATACTGGCGCGCATCCGTCTCAGCCATTTTCGGGGAATACCCTCGCTGTCTACATCGTAGAAGCCCGGAATCACCTCATTTTCCAGCAGATCAAACAACTCATTCATGTCCGAAAGGTCGTGGTCGTGGTTGTTTGAGCCGCTCAGTTCATCAAACGTTGCGCCAGGGCGTATGGCCCAGCCCACATCCTGGCTCCAGGCTTCTGCCCACCAGCCGTCGTACTGGGACAGGTTCAGCCCACCGTTAACGAGTACCTTCATGCCGCTGGTGCCGCAAGCCTCCCAGGGATGTCGGGGACAGTTCAGCCAGACATCCACACCCTGAATCAGCTGGTTAGCCACGCCCAGGTCGTAGTCTTCAATGAACACCACCTTGCCTTCCACATCCGGCCGCCTTGAGAACGCCTTCCATCGCCGGATGATGTCCTTGCCAGGAAGGTCATAGGGATGCGCTTTGCCGGCAAGGACAATCTGGAGGGGGCGATCGCGGCTGGCCAGAAGTTTGAGCAAACGATCCTGGTCCCTGAGCAGCAGGTCCGGTCGTTTGTACTCCGTAAAACGCCGGGCGAAGCCCAGAGTCAGGGTTTCGTGGTCCAGTAACAGCCCGCAGGCGGCAGCATGGTTGTGGCCAGGGTTCTGTTCGCAATGCTGGCTTGAGAGCCGCCGGCGCAGGTAACTCACCAGGCGGGTTCGTTGCAGACGCCTCATCTCCCAGAGGGCCTCATCGGTGATGTCTGTCATCGGACAGGATTTCTCAAGCGGGCGGCGCCACCTGTCCTTGCCGCAGGCCCGGGTCCAGATTGCGTCGGATTCCGGTGAATCCCAACTGGGGGTATGAACACCGTTGGTCACGAAATCCGCTGGAATATCGTCCGCTGGCCAGCGGGGAAAGAACGGCTGGAAAATGGTCTGAGTCACTCTTTGATGGATACGGCTGACACCATTAAAGCGTCCGCTCATATTCAGTGCCAACAACGCCATGTTAAGTTTTGAACTACCGGGCTGATCACCCTTTGGTGTGTCTTCGCTTCCCAATGTGAGCAGCTGGTCGACGTTCAGTTCGCGCCCCTCAAGCCAAGGTGTCAGATACAGGCGCAGCAGCGAGGGTGAAAAATGGTCGAACCCGGAGGCCACCGAGGTGTGCGTGGTAAAGAGGTTGGTTGCCCGGGTGGCGGTTCGGGCTGTCTGGAAATCGCTGTCGTGTAGGTCCTGCCAGCTGAATGCGCGCTCAACCAGAGCCAGGGCGCAATGGCCCTCATTGAGATGGCAGAGAGCAGGCGTACGGCCCAGTTGCTTCAATAGTCGCCAGCCCCCGATTCCGAGCACCATTTCCTGCTGCAGGCGTTTTTCCGGATCGCCGGTATAGAGCTCACTGGTGATACCGCGGTCGCCGGGTTCATTGCGCGGGTCGTTGCTGTCAAGCAGCAACAGGTCGCAGCGCCCTACCTGGGCTTTCCAGGCGCGCAGGCGCACGTTGCGGCCCGGGAAGGGAACAACCACCCTCACCCACTGGCCATCGTCGTCCCTTAGCGGAGCAACGGGCAGCATGGTCGGGTCGTTGTAAGGGTAGAATTCGAGCTGTTCGCCATCGGTGCTGATGGCTTGCCGGAAATAACCCTGCTGGTAAAGCAGGCCTACGGCCATCACCGGCACGCCGAGATCGCTGGAGGCTTTCAGGAAATCGCCGGCAAGCACCCCCAGACCGCCGCTGTAGAGTGGAAGGGACTCGCTCAGCCCGTATTCCATACAGAAATAGGCGACGCCCTCACCAAGGTCACCCTTGCACCCGGAGGCGTACCAGGTGTCGGCTTTAAGAAACGCATGGTGCGCCGACATCTGCTTTTGGTATCGCTCCCGGAATTCAGGGTCATCAGCGAGCTCTTCCAGCCGTTCACCGGATACGCTGTTCAGAACCAGCCAGGCGTTTCGGGTGGCATCCCAGATTTCCGCATCCAGGGCGCGCCAGAGTTCGTCTGTCCCGTGGTGCCAGGTCCACCGCAGGTCCAGTGCCAGCTCAAACAGTCCGTTCAGTGAATCCGGCAAGGACCGCGGGGTATAGGCTGCCAGGGTCAAATTCAGGCTCCGGTCTTATGGGTACAAGGGTCAGCGAGCGGTGTATCCGCCGTCAATCACCAGTTCACTGCCAGTCACGAACCCGGATTCGTCGGAGGCGAGGTACACCGCTCCCCAGGCAATATCATCCGGTTTACCCATGTGACCCACGGGATGCATCGCCGCTGTCGCTTTTTTCGCTTCTTCCGGGTCCTGCCCAGTGGTTTTGAGGTGGGCCTCAACCAGCGGGGTCCAGATAAAACCGGGGTGAATGGAATTGCAACGAATGTTTTCGGTTGCATACAACAGAGCATCGGTTTTCGACATCAGCCGCACCGCACCCTTGGACGCATGGTAGGGCGGAATATCCGGGGCGCTCACCAGACCGTAGATGGACGACAGATTGATAATGCTGCCAACACCCGCTTTTTTCATGTGGGGAATGGCGTGTTTGGTGCAAAAAAACACACCTTTCACGTTCACATTCTGCACAAGATCCCACTCCTCCTCGGTGAGTTCATGGGTGGGCTTGTTTGCACCTGCGATCCCGGCATTGTTCACCAGAACGGTCAGGCTTCCGAAGTGTTTGGCCACGTCATCCAGAACCTGCTTTACCTCTTGCTCCTTGCTGACGTCACAATGCCAGTAACCGGACTTGAATCCCCGGTCTGCAAGTTGTTTGGCCAGAGCTTCACCTTCGGAGTCCTGGCAATCGAGTATGGCGACAGCGGCGCCCTCTTCTGCCATGCGGGTTGCGGTCGCGGCCCCGATACCAACGGCGCCGCCTGTGATTACGGCAACCTTACCTTTCAGTCGTTCCATGAGACATCTCCCTTGTGTATTCAGTAGGCTTGTTGCCTGCGAACCGGAAAATAGTTGACTGGCATATGATGGCTTTTCAGCCAGCGGATCAGTGAAGAAATGGTGAAACTGTCGTTGTCGACGCCTTCAAAATCGACGCCAAGCCCTCTGTCGGATTTCCGGACTACGTGGGCCTTCAGGCGACGGAACCGTTTTTCCTCGGTATCAGGAAAACGAAATTCCAGTTCTACGGTCTGGTTTAACTGAACATCGGTGTAATCTGTGGCAATGAACAGTCCACGTTTGGACGCATCCCGGATCTGTCCGGTTGCCACTGGCATGCCCCTTTTGTATACCAGCAGACCAAGCTTTCCCTGTACGCGTTTACTGAGTCTGTGTTCCATGTTCCCCCCTAGTGACTCATCAAGAACGCCAATTGTTGATACTGCCTGTGTTTTATATCGAAGGTTTGGGAGCGCCTCTTTGATGCTGATCAAAAAATGGTCAGTCTTGGGGGAGGCGCCCATGTCGCTGTACCGCTGCGGTAATGCGTTTAGACAAGTCTTCCTCGCTAAAATTCCAGTCCAATTGCCAGATCCAGTTATTTACAATCGTTCCCGGCGTGTTGAATCGGGCCTCTGTTCCCAGCCCCAGAAAATCCTGCATGGGTACAACCGCAAGAGAACAGACGGACCGGAACGCAGCCTCAATGACCGGCCAGGGCATGCCCTCACCGGTTGTACCAAGGTAGTCATTCACGTTGCGCCGGGTGTGATCGTCGAGACTCCGATACCACCCCAGTGTGGTGTCGTTGTCGTGGGTGCCGGTGTAAACAAGATCACGGGGTTGATGGTTGTGGAGCAGATGAGGATTGTCCGGACTGCCGTCGAATCCAAACTGCATGACGGTCATTCCCGGCAGCCGGAAACGTTTACGCAGTTCTTCCACATCGTCGCTGATAATACCCAGGTTTTCTGCCACCAGCGGCAAATCCGGAAACCGGCTGAAGCAGGCCTGTAGAAAATGATCCGCCGGGCCGGGAGCCCAGTAGCCAAATCTTGGTTGCGGGGTTTCGGCCGGTATTTCCCAGTAAGCCTGCAGACCCCGAAAATGATCAATCCGTATCAGGTCAAAGAGGTGTCGCTGGCTTTCCAGCCGTTCCAGCCACCACTGGTAGCCATCGCCCGCCATGGCATTCCAGTTGTAGAGTGGATTGCCCCAGTGCTGGCCGTCAGGAGAAAAATAATCCGGAGGTACACCGGCAATCACCGTGGGTTCACCCTGGGCATCAAGCTTGAACAGATGCCGGTTTGCCCAGACATCGGCGCTGTCATGAGCCACGAATATGGGGATATCGCCGAACAGCAGGATACCCCTGTTCCGCGCGTAGTCCCGCAGCGCCTGCCATTGGTGCGTGAACAGGAATTGCTCGAACCGTATCCGCGCTAACCGGGACTGGTTCTGATCGATGAATACCTGGAGCGCCTCCGGGTCACGATCTCTCAATGGCTCCGGCCACTGAAGCCAGCCCGGCGACTCCTGAACCTCACGTATGGCGCTGAACAGGCAGAAGTCGCCAAGCCAGTAGTCGTTCCTGGCCCGGAAATCGTCGAAACCCGCCAGGTCCAGGCCGTTAGGGCCTTGACCCTGCCCATCGAAAAAGCGTTGGGCGGCGATGCCCAGAAGCTCTTGGCGGGATTCAGAGATGGGCTGCGCCAGTTCCGCGTCTGCCAGAAGACCAGCCTGGAGGAGTTCCGACATGTCGATGAAATCCTGATTGCCGGCGTGTGCGCTCAGGGACTGGTAGGGCGAGAGGTCCAGGTGGGTTGGTCCGATAGGCAGTGTCTGCCAGACCGTTATACCACTGGCGGCCAGGAAGTCGACAAAACGACGCGCTCCGGCGCCCAGAACCCCAAGAGTTCCGGGTAAACAGGTGGGATGAAGCAATACACCCGCCCTGCGTGTACTGAACAGATCATTGGCGTTGGCTGACGTCATGCCAGTTTATCCGCTTCGTGCCCCGGCCGCATGGTTCCACCTCTGGCCGGTTCTCCGCTACCCTGGCTCAACTGCTGGAAAACCGATGGCGGCGCCGGGTAGCCGATCATTTCATAGAGGTTTACCAGATGGCGCCGGTACAGGTGTTCGAAGTCGCTGACGATCTGGGCCGGGTTGTAGTCACCAAACCACCAGAACCAGTCTGAGCCCTCACAGATGGCCAGTTGTTGCATCGCTGCTTCTTTTTGCTCTGAATTCAGGCTGCCGTTGTCCATCACCCGGTCGAAGTGGTGTTTTGCGTCACAGAGCAGATCCCAGGCACGGTTCTTGTCCGGGTCCCCGATCCAGGTGGAGAAAGTGCCGTAGATCCAGCTTCCCGCCACCAGATGTGGCAGGTGAACCGGCTGCGCGACCGGTTGGGCCACCAGATCGCTGTAGGTGGTCAGTTTCAGCCTCGGGTGATTCGCCAGCACCCGGTAAAGCTCATTCAGAAAGTGAAATCCGTTTTCGGGATAGTATTCCCAGGCGTTTTCGCCATCCATAATCACGGAAATAACCGGGCGCGCCTTGCCTTTCGCCTGTGTAGCGATGTTTTCCATGTGATGAACCAGATCGCCAACGGCATCCCTGGCGTGCCAGTCGGCATAGGTGAAGCCGATGAGATCAGACAGGCCGTCATCCCGGAAAAACACCGTCGTAGCGGATTCACCGAAGGTATAGGGCTGGTGAATACCGGCGTCCGGCAGATCAGGAACGTCCTGCCGGGCCAGGTTGAGGCTGTTGTGAACCACGGAATCCCCGCTGGCGGTCCAACGGAACTGATGCTCATCCAGCAAACCAAGTGTCGCCTGGCTTAGGCCGCCTTCAGAGGCCCAGCAGCCAGAGGGTTCCACACCGAAGAACCTCTGGAACACCGCTTTCGCCTGTTGCAGCTGCCACCCGGCCCGATCTTTACCGCCCGGATAGTGACTGTGGTCTGGCAGGGTAATCTCTGGCATCGCTTCCCGGGCGGATGCCAGGTCGACCAACAATGGCAGCATGGCGTGGGTATAGGGGCTGACGGACAGCTCAACCTGGCCTTTCTGGGCCAGATGCCGGTATCGGGGTCCGATTCCGGATAACACATCGAAAATCACATCCAGCAAAGCTCGTCGGTCATCCATGGTGAAGTTATAGCCTTTTTCCTGAAGGCTCTGAATGCAATGATTCTCCCGCCGGATGGTTTCCCCCATCCAGCCCAGGTGGTACCACACCAGAAGGTCAGACAGAAAACGGCTGGAAATATATCGCTGTAGCTCAGGTTTCTGGCGATACACCTCCGCCAGTTCGGAAAGCCGCTTGTAGGCGGGATAACGATTGATAATCCGGTCCCTGTTTGCCCGGAGCGATTTCTCCATCAGGCCCAGGAAGGCCGGCGTTCCGGTTTCCGGCAGTTGCTCTGCCACCAGAGCGGCCAGCAATGGGTCACCGATCTTCCCGGCACCATGCCGCCATCGTTCAATCTGGATCAGGTAGGTCTCAATCTGCTCAAGAAGAACCGGTGCAAAATTAACCACCGCCCTCGCATCCGGGTTCGCTTCCAGATGCGCTGCCATATCGCTGTAATCCTTGATGGTGTGCAGATACACCCAGGGGAACAGGAACTGGTCGGTTCGCATATCCTGATAGGACGGCTGGTGCATATGCCAGCAGAGTACAACCGGCGTTTTTGTGTCAGAGGCCATGGGGATAATCCTGCCCGAGCATCTCTGGCGTGATCAGCACAACACCTTTCGAAGAAACGTGAAATCGCTGCCGGTCTTCGGCCTCGTCAAATCCGATGCGCGTGCCTTCCGGAATGCGGCAGCCCCGATCGATCAGCGCATTGCGGATATGGCAGTGGCGGCCAACATCCACATCGGGATAGATTACCGAATCTGATATTTCACTAAAGGAATGCACCTTAACCTCTGAGAATAAAAGGGAATGTTTCACAAGAGCGCCGGAAACAATGCAACCTCCGGCCACCATGGAGTCCACCGCCATTCCCCGTCGGTTATCGTCGTCGAACACAAACTTTGCCGGCGGCAGTTGCTCCTGGTAGGTCCAGATCGGCCAGTGGGAATCGTAAAGATTCAGCTCCGGGCTGATGCCGATCAGCTCCAGATTGGCCTGCCAGAGTGCATCGATGGTACCCACGTCCCGCCAGTAGGCCGGTTTGTTCTGGACCGGATTACGGAATGGGAACGCAATCACCCTCAGACGCTTGATCACGGAAGGAATAATGTCCTTGCCGAAATCGTGGGAAGATTCACCATCCATCTGCTGGTCGCGCATCAGCTCATCAAACAGGACCTGGGTGCTGAACACGTAAATGCCCATGGATGCCAGGGCCTTGCCCGGTTGGCCAGGCATCGGATTGGGTTGTTCCGGCTTCTCCACGAATTCAGTGATCCTCAGTTCGTCGTCTACCGACATCACGCCGAATGCAGAGGCTTCATCGATCGGCACTTCGATACAGCCAACCGTGATATCGGCATCGTTCTCCACGTGATGGGCCAGCATGGTGCCGTAATCCATCTTGTAAACATGGTCGCCCGCCAGGATCAGCACATACTCCGGCTTGTGGCTGCGAATGATGTCGAGGTTCTGCAATACGGCATCGGCCGTTCCCTCATACCAGGAAGTTTCGATACGTTGCTGGGCAGGCAGGAGTTCGACAAATTCATCCATCTCCCCTCGGAGAAATCCCCACCCGCGCTGGATATGCCGGATCAGGGAATGCGACTTGTACTGGGTGATCACCCCAACCTGGCCGATGCCCGAGTTGATACAGTTGGAAAGTGGAAAATCGATGATCCGGAACTTGCCTCCGAACGGCACCGCCGGCTTGGCGCGCCACTTAGTGAGGTCGTGGAGGCGGGAACCCCGCCCCCCGGCAAGAACCAGCGCGAGGGTTTGACGAGTGAGACGACTGACGAAACGTTGGGCCGTTTGCATAGCTGCTCCCCTTAAGACTTCCCTGTGATCGGTAGTTCAACCGCAAGGGTTTGCCACGTTTTTGACGCCTGTAACTATATTAGAACATTATCACGGAATTATGACGTAAACTTGCTTGGAGTCATTTTTTAAACAGGCCCGTTCGCGTCCAATGAAACGACGTTCAATTCAAGGATGCTTAACTAAGCGCCATTTGGTCAGGAACAGCACGGTCTATGGATAGCCCAACGCTCAGCGAATTCGACCTTCACCTCTTTGCCGAGGGCCGTCACTGGCACATCTACAATGTGCTGGGTGCTCACCTGTGCAAAAGCCGCGGCGTGGAGGGCGTCCGGTTTGCGGTTTGGGCGCCACACGCCAAAGCGGTCAGTGTGATCGGTGATTTCAATCACTGGAATTCGGGTCCCCATCCCATGGTTTTACACGAAGGCACCGGTGTGTGGTCCTGCTTCATTGCGGGCATTGGTACCGGTGCCCTCTACAAATTTGCCATCACCACAGAGAAAGGCCATCAGCTTCTGAAAACCGACCCCTATGGTCAGGCCTTCGAGTTGAGGCCCTCTACCGCCGCCGTGGTGACGGAACGGGGCCGATTTGGCTGGAGCGACGGCGACTGGCTTGCCCGCCGGGGCCGCTGGAACTGGCAGGATTCCCCCATTTCCATCTACGAGGTACATGCCGCCTCCTGGCGACATCACGGATCGGGACGATGGCTGACGTATCGCGAGCTGGCGGACCAGCTGATTCCCTATGTGCTGGAAATGGGCTTCACCCACATTGAGCTCCTGCCCGTGACTGAACACCCCCTGGACGAGTCCTGGGGCTACCAGACCACTGGCTATTTTGCGCCGACCAGTCGTTTTGGCACACCCGACGATCTTCGCTACCTGGTAGACCAGTGCCACCGGCATGACATCGGCGTGATTCTGGACTGGGTACCAGGCCATTTTCCAACCGACGAACATGCCCTCGCCCGCTTTGATGGCAGCGCGCTTTATGAGCACGAGGACCCTCGCAAGGGGCGCCACCAGGACTGGGGAACCCTGATCTACAACTACGGCCGCCACGAAGTCCGTAATTTCCTGATCGGCAGCGCGCTGTTCTGGCTGGACGCCTTCCATATCGACGGGCTGCGTGTGGACGCGGTGGCGTCCATGCTCTACCTCAACTATTCCCGCAAAGAAGGTGAATGGCTGCCCAACGAATACGGCGGCCACGAAAATCTGGAAGCCATAGAATTTTTGCGGGAACTGAACCGGGTTTGTCAGAGTCGTTTCCCGGGAACACTGGTGTGTGCGGAAGAATCCACGTCCTGGCCCCGGGTAACCCGGCCTCAGGAGATCGGCGGCCTGGGGTTCAATCTAAAGTGGAACATGGGCTGGATGCACGACACCCTGGACTACCTGAGCCAGGACCCTGTGTACCGCCAGTACCATCACGACAAGCTGACCTTCGGCCTGCTGTACGCGTTCTCGGAGAATTTCCTGCTGCCGCTGTCCCACGACGAGGTGGTTCACGGCAAAGGCAGCCTGATCAACAAGATGACGGGCGACGACTGGCAACAGCGGGCGTCCCTAAGGGTGCTGTTCACGTTCATGTTCAGCTACCCAGGCGCCAAGCTGTTGTTCATGGGCGGCGAGTTTGGCCAGCGTCGGGAATGGAGCGAATCCCGGGAACTGGACTGGTCCCTGCTTGAGTACCCGGGGCATCAGGGCCTGAGAAAACTGGTCCAGGATCTTAACGGCATTTATCGCCGGGAAGTCTCGCTGCACGGGGAATGCTTCAGACCTGAGGGCTTTGACTGGATCGATTGCCATGATTCGCCCCAATCGGTGATCAGCTTCCTGCGTACCGCCAAGGGCGAAACCTCGGTGATCGTGGTCAATTTCACGCCAATGCCCAGGCACCACTACCGTATCGGCTTACCTCAGGGTGGCGCCTGGCGGGAAATCTTCAACTCGGATTCAGAGTACTATGGCGGCAGTAACCTCGGTAACCCCTACCCGATGCCTGCGGACGAGCAGCCCTGGATGAACCGGAACTGGTCCCTTGAACTGACCCTGCCACCCCTGGGGGCGATTATCCTGAGGCCTGCGTTATGATTCGGGTGCTTTTCGCCACCAGTGAGGTCTACCCGCTGGTGAAAACCGGTGGTCTTGCCGATGTGTCTGCCAGTCTGCCGGAAGCGCTCTGCAGGCTCGAATACGATGTCCAGATTCTCCTGCCAGGCTACCCGGATGCGCTTAAAGCGGCCAGGAAGGCTGGCAGCCGCCGAAAGGCCCGGTTCCAACTGGGTCAGTACAACGTCAGCCTATGGCAGGCCAGATTGCCGGGCACTGCGGTCACGCTCTGGCTCGTGGACTGCCCACCGCTTTTTGACCGCCCCGGAGACCCCTACAAAAACGAGGAAGGGAAAGACTGGTGGGATAATGCACACCGGTTTGAGCTGTTCGGGAAAGTGGGCGCCATGATGGCCATGGGGGAAGCCGGATTAAGCTGGAAGCCCGACCTGGTTCACTGCAATGATTGGCAGACCGGGCTGATACCGGTGTTCCTGGAAGCCTACCACGACAGGCCCGGTACGGTTTTTACCATTCACAACCTCGCCTACCAGGGGCTGTTCTCCCATGAGACCTTCCGGGCCCTGGGCCTGCCGGACTCGCTCTGGCGTCTGGAACAGCTGGAATTCTACGGTCAGCTTTCGTTCATCAAGGGCGGCCTGGTGTTCAGCGACAGGATTACCACCGTCAGCCCAACCTATGCCCGCGAGATCCAGACCCCGGAGTTCGGTAATGGCTTGGATGGTTTGCTTCGGCATCGGCAGCACGTATTGACCGGCATTCTCAATGGCATTGATACCCGCGTCTGGAACCCGGAGGAAGATCCGGAACTGGGCTTCCACTATGGACGGGATCATCTGAAGAACAAGGCCCAGTGCCAGGCCAGTTTGCAGCGGGAGCTCGGACTGGAGGTAAATGGCGGGCCCTTGTTGGGGTTCATCGGTCGACTGGTGGAGCAGAAAGGCGTGGACTGGCTGATCAGCGTCATGCCGGATTTGCTGGAACAGGACTGCCAGTTCGTTATTCTGGGATCCGGAGAGGCCCGCTACGAGGAACCCCTCAAGCAGCTGGCGCGGCAATGGCCCCGGCAGATGTCCCTTACCCTGGGCTATAACGAGGGGCTTTCCCATCGCATCACCGCTGGGTGCGATCTGTTCCTGATGCCGTCGAAGTTCGAACCCTGCGGCCTCAACCAAATGTACAGCCTCAGGTATGGCACGGTGCCGGTGGTGCATGCCGTTGGTGGGTTGGCCGACACGGTGAGAGACCCGCAGGAGGCCGGAATAGACAAGGCAAACGGATTCAGTTTCACCGGCGCCAGTGCTGAGCCACTACTGGCGACGGTCAATCGGGCCCTGGCCGCCTTTGAAACCCGAAAAAAATGGCGCCGGTTGCAGGAAAACGGCATGGCGACGGACTATTCCTGGAAACAGCGTGCCCGTACCTATGGCGATCTGTATCAGCGCATTCTGAATGAACGAGATCAACAACAGCTGGATTAGTGCGAGCCTGTGCCCGCCCGGAGGCAATCAACATGCATAACGCGACGGAATTCCGACTTGAGGCTCATCCCCTGATTCCCGAAGCCCTGGAAAGGCTGGAGGAACTTGCCAATGATCTGTTTTACAGCTGGGATCACGGCGTACGCAGCCTGTTCGCCCGGATTGACCTTCGGCTCTGGCAGAAAGTGGAACACAACCCGAAGCTTTTCCTTCGCCGGGTGGCCCAGGACCGTCTTGACGAGGCTGCAGAAGACCGGGCGTTTCTGGCCGAGTATCGTCGGGTACTGAGTAGCTACGATGCCTATCTTGAGGCTGGCCCTGGCCCGGAAGTGACGGAGAAGCTGGATCCGGAGCATGCCCTGGTGGCGTATTTCTGTGCCGAATTCGGCTTCCACGAGAGCTTTCCGATCTACTCAGGGGGGCTGGGCATTCTGGCCGGAGATCACTGCAAGGCCGCCAGTGATCTCGCCCTGCCCTTTGTGGCCGTGGGCTTGTTGTACCGGCAGGGGTATTTTATCCAGAGTATCGACGCTCATGGCCAGCAGATTGCCCGCTATCAGTCCCATTCCAGCGATGAGTTACCAATCACGCCGGTAGAAATTGACGGCCAGATACTGAAGGTCTCCGTACCCTTTCCGGAACGGGATGTCGTGGCCCGGGTTTGGGAAGCGCGGGTTGGGCATATCCGGTTGTACCTGCTGGACAGCAATACCGAGGAAAACAGCCCCGAAGACCAGGATCTGACACTGCAGTTATACGGTGGCGACGAATCCACCCGTATCAGCCAGGAAATGCTGCTCGGTATT
Organism: Marinobacter sp.; assembly: GCF_041687235.1. Taxonomy (GTDB): domain Bacteria; phylum Pseudomonadota; class Gammaproteobacteria; order Pseudomonadales; family Oleiphilaceae; genus Marinobacter. Next base: position 232,672 of record NZ_JAWLCH010000006.1, on the reverse strand, counting down.
GGCGGAACCCGGGTTCTCGAAGCCCTGGAGCTCAAGCCCACGGTCTGGCACATCAACGAGGGTCATGCCGCTTTCCAGATACTCGAACGCTGCCGACACACCATGGCCTCGGGCCTGAGCTTCGACGCCGCCCTTGAAGCGGTTGCCGGCGCCACGCTGTTTACTACGCATACCCCGGTGCCCGCTGGTCACGATATTTTCACCAGAGCGTTGGTTCACCACGCCCTCGGTCGTTACATTGAGGAGGCCGGACTGGATTTTGAGAGGGTGTTTGCCCTTGGCTCGAAGGACGGAGGCGACAGTTTCAACATGACCAGCCTCGGACTGCGAGGTTCCCGGTTTCATAACGGTGTCAGCAGGATTCATGGGGGTGTTGCATCCCTTATGGAAGGCGATATCTGGCCCCAGGTACCACCATCGGAAAATCCCATTGGCTACATTACCAACGGCGTCCATGTGCCGACTTTTCTGGCTCCGGAGTGGTCGAGCCTCTTTGATATTCAGGCGCCCACCTGGAAAAGCGAGCTGAGAAACCCGGAGTTCTGGGAATTTATCGACCAGATTCCCGATTATCACTACTGGAGTGTCCACAAGGCACTCAAACAGCAGATGGGGGAGTATATTGTCCGTCGTCTGAAGCGCCAGCATAAGCGCAACGGTACCGGTCATTCAGTGACTGAACGGATGACCCGTCAGCTGATTTCTTCCGAAAAAGACACCCTGGTCATCGGTTTTGCCAGACGGTTCGCCACCTACAAGCGCGCAACGCTGATTTTTTCAGATCTGGAGCGGCTGGAGCAGATTCTAACCAACCCGGATCGCCCGGTAGTGCTGGTTTTCGCCGGTAAGGCCCACCCGAAGGACAAGCCCGGCCAGCAGTTGATCAAGGTCATACATGACCTGTCCATGCACCCCTCGTTGATGGGGCACCTGATCCTGCTGGAAGATTATGACCAGGCCATGGCGCGGCGCCTGCTGAGCGGCGTGGACGTCTGGCTTAACACCCCGGAATACCCGAAGGAAGCCAGTGGCACCTCCGGGGAAAAAGCCGCCCTGAATGGCGCTCTCAATCTCAGTGTGCTTGATGGCTGGTGGGGCGAAGGTTACGACGGCAAGAATGGCTGGGGGATACCGCCTCGGGATACGGAACTTGATCCGGAGTTCCGGAACGAAGAAGAGGCCCGGGATCTGATCGATTTGATCGAATTCGAGGTCGTTCCGCTGTATTACGATCGTGCGTCCCAGGGCTTTTCCAGGGGCTGGGTCAAACGCTCCAAGGCCTCGATGAAGTCGATCACGCCCCGTTTCAATGCCCAGCGCATGGTGATGGATTACGTGAACAACTATTACCATCCGGCCTCGTCCCAGGGAGCGCTGCTAATGGCCGACCACGGCCAGGTCGCTATCGCTCTGGCAGACTGGAAGGCCAGGGTTCGACAGGCCTGGCCGGGTGTGGAATTACGGGTGGTTGGCTGCGTTGAGTGCCGGTGCCCACATGACGGCGCCGTAGAGCTTCGGGTGGAAGCCTCGCTCAATGGCCTGGATGCGGATGATGTACGGGTTGAATGCCTGGTAAGCCCCGAGTGCACAGGCACACACAAGAGCCCGGGGCCGGGCAGTTTCTTCCTGGAGAAGGAGAGCGAATCGAATGGCCAGACGGTTTTTTCAACCCGCGTGCAGCCACCCTATCCCGGCTTGCAGACGCTCAGGCTGCGGATGTATCCCTACCACCAGTCGCTGACCCATCCGTTGGAAATGGGTGCCATGCTCTGGGTCTGAACCCGAGCATGGCAATGTCTCAGAGCAGATGCCGGCGAATGAACCGGCCGATATCCTGCACTTCCTCCAGGCACACGCTGTGTTCCATGGGGAAGGTGTGGTATGCGGGGTCGTAGCCCATGTCCCTCAGGGTTTCGACGCTGCGCACGCCCAACGCTTCCGGCACCATCGGGTCGAAGGTGCCGTGATACACACTGATGGGTACATCGGCGTTAGCCTCTGAACATTGAACGGTTTCTGCGGTCGCGAAATAGGTTGAAAGCGCCAGAATACCGCCCAGGCGCTCTGGATAACTGAGCCCCAATTCATAGGCAACCGCCCCGCCCTGAGAAAAACCGGCGATGATGATCCGGTTGGCCGGAACGCCCTTTTCGATTTCACGCTCCACCAGTTTAGCCACGGCATCTGCGGATTCACGCAGTTGTTCGGTATCCACTACCCGGTCAATGTCCATGGCCTTGATGTCGTACCAGGCTGGCATGGACATACCGCCATTGATAGTGACCGGCAGGTTGGGCGCGTGCGGAAAAATGAACCGCACAGCGGCTTCCGCCGGCAGGCCCAGCTCCGGAACCACCGGTTCGAAGTCATGGCCGCTGGCGCCGAGGCCGTGGAGCCAGATGACGGCAGCGGTGGGGTTTTCTCCGGTTTCAATCTCGATGTACTGAAGATCCTGCACGGGTTACCTCTTGTCGGAAAAAGTGGTGCCTGATTATTCGGTCTCGCCGGACTTTTCGGCATTGGCTTCGAGTGCGGTGACTACCGGATTGGCGTACATATCCAGCAAATACGGCCGTATGGCCGGATCGCAGGCCTCAAGGCGCCGTTCCATCTCAGCTGCGGCGGCTTCCATTTCCGCCGGCGACCAGGTTTCTGCCGTTACGACCGAGTCGCTTACGGTATCCGGCGTATTGTGGGCCTCGGGGTGCAGGCCGCGCTGCTGGTAGGCGACCAGGTTCGAGGCATGCAGGTGGTAATTGGCATGCATCTCCCTATCTATACGGGTCGCCAGGTCTTTCGGGTTATCCGGTGAATCATGAATAGGCGCACCAAAGTGCACATGCACATGGCCCTTGAAGCCGGTCAGCCCCTTCATGATCTGCTCGGTGTCTTCGCCTTCGCGCTTGACGTACTGGCCGGTTCTGGCTCGGGTTTCAAGTTCCTGCGCCTTGTCGGCATCACAGGGATCATATTCGTACGCTATTGATACAGGCACGACGTGCAGACGGTTCATGGCTTCGGCGAAACTGAGCCCGCTTTTCTTGCGGCTCATGTAGAACATCTTGATGATGGCCGGATCGGTGAAATCAAGGCCGTCCTTCGCCCGCCCTTCCCGCTGGGCAATCCAGATGCTGTGATTGGTATCAATGCTGTGGTTGATGAAGCCCGAGAGGGTGATATAGGCGTCTCGCATTTCGCGGGGGCTGGTCATGCTGCGGCGAACCACAAAGCTTTTGTTCAGCCGCATCATTTCGGCAAATACCCGGTTCGCCAGCAAATTGTCGCCAATGGCAATCCGTGTGGTGTGAAAACCGTTCTGGAACAGCAGGTAGTTCACGACCATGGGGTCGAACACGATGTCCCGATGATTGGAAATGAACAGGTAGGCACTGTGTTTGTCGAGATTCTCCAGGCCGCTGGTCGTTACCCGGGTGGTGGTGTTATCCACCAGTTCGCCAACATAACCGGAGAGCCCCGCTTGAAGGTCATCAACGCGGTTGTAGTGGCCGAAATGGCTGCTGAGCCAACGACGAGTGAAGACACGCAACACGGCTGGCGCCCAGCGTGCCAGGGTCGGTGACTTGAATCGACCGACCATATCCAGAAATTCCTGATCATTGACCAGGCGGTTAATAGCAGCGCCGGTTTCTTCGTCCAGATAGGGACGGATGGCATCAAATTCCTGCATGGAAGCCCTGTTATTATCAGTGTCTGTCACAGTTTGGCGTGAATTGGTGGTTCAAAAACGCGGTATTGTAGCGTTTCTTACACTACTTTGCCTCCATCGGGAGCACCGGTTTGCTGGCCAATCGTCAGGGTTAATCTGGTATCATTGGCCACCGCGCCGAACCCGGCATTCCACCCGTATCAACACAGCGGCTCCTGGCCGATGAACCGGTTACTCTATGTATCTTGATCAGGATTTCGAACAGCTTTCCACCGAGCGCCCCACCAACTCGGGCAGGGATCCGGAACAGGTGCTGCACGAAGTCTTCGGTTACGAATCGTTCCGGCCGCTGCAGGGTGACATCATCCGGGAAGTTTCGGAAGGCCGCGACGCGTTGGTGCTCATGCCTACGGGCGGTGGTAAATCCCTCTGTTATCAGGTGCCGGCTCTGGTCCGCTCCGGTACGGCCATTGTGATATCGCCTCTGATTGCGTTGATGCAGGACCAGGTTGCGGCACTGAAGGAGCTCGGTGTGCGGGCTGCATTCCTTAACTCCACAATGGATTTCGAGCAGGCCCGGGCTACCGAGTACGCCCTGATGACGGGTGAGCTGGACCTGCTTTACTGCGCACCGGAACGGCTGATACAGCCACGTACAATCGAATTGCTTCATGACGCTTCCATTTCTTTATTCGCCATAGACGAAGCTCATTGTGTGTCCCAGTGGGGCCACGACTTCCGGTCCGATTACCTCCAGCTGAGCATGCTCGCCGAGCAATTTCCCGGTGTCCCGCGCATTGCGTTGACGGCAACGGCCGATGAGCGAACCCGAAAGGAAATCGCGGAACGGCTGTCACTGACCGAGGCAAGGCACTTTGTCAGTGGCTTTGATCGCCCCAATATTCAGTACCGTATTGCACCAAAAATAAATGCAAACAAGCAGTTATTGGACTTTATTAAAGCTGAACACGAAGGTGATTGCGGCATCGTGTATTGCCTTTCCCGCAACAAGGTGGACGCCACCGCAAAAACCCTGGCCCAGAAAGGATATACCGCACTGCCCTACCACGCCGGCCTGTCCTCGGAACAGCGGGCGCACCATCAGGAGCGATTCCTCCGTGAGGACGGAGTGATCATCGTTGCCACCATTGCTTTCGGCATGGGCATCGACAAACCCGACGTTCGTTTTGTCGCCCATCTGGATCTGCCAAAAAGCCTCGAAGCCTACTACCAGGAAACCGGGCGGGCCGGACGGGATGGGAAGCCCTCGACTGCCTGGATGGTGTATGGCCTGCAGGATGTGATCAAGCTGCGGCAGATGCTGGAAAGCTCCCAGGGCAACGACCATTTCAAGCGGGTGGAACGCCAGAAGCTGGACGCCATGCTGGGCCTTTGTGAGGTCACCAGTTGCCGTCGTCAGGTGTTGCTGCGTTATTTTGGAGATCAGCTGGAGGAACCCTGCGGAAACTGCGATACCTGCCTGAACCCGCCGGAAACCTGGGATGGAACCGTGGCCGTTCAGAAAGCCCTGTCCTGTGTGTTCCGTACTGGCCAGCGTTTTGGCGTGACCTACCTGATTGATGTACTCAGGGGCTCAGAGAACGAGCGGATTCTGCAATCCGGACACCATCAGGTCTCCACCTACGGTATCGGAACCGAACTGAGCGCCAACGAGTGGAAATCGGTATTTCGTCAGCTTGTGGCCAACGGTTACCTGCGGGCCGATCCGGAAGGTTACGGCGCACTCCAGTTAACGGAGCAATGCCGGCCTCTGCTGAAAGGCAGCCAGTCCATTGAGCTGCGCAAGGACCCTGTGGTCAAGAAAGCGGCAGGTCGCGCTTCCGGTGGCCGCGCCAGCGCTCCGGTCAAAGACCAGATTACCGACCAGGCCGGCTGGGAAGCTCTGAGGGCCTGTCGCAAAGAACTGGCCGACAAACAGGGCGTGCCCCCCTATGTCATTTTTCATGACACCACCCTGTTTGGAATGCTTGAGCGCAAGCCGCGCACGTTGGATGAGCTGGCCGAAGTCAGCGGTGTAGGCGCTGCCAAGCTTGAGAAATACGGCGAGATTTTCCTCGAGACTATTGCCGGCCTGGATCAGGCCTGATTCTCAGGCCTCCGCTTTAAAGCCCTTCTTGCGCACCCGGTAATGGGCGATGGAGGTCGCCACATGGTTGCCCTCCTGATCCATCAGCGTTCCTTCCAGGGTGAATTTGGCCCGGCCAGTTTCGTCGGCGTCGGCAAGAATGGCAGCCACCGTTTCCGGCGGCAGTGTGAACTCCACGGTGACATCGGAATTGGCCGGCTGCAGGAACTGCAGTGTCATTTCCTTGAGAATCGGTGTGTAAGCCGGCCCCAGGTCAAAGAGCGTGAGCACGCCACCGGGTATCTCGGCCACCAGGAAATAGGCGCCGGCATAGAGACTGCCGAAGTGGTTCTTGTTGCCTTTTAACCGGATTTTCGCCCGCACATAGCCCGGCCTGACCTCCTCCACACTGAAGTTGTTCCGGGGCGCAAAGGGAATCGACAGACCGATGATTTTGTTCACCGCCGCGTAGCCGCCGGTCTTCTTGAGCCAGGCCAGGGGGTTGGTCAGCGTGGCTTTCGGGTCTGCACTGGCCACCCACTGGCCGGTGGCGCCGATCAGGTTGTCAATAATCGCCATATCCATGCTCCGTTGTTAGATCGGAGCCGATGATTGCAACGTGCTCCGGAGGTCGCAAGAATCTTTTACAATTTTTTTGGACATTGTTCGATTTATTTTTGAGTTTGTGTTCTAAAGTGAGGAGTGCCCGTTTACATCATGGTTGCGACTCGGGCCGGCTTCTCCCGGATTGAGAAAGGATTTCTGATTTGGAACGTCATCTTCCTGCCGTTGTGAAACGCTCCAGCCTCCGGAAACTGGCTCTACGCCTCACCGTTCTGGGCCTTGTCCTGTGTGCGTTACCTGTTCAGGCCAGCAACGGCCCGGATGACGCCAGCCGCGACTACGTTCTCTGGTACAGGAACTATGACAGCCCCGCTATTCGCGCGCTTGTTGAACTTTCCCTGAAGAAAACACCGGAGTATGGGGATTTCAGAATTATCCGCAGTGAGGAACTGAGCCAGGGGCGGGTGCTCCGGGAACTCACTGACGGCCGGTCCCGGCTCGTGGACATTGCCAACGTGGCCACGTCCGAGGAGCGGGAGAATTTCCTCACCGCAATCCCTATTCCCATCGACGGTGGCCTGCTCGGCTTTCGGGTTTGCGTGGTGCTTCCGGAATCCCTGCCAAAGTTTGCCGGCATAGAGAACCTGGACGATCTCAGGAATAGCCACATACGCATCGGCCAGGGGTCCCACTGGCCGGACACACCGGTGCTGGAAGCCAATGGCATTCAGGTCGTCACCCACTCGCGGTACGAGATACTGTTCGGAATGCTGCGGAACGAACGGTTCGAATGTTTTGCCCGCGGCGTAAGCGAAGTGCTGTATGACCTCGAAATGGAACAGGACCCGAACCTGGTGATTGAACCGAATCTGCTGATTGCCTACCCGATGCCCTCCTACCTGTTCGTTGGACCTCACGATCAGGAGACGGCTCACCGCCTGCAACTCGGCATCGAACGGGCCATCCAGGACGGAAGCTTCGGGCAGTTCCTGAGGCGTTATTACGCCCGCGCCGTGCGTGAACTGAACCTGGACAGGCGCAGGGTAATTGCCCTTGAAAACCCCTTCCTGAGTGAAGAATCCCGCTACGTCGGACGCAGTACGCTGGAAAACCTGCGCCTGCGCCTCGACATCCTCAGCCGTTAAACCCGGAACCGCGAAACGTTCTGGTTCAGTGCCGTACCAATACTCTCAATCTGGCCACTGTAAACGTCGTTTTCGCTGGCGGCCGCGGCCGCTTCCTGGCCCTGGTCGGCAATCCGGGTAATCGACGAGTTGAGCTCTTCGGTTACCGAGGTCTGCTCTTCGGAAGCCGTGGCAATCTGCGACGTCATCTGACTGATGGACGTAATGGCTTCCGCGATTCGATTGAGGGCTTCCATGGCATCCTGGGCTTTTTCCATGCTGACATTGGAAACCGCCGTCGATGCCTTCATTACTTCAACGGCATCGTTGGCGCCTTTTTGCAGGCGCTCGATCATGTTGTTGATTTCTTCGGTACTGGATTGGGTGCGCTGGGCCAGATTGCGGACTTCATCGGCCACAACCGCAAAGCCCCGCCCTGCCTCACCGGCCCGTGCAGCCTCAATGGCCGCGTTCAGGGCAAGCAGATTGGTTTGTTCGGCGATGCCCTGAATAACTTCAAGGACCGTGGTAATGGAGGCGACATCATTGCCTAGGGTATCAATGACCTCGGCCGCGGCGTTGATCTCTTTTGAGAGTTTCTGGACGGCATCCCGGGATGCGGCAACGGTTTCCAGCGAAGCCCGGCTGTCAGCGTCGGCCGTATTGGCTGCGTCTGCGGTTTGTTGGGCGTTCTGGGCGATCTCTCCGGCGGCGGCAGACATTTCGTTGATTGCCGTGGCAACCATATCGATCTCCGCCTGCTGGTTCTCGACGCTTGAACGGCTGGTGCTGGCGGTTTCCCTGAGGGAGGTAACATTCTGCCCGAGTTCGGCGCTGCCTTGTTGAACATCCCTTACAACCGTCTGGATATTCTCAACGAACTGGTTGAAGCTCCGGGCCAACTGTCCGAATTCGTCACCGGAGCTGTCATCCAGACGCTGGGTCAGGTCGGCGTCGCCACTGCCAATGTCGGCCATGGCCTCGTTCAGCCGGCGGACCGGCGCCATCAGGACTTTAATGCCAACGTGAAGGATGACCAGAGAAACAATCAGGCCGATAATCGCCATGACCAGGCCGGTCATCCGGGCACTCTGAACCGGAGCGTTGATCTTGTCGGCGTTTACAAAGGTGCCGAGGTACCATTCCACACCCCGGGCCTCACTGATCGGATGGAAACTGGCCTCCCAGTTGCCCTCGTCATTGCTGTATTCATGGGCGGTGCCGCCCAGATCCGGTTTGCCGCCCAGCAGTTCACTGATGTTTTTGCCCACCAGTTCCTGCCTGGGGTGGAAGAGCACGATGCCGCGTGCGTTGATCAGTGCCGCATAGCCTGTATCGGCAAGAGTCACGGTGGACAGGGTTTTTGCAATGGCACCCAGGCCGATATCCGCACCGGCCACGCCTTCATAGTCACCGCGTTTGACCGGCGCCAGTGTGGAAATGATCATGTCATTGGTACTGGCATCCTGATAAGGCTCGGTAAATGAAGCACTGCCAAGGCGCATGGCCTTCTGATACCAGGGGCGTTCGCGGGGGTCGTAATCGTCCGGCAGCGTGGCGTCCGCTTCCGGGGACTTCATCAGCATGTAACCATCGGTGCGGCCCACGTAGACATCCCGGAACCCGCCACCCGTGGTAATGGCCTGCAGCACCACCCGCGCTTCGTCATCGTTTTCGGCACTTTCCAGTGCCTTGGCGGTGGCTTCGGTCATTACCAAACGGGTGTTGAGCCACTCGGCGATACTCGAGGTGCTTTGCTGGACCGTATCGTCGATCAGCGCGTCCACATAGGTATCCGTGGTGTTTTGCAGCCGTAAATCGCCCGAGAGCGTGAAAGCTCCCATAACCAACAGCAACAAGATACCGAAAGCAGTGAGGAGCTTTTGCCCGAATGTCAGCTGCACAGTCGAATCCTCTGCAATGAAAATTGATATTCGTTAATTTGTGTTTCGGCCCGCGATGCGAAGTCTTTAGCGGCTTCTGTTAAACTTTTACAGTATTGACGCAAACGCTGAGCTTGTCCTCACTCCAAAACGAACGGGAGCCGAACTGAATGGCCCATGAAGAACTGCATCTCAACCTCCGGAATCTGAAGCTTGAAGACTACGAACAGCTTCAAATGCTTATGGACCGCGTTTATGACGACATCGGAGGCGCATGGCCCAAGGACACCATCAAGGCGCTGGTGGAACAATTTCCCGACGGTCAGATCTGCATTGAGGAAAGCGGACAGTTAGTCGCGGTTGCTCTAACCGTTTGTGTTAAATACGACCGCTTCAGCAACCCCCATACCTACGACGACCTGATTCTCCGGAACGAGAAGATCTGGCACAACGCCAATGGCGATTCCCTCTACGGGCTGGATGTCTTCATTCACCCGGATTACCGGGGCTATCGCCTGGGGCGCCGACTGTATGAAGCTCGCAAGGAACTCTGCCGCTCAATGAACCTGAGAGGGATTCTTGCGGGTGGGCGCATACCGAACTATTTCAAATATGCAGAGCAGTACTCACCGGAGGAGTATATCCAGCGCGTGGATCGCAAGGAGATCTACGATCCGATCCTGAGCTTCCAGCTCTCCAACGATTTTCAGGTTACCCGCCTGATGCACAAGTACCTGCCGGAGGACGAGAAATCACTGGGCTACGCTACCCTGCTGGAATGGCGGAACATTCTCTACACGCCGCCGTCTTCGGTTCTGAACGTCAAGAAGACGCAGGTTCGACTGGGCGCCGTGCAATGGCAGATGCGCGAGTTTACCTCTGTCGAGGAAGTGCTGAGACAGGTGGAGTACTTCGTGGATGCGCTGTCTGACTACAAGAGTGACTTCGCCATCTTCCCGGAATTTTTCAACGCGCCGCTCATGGGGCTGACCGACCAGATGGACCAGACCCGGGCGATCCGATTCCTTGCCGGATTTACCCAGCAGTTCCGGGAAGAAATGTCCGAAATGGCGGTAAGTTACAACATCAACATCATCACCGGCTCCATGCCGCTGATCGAAAATGACCGTGTTTACAACGTGTCTTACCTGTGCCATCGGGACGGCCGTGTTGATGAACAGCGCAAGATTCACATCACGCCCCACGAGCGTCGCGACTGGGTCATCGAGGGTGGCAATCAGTTCGAGGTGTTTGACACCGACGCAGGCCGGGTTGCCATCATGATCTGTTACGACATTGAGTTTCCGGAGCTGGGGCGTATTGCTGCCAGCCAGGAAGTCGATATCATCATGGTGCCCTTCTGGACCGATACCAAGAACGGCTACCTCCGGGTTCGCCAGTGTGCCCAGGCCCGGGCCATCGAGAACGAATGTTATGTCGTAATCACCGGCAGTGTCGGCAACCTGCCGAAAGTTGAGAACCTGGACGTCCAGTATGCCCAGTCGTCCGTATTCTCGCCTTCGGATTTCGCCTTCCCCCACGATGCGGTGATGGCAGAAACAACGCCGAATACGGAGATGATCATGTTCTCCGATATGGACCTTGAGAAGCTGAAGCTGGTGCGGAATGAAGGCTCTGTCACTAACCTGAAAGATCGTCGGGTTGATATGTACGAGCTGAAAACCAAGTAACTGGCCCGAAAAGCCGGGGCAATCTGTTAAAAAATTGCGTTAGCGGTCGTTCGTATGGCACTGATGGCGTTGCAAAACCAAAAGTCAGTGTCTATTGTTTAACCAATATCCTGCCTGTCTCCCGATGAGACAGGTTGCAGTGGATACGGAAATCACCAGAGAACCTGATTCATGAACGAAGCATTGCCGGATCTTGTCGCCCGATTCCGAGTCAGACAGGGCCTTTTCCGCAAGGAACTGGTCGAGGCTGCCCTTTACGAACTGGACGGCTACGGGTGCGTTATGAAAACCGACAAGGTGTTCAATCCCGGTGATACCGTGGTGCTGGATCTGGTCATGGATATGCCGTTTGACAAGATCCGTGCCGAAGGCCTGGCTGGCCTGGTGACCGAACGCAGAAAACACTGCAGTAACTTCTTTTATTCCATAGACTTTGTTGAGCTCGACTCCAGCGGAAGTTCTTCATCAACTGAAAAGCTCCGCAGGATTCGGGAAGTGCTGTCCAAGAAACAGTCTCTCAAATCACGTCGTTCCTCAGGATCCATATCCGGTTTTCGGCAAATGGCCTGACCCCGATTGTTCGTTGAAACCTGTCCGTAAGGAGACATTCCATGGCGAAGAAAGCCAAACAGAACGTTGATAAGATCGTTAAAAAGGTCAACAAGGAGTTCGAAAAGACCTCCTCCCAGATCGAAGGTCTTGTAAACGATGCCCTCAAGCAGTTCGACAGCCTGCAGAACCAGGTGCAGGAGCCAGTCCGTAAACTGCTCAAAGAAATCGACGAGCTGCGCGACCGTGAGATGAAGCGCTTCCACGAAGAATTCGAGCGCCGCCTTGAGGAATTCCACGAGCTGCAGAGCAGCATTCTGGAGCGTCTGGGTGTCGCCTCCAAAGAGGCGGGTGAAGAGGTTAAAAAGCTTACTGATGACGTGAGCAAGGAAGCCACCACAGCCGCCAAAAAAGCCGCTCCCAAGAAAACCGCCAAGTCAGCGGCCAAATCAAAAGCCGCCACCAGCAAGCCGGCAGCCAAGAAACCTGCTGCGAAAAAGCCTGCTGCCAGGAAAGCACCGACTGCAAAAGCCGCCAAGCCAGTGGACAAGAGCGACCTGACACTGGTCAAAGGCATTGGCCCGGCCACCGCCAAGAAGATGAAGGATGCGGGCATTACCTCCATCGACCAGATCGCCAACCCATCTGCAGAAGATCAGGAAAAGCTCAAGGCCTTTTCAAACGTCAAGGGATACAGCGAATTCACGGCTGAAGCCAAGAAAATCAGCTGATGCGAACGCCTGACCAGCCTGTATTACGGGATATAGTCCTGATTGGCGGCGGGCACAGCCACGTCGGGGTACTGAAACGGTTCGCCATGAACCCGGTTCCCGGCGTGCGCCTGACCCTTATCTGCCGAGATACTCACACGCCCTATTCCGGCATGCTGCCCGGTTACGTTGCCGGGCACTACAGCTACGACGATGTTCATATCGATCTGAGCCGGCTGGCAGAGTATGCCGGCGCGCGCTTTTATCGGGCCGAGGCCGTTGGCATCGACCGCGACCGGAAGCGCGTCATCTGCCGTGGCCGCCCGGATGTGCCCTACGATATTCTGTCCATCAACATTGGCTCCTCTCCACGGGTTAACGAAGTGGAAGGCGCGTCCGACCATGCGGTGCCGGTAAAACCCATTACCGGGTTCAACAATCGCTGGCTTGCCCTGCTCTCCCGCATCGAAAACCACGACGGGCCTCTCGCCGTGGCCGTTGTTGGGGCCGGTGCCGGTGGTGTCGAGCTTACCCTTGCCATGCAGTTCCGCCTGAAGAACGAGCTGAAGCAGCGAGGCAAGGACCCCGGCCAGCTGCACTTTCATCTCTTTGACGCCGCCGATGAGATTCTGCCCACCCACAACCCCAAGGTTCGTGAGGTGTTCCGCAGGACGCTTTCCGATCGCGGGGTGAAGGTCCACCTTGGATCGCCGGTGAGCAAGGTGCAGGAAGGCCTGTTGATTACCGAGTCCGGTGAAACCCAGCAAACCGACGAAGTGCTCTGGGTGACCCGCGCCGGTGGGCCGGAGTGGCTCAAGGATACAGGTCTTGCCCTGGACGACGGACTGTTCCTGAGGGTGCGCGATACGCTTCAGGTGGAGAACGACGACAGCATTTTTGCCGCCGGCGATATTGCCAATGTGGTGAATCACCCCCGCGAGAAAGCGGGCGTGTTTGCGGTCAGGCAAGGTCGTCCCCTGGCTGACAACCTCAAGCGCCTGGCCACCGGCAAGGATCCCAGGGATTTCTACCCTCAGAAGAAGTGGCTGGCGCTGATCAGTACTGGTGACAAGTACGCCGTGGCCTCCCGTGGCGACATGCAGTTCGATGGCGCCTGGGTCTGGCGCTGGAAGGACTGGATCGACCGCCGGTTCATGAAGAAGTTCACCGACCTGCCTCCCATGGAGGAGGAAGCCACTCTGCCGGATACCGCTGCGGCTCAGAGCGCCGAGGAAGCCTCCCAGGCGATCTCAGCGGTTGCCATGCGCTGTGGTGGTTGTGGCGCCAAGGTAGGCAGCACCGTGCTGTCACGGGCCCTGGGTGAACTCAGGCCCATCGAACGGGACGATATCCTCATAGGCCTGCACGCCCCGGATGATGCCGCCGTTCTGAAAGTGCCACCGGGTAAGGCCGTCGTTCATACCGTGGACTTCTTCCGCGCCTTTATCGACGACCCTTATGTGTTTGGCAAGGTCGCAGCCAACCACAGCCTCGGGGATGTTTTTGCCATGGGCGCAGAGGCCCAGAGCGCCACGGCCGTGGCTACGGTGCCTTACGGCATTGAATCCAAGGTAGAGGATGTGGTCTACCAGATGATGTCCGGCGCCGTGGAAGTGCTGAACGAAGCCGGCTGCGCACTTGTCGGTGGTCATACCGGCGAGGGCAAGGAGCTGGCTCTGGGCTTTGCCGTTAACGGTTTGATCGACCCGGACGAGGTCATGAGCAAGGGTGGATTGAAAGCGGGTGACGCGCTGATCCTGACCAAGCCTATAGGCACCGGCACCCTGTTCGCCGCCCATGCGAGGCTTGCAGCCAAAGGCCGGTGGATCGATTCCGCCCTGGCTTCCATGGTCCAGTCCAACAAGGCAGCCGCCGATTGCCTGAGGAAATTCGGATCCAAAGCCTGCACAGACGTCACCGGTTTCGGGCTGCTCGGGCACCTGGTTGAAATGACCAAGCCTTCGGGGGTTGATGCGGAACTGGACCTGTCTGCCATCCCGATATTGCCAGGCGCAGAAGAAACAGCGGCAGCGGGCATTCTCAGCTCACTGCAACCTGCAAACATCCGGTTGCGTCGCGGTATCCGGGATCAGGAAAAGTGGGTCAACCATCCCCGGTATCCGCTGATCTTTGATCCGCAAACGGCAGGCGGTCTGCTGGCCAGTGTTGCGGCAGACAAGGCCGAGGCGTGTGTCCGGGAGCTGAAAGCTCTGGGCTACCCTCACACCGCCATCATTGGCCGCATTAACGCCCAGGATGAGTCCGGACCTATCGAACCCATTTCTCTGCGGGACTAGCGTCTCTCCGAGCTGCGCTGCACCGCAAGGTGCAGCGCATGCTCCAGGGCGGCCTGCTCCTTTTCCGGCAAAAAGTGCCCTGATAGTTGACCGACCTGATTCCTGAGTGTGGCCAGAAATTCCGGAGTCTGTTCTGCGCGGAGAAGGAGGTTAGCCAGCGCCTGTTCATCACCGGCCGGGAAATACCCGCCATAACCCTTACCCAGCAGGCCGACATTGCCGGGAATGTCTGACGCAATAACAGGAAGACCGGCCCGGCAGGCCTCCGACACGACGTTTGCTCCACCTTCCATCACCGAACTGATCACCATGACCTGGCTGTTTGCCATCAACTGCCGGGTTTCGGCTTTCTCAAGTTCCCCGAGCCAGGAGAAGCGAGGATTCTCGGACATCTCCTGCTCCGCTTTGCGTTGCCAATCCTGGTTGTGAGGCTTGCCGGCACAAAAAACCTGTATCCCCGAGTCCTCGGGTAGCAATCGGGCTGCATAAGCGGCCCGGAGTGAATCCTTCTCGTCTCTCAGGTGGCCGATGACACAAACGCCGAACCCGTTGTCTTTCACGGCTGGTTGTGGCGCAGGGTAAGACTCCGGGCCATCAGCCGACTGGTAAAGCGTCACCAGTTTGCCGGCAAAATCAGCCGGTATGTCATCGGCCACCAGCGTGTGCAGGCCGATAAGCGCATCCGCCTGTTCCATCGAATACAGGGTGTCCTCCGGGTATTCATATTGGTAACGGTAGATGTCCGTCCCGGTCAAGGCCACGATAAGCGGCCTGGCGGGCCAGCTTTCACGGAACCGCCGCACGGCAGCCACACTCCGCCATGCATGCAGGGCGATAAAGCCATCACAGGGTTCACCGCGATATTCAGTAACCACCTCGACCGAATGCCCGGCATTTTCCAGCAAGGATTTCCATCGCTCTGCCGTGGCCCGGTTACCGGCTTTCGAACCCGGTTTTGCCGGTGTAATCATAATCAGTCGCATACCATTCGCCTGAAGTGAGGTCACTGAAAATTAAGGTGTCCGGGCCTGAGCCATTTAAACCCGCAAACCGTATAGCTGTTCAGAGTTTACGTAAATCAAGGTATCCTGCAGAACACGAGGGCTGCCGGGCCCTGTATCTCTTTACACCAAACCCCCTGAGACAAGGAACAATCATGACCTTCAATCCTATACGGAAATTACTGATTATTGGTCTATGCACTCTCTTTGCTGCCACGGCTTCTGCCCAGACGTTCATCTTCACGGCGATACCCGATGAAGATGAAACCAAACTGGTGGAGCGATTCCGTGGCGTTGCCGATTATCTTTCCGAGGAACTTGACGCGGACGTGCGTTACATCCCCGTGAAGTCCTATGCCGCAGCCGTCTCGGCTTTCCGGAACAATCAGGTTCAACTGGCCTGGTTCGGCGGGCTGTCCGGTGTTCAGGCCCGCGCCCTGGTTCCTGGCTCCCAGGCCATTGCCCAGGGTGAGGAAGACCAGGCATTCTACAATTACTTCATCGCTCATAAGAGCACAGGCCTGGATCGCGCAGACACCCTCGTTGACGATCTCCGCGGCAAGACCTTTACCTTTGGTTCCAAGGGCTCAACCTCTGGCCGCCTGATTCCGGAATACCATATCAGACAGATATTCGGTGAAGCGCCCGAGGATGTCTTCTCCCGTGTGGGTTTCAGTGGCAACCATACCCGGACTCTGCGACTGGTGGAATCCGGCACCTACGAAGTGGGCGCAATCAACTACAAGGTCTGGGAAAAAGAGCTTGAAGACGGCAACATCAACACCGATGACGTAAAGATTATCTGGAAGACACCGGCCTATCCCAACTACCAGTGGAGTATTCGGGGCGATGTTGACGAAACCTACGGTGAAGGTTTCACAGACAGGGTTCGCGAGGCGCTGCTGGCACTGGACGATCCGAAATTGCTCGAAAGCTTCCCGCGCTCAGCATTTGTACCGGCGTCGAACGACGACTATGAGCCCATTCGCAGCGTTGCCGAAGAAATCGGAATCATCGATTAATGGCGGGATTTGACCTTACGGGTCTGACAGCTTCGTTTGGGGGTGAGCGGGTCATCGGGCCCCTCACCCTGCAAATTAAAACCGGTGAGCGCATCGGGCTTGTCGGTAAAAGCGGCGCGGGTAAGTCGACCCTGATCCGGCTCATCCACGAAAGGGTGAACCGGGAGTCCTCGCTGGTCCCGCAGGAACTCGGGCTGGTGAATGCCCTGCCCGTGTTTCACAATGTGTTCATGGGCCAACTGGACAGGCACTCCACCTGGTACAACACGGTTACCCTGGTTCGCCCCTTCAAGCAGGACCGCAGTGAGGTCAGAGCATTATTGGATGCGCTCAGGATGTCGGAAAAACTGTGGATTCCTACGGCATCGCTTTCGGGTGGACAGCGGCAGAGGGTCGCCATTGCCCGGGCACTTTATCGCAACGCCCCCGTGCTATTAGCGGATGAACCCATTTCCGCACTCGACGGCCCCATGGCCCATCTGGTGATGGAACTGCTCAGGGACCGGTTTCAGACCAGCGTAATTGCACTGCACGATGTGGACATGGCGCTGGCTTACTGCAACCGAATCATTGGTATACAGGACGGCCAGGTGGCCCTGGACGAGCCGAGCGAACGGTTGGCCGCCCCGGACATCATGTCGCTCTATTAGGAGAACCGGCCAGTTTCATGCTCTCCTCACCAACGGTTCGAACCAGCCTCATTTTTCTGGCCATTGCCCTTGTCGGCCTGCTGTTCGCGGATATTGCGATAACCGCCTCCAACCCCTGGCGGGATCTTGGCAACTTTTTCCTGGGCGTACTGACTCCCAATTTTTTCAGCAGTGAGGGCCTGCTAACGGCCCTGCTCCGGACCGTGGCCTTCGCCTTTGTTGGCGTTACCCTCGGCAGCCTCTGCGGCTTTTTGCTCGCCCTGGTGTACCGGTACCTGCCAGTACGCATTTTTTGCGCCTTCATTCGAGCCATTCACGAATTGTTCTGGGCGCTGATCTTCCTCCAGTTCTTTGGTTTTCACCCGCTTACAGGCGTGCTCGCCATTGCCATTCCCTACTCGGGCATTTTTGCCAAGGTGTATTCGGAGATTCTCGAGGAAGCAGACCCGGAACCGGGCCGGTTACTCCCCCCGGGCACTGGCACCATCGCGGCCTTTCTCTACACCCGAATTCCCGATTGCTGGGTGCAGCTGCGCACCTACACGGCCTATAGGCTGGAGTGTGGCCTTCGCTCCAGCGCCATCCTCGGGTTTGTGGGCCTGCCCACTCTGGGGTTCTACCTGGAATCCTCGTTCTCCCAGGGCATGTATTCCGATGCCGGTGCCATGCTGATCCTGTTTTACGTGCTCATTGCCACCATACCGCTCTGGGTCCGACCAAAACTGTTACCGGTATACGTACTGGCAGCGCCTTTTTTCCTGGGCGACGGGTTACCGATTGTCTGGGGTAATGTAGAGCGGTTTTTCACCGAAGACATCGTGCCCAGCCCGCTACAGAACGGGGAAGGCCTGGCCGGCCTGATGCCCTGGCTCAATGAGCTGATGGTGGAGCAAGCGCTGCCGGGCATCTGGAACACGGTTATTCTGACCCAGATTGCACTGGTGGCTACGGGCATCCTGACGCTTCTGGCGTTTCCCCTGATCTCAAACCACTTTGGCGGCCCGGTACGCCGCACGTCTGGCCATGTGTTTCTGGTGATTGCCCGTTCTACGCCGGAATATATTCTTGCCTACATTCTGCTCCAGCTTTGGGGCCCGTCCATGCTCCCCGCCGTGGTTGCCCTGGCACTACACAATGGCGGGATCATTGGTCACCTGATTGGCCGGCAGACGAACACCATCCGGTTACGGCCGGATGCCCCCACGGGCTTCAATCGCTACAGCTGGGAACTGGTACCCAGGGTTTACCGCTCCTTCCTGGCGTTTCTCTTTTACCGCTGGGAAATCATCATGCGGGAAACCGCCATTCTGGGCATTCTCGGCATCTATACGCTCGGCTTCTACGTGGACAGCGCCATCCAGAGCATCCGGTTTGATCAGGCCATGGTGTTGATTCTGATTACCGCCCTGCTCAATATCGGAGTGGATATTCTCGGGCGCTACATCCGCCGCAAACTGGCCCTGCAAACCATGCCTACCTGTTGAGCCCCGCGGCGCAGTTCTCAGGCTGCGATCCCCGTCACAGTTCCGTCATTTGAGTCAACCCTGCGCCCGGGAATGGTGACGGGTTGGCGGTATAGGCTGGATACATTCCGTTACAATGTGATCACCTATTGCAACATTCAGGGTTCTGGTGATCATGATTAGCGGGTTGATTCTTCTTGTCCAGGCTGGGCTGATGGCGCTGCTGGTGCTGTTGGCTTTCCGGATGATCGCGTTGGTACGCTCCGAACCAATGGCAGCAGGCCATGAAAACCTCTGGCAGGACGTCGCCCGAACCGCCCATGTAAATCACGACCTTCCCCCGGGCCGACCGGAATGGCCCGTAGCCGTCCGGAAGCCGGTGGTTGACGCTGCGCCAGACCGCGCCGAACTCATCACCCGGCTGCATATCCTGGCAGGGCTCCAGGAACGGGATTGCCGGGTCAATGGCCTGGAACTGGCAACTGCACCGGAGGCAGTGAAGGCGTATACCGCCGCCTGGCTTTTCGGGGCCGGCTGCGCCCTCTGCCACAAATCGACCCGGCATTCGGAGGCGCTGGTCGCCATTGTTGCCCAGATAGCCAGCCGCAAAACCGGGATTCGACAGCCAGACGCGTTTCAGGCGATCAGCTCATTAACGGCCAGTACGGTGTACCTGGCCTGCTTCAGGGCGGGATTGGAAGGAGCGGAGTTCTGGCAGTACAACCATTACGTACCGCCAACATCGAGTCTCTACGAGGCCATTACCGCCAACGCGTTTATTTAGCGGTCTGTTTGGGTGCGGTTTCAAGCACCCAGTCTGTTCCCAGAGCAACCGGCTCGGCGTGGTCCTGTTCGTCTGCCCGGGTGCCGGAGATTGCGGGGCGCGTAAAACCACCATCCTCGGTATTGGCCATGCTGTCCACATCAACGGAACGAACCACGTAGGTAATGCCGCCGGCCAGCACCTTTGCCCGGTGAGTCAGCCCGAAGACAAACCTGCAATAATCCAGCTTCAACTGAATCAGATCCTGCTCGGCCTTGCGGATTTTTCTCAGCAGTACCTTCTGAACGCTATCTCCGTAATCCATCACGTGGTCCCTGGTGTTGGCGGTGTGGTGATTTTTGGTGAGTAAACCGAACTTTCACTGATTTTACACATTCCCGGCAGCTTGTCAGCCGACCGGGTTCCGGTTTATCCGGCGTTTTACCGGGCCCGGCCCGGTTCGGCCTGAAATACCAGTTTCACAGGGATGTCGCCGATGGGCTCCTGCCCCTGCTGCAGATCAATGCGCCAGATCATGGTGGCGTCGACCGTGCAGAATGGCGCAGTGAATCGCGCCGAATAGTCGTTGTCACTGCGTTTGCCCAATGGCACCGGGTACTCGCCCATGTACATGGATTCACCGCGCAAAACTGCCAGGAAACGCTCAGGGCGTTCGGGCGCGGTAACCGTTAGGCGGTACTCGGTGCCCTGTCCGCCTTCAGCCAATCTTGTAAGGGACACTTCCCAGTCGCCGGAATCGCTGGTCCAACGGCATGGCCCTTCTTCGAGCAGATCGCACCGGGCGGTGGCATTGCTGTTCCCCGGGTCGTCGCCGTTATCCCCGAGCATACGGGGGCCAAATACAACCACCACAACAAGCCCTGCAATCAATCCCACCACTGCAATTGCGCGTAACATAACGGCACCCCGAACAAACCAGACGCGCATTATGGAGTTTTCTCCTGCCCAGGCAAAGGTTTCTAAACTGGCGCCAGTCATGAGAAAATATCGCGCCTTCAATTCGACCCATTCTGACCACAGGACACGCCCGTGCAGCCGGATATTTCCGTTAAGCACCTGAGCAAGGTATATGGCGACGGTTTCCAGGCCCTGAAAGACATCAACCTGGACATCCGCCGGGGCGAAATCTTCGCCCTGCTCGGCCCCAATGGCGCCGGCAAGACCACGCTCATCAGCATCATCTGCGGCATCGTCAACCTCTCTTCAGGCGAGGTAAAAGCCGCCGGTTACGATATTGTCAAAGACTACCGTAAGGCCCGGGAGACCATCGGGCTTGTGCCCCAGGAGCTGAACACCGACTCCTTCGAAACCGTCTGGGATGCGGTTTCGTTCAGCCGTGGCCTCTTTGGCAAGCCACCCAAGCCGTCGCACATCGAGAAAGTCCTCAAGGACCTTTCCCTCTGGGACAAGCGTAACAACCGCATCATGTCTCTCTCCGGCGGCATGAAACGCCGGGTAATGATCGCCAAGGCGCTGTCCCACGAACCGCAGATCCTGTTTCTGGACGAGCCGACCGCGGGCGTGGATGTGGAGCTGCGCCGGGACATGTGGGAAATGGTCCGCAAGCTCCGGGAAAACGGCGTTACCATCATCCTCACCACCCATTACATTGAAGAAGCCGAGGAAATGGCAGACCGGATCGGCGTGATCCGGCAGGGTGAGATTATCCTGGTGGAAGACAAGACCCAGCTGATGACCAAACTGGGCAAGAAGGAGCTTCGCCTCCACCTTCAGCAGAAGCTCGACAAGGTGCCGGGCGAGCTCACCCTGGAACCGGTGGAGCTTTCCGACGATGGTTACGAGCTGATCTATACCTTCGATTCCCAGCAGGAACAGGCCGGTGTTGCCAGATTGCTGCGCACACTCGGGGATCTGGGCATCGAATACCGGGACCTGCAAACCCGGGAAAGCTCCCTTGAAGAGATTTTTGTCGGCCTGGTGCACGAATAGGCCCGCCGGCCCAACGGAGAAAGGCATGAACCTTTACGGTATCCGCGCAATCTACAAATTCGAAATGGCCCGCATGCGTCGAACGGTGATGCAGAGCGTACTGTCACCGGTGATCTCAACCTGTCTGTATTTCGTGGTCTTCGGCTCTGCCATCGGCTCCCGCATGGGCGATATCGACAACATCGCCTACGGAGCCTATATCATTCCCGGGCTGGTGATGCTGTCACTGCTGATGCAGAGCATTTCCAACGCCTCCTTCGGCATCTACATGCCCAAGTTCTCCGGCACTATCTATGAAGTGCTGTCAGCACCTGTGTCTTACGTGGAAGTGGTTCTGGGTTATGTTGGCGCCGCTGCCACCAAGTCCGTAATCCTGGGGCTGATCATCCTGGCCACGGCAAAGTTCTTCGTGGATTATGATGTGCTGCACCCGTTCTGGATGTTCTCCTTCCTGGTGCTCACATCGATAACCTTCAGCCTGTTCGGGTTCATCATCGGTATATGGGCGGATGGCTTCGAAAAACTCCAGATTGTCCCCATGATGATCATCACGCCGCTGGTGTTCCTCGGCGGCACCTTCTATTCCATCGACATGCTGCCGGAAGTCTGGCAGACGGTCAGCCTGTTCAACCCGGTGGTCTACCTGATCAGCGGCTTCCGGTGGGCGTTCTACGGCGTGTCGGATGTCCATGTGGGGATCAGCGTGGGCATGACACTGGTGTTCCTCACGGCCTGCATGGTGGGCATCTGGTGGATCTTCAAAACCGGCTACCGGTTGCGCTCGTGAGTGCGGCAGTAGGACGCCTTCGCGGGCTGAGGGTCTGTGCCGTTCTCGCGGCCGGTTCGCTGGTTTACGGCTGCTCTTCCGGCATCGCCTCTCCCCAGGAAGGTCTGCCGGTCATTGAAGCCTGTTTCGCAACCGCTCAAGGGCCGGTTGAGGTGGCACTGGAAGTGGCCAGTACCGCTGAACAGCGCCGGAAAGGGCTTATGGGCCGAACGTCGCTGGCGCCCGACGCCGGCATGCTGTTCGAATATCAGGAACCACGGGAGGCCAGCCATGGCTTCTGGATGTACCAGACCCTGATCCCGCTGGATATCGCCTACCTGAACCGGGATGGCGTGATTGGTAGCATCCGGGAGATGGTGCCCTGTTCCTCGGCAAACGGTTCCGGCTGCCCCACCTACCCCGCTGGTGTGCCCTTTATCAAGGCCGTGGAAATGAACGCCGGCTTTTTCCTGGAGCACGGCATCAGGCGCGGTGACCGACTCTACCTTGGCGCCGGGAATTGCCCGACGCCTTGATCGGGGCGCCTGCTCAGCTATCTTTCCATTCTGGCTTGCGCTTCTCCAGGAACGCGCAGATGCCTTCCTGGGCATCGTTGGCCATCATGTTGTCTGCCATCACCTGGGAGGTGTATTCGTAGGCATCCGCCAGGGGCATTTCCAGCTGCCGGTAGAAGGCTTCCTTACCAATCTTCAGGGTGTGGCCGGACTTGTCGGCAATGGTACGGGCCAGCTTGTAGACCATCTCATCCAGATGCTGTTCGTCCACGATCTGATTCACCAGACCGATCCGCTCGGCCTTCACGGCACCGATCATTTCACCGGTCAGCAGCATTTCCATGGCGTGTTTGCGGGAGACATTCCGGGACAGCGCCACCATGGGCGTGGAGCAGAACAGCCCGATATTCACTCCCGGCGTTGCAAAGCGCGCCGTATCCGCCGCCACCGCCAGATCGCAACTGGCCACCAGCTGGCAGCCTGCGGCGGTCGCAACACCCGCCACCCGGGCAATCACCGGCCGAGGCAGGTTCACGATCTGCTGCATCACCTTGCTGCACTGGTTGAACAACGCAAGCTGGAATTCGTGGCTGTCGAACTGCTCCCGGACTTCCCGAAGGTCGTGTCCGGCACAGAACACATTGCCATTGGCCGCAAGAACCACAACGCGGGTTTCAGTATCGGACGCGATGATTTCCAGCTCTTCGGACAGGGCCTCAAGCATGGCCATGGAAAGGCTGTTTTTCTTCTCCGGCTGGTTCAGGGTGAGCGTGGTAATGCCGTTTTCGCTGTACTTGTGAACCAGAGGTTCCGATTGTTCTGTCATGTCGACACTCCTTTTGGACTGCGATGCACCGGGAAATTTACCCAGAGTATTACTGACAGTGGCTATACTGTCGAAGCGACTTTTGTAGGATGCTCAGTTTTCGGGGCTTTGCGGTTGTTATAGCCCTCTACTGCCCATAGGCTGTCTGTAAGAGCCAAAAAGCGCAGAGGAGCCGTTCATGTCGAGATCCAACATCCTCAAAGCCCTGTTTGCAATCGCAGTTATCGGCGGTGCAATCTTCATTATCATCAAAGACGAACCGGCAACACCAACCGGCGACATCAACAGCATTCAGCCGCTGCCCGAACAAGACGAACCTTGAGCCGGCTCCCTGAGCCGGCATCAGAACAGGCGAACCCGCTTTGCAGACAACCCGAATCAAAGGACTGACCATCGCAGCCCTGGGCGTACTGTTTATCGTCCCGGATGCGTTGCTGGTAAAAATTACCTCCGTAGACCCGGTGGTGTTCCTGTTCTGGCGGGGCCTGTTACTGGCCATCAGTTTCCTTGTGATCAGCTGGGCCCGATACCGTTCCCGGCTGGTGCCCGAAATCCGCAAATGCGGCCGTAAGGGCCTGTTTTGTGCCGGTGCTTTTGCTATCAGCACCCTCGGATTCGTAGTGGGCATGAAGAACACGGCCGCCGGCAATGTGCTGGTGATCCTCAACACCGCGCCGGTTATCGCGGCCGTTATCGCCTGGGCGGTCTGGAAGGAGACCCTGCCCCTGCGAACCTGGGTGGTCATCCTGGTGTGTGTGACCGGCGCCACCTTTATGGCCGTGGGCGAATTCGGCAAAGGCGATCCCCTGGGCCTGCTCATGGCCGTCGTTGCCGCGACAGCGCTTGCCTCCAACCTCAACGTGGCACGCTCCAAACCGGAAAGTGATATGAGCGTGATGCTCATGTTTGGTGCTCTCGCGCTGGCTGTCGTTGCCGCGCTGCTTGGTGGAGCCCGGATGCCGTCGGGTCGGGACTTCTTCTTTATCGCCCTGCTCTGCCTGGTGTTCCTGCCAACCGCCTGCATCCTGATCCAGATTGGTCCACGCTACATTCCGGCGGCAGAGGTCAGTCTGATGCTGCTTCTTGAGACGGTGCTCGGGTCCTTCCTGGTGTGGCTGTTCCTGGGCGAAGTGCCGCCAAAACTGAGCCTGGTGGGCGGCGTAATCGTATTCTCGGCCCTGGCGGTGCACGGCTGGACGGAAGTAAGCCGATACCGAAAGGCGCGGCTGGCAGTTGATTAACCCGGTTCCCGCGCGCGAAGATACGCGCTGATCAAAAACAAGGAACCGCCATCATGACCACCGTACCCAAGCTCGCCGACGCACTGCTCACCCTGGAAAACCGGGTAGCCACCCTCACCCTCAACCGCCACGACCTGCGCAATGCGCTGACAGGCTCACACCTGATCGACGACATCGTGAACACAGCGGAATGGGTGAACCAGTGCGATGACGTGTCGGTATTGGTGATCACCGGGGCGGGCTCTGCGTTCAGCGCCGGGGGCAATATCCGGGACATGGCCAACCGCAGCGGCGATTTCGCCGGTGACGTGGCCGAATGCGCCGACCGCTACCGCAAAGGCATCCAGCGCATTCCCCTGGCCCTCCAGAACGTCGAAGTACCCATCATCGCCGCCGTAAACGGCCCCGCCATTGGTGCTGGCTTCGACCTGGCCAATATGGCGGACATCCGCATTGCCTCGGAAAGCGCAAAGTTCGGCGAAACCTTCCTCAACCTCGGCATTATCCCCGGCGACGGCGGCGCCTGGTTCATGCAGCGCCTCATCGGCTACCAGCGCGCGTTCGAGCTTACGCTCACCGGCCGGGTGATCGACGCCGCCGAGGCAAAAGAGTTGGGCATTGTTCTGGAGGTGGTGCCAGCGGACGAACTGATGAACGCCGCGAATGCCATGGCAGGCCGCATGGCCAGCCAGCCGCCCAAAGCTACGCGGCTCACAAAGCGCCTGATGAAGATGGCGCCGAGAATGGAACTGAAGGATTTCCTGGACGTATGCGCGAACTTCCAGGGCATGTGCCATAACGAGCCGGAGCATCTGGAAGCGGTGAATAAAATGCTGGAGGCGATGTCGAAGAGATAATGGTGCTCCGGGCCGGAATCGAACCGGCACGACCTAACGGTCGAGAGATTTTAAGTCTCTTGTGTCTACCAATTTCACCACCGGAGCATTCGGGGGAGGTTTTGACGGGCAGAATTGTATAAGTCTGCGTGGGGTAACGCAATTCGGATTCTGCCCTCGCCGCTATGCAGTTGAACTGGCTTCTGCGGGCTTGGTTGCCCTGCCCTTGTAGATGTAGCCGGCGATTTTCGGGGCCTTGGGGATGTAGAGGTTTTCCAGTTCCTGGATGTCGAAGCCGGCGTGTCGGATCAGGTCTGCGATGTGGCGGTTCAGATGGCAGCCGCCGGCCAGCTTTTTCCAGCCGGGGGTGATGCGATGTTGCCACTTGCGGGTGCCATCGTGGGGAGATTCCCCGTGTTCCAGGAACAGGAGTTCGCCGCCCGGTTTGAGTACACGCCACATTTGCAGGAGGGCTGCGTGCCAGTCGGGGATAGTGCACAGGGTGAAGGTGAGCAGTACGGTGTCGACGGAGTGATCTTCCAGGGGTATTTTCTCCCCGGGCAGGTCCAGCCACTCTACCTTGATGGGGGATCTTGCCAGATTGGGTTGGGCCTTTCGGCGCATGCCTTCTGAGGGTTCCAGGCCGTACACCATATCCACGTTAGCAGGGTTGTAGAACTCCATGTTGATGGCAGAGCCCATGCCAACCTCCAGAACCACCCCTCTGGCGTGGGGTACCACCTGGCTGCGTAGTTTCATAACCTGGCCCATTGAGCAGGCGCGGTCTATGATGTGGGGCAGTATCCGGTCCTCGTAAAAGCTCATGGGGTTCCCCATACTTGTTATAAATCAAAGGGTGCGACAATCCGCCCTATCGGATTTGCTACCATGTTTAGTAGCATAGTAACCATCTGCCGGTAATAACAATATAACAAACAGAGCTAAGGCAGCGGCTGAACGGGTTCGCTGGGCCCGTTTGTTATGACGTAAACGTTACCGGAGGGTTCCCATGGAACTTGATCCTCTCATCTTATCGCGAATCCAGTTCGCGTTTGTGGTGTCATTTCACGCCATTTTTCCGGTGTTTACCATCGGGCTTGCTTCCTACATCGCCGTACTTGAAGGTCTCGCCTTCAAAACCGAGAACCCGTTGTGGGTGAAGCTCTCTGCCTTCTGGACCAAGGTCTTTGCCGTGGTGTTTGGCATGGGGGTGGTGTCCGGCATTGTGATGTCGTTCCAGTTCGGAACCAACTGGAGCAACTTCGCCCAGGCCTCAGCCAACTTCCTCGGGCCTGTTCTGAGCTATGAGGTGGTTACCGCGTTTTTCCTTGAAGCGGCGTTCCTCGGGGTGTTGCTGTTCGGCCGGGACAAGGTGCCTGCAGGTGTTCACCTGTTTGCCGCCATCATGGTTGCGCTCGGTACCTTTATCTCCTCGTTCTGGATTCTGTCGGCCAACAGCTGGATGCAGACTCCGGCCGGCACTGAGCTCCGTGATGGGGTGTTCTATGTCACATCCTGGAGCGAGGCACTGTTCAACCCTTCATTCCCCTATCGTTTTGCCCACATGGGTCTGGCCTCCTTCCTGACTGGCGGTTTTGTGGTGGCCGGTGTGAGCGCCTGGTATCTGCTGCGGGGGCGCGAGATTGAGGCGAACAAGAAAGCGCTGTCCATGTGCCTGTGGCTGTTGCTGTTCATTGCGCCGGCGCAGGCGGTCCTGGGTGATTTCCACGGACTGAACACTCTGGAGCATCAGCCGACCAAAGTGGCGGCCATGGAAGGTAACTGGGAAACCTCCCGCAATGTGCCCTTGCTGCTGTTTGCCATTCCCGATCAGGAGAATCAGCGGAATCTCTACGAGATCGGTATTCCCAGCCTGGCCAGTTTCATTCTGACCCATGAATGGGACGGTGAGGTCCCGGGCGTAAGCGCGGTTCCTGTGGACGAGCAGCCCCCCGTTGGGATCGTGTTCTGGTCCTTCCGGATCATGGTGGGTATTGGCCTGCTGATGATTGCCTTCGCGGTTACCGGACTGGTTCTGCGTGCCGGCGGTCGTTACTGGCGTACCAACTGGTTCCTGCAGGGCATGCGTTTCATGAGTATCGCGCCCTTCCTTGCGGTGCTGACCGGCTGGTTCGTCACGGAAGTGGGCCGGGCACCCTGGCTGGTGTACGGCCAGATGACCCAAGCAGAGGCGCTTACCCCGTCGCTGACCGGCGGAATGGCGTTGTTCACGCTCATCGGCTATATCGTTGTGTACGCTCTGGTGTTCTCGGCCGGTGTGTATTACCTGATGCGGGTGCTGTATGTCGGTCTTGAAGACCGGGATGAAGACGAGCATGAGGCCGAGCGACCCAAGCGTCCCTTCTCTGCGGCCCATGTTCCCTTTGAAATTGAACACGAATCCGGCGGCACCGTCGGCACCGCCAAGCCCGTCAACGAGGGAGGTCACTGATTATGGAACTGTTCGATCTGCCCCTGATCTGGGCATTCATTATTGGCTTCGGCATCATCATGTATGTGCTGATGGACGGGTTTGACCTGGGCGTGGGGATTCTCTTCCCCTTCGCCCCGAGCGAGGAAGGCCGGGACACCATGATGAACTCGGTGGCCCCGGTGTGGGACGGCAACGAAACCTGGCTGGTGCTGGGTGGTGCTGGCCTTCTGGCGGCCTTCCCGATGGTGTATTCCATCTTTCTGCCGGCGCTCTACATTGGGGTGTTCCTGCTGCTGGCCGGGCTGATTTTCCGGGGCGTGGCGTTCGAGTTCCGGTTCAAGGCCCGGACGTCCCGTTACCTGTGGAACTGGGCGTTTGCCGGTGGCTCTACCGTTGCCTCTTTTGCCCAGGGCGCCGTGGTCGGTGCCTATATCCAGGGCTTTGAAACCGCCAACGGCGTTTACGTGGGCGGCGCGCTGGACTGGCTGACGCCGTTCACCGTGCTCACCGGCCTGGGCATGCTGGCTGGCTATGCCCTGCTGGGTTCCACCTGGTTGATCATGAAAACCGAGGGTTATCTGCAGCAGTGGGCGTACAGGATCACCCTGCCGCTTCTCACCGCAGTGCTGGTGGTGTTTGGCATTATCAGTGTCTGGACGCCGTTCGTCGACCCGATGGTCTGGGAGCGCTGGTTCTCCAACCTGACCGTGATCTGGATTCTGCCGGTGCTGACCCTGCTCTGCGCGTTCCAGATCTACCGGTCGGTTCGTGACCGCAAGGAAGGCATGCCGTTCGTGGCCACCATGGGCCTGTTCATTACCACTTACCTGGGTTTGGTGGTCAGCCGCTGGCCGTACGTGGTGCCGCCGGAATACACCCTCTGGGATGCGGCCTCCGCGTACGAATCCCAGCTGTTCCTGCTGCTGGGGCTGCTGTTCGTGATTCCGATTGTGCTGGCCTACACCGCCTGGACCTACTGGGTCTTCCGCGGCAAGGTGCGTGCCGGTGAGGGATACCACTAAGTGGCGGAGCCACGGGCACATGGTGGTGGAGAGCGTGTCTCCGCCACCGACCAGACGGCTGTCAAGGGATGGCTTGCGGAACTTGCCCGTGGCAGCCGTTTCTGGATTCGCAGTACGGTGGCTGCCGGTACCGTTGCCGGGATTGCCACCATTATCCAGATGGTTCTGCTGGCCCGGATTATCCATCTGGGTGTGATTGACGAGGTTCCGGTTGCGGACCTTACTCCCCTCTTTTTTGGTTTGATCCTGGCCATGGGCGTGCGTGCCCTTGGACAGGGTTTTCAGACCCGATTCGCGGCGCGTTGCAGTGAGCAGGTTCGCCGGGATGCCCGCCGACAACTTCACAAGCACTGGCAGGCCACCGGTCCGGTTGAGTTGGGCCAGTCCTCTGCCGGCACCCTTGCCCGGGAGTGGATCGACCATGTAGAAGCCCTGCACGGTTACTTTGCGCGGTTTCTGCCGCAAATGACCCTGTCCATGATTGTGCCTCTGCTGATCCTGGCCCTGGTGTTCTGGCTGGACTGGCTGGCCGGCATCTTCCTGCTTCTGTCTGCACCGCTGATTCCTTTGTTCATGGCCCTTGTGGGCATGGGCGCGGAGAAACTGAACCAGCAGCATTTCGAAACCATTAGCCGGCTTTCCGGGCAGTTTCTGGACAAGGTTCGTGGCCTGACTACGCTTCAGCTCTTCGGCCAGACCGCCGGGGCCGCCGAGCTCATTCGCAAACGCTCGGATTACTACCGGCGCATTACCATGAAAACGCTCCGGGTCGCTTTTCTGTCCTCGGCGGTGCTGGAGTTCTTCGCCTCGGTGGCCATTGCGGTCATCGCCATTTACATCGGGTTTGGGTTGCTCGGGTACATTACCTATGGCCCCTCCGGGGACCTGACCCTGTATTCCGGTTTGCTGATTCTCCTTCTGGCTCCGGAGTTTTTCCAGCCGCTACGAACACTCTCCCAGCATTACCATGATCGGGCCGCGGCCATGGGCGCGGGCACCGAGATACTGGAACGCCTGGGTGCTCCAGTGAATCAGGGAACCTCAACCGAGCGGGTGTCCGTTGAGGGTGCGAATGACCGGATCGAGCTGCGCTCTGTCACTAAGCGCTTTCGATCGGACCAGACCGTACTGCAAGACCTGTCCCTGACCATTCACAAAGGGCAAGTCGTTGCTCTCACCGGCCCTTCCGGTGGGGGTAAATCCACTTTGCTTCATCTGCTGGCCGGCTTTATGGCAGCGGATGCCGGTGAGATCCACCTGTTCGGCGAGGCGCCGGGCAGCTTCCGGTTCGGCTGGCTGGGCCAGAAAGGGTTTCTGGTGCAGGGTACCTGGGCGGACAATCTCAGGCTGACCACGCCGGATGCCTCCGATATTGCCATTGAAACAGCCCTTCGCAACGTGGGTCTTGGTCCGCTCCTGGATAGCCGCCAACAGGGAATCTATAGCCCGGTGTCTGAGGAAGGTCAGGGGCTCTCCGGCGGCCAGGCCCGCCGGTTGAGTCTGGCTCGGATTTTCCTGGCCGATTACGATCTGATCCTGCTGGATGAGCCCACGGCCGGTCTGGACAGCGACAGCGAAGTGTTTGTGCTGGAGGCGCTGCATAAACTGGCGGTAGCGGGCAAAACACTGGTCTTTTCCACCCATCACCACGCCCTGCTCACCCTGGCAAACCGGGTGCTGCTGGTGTCCGGCGGGGAGGTGCGCGATGCGTGATCTCAAACCCTGGCTGGACCTGATCTTCAAACGCCCGGGGCGCCTGGTTGTGGGTGGTTTCCTGATCTTCGCCACCCTGCTTTCCGGCATTGGCCTGTTGGCGGTTTCGGGCTGGTTTATTACCGAAACCGCACTGGTCGGCCTGCTGCTGGCTGCCGGTGTGGCAGCGACCATAAACCTCTATGTGCCCGGTGGCGCCATCCGGTTTTTTGCCGTGTCCCGCACGGTGTTCCGTTATCTGGAACGGGTCTACAACCACGATACCGTTCTGCGCCTGCTTACGGACATCCGCGTGGCACTGTTCCGGCAATTGTCGGTGGCCAGCCGTATCCGCCGTGGCGAGCTTAGCGGCGCCCAATGGCTGTCCCGGCTGACGAGCGATGTCGATGCCCTGGATACCCTGTACCTGCGTTTGATCGCGCCAACCGCGCTTGCCGGCCTGGTAACGCTTCTGATGGTGGTTCTGGCCGCGGTGTTATTTGATACCGGCACGGCGCTGCTGGTCGGGCTGTTCCTGACGATTTCCCTGGTAACCGCCACGGTCGGTGTTTACCTGCGGACCTGGCGGCTGGCTGCCCGACAGAGCGACCGGCAGGAAGCGCTTCGAACTGCGGTTATCGAGCATATTGAAGGCTTCCCGGAGCTGACCGCAGCCGGACGCACCGGCAAACATGCCGCCTGGCTCATGCGCCAGGCCCATCAGGTGACCTCGGAGCAGGCGAAGGCAGATACTCGCGTGGGCTGGCATCTGGCCGGGTCCCACCTGTTGGTCAATCTCTCTGCCGTTCTGGCGCTCTGGGTCGGTTTTTCACTGTTCCAGGCTGGTACCTTGTCCGGCCCGGTGCTGGTGTTACTGCCCATCGCCCTGCTCGGTCTGGCTGAGGTCTACGCGATGCTACCGGATGCCTTTGGCAAGCTGGGAGCAACGGTTGCCTCGGCAGCACGACTGAACAGGGATTGTCGGGAAGATGAACAGCCTGTTGCGCCAACGGCAGGTGAATTGCCGCCCAGGGTCGCCCTGCTGGCCGACACCATCTCGGTAAAATATCGTGGTTATGCGCCTTTGTTCACGCGATTCAACCTTAAGGTTGGGGATGGCGAACGCATTGGCATCCTCGGCCATTCCGGCAGCGGCAAATCCTCGCTGGCCGATGTCTTCGCCGGCCTGCTGCCGTTGTCCCAGGGCCGTCTCGCGCGCACCGATTGCGTCTACCTGACCCAGAAAACCGTGTTGTTTGAAGATACCCTGCGCGCCAACCTGTTGTTGGGTTCGCCTGAAGCTTCGGATACCGAGCTCTGGAGCATGCTGGAGCAGGTGGAACTGGCTGAGCGCTTCGCAACCGAACCGGATCAACTCGACACCTGGCTGGGTAGCGCAGGCAGTCGACTCTCCGGCGGTGAAGCCCGGCGTGTCGCCCTGGCGCGGGTGTTACTGAACCCTGCCCCGCTGGTGATACTGGATGAGCCATTCACAGGCCTGGATGCCGAAACCCGGGCGCGGATTGCCAAACGGATGGAATCGCTTCTGGAAGGAAAAACCGTGATCAGTCTGGCACACGGGTCGGATGCCCTTCCGGGCACCGACCGTGTGATTCATCTGAGCGGCTAGCGGGTTTCAAGAACCTCGAAGGTCAGGCCCGCCTTGCTGGTGAGCCGGTCCATCAGCTTGCCGTCCAGCAATGAGGAAGGCGTCCAGAACCCGCCCGGCTGATCCGCCGGAATATCGAACGCCAGGCACATGCCCGCTTCGCCCAGCATTTTGCCGGTTGAACCGTAGCCCGGGTCTCGATCGCCGGTCACCTTGGTGATGATGGTTTTGCCATCCTCCGTGCGACCTACGAAACGAAGATCGTAGAACCCGGCTTTCTGGGCTTCCGGGCTGGGACCTTCGCCCGGCTTGGGCACAAATTTCTCAACCACCCAGCGGGTCGGTTTGATGGCCGAGGCCATCAAAAATGCGCCCAGCCCACCGGTGATAGCATACGCTGCCAAACGTCCCTTGGTACCACGACCGGTCATCATGGCTTCGTCGTAGGTGAATTCCTTGCCATAACGCGCGTTCTGCAGGGCGTTGGAACGATGCACCACTCGGGTGTTGATCGCTGCCATTACGAAAGGTGCGAGCCAGGCGTTGAAGGTCTTGTCGAATTCTGCGCCTTTCAGGCTGGGCTGACGGGTCTTGGAGCGATGCTCCGGCGGGCAGATCGAGAACGGATTGGCCATTTGCTTCCGCAGTTTCGGATCGGCTGCCGCTTCCTTCACCGCGTTCATCAGGGAGGCAACGGTGCCGCCTGAGAATTCGCCTTTAGCGGTTTTCACCCGCATGCGGACATCCCGACATGGTGTGCCGAAGGTCTGCTCTGCCTGGTTCTGCAGGAACCAGACGCCCATATCGGAAGGAATTGAGTCAAAACCACAGCAGTGAACAATGCGCGCACCGGACGCTTTCGCTTCCTCCTCGTAGCGCTGCACCATCTTGGCAATCCACTGAACTTCGCCGGTCAGATCGCAGTAATCGGTGCCGCTGCGCACGCAGGCCTGGACCAGCGGCTCACCATAAAGGGCATAGGGGCCGACGGTGGAAATGATCACCCGGGTCTGCTCGCACATGGCGTTCAGAGCGTCTTCATCGGACGCGTCAGCCAGAATCACCGGCAGATCCCCGGCTTTGTCGCCAAGCTCGGCTTTCAGGGTGTTGAGCTTGGTCTCGGAGCGACCAGCAATTGCCCATTTCACCGATTGACCCACTCCGTAGGTTTCGAGCAAGTAACGGGTAAGAATCTGGCCAACGAAACTGGTGGCACCGAACACTACCAGATCGTAGGCCGTTTCAGCGGATTTAGTCATTGCTCTTCCTTAGTCAGCTGCATTTAAAACGAATTGATAGAGAGTTGTTTGGGTGCTGGTTCAGAGTTTAATGAACTCCGACAGGCGCTTTCGCACCCATCAGGCGCATGAATACCGCCACGCCCAGGCCCCAGAAACCGTTGAGAAGAAGTCCGCCTACCCAGGTCTGGGCAGAAACATCGAGCCCTTTCAGGGGAAATACCACCAGCATGGCGACTGCTGTGGGACCTATGGCACCTACAATGACATGCCCCAGCCAGAACTTCACCCCCGCCAGGCGGCCGAGAATCAGCCACAGCAACATGCCCCACAGGCCACCGAAGAACGCCAGTGATACAACCTGCGGCACGCCGAGCGGTGGTACCGGAGAAAGGTTAAACGGCGCCGCGGGGACAATACCGCCGAGCCAGAACAATGCGAACAGGCCCTGATGAAACACCAGGGTCGCGAGAAAACCACTTGCAAACGCCTTGAACCAAACCATGAACAATCCTCTGTTGGTATGAATAGCCGGCCTTAACTCATTGATTCTGCGTAGCTCGTTTAACAACTGCAACCGATATTAACAGTTTTGAGTGCTCGTTCTACTTTCCTGGCTGCGCCCCTGAAGCCGTCTTCACGGCCAATCGTTTGTCACCCTCCTTAGGGCACACTGCATGACAGTGCATGGAACGATTTGCGGAGGTTCTAATTGATCACCTTTTTGATGGTACTGAGCACCCTGCTTGTCCTGTTCAGCGGTTTTGTCTGCTGGCAGGTTCTTGAGCAACGCAAAGTGATCGCCCGAATGATGGAAAACGACGATATCGCAGATTCCGAGCAGGAACCGGAGCTGGTAATTACGCTGCGTGTTCTGAATCCGATTGCCCTGGCAAAGCGTGAATCCCGGTCTGCCCGGGTGCTCGCTGACAAGCTTCCGGTGATGGTGCGCAAGATGGTGTATCAGGAAGTGATGAAAGAGCTCGAGGAAGAGATGGTCGAGCGTGAGATTGATGTGGAAATGCAGATCGAATATCGATGATCGCGTTGACTGAAAACCTGGAAAGGCGCGCATTATTATGAGCATGACCGTTAGCGTACTCTTTCTGCTGCTCCTGGCCTTCAGCGGGTTTTCCGTCGCCTACTGGCAGCTGTTGCTCTGCCGGCGACAGGCACGGATCCTCAACTCGCACCGGGTGGCGGCCCACAGCGCCATACAGAAAAGCAGGATGGACCTTCTGGAAGTCCGCAACCGTGCCAGATTGCTCGAGGACTCCGTCTCCAGCGGTGCCAGTGCAGTGGAAAAGCTGCACAAGGCGATCTCCAACACCACGTTCGGGCTGATCGATCTGTTTTCGAAAGATGAGGAGTTCCGGCAGACCGCGCGCAAGGCCCGGGCAACCCACGACGAGACGAGCCAGCAGATCTATCGAACCGTGCGCACGACCAACAAGGCCCTGCACATTCTTGCGGACACCCTGATCATCGGCAAGGCTGAAAAGCGGCTTGCTTCCCGGAAACGGGGAAAGGATGCAGATTCAGGCGACGGCCAATAAGCGTCGCCTGTCAGCCCTTTTCCAGGCGCTTCAGTACGACATCGACGGTCACATTGAGTGATTCGAGTGCCGCGGCCTTCTCAAGGCCCTTTGAGGTCGCCCGGTAAAGATGCGGCGTCATGGCCAGAAGGTCGCCTATGCTGTTCTGGTCCGGAAGGGCTAGCGGGAAACGTACCACGGTTGAATCCCGCTGCCGGAAACCCTCCGGAGCAAGGCCCTCATTGGCGCCGGGCGGTTTCAGTTCGGGGTAAATGATTTCGCGCAGCTCCCGCAGATGGTCCGCACCGGCATCGACCTGAATCACCTGGCCGCCGGGCTTGAGTACCCGGGCGAATTCGCTGTAAACCGGAAAGCCAAACAGGCAAAGCACCAGATCCAGTGATTCCGGCATCACCGGCAGGTTTGCGTTGCTGCCCACCACCCATCGAGTCTGTTTGTCCTGTTTTGCCGCTGCCAGGACCGCCCATTTGGAAATATCAACGCCAATCAAGGCAAGGCTTGTGTCGCTGGCCATGGCCGAAAGGTGGCGAAGGTAATAGCCCTCTCCGGAACCGGCGTCCAGTACCGACCCAACCCGCTCACCGGCCAGCGCCTTCAGCGCAAGATCGCTAACCGCCTCGGCGATCTTTGTGTAAAAGCCGGCACTCAGGAACCGCTGCCTGGCCGCGACCATTTCCTTGCTGTCGCCCGGGTCCAGGGTGCGTTTCTTCTGGACCGGCAGCAGATGCACATAGCCCTGCCGGGCAACATCGAAGCTGTGGCCATTTTCGCACCGCCAGGTTTTTTCGCTGGGCACCAGTGGGCAGCCGTCCAGTGGGCAGGCTAACGCGTCAAAAGGCATCGTGGTCATGGTTCGTGTATCCGGTTCAACAGTCGGGGCCGGGTATCATGGCAGGTAATTGGGTTTCACCCAAAAGAAAAAGGCACCCGAAGGTGCCTTTTCTCAAGCTGAACAGAAAGTTACAGAACTTTTTTCAGCTCTTCTTCAAGCTGCGGAATAGCTTCGAACAGGTCCGCTACCAGGCCATAATCGGCAACCTGGAAGATCGGTGCCTCTTCATCTTTGTTGATCGCAACGATCACCTTGGAATCAGACATACCGGCCAGGTGCTGGATGGCACCGGAAATACCCACGGCGATGTACAGCTGCGGAGCCACAATCTTACCGGTCTGGCCAACCTGCATGTCGTTCGGTACGAAACCGGCGTCAACAGCAGCACGGGACGCGCCAACGGCGGCACCCATCAGATCAGCTACCTGCTCCAGCATCTTGAAGTTGTCGCCGTTCTGCATGCCGCGACCACCGGAAACAACGATACCGGCGCTTGCCAGATCAGGACGGTCAGACTTGGCCAGCTCTTCGCTTACGAACTGGGACAGGCCAGCGTCTTTTACAACGTCCAGCTGCTCAACAGCAGCGGAGCCACCCTCGCCAGCAACCGGGTCGAAGGCGGTCGGACGAACAGTAACGACTTTGATGCTGTCACTGGACTTAACAGTGGCAATGGCGTTACCCGCGTAGATCGGGCGAACGAAGGTGTCTTCGGACTCCACACGCATGATGTCGGAAACCTGGGCAACGTCCAGCAGTGCAGCAACACGCGGCATGAAATCTTTGCCCACGGTGCCAGCGGCGGCCAGGATGTGGCTGTAGCCCTTACCTACTTCGGCAACCAGCTCACCCAGGTTCTCGCCCAGGAAGTGACCATAAGCAGCGTTATCGGCAACCAGTACCTTGTTAACGCCTTCAGCCTTGGCAGCTGCTTCAGCAACGGCGCCACAGTTCTCACCGGCAACCAGTACGTCGATGTCTCCGCCGATGGCCTTGGCAGCCGCTACAACATTCAGGGTAGCCTGTTTCAGGCTGCTGTTGTCATGTTCAGCAATTACAAGGATGCTCATTTAGATCACCTTCGCTTCGTTCTTCAGTTTATCGACCAGCTCGGCAACGTCGGCCACTTTCACACCCGCCTGACGGGAAGCAGGTGCTTCAACCTTCAGGGTGGAGAGGCGCGGAGCGATGTCGACACCCAGATCGGCCGGGCTCATGTTGTCCAGCGGCTTCTTCTTGGCCTTCATGATGTTCGGCAGAGAAGCATAACGCGGCTCGTTCAGACGCAGGTCGGTAGTGACAACCGCAGGCAGGTTCAGGGAAACGGTCATCAGACCACCGTCTACCTCGCGGGTAACGTTGACCTTGTCGCCCTCAACAACCACTTCGGAAGCGAAAGTGCCCTGACCCATGCCGGTCAGTGCGGCCAGCATCTGGCCAGTCTGGTTGTTATCGGAATCGATGGACTGTTTGCCAAGAATGACCAGCTTTGGCTCTTCTTTCTCAACAACAGCCTTGAGCAGCTTGGCCGCTTCGAGAGACTGAACCTCCTCGTCGGTTTCGACGTGGATACCACGGTCCGCACCCAGCGCCAGCGCAGTACGGATCTGCTCCTGGGAGGCTTTCGGGCCGATGGATACCACCACGATTTCACTGGCAATACCCTTCTCTTTCAGGCGAACGGCTTCTTCAACCGCGATTTCGCAGAACGGGTTCATTGCCATCTTGACGTTGGCGAGGTCAACACCGGTGTTGTCCGGCTTGACGCGCACCTTTACGTTGTAGTCGATTACTCGTTTTACAGCGACCAGAACCTTCATAGATTCCTCGTTCTTCTACGATGGGTTTATGACTTGCAGTCCTCGCGCAGAGCCTGCCGACATTCAATGCGCACTAATGATGGAGGCAACACTCAGCAGAATCAATAGCCTCAAACGACGCACCAGGACTGAACTTTCAGCCAATTGCCCGGTATTGACCGGGAACGGCAATGAGACGATACTAGATTTCGACTCAAAACACACGATGTTTCAGTGTGTTCTTACAATGCCAAAGGACAGAGCGAATTTCAAACAAACGTTTGTTTGATTCTTCAAATACGGTATCCTTCTGGCTATGCAAGTCGGGTCATCCGTCTTGGGGCAGTCGTCTATAGGCACTTTTACCGGTATGATGGCGGCCCAGAATAATTGGCCTGCGGGCACAAAATATCCATTAAAGATGTTTGAGGAGACCAACGTGGAACGCGAATCGATGGAATTTGATGTTCTGATCGTCGGCGGCGGCCCGGCGGGCCTGTCGGCAGCGTGCCGTGTCATGCAGTTGGCACAGGAAGCTGGCGAGGAACTGACCGTATGCGTGGTAGAAAAAGGTTCTGAGATCGGCGCTCACATTCTGGCCGGTACCGTATTCGAGCCCACTGCCCTCAACGAACTCTTCCCGGATTGGAAAGAGAAAGGCGCTCCGCTGAACACGCCGGTTACCCGTGACGACATTTTCCTGCTGAAGAACCAGGAAAGCGCCACCAAGATCCCCAATGCGTTTGTGCCCAAGAACATGCACAACCATGGCAACTACATCATCAGCCTGGGCAACCTGTGCCGCTGGCTCGCCGAACAGGCCGAACAGCTTGGTGTCGAGGTATACCCCGGCTTTGCCGCCTCCGAGACCATCGTTGAAGACGGTCAGGTAAAAGGCATTATTACCGGTGATATGGGCGTGGCCCGTGACGGTTCCGAAAAAGACGGCTACATGCCGGGCATGGAACTGCGCGCCAAGTACACCCTGTTTACCGAAGGCTGCCGTGGTCACCTCGGCAAGCGTCTGATCAACGAATTCAAACTGGACGAAGGCAAGGATCCGCAACACTACGGCATCGGCATCAAGGAGCTGTGGGACATCGATCCGGCCAAACACGAGCCGGGACTGGTTGTTCATACCACTGGCTGGCCGCTGAAGGAGACAGGTTCCACCGGTGGTTCCTTCCTTTATCACCTTGAAAATGGCCAGGTCTACGTGGGTCTGATCACTGATCTTTCCTACAGCAACCCGCACCTGAGTCCGTTCGAGGAATTCCAGCGTCTGAAGTTGCACCCGGAAATCAAGAAACACCTCGAAGGCGGCAAACGCGTCTCCTACGGCGCCCGTGCGATTACCAAAGGTGGTTACAACGCCCTGCCCAAGATGAGTTTCCCGGGCGGTCTGCTCCTGGGCTGTGACGCTGGCACCCTGAACGGCTCCAAGATCAAGGGCTCCCACACGGCCATGAAGTCCGGCATGC
Source organism: Marinobacter sp. (assembly GCF_041687235.1). Classification (GTDB taxonomy): domain Bacteria; phylum Pseudomonadota; class Gammaproteobacteria; order Pseudomonadales; family Oleiphilaceae; genus Marinobacter. The sequence continues at coordinate 193,384 of NZ_JAWLCH010000006.1, read as the reverse complement.
TGGGCGCCGAGGCTGTTTTCGAAGCGCTCAAGGACGGCAAGAGTGGCGAGGAAATCAGCAGCTTCCAGAAGAAGTTTGAAGACAGCTGGCTGTTCAAGGAGCTTTACGCCGAGCGTAACTTTGGCCCGGCCATGCACAAGTTCGGCAACGTGGTTGGCGGTGCTATCGCCTTCTTCGAGCAGAACATCCTGCGTGGCAGCCTGCCGATCACGTTCCACGACACCACTCCGGACTACGCCACCCTGAAGCCGGCGGCCGAGTGCAAGAAGGTGACCTATCCGAAGCCGGACAACACTCTGACCTTCGACCGCCTGTCCTCGGTGTTTATCTCCAACACCAACCATGAGGAAGACCAGCCGGTGCACCTGAAGCTGACAGATCCGGAGCTTCCGATTCGCGACAACCTGCCGAAATACGACGAGCCAGCGCAGCGTTACTGCCCTGCCGGCGTATACGAGGTTGTTGAGAAGGACGACGGCAGTGGCAAGCGGTTCCAGATCAACGCCCAGAACTGTGTCCACTGCAAGACCTGTGATATCAAGGATCCTGCCCAGAACATCAACTGGGTAACTCCGGAAGGGGGCGGTGGCCCGAACTATCCGAACATGTAAGTCCGGATTCCGGAAATAAAAACGGCCCCTCGTGGGCCGTTTTTTTGCTTTCGGATTGTCGGATTACGGCTTCCCCTAATCCGACCTACTTACTAACCCAGGTTTCATTGCCTGGTTGTCGGATTACGGCTTCGCCTAATCCGACCTACGGGGGTTGGTGTGAGGCTTCGAAGCGTGTCTCTGTAGGTCGGATTAGGCGAAGCCGTAATCCGACATCATTATTTCCGGGCACAAAAAAAACGGCTCCCGTGGGAGCCGTTTCTCTAGCGCTTCAGAAAAGCTTAGTGAGCGTGGCCGTGCTCTTGCTCTTCGTCAGTCGCATCGCGAGCCTCTACCACTTCTACGTCGAAGTGCAGAGTCTGGCCAGCGAGGGGATGGTTGGCATCGATGGTGACGGTCTCGTCGCCAACTTCAACCACGCGAACAACCTGAGGGCCGCCCGGGGTCTGTGCCTGGAACTGCATGCCCGGCTCGATGGTATCAACGCCTTCAAATGCAGAACGCGGAACCGGCTGGATCAGCTCTTCGTTGACTTCGCCGTAGCCTTCAGCAGGTTCTACAGAAACCTTTACCTGATCGCCTGCATTCTTTTCGTTCAGTGCACTTTCAAGTCCACCGATAATGTTCTGTGCACCTTCCAGATAAGACAGGGGCTCACGACCTTCTACACGGGAGGAGTCAAGCTGCTCTCCCTGATCGTTGGTGAGCGTGTAATGGATGGTGACAACACGAGGTTGGGCCATGTGATCTCCTTGCGTGTCGCAATGACTGTTTAATTGATTTAGGCAATCGAAAGTGATCGTGAACAGCCAGACTGCACAGAGGGACTAACGACCACCGGGCCTCGTTAGAGAGCCAGGCTCATAACAAGTATGAAAACACAGTTTAACAACTGAGTTAATGCGTTTTCTACCGTAATTCTGGGGCCAAGGTACGGGTTTTCAACCACCCTGCCCGATTTTGTAGAAAATTCCGTGACTGAATACCCCGAGAACCGGGTGACCGTCCTCATTTCGCTCGACCACATGCTCGGCCAGATCGTAGTAGGCAGCGGTGACCAGCCGCGCTTCCACACCGTGACGAACGTTCACAATCGGACGAGGCTCGTCGGAATCCGGATAGGTACCGACTTCCAGTGGATGGTGCTGGCCAATCTCGAGGGTTTCGCCCACGTTGGTGGTCAGTGAGATGACCTGCCGGTCGCCCTCTCCAGATATCTGGAGCGAATGCGCCAGAAGCGGCGTGTCCTCAACCTGTATCCGCCACTTTTCTACAGGCGTCACCAGGTAGTACTCGCCATCCTCCTCCCGACGCAGGATGGTAGAGAAGAGTCTCACGATCGCTTCCCGTGCCAGAGGTTCGCCTTTGAAAATCCACTGGCCATCCCGACTGATACGCAGATCCATGTCACCAGACAGTTCCGGATTCCACTGATCGAGGGGCGGGTTGCCGGCATTCTTCACGGTTTCCTCCACCTGCTTTGCGAGATTCTCCGGATTCATGCTCATAACGGTGGCTCCCGATTCTGTGAATTACAACCCGCGCATCCATTCTGCCCGGAGCGGTGCGGCGCCGGGATTGGTGATGGCCAGGTTCACCTGGTCCAGCATTTTCTGTTTGTCGCGGCCCAGTGTTCCCTTCAAGACCAGATAATTTGAGGCATGGTCGCTGCGAAAGATGGTTTTATCCAGCTCCAGATGCTCGAGGAAGAGGCGAATCTCTTCGAAAAGCCCCTGTTGTGAAAGTGGCACGAAATCGTCACCGAAACCTTCCCGGAAACGTTCCTCGCCCTGCGGGAAGCTGACCACCAGAGTGGACAGATAGTCCGGCTGGGTTTCATTGCAGAGGGTCGCGGTGTTGATGGCATGCTGGCGAGAGAGGCTCTCCCCGCCCAGGCCATTCAGAACCATGACCGAACTGGTCAGGCCCGCTTCCCGGATCTTGAGCAGTGCCGAGCGGGTGGATTCCCATGTTTCGCCCTTGTTCACGCGGCGTAGTACTTCGTCGTCACCCGACTCCATCCCGACGTATAGAATCTGCAGGCCCGCTTCCTTGAGCTGCGCCAACTCTTCGACGGTTTTTTTGGCAAGGTTCCGGGGCAGGCAGTAACTTGAGACCCTTTGCAGCTCCGGAAAAGCCTCTCTCAACTGGCCGAGGATCTCAAGCAGTCGACGGGTCGGCAGTACCATGGCATCGCCGTCCGCGAGGAAAACCCGGCGTACACCGCCGAGGGTACGGGCTGCCTTCTCGATATCCTGGAGCACGTCGTCAGGCTTGCGGGCCCGAAACTTTTTCTGTGGCTGGGTGTACATTTCACAGAAGGTGCATTTATTCCAGGAGCAGCCGTTGGTGACCGGCAGAATCAGTGACTTGGCCTCACTGGGCGGCCGGAATACCGGCTCTACGTAGTCGATGGGAAAGCTGTACATAGTCAGACTCGGATGTTGAGGATTCAGAAATCGGATAACCGGAGTATCAGGGCAGAAACTGTGCTTTCAAGTCTGCGCAGCCGGGGCCGACCACCGGCATATCCAGCATCACTGCCTGGGACGTCATAAACGGGATACCACGCCGATGGGCATCCACCAGAAGCGTGGCAAGGGCTCCGACCAGTGGCATGTGGGACACAATCAACAGTGGTGATTCGTGCTGATCAATCAGCGCGTCGAGGCACTCCCCCGGATCGTCATCCGGGGTGATGAACATTTTCTCCTCAACCGGGCAATTGAGGATTTCAGAAACGATGGCGGAAGTTTGCCGCGCCCGCACATAGGGGCTGCTCCAGATCAACTTTGGACGCCAGGGCGACTCCGCAATACGGGCAGCGACTTCCGCAACCCCCAGGCGACCCGACTCGGTCAGTTCGCGCTCCTGGTCCAGCGTATGCCAGCCGGCTTCGCCGTGGCGCATGATGAGCAGTTGCAAGGGCACTCTCCTTTTCTGCCGCCCCGGCCGTTTACGGGTTACTGGCTGATGGTCCGCGGCAAAATGAATTCTACGTCGGAATTCTGGACCGACATCATCAGGCTGTTGATGACTGCTTTGATGGAGGCCGTGCCGTAGAGTATCTCATACAGGCCCCGGACCAGCGGCATGTAGATACCGATGGCTTCGGCCTTTTCCTTGACCAGCTTCAGGGTGTAGATCCCTTCGGCCACCTGCCCCAGTTCAGCGACCGCGTCGTCCAACTGCTGCCCCTGCCCAACCGCGTAACCCACCCGGAAGTTGCGGCTCTTCGAAGAGGTGCAGGTTACGATCAGGTCGCCAACCCCCGCCAGACCCATGAAGGTCATCGGGTTGGCACCCAGACTGACCGCAAACCGGCTCATTTCAGCGAGCCCCCGGGTAATCAGCATGGCCTTGGCGTTCTCTCCCATCTCCAGGGCGGAGGCAAGGCCGGCGACAATCGCGTAGATGTTCTTAAGGGCGCCCGCGAGCTCAACCCCATAAACATCCACGTTGGCATAGACGCGGAAATACTCGCAGCCAAGGAGATCCTGGACGGAGCGACGAACATCGGGATCCTTTGCGGCAATCACCGTGGCGGTGAGATCCCGGTTGACGATTTCACCCGCCAGGTTAGGACCGCTGAGCACACCAATCCGGCAGCGGGGAATCTCCTCCTGGAGAATCTCGCTCATCAGTTTGAAGCCGTGTTCTTCGATACCTTTGGTCAGGCTGATAACAATCTGGTCATCGCGAAATTTGTCGGAGTTCTCGCGGATAACGGCCCGAAATGCCTTGCTGGGGATAGCCACAAACACGATTTCCGCCTTGCTGACAGCGTCCGCAAGGTCGGTGGTTGGCTGAATATCGCCGGTCAGTTCAATACCCGGCATATAGCGGCTGTTGATCCGGCTGGTGCGGATTTCGTTGGCCTGAGCCTCACCTCGCATCCAGAAGTGCACACGATGGCCGTTTTCGCCCAGGACCTTGGCCATGGCAGTACCAAAACTGCCGCCGCCGAGAACCGCCACATCATGCACCGGTCCGCTTGCCTCATTATCCCGAGGCGTCGTTTGTTCAGACATAGTTCTTCCGTTTCTGTCAGATCAGGTGTGAAACCGGCTTTGCCGCGCGCAACTGGCGAAAGACGTTAGCCGGGCTCTTCACATTCCAGAGCGCGCACCAGGTTCTTGAACTCTTCCCTGTTTCGGCTGTTCAGGCCCATCAGCACCTTGTGGGCGTCGAGAACCTTGTCCCTAACCTGCTGTTCGCTGGCCCTGAGCACGGGGATTTCTTCAAGCTCTTCGATACGGGACGCGGGCTCCCGGACAATGATAAAAATCTTGTCGAATCCCATGGAAGTGATAATGCGGGTAATATCAGGATTGGTCGAAATCAGCGTGGGCAGGAAATGGCTCTGCTTCTGGGCCGCCATGGCTATCTTGGCCAGCAGACCAAGCGTTGTGCTGTCGATAATCTCGGTTTCGGTCAGATCGATCACCACGGTCTTGAACTGGGGGTCCTGGGTGATGGACTCAACCAGATTGTCCAGCGTCGAACAGAGGTTCAGCCGGATTTCCCCAATAAACTTCAGGACATAAATGCCCTGTTTTTCAGCTTGCAGGATCTTGTAACCAGCCATGTTTCACACTGCCACTAATTCGACGAGGTGTTGTCTGATTCGTCTATGGTATCAGTTACCGAGACAATAGCGATATCGTCCGGCAGCTCTGTGATCTGGTCGAGATTCAGAGCCTCGTTAAGCGCTGCGATAGTGTGACGACCTCCCGACACGAGTTCAAGTAGGGTACGCTCCTTTTCATCCAGACTTTTTTCCCGGATAACCTCAAGAATTCCATCTGAAAACAGGGTCAGATGAAACGGTTTGTTCAGTGGTACTTCGTAGACCTCCCACTCCGGGGTCTCGAACAGACCCACTGGCAAACCACTACCCTCCAGGAACGCCGTTTCCCCGCCCTCGAACGAAAGAATGGGCATCGGGAAGTGCGCCCCTACCGCATAGTTTAATTTACGTTCGCTCAGGGAAATGATGCCAACAAATACGGTTACGTGTTTACCGAGGCCAGTATCAAGGAGTTCCGAGTTTATGCGCTCCAGGAAGCGGTCCGGGTACAGGATGTCTTCACTGGAACCACGGCGAAGATTGCGCTGCAGCCGGTTGGTGAGGTTCTTGAGCAGGACGGTCACGAACGCGGAGCTGGCGCCATGGCCGGACACATCGGCGATGTACACCAGAACCTTGTCATCGGAAATCCGGAAATAATCCAGAAAGTCACCGCTCAGATACAGAGACGGTTTGATCAGATGGTCAACCTGAAGGCCGCTCATGACCTGCTCGTGTTCGGGCAGCATTCGTAACTGGACTTTACGGCCGGCACGCTGGTCTGCCCGAAGCTCTGCAATGCCGTCTCGCAGGTCCCGGTTGGCTTCTTCCAGTTCCTGCCGGTAGAGCTGGTTCAGACGGTTGACCCGGACCCGGTCAAACAGTTTTCCGATAACATCATCCAATGCGCCTTTGTCGTCGTTGCAGGGTTTCAGGACAAAATCCGCCGCTCCGGCCCGCAGAGCGCTCACCACATCGGCACTGGATTCACTGGTCGAGCAGGCGACAATCGGCGTGAATGTTTCCGCCTCTTCCAGGCGACTGGCAAGGTCCCGAATGGCCTCGGGAGACAGATCTGCAAAGATGACGTCAGGGATGTTATCGTCGAACAGGGCCTTTGCACCGGCAAGGTCTGGATAGCCGGTTACGTAAAACCCCCTCGCTTCCAGGTAGCGGGCGAGATCCGTGCGGGCCTTTTCATTGGCATCTATTATCAGTATGCGCTCGGTGCGCGAGGTCATGGCGACTGCCCTAAACTACCAGCGGTAAACGATAAATTGGCTTGATTAAGCCTATTCTGGCACGCCCCTGTGATATAACAAGGCCAGTTTAATGAAATTGGGAGATTCCATCTGATGCGACGTGCCGTTAATGATCTTCTCGGAGCCTATGACAAGCTGATCATGGATCCGGTTCACGGAGGTATTCCACTTTACCGGCATGAAATACAGGTGATTGACCATCCGCTGTTCCAGCGCCTGCGGAATATCTGCCAGAACGACATCCTGAGCCTGGTCTTTCCCGGAGCAACCCACTCCCGGTTCCTGCACAGCATCGGCGTGATGCACGTGGGCACCCGGATGTTCCGCTCGATGATTGATGCCTACCTCCGGGAACGCCAGCTCAGTGAGCAGACGGACCTGAGCCTGAGCCAGCTCGATGCCATCGACTACCTGGCAAAGACCATCCGGCTGGGCTGCCTGCTCCATGACAGCGGCCATTCCAGCTTTTCCCATCAGTTCACCCAGGCTCGCCGTATCCGTGAACTGATGTCACGCCCTGGCAGGTTCCGGGACCTGTGGCGGGGCGTGGATTACTCGGTTTACCACCCGGAAGAGCCCGATGAACTGGAACACGAACATTATTCCGTGCGCGTCGCCCACGACGTATTGATGGCGGTAGATCTGGAAAGTGCCGGACTCCACGCCCGGGATGTCATCGGAATCATGGAGACGACTCAGGTAAAACCCAGCGAGACCTTCTGCCGCCACGCGCGAACCTTCTGGGCTTTTATCGCCGGTGAAGATGCCGCCGCCGGCTCGCCCCTGAGCGACAACATTCCGGGCCTGGTGATGGACCTGCTGTCGTCGATTGTATCCGGGGAAATCGATGCCGACCGCGCTGATTACATGCTGCGTGACGGCTTCCATTCTTCGGTGACCATCGGTGGCTTCAACCTGGACCACCTGCTGAGCAACCTGCGTTTCGGTTGGGATGTGTCAGAACCCTGGCTGGGTCTGGCCATTACGCAAAAGGGGCTGGGCGCGCTCGAGGACTTTGTCTACAGCCGCCATCAGATGTACCGGAAGGTGTATGCCCACAAAACCGCGCTTGGCTTTGACTGGCTGCTGCGGGAAGCCATTAACGAGGTTCTGGACGACCCCGGGAATTTTGAGTGGGTGGATACCTGCCTGAGCGATATGACTTACTTTGCAGAGCTTACCGACAATTTTTTCTGGGAAGCGTTCCGCAAAGTGGCCCGCAAGCATCCGAAGAGCTTCTCTTTCTGCATCGTAAACCGGGTAAAGCTGAATCACCTGGATACCCGGGAAGACCTTTCGGCCAGAGGGATAGAGCGGCATAGCGCATGGCTCGCCGGCGAGCTCGCACTGAACCCGGCCCGGGTAGTGACCTGTTCAATGCGCGCCCGTTTCTCAAACATCCAGGACAACTTCAACGGTATCAAGGTGCTGGTTCGTGAGCCCATCCACCGCACCCGGTCGCTAAAAAAGATCACTGATGTCAGCGCCTTCTTCAGCAAATTCAGTGACGGCACCATCACCCATTTCTATACCCGCCCGGATGTCACTACCGGGAGCCAGGCCTCCCTCACTGAGTAGCGGCCGAGCCGGTTATTTCCGCCACCAGTCCGCAGGCGCTGTCGAAAGCGCCCTCAACCCGGCCACCGCTGAGCCAGTCGCCGGCAAGGCCCAGCCCGTCATCCGGGAACCAAAGATGGCCTGGCTGTTCGCCGCCTTCGGAGCGGGCATAAAGCCAGCGATGGGTGACAACTTCATCCGGCCCCGCATTAAAACCTGTCAGTTCCTGAAAAGCGGCCAGGAGTCTCTCGGCAACTTCTTCCGCAGGTGTATCCACATGCTCTTCCGTCCAGCCGGGACTGGCGTGCAGAACCCACCATTGGCCCTCGTCGTCCCGACCTGGCTTGCTGGAGTTATTGGCCACCCAGAACAGCGCTGGATGCTGGCAACGCATGCCTTCATGGTGTGGCCACGGCGATACCGCGAAATGGGCGGCCACCGCCCAGCAGGGCAAAACGCGGGTAACAGGGTCATCAAGGTGCGAGGCCAACTCATCAAGCCCACTGTCCGCCAGCAAATCCCACGCCTGTGCCGGGGGCGCGGTAATGATCACCTGATCAAAGTCTCCGAGCGGGTTTCCGGCGGTGTCATGAAGGGCCCAGTATTGGTCGTTTCGGGCCAATGTGCCAACCCGGGTTTCACTAACAACCCGGACATGGGCAGACAACGCCCGGGTAATGGCGGTCATGCGCGGCGTGCCCACGAAGCGGGTTTCCGAGGGAAATGGCTCCCATTCTCCGGTGGCGGTCTGGAACCCGAACCGTCCTTCCCAGGGTGCGAAACTGTCGCTACCGGCGAATTTATCAAGAAAAGGGAGAAAATTCGGGTTCCGGGAAGTGAAATACTGGGCGCCCACATCGGCCGACCCGCCCGTCACCCGCTTTGCAGCAAGCCGGCCACCGGGGCCGCGGCTTTTTTCGAACACGGTAACGTCATGGCCGTGCCGCTTCAGTTCAATCGCGGCTGTCAGGCCCGTCAGCCCTGAACCAACGATTGCGATACGGCGTATAACAGGCGGATAAAAGGTTTGATTAAACATGGTTTATCGTGCATCCAATTCCGGTAGTGAGATCGTACAACCCTACATCAAAAAGGTTCAGCCACCGGGCTGAGCGTGCGATCAAGATTCCATTAAAGAGAAAGGGCAATCAGGGTATGACCCGAGTGCAGCATTGGCTTACAAACATTCTGAGATGGTTCGATTCCGAAGCAGGTTCGGATCACATTGACACCACATCCAGATCGTTCAACTTTTTACGTGTGATTCCGTTCATAGCGCTCCATCTGGCCTGTCTTCTGGCCTTCTATACCGGAGTAAGTGCGTTTGCAATAGGGTTCGCGCTGGCGTTCTTCCTTGTCCGCATGTTCGCGATCACCGGATTCTACCACCGCTATTTCGCCCACAAGACCTTCAAGACCAGTCGGCCAGCCCAATTCGTGTTCGCCGTTCTCGGCGCCAGCGCTGCCCAGCGGGGGCCACTGTGGTGGGCTGCGCACCACCGGCATCATCATCAGCACTCTGATGACGAGCAGGATCTGCACTCGCCCCATCAGGGCGGGTTCTGGTGGTCGCACATGGGGTGGTTTACCTGTGACGCCGGCTTCGCAACGGATGAGCGCCGGATCCGGGACTGGCTCAAATTCCCCGAGCTCAGGTTGATCAACCGCTTTGACTCGCTGGTACCAGCGCTGGCTGCGGTTGGCATCTACGCCCTCGGTGAGGCCCTGGCTGTCTGGGCACCGGGCCTGGGCACCAACGGACTGCAGTTGCTGGTGTGGGGCTTCTTTATCTCTACGGTGGTTCTGTTCCACGCGACGGTGTCGATCAATTCTCTGTCTCACGTCTGGGGCAAACGTCGGTTCGAGACCTCGGATGACAGCCGGAATAACTTCTGGCTGGCTCTGATCACCCTGGGTGAGGGCTGGCATAACAACCATCATCGTTGGCCACAGTCTGTGCGCCAGGGTTTCCGGTGGTATGAAATTGACATGACCTGGTATGGCCTATGGCTGATGTCGAAGCTGGGCATCATCTGGGAACTTAACCCCATACCCCAGCATATTCAGGATGAAACACGCGAGCTGGATAGAATGAGGAGGAAAAGGCAATGACAACCGCCTCAAAAATTGAAGTAGGCACGCGCAACTCGGCGGTGCCGGCAACGCTCGACCACTTTCGGGCACTGTTCAACGAGCTCGACAAGGGCAACCTGAACAAACTTTCCCGGGTGTACAGTGAGGACATCCGGTTCCAGGACCCGCTGGGCATGGTTCATGGCCTGGATGAGCTTACCCGCTATTTTGCAGGGGCCTACGCCAACGTGATCTCCTGCCGATTCGAGTTTGGAGAAGCCGTCGTTCAGGGTGAGTTTGCGGCGGTTCCCTGGGTGATGCACCTTCGGCACAAGCGCATTCGTAAAGGCCGGGAAATTCAGGTTCAGGGTATCAGCCACCTGGAAATCCGGGACGGTATGGTGTGCTACCACCGCGATTACTTTGATGCAGGGGAAATGCTCTACGAAAACCTGCCGGTGGTTGGCAGGGTCATTCGCTGGATCAAGGATCAGGCAGGATGAGTGATCGACTTCAGGAAACCTCGAATATCTGGATTACCGGCGCCAGCTCCGGCATTGGCGAATCCGTAACCCGGGCCCTGGCCAGGGGCGGTCACCGGCTCGTCATTACCGGCCGACGGCAGGAAGCGCTTGATGAGCTTGCCTCCGCTGCCCCGGGGCGGATCATTCCCGCCGCGGCAGACACCACCAGTAAAGAGGAGCTTCAGGCAATTGCCGGCTCTCTGGAGCATCACGGCGACCTGAACATGGTGATTCTCAACGCCGGCACCTGTGAATATCTCGAGATTGCCCGCTACAGCAGCGATGTGATCGAAAAGAATATTCATACCAACGTGATTGGTACGGCACGCTGCCTGGATATCGCCCTGCCCGCCCTGCGTCGCAGCCGGGCGAAAGGCCGGCCGGCCACTCTGGTGATCGTCAGTTCCTCGGCCTGGTGGTTTCCCTTTGGCCGGGCAGAAGGTTATGGTGCCTCAAAGGCCGCCCTGACCTACTTTGCACACGCCCTCAGGGCGGATCTTGCCGCCGAAGGTATCGACGTCGTTGTGGTTTCACCGGGCTTTGTGAAGACCCCTCTGACCGACCGCAACGATTTCCCAATGCCGTTTCTGGTCTCCGCCGAGGACGCGGCGGAACGGATTGTCAGCGGCCTGGCCCGTGGACATAACGAGATTGCCTTCCCCAAGCGGTTTACCTGGATGCTGAAAGCACTGGGCGCCCTTCCCCGGCCTCTGATAGACCGCATGTCGGCTGCCATGGCCCGTAAAAGCAACACCGAACAGGAAAACAATGGATGAGTAGTGAGCGTCAGCGAATTGCTGTCATTGGGGCCGGCGTATCCGGTCTTACCGCTGCCTGGCTTTTGGCCGAGAAACACGAGGTTCAGGTTTTCGAAGCCGGTGATTACGCCGGCGGTCACACCAATACCGAGCAGGTTGAAGCCGGTGGCCGAACCTGGCCGGTTAATACCGGGTTTATTGTCTTCAATGACTGGACCTACCCCAATTTCATCAAATTGATGGATCGGCTTGGTGTTGCCTCGGAAGTCAGTGATATGAGCTTCAGTGTTGACTGCAACAGCACCGGTCTGCAGTACAACGGCACCAGTCTTAACACCCTCTTCGCCCAGCGGCGGAACCTGATCAACCTCCCTTTCCTGAAAATGGTCCGGGAGATTCTGCGTTTCAACAAGGAAACCCGGGCTGACCTTGAGGCGGGTAACATCAACAATGAGGAAACGCTCGGCGAATACCTGAACCGGAACGGGTATTCCCGTTATTTCCGGAATTACTATATCGTGCCCATGGGCGCAGCTATCTGGTCGGCACCGGAGATTATTCTGGAGCAGTTCCCGATCCGTTTCTTCCTTCAGTTCTTCAACAACCACGGCATGCTGTCCGTTGACGACCGTCCCACCTGGCGAGTGATTTCCGGCGGCTCAGCGCAGTATGTGACCAGAATGATGGAGCGCCTCGGTGATGCCACCCATCTGAACAGCCCTGTCGACAGGGTGCTAAGGGATGGCGACGGCGTGACCGTCTCGGTGAAAGGACAGGACCATCACTTCGATCAGGTGATTTTCGCGTGCCACAGTGACCAGGCCCTGGCCATGCTCGGGGACCCGACCGACAAGGAGCGGGACATCCTTGGCGCCATGGCTTACCAGAACAACGATGTGGTACTTCATACTGACAGCAGTGTGTTGCCGGACAACCGCCGCGCCTGGGCTGCGTGGAACTATTTCATTCCTACACACAGCACGGAGCCTGTCTCCGTGACCTACAACATGAACATTCTGCAGAACTTCCACGATGCCCCGGAAACCTTCTGCGTAACCCTCAATCGCAGTCGCGATATCGATCCGGGCAAGGTGATCAAGCGCTTTGAATACGCTCACCCGGTGTTCACCCTGGACGCAGTAGCCGCCCAGGAGCGCTACGATGAAATCGGCAACCAGAATCGCACCCACTACTGCGGCGCCTACTGGTTTAACGGATTCCACGAAGACGGTGTTCGCAGTGCGCTGCGGGTAACCCGGGCCTTCGGGGTGGAGCTTTGATCATGAACAGCCAATGGCTGGAGGGTACTGTCCGGCACAGACGGAAGTACCCGGTGCAACATGAATTCAGCTACAGCACCGGCATGCTGGCCCTGGATACCGATGAGTGGGGCCAGGTTGCCAACGTCAGCCCCCTGTTTTCTCTGGAGCGCTTCAACTGGATGTCCCTGAAGCGCAAGGATTACTTCCGTCCGGACACCGGAGACCTCTCGGATGCCGTCAGAGATCACGTCGCCGAGGCCACAGGCTGGCGGCCGGACGGCGAAGTTGAGCTGATCACTCACCCCCGCTACTTTGGTTACGTGTTCAATCCGGTCAGCTTCTATTTTTGTTACCGGGCCGGGGACTGCCCCGCTGATGGCGCGGTTCCCCGGGTCATCGTTGCCCAGATCACCAACACACCGTGGCACGATCGGCATGCCTACTGCCTGGAAACCGCAGGGGCGGAACCTAACCAGGCAGGCTGGCGAACCGAACAGTTCGGCTTCAGCAAGCGGTTTCATGTATCGCCTTTCAACGGTATGCACCAGCATTACGAGTGGACGTTCAGTTTCCGGGGCCCGGAGTTGAGAATTCACATGAATGTTCTGGAGGAAGGCCGCAAACATTTTGATGCCACGCTGGTAGTCCAACGCACCCCTCTCACTCGTAAAGATGTCCACAGAAGTCTTCGAAAGTTTCCACTTGAGGCTTTCAAGGTTGTGGCAGGTATTTACTGGCATGCCTTGCGGCTCAAGCTCAAGGGTGCACCGTTCTACAGCCACCCGGACAAACTTCCCGAAGACGACAGCGCCTACCGCCGTGGGCACGATGATTCCGGGCTGGATGTCACCAGTTCCGAGACCAATGACAAGATTCGTGGAAGGGTAAGCTCATGGAGAACCTGAATACTTCGGTTGAAAACACCTCATCCGGCTCTGGCAGCCTGCCTGCGCTCAGCCGGGTTGCGAGGGCCCTGGTAATTCAGCAGCTCCGGTTACTGGGCGAGGGCCAGCTGACGGTCAAGGAATCCGGGTTTGAAGACCTCGTATTCGGAGACGGCAACAGCCAATACCAGCCTGCCGAACTGATTGTTCATGATCACAGCACCTGGCGGGACCTGCTGACCGGCGGAAGCGTCGGCGCCGCTGAAGCCTATGTGGCCGGAGACTGGTCGACGCCTGATCTGGTTGCCCTCCTTCGGTTCTTTACCCGTAACGTCGACCGCATGAACGAGTTTGAAGACCGATTCAGCTGGGTGACCAAGCCGGCACTGAAGGGTTTGCACTGGCTGAACCGGAACACCAAAGAAGGGTCCCGGAAGAACATCAGTGCCCATTACGATCTGGGCAACGACCTTTTCGAGACTTTTCTCGACCCGACCATGATGTATTCCTCGGCCATTTACCCAAGCGCAGAGTCGACCCTGGAAGAGGCGGCAGTGCACAAGCTGGACACCATCTGCCGCAAACTCGATCTCCAACCCGGTGACAAGGTGATCGAAATCGGTACCGGCTGGGGCGGGTTTGCGCTCCACGCTGCCAAACATTTTGGCTGCCACGTGACCACCACGACCATTTCCAGAGAACAACTGGAGCTGGCGAAAGAGCGGGTTCAGAAGGAAGGCCTGGAAGACCGGATCACCCTCCTGTTCGACGATTACCGGGATCTTGAGGGCCAGTTCGACAAGCTGGTCTCCATTGAGATGATCGAAGCCGTTGGCCCGCAGTTCCTGGACAGCTATTTTTCCCAGATCAACGCCCTTCTGAAGCCCGATGGCCTGGCTCTGGTACAGGCTATCAACATGCCGGAGCAGCGTTATCAGCGGGCCCTGAAGAACGTGGATTTTATCCAGCGGTTTATCTTCCCGGGCAGCTTTATACCCTCCTTCGGTGCGATTCTGGAGTCGGTTCGCAAGGAGAGCAACATGGTCCTGACCCACGCCGAAGACACCGGGTTTCACTATGCCCGCACGCTTCATGACTGGTGTGACCGTTTCATGGCCCAGCGCGACCGGTTGGAGTCCATGGGTTACGACGAGGCGTTCCGCCGACTTTGGCACTTCTACTTTGCCTATTGTGAGGCGGGTTTCAGCGAGCGCGCCATCGGCGTGGCGCAGTTGGTGTTCGCCAAGCCCGGCAACAAGCGTGGGAACATCCTTAGCGTATGATAGCGTCGGAAACCACCCGTAACGTACTCAACTTCCTCCTGTTCCAGGCAGGCTGGTTTGCCTGCGTGTTTTATCCGGGCCTGATCGGTGCAGGGATTGTGGTGGTGTTTCTTGTCCTGCATTTCGTGCTGGTTAGCCAGAACCGCATGACCGAACTTCAGTTCATCGGCCTTGGAACCGTGGTCGGCTCGGTGCTGGACGGCATCTGGTTCCGTACCGGCATCCTGGACGACGGTTCCGGCCAGGTGATGCTGACGCCACCTTGGCTGGTGGCTATCTGGGCCATTTTCATGACGACCCTGAGTCATTCCCTGGACTGGATCAGCAAAAAGGCGTGGCTGCCGTTCGTGCTTGCGCCCTTCGCCGGCCCCTTCGCCTACTGGTCTGCGAGCAAACTCGGTGCAGTGGAGCTGCCGGAATTGATGCCCTCGCTGATTGCCCTCGCGTTTGGCTGGCTGGTTGTATTCCCCTTGCTCTTGTATGCCCGCAAAACGCTTTACCCGGAGCTGGTGCGATGACCAACGCAAACTGGACGCTTTCCCTCATGCTGATGGCCGCGACTCTGCCTGTCATGGCCGGGGATTATCGCTTTACCGGCACGGCCACCACCAAAGAAGGCGATAAGCTCTACGAGGAGCGTCATTCGGTCGACGGCACCTGTGAGGACGGCGTGTTTCGTCCGCAAGGACACCAGGTTGCCTATCACAAGCCGGATGGCGATGATTCCTTCGCCCGAAAAGAGCTTGAATACGATGCCTCCGTACTCCGGCCAATCGTCAATTTCTCGCAGCCGACGTTCAATGAAACGATGAAGATTGATTATCCCGAAGCGGAAACCCTCGTTATAAACTGGGACAAGCCTGACGGTGAATCAGAGCAGTTCGATGTGGAATATCCCTCCAACACGGTGGTGGACGCAGGATTCGATAACTTCGTTCGCCAGAACTGGAAGAGCGTTGTTGCAGGCGAGTCCGTTGAATTCCGTTTTCTCGGACCCACCCGGGGCGAACACTATGGTTTTGTACTGGAACCGGCAGAGAACGAACGGGTCGAGGCCGACCACGTGGTCCAGATACGCCCTACGGGCATGGTACTGAGATTTCTGGTGGACCCGATTGTACTGGGATACAGTGACACCGGAGCCCTCTCTGACTACCTGGGCCTCACCAACATCCGTAAAAATCAGGACGAAAACCACACCGCCCATATCCGCTATTCCGTGGATACCTATCCGGATTGTGAACTGACCCCCTGAAACTGTCGCCCCTGCCAAGGCAGACCCTGGGGCCCAGTGTGTTAAACTCCGGCGGGAACCAACGCCGGAGAGTATTTCGAAATGATGTTTGTGTCTTTCAACGTCAACAGTATCCGAACCCGTCTGCACCAGCTTGAGGCCGTCATCGAGGCCTTCGCTCCGGATTTTATCGGCCTTCAGGAAACCAAGGTTCAGGACGACGACTTTCCGGTCGAGGCGGTCCGCGAGCTTGGCTATCACGTGCATTTCCACGGTCAGAAAACCCACTACGGGGTAGCCCTGCTCTCGAAGGCGGAGCCGGAAAAGGTTGTCAAAGGCTACCCCTGGGACGGTGAGGATTCCCAGCGTCGGCTGATCACCGGGCATTTTACGATCAACGGTGAAAAACTCACGGTGGTAAACGGCTACTTCCCCCAGGGCGAAAGCCGTGACCATCCGGTGAAATTTCCTGCCAAGGAAAAGTTCTACGCCGATCTGATGCGCTACCTGGACGAGCTCAGGCAAGCCGGCGGCCATGTGGTGGTTATGGGTGACATGAACATCTCGCCAACGGACAAGGACATTGGTATCGGCGCCGACAACGCCAAGCGCTGGCTGCGATCCGGCAAATGCTCTTTCCTTCCGGAGGAGCGGGAGTGGCTTGGCCAGGTGGAAGCCCGGGGTTACACCGATGTGTTCAGGCACCTGCACCCGGACGAGTCAGACACCTTCAGCTGGTTTGACTACCGCAGCAAGGGCTTTGAGCGGGAACCCAGGCGTGGCCTTAGAATTGACCTGATCATGGCCAGTGACAGCCTGCTACCCAAAGCACGGGAAGCTGGCGTCTCCTACGATATTCGCGCCATGGAACGGCCGTCCGACCATTGTCCGGTCTGGGCGAGCTTCGAGCTCTAGGGACCGGCCCGGCGCGACATGAAAAAAATCAAAACCCGCGACCGCATCCTTCAGACCAGCCTGTCGCTGTTCAACAGCGTCGGCGAGCCCAACGTGACCACCCTGCTGATTTCCGATGAATTGGATATCAGCCCGGGCAACCTCTACTACCACTTCAAGAGCAAGGGCGATATTGTCGAGGAGCTTTTCGACCAGTACGAGCACGACATGGTGGATCTCCTGGCGGTTCCGGAGGACGCTGACATCAGCCTGGACCAGCAGGGGTTCTTCCTGCATTTGCTGTTCGAGACAGTTGCCCGTTACCGGTTTCTGTACCAGGACCTGGTGAACGTATTGTCCCGGTACGATCAGTTGCAAGTACGGTTCAAGCGAATCCAGAAGAAGAAAATGCTCGCTTTTCGCACTATCTGCGAAAGCTTCCGGCGCCAGGGAATTATGGTGATCGAAACGGAAGAACTTGAGTCTCTGTGTGAACAGCTGACCCTAACTGCTTGTTACTGGAGCGCTTTTGATACTCTCTCTCACCTGCACGATCGGGAATCCGTGGACCCCGGACGTGGCGTTTACCAGATGATGCATCTGATCCTTCCCTATCTGGCACCCGATGATCGGGAAGAAGCCCGGCTGATGAGCCGGGACTATCTCTGAGGCCGGACCCTATTCTTCTTCGTCGTCAGCACGATGGCGCATACGGGCCAGTTCCGACTCGAGTGCTTCAATACGACGTTCCAGAGACTCGATTTCTTCACGGCGGTGGATACCGAGCCGCCTGAGTGCCCCCGACACCCGCTCATCGAACATGTGTTCCAGCCTGTCCCAGGTTCCAGTCGCCCGTTCGCGAACGCCTTCAACACGGTCCTCAACAGATCTGATCTGTTTTTCCACAACGCCCCGGGTTTTGTTCTCCAGTTGTTCACCTTCCTGAACGAGACGATCGAAGAACCGGCCGGTATCCTCTTCGGCTTTGGTGTAGGCTCCCAGGCCTGCCAACCAGATCTGACGGGCAGAATCCTTGATTTTTGCCGCCAGTTGCGGATCATTCTCCGGCTTATTGTCGTTCTCTTCAGACATGTAACAACCTCGGGGGTGCGGATATTTCTTTTAAGGCCCTATTGTATTACAGGTTTGGCCGGATTTCAGTCAGCCTGAAAACCGCACAGTGACAGGCCGCAGTATAAAGGCGTATCCGATATGAAAAAATGTTTTCAAACGAAAGTGACTCTCGCTTGAAGTGTTCAAAATATGGTCAATACTTCCCAATACCGGCGTCCCTGCTGATGCCGGTTTGTCTGGAAGTCTTTCATGGATACTACTCGCACGCCTCTGCCCGGCATCCTTTGCCGGGCTTTTTTTTGGTATTATTGCCCCAAGGTATATGCTTATTCCAAAATAGACCGTCGTAACATTCGGAGTATCAGATGATAGAAATCGCGTGGAATAACTTCACCCCCTGGTCAGCGCTGGCGGGTGGCATCCTGGTAGGTATTGCTGCTGCCAGCTTCCTGCTTCTGAACGGGCGCATCGCGGGCATCAGCGGTATCCTGGGCGGCCTTCTTGCGCCGGCAAAAGGCGATATTGCCTGGCGAGTGGCTTTCCTGGGCGGCCTGATCGGCGCACCATTGGTCTGGTTAACGGCCACAGAGCTGCCAGCCATTGAAATCGAGGCCGGCTACCCGGCACTGATCATCGCCGGGCTGCTCGTTGGCATCGGTACCCGTTATGGTTCTGGCTGCACCAGTGGTCACGGCGTGTGCGGCCTTTCCAGGCTTTCAATCCGGTCCTTGGCGGCAACCCTGAGCTTTATGGCCGCGGGGTTTGTCACTGTCTACATCATCCGTCATTTGCTGGGAGTCTGATGCCATGAAGTTCTCTCTCGCATCCCTGTTCGCAGGACTTGTATTCGGATTTGGCCTGATCGTTTCCGGCATGGCGAATCCCGAAAAAGTGCTCGGTTTTCTCGACATTGCCGGCCTCTGGGATCCGTCACTGGCCTTCGTTATGGGTGGCGCCATCATGGTGGGTGTGTTTGCCTTTGCCATCGCTCGCAAGCGCACGCTTTCGTTTCTCGGCTTCGACATGAAGTTGCCGTCCAGTACCCACATCGACAAGCGACTGGTGCTTGGCGGGCTCATGTTTGGTGTCGGCTGGGGCATTGCAGGTTTCTGCCCCGGACCAGGGCTGGTCGCCCTCGGCGCAGGAGAAGTCAAGGCAGCGGTATTTGTGGCGGCCATGGTCGCCGGCATGGCCATTTTCGAGCTAATCGAACGCAACCGTGCGAAAGCGTAAGTATTTTCTGTTAACTTGCTGTCGCCACTCTGACACAGCCCAGTGCCTGTGCCATCATGGCGGCAGCTCCACTATCCCATCCGGAGACGATATTCCATGGACATCAGAAAGATTGACGACAACATTTCAGTAGCTCCCCAGATTTCCGTTGAAGACGTCGCTGAGGCCGCAAAACTGGGCTTCAAGACACTGGTGGCAAACCGTCCCGATCACGAAGAGCCAGGCCAGCCGGCAATGGCGGATATTGAAGCAGCCGCACGGGAACAGGGGCTGGAGTGGGTGTATATGCCGGTCGAATCCGGAAATATCACCGATGAGGACGTAAACCGGTTTGCGCCAATGATCCGGGATGCTGAAAAGCCCGTACTGGCATTCTGCCGTTCCGGAACTCGCTGTACCGTACTGTGGGCCCTGAGCGCAGCACGAAACACCTCAGCCGATGAAATATTTACCAAGGCCCGCGGCGCCGGTTACGACATTTCCGGCCTTGCGCCCCGGATGGCACAGCAAGCCTCCGATAAAGGCTGACAGACCAATCGCCTAACCAACGTTCAGGATCCACCCTATGCAATACAAAGGTTCAGAGAATTTCAGCCACAACCAGCCTGACCGATTGGGCGTGCTGGTAACCAACCTTGGCACCCCGGACGCGCCCACGACCTCTGCGCTCCGTCGTTATCTGGCTGAATTTCTCTCGGATCCAAGGGTGGTGGAGCTGCCCCGTCCGCTATGGTGGTTAATCCTGCACGGGGTCATTCTTCGAATTCGCCCCAAGCGCAGTGCAGAGGCCTACTCCAGCGTCTGGCAGCCGGAAGGCTCTCCCCTGCTACTTCATACCGCCAAGCAGGCAGAGGGCATCCGTGAGGCGCTCAAGCGCAAATATGGCCCCAACGTAGTGGTCGGGTTTGCCATGCGGTACGGCAACCCCTCGATTTCCCGAGTACTGGATGAAATGCAGGAACAGGGCGTGCGGAAACTGCTGGTTCTGCCTCTGTATCCCCAATACTCCGCGTCTACTTCCGCCTCTACCTTCGACGCGATTGCCAAGGATTTCACCAAACGTCGCTGGTTGCCGGATTTCCGGTTTGTTTCCCACTACCCGGATTATCCGCCATACATTGAAGCCATGGCGCGCCATATTGAAGCTCACTGGTCCAATCACGGACGCAACCAGAAGCTGGTTCTGTCCTACCATGGTGTGCCTCTGAAGTATCTGACCAAGGGCGACCCGTACCATTGTGAATGCCACAAGACGTCCCGGCTACTGGCAGAGAGGCTTGGCCTGAGCAAAGAAGACTACATGACGACCTTCCAGTCCCGCTTTGGCAAGGAAGAGTGGCTGAAGCCCTACACGGATGAAACCCTGAAATCCCTCCCGGGCAAAGGCGTGAAATCTATCGACGTATTCTGCCCCGGCTTCTCATCAGACTGCCTGGAAACCATTGAGGAAATCGACGAGGAAAACCGGGAGTATTTCATGGAGGCTGGTGGCGAGGGCTTCAGTTATATCACCGCTCTGAACGCCACGCCCGGGCATATCGAGGCTCTGGTGCAGTTGATCGAAGCAAACCTGGAAGGCTGGCAGGTGCCGAAGAACGAGCCCGAGGCCCTGGCCGCACGCCAGCAAAGAGCCGATGAGCAGAAAGAATTAATCTATCCGGGCCGGAATCTCTGACCCGTCCATAACCCGGAACCGGGGCGGCATCAGCGGCTCCGGTCTTTCTCCTTTGCCTGCGTATCCCCTGAAAGATCTGGTACAGACTGACAGAAGGTGCACTCCTCCGTATCGACTGCCGCACCGCCGGCCTCCACGTAACGCACTTTGTGGCTGGCCTTGCCCCGATTGGCGGACACGGAGAACTTCCGATTCCTGCGTTCGGGCGAAATGGAGTCGGGTGACGGAGTGTGCTGAAAGTCTGTCATAGCAAGCCCTCAAAAAATCGATACTCTGATAATGAGGGTAAGCTAGCGCTAAACCAAGTAGGGATTACCACGGAGATTCAGGAGGAATGAGTCGTTTTGGTAGAGAAGCAGTGTTCAGGAAGAAGCGGAGTCAGAGGAAAAATGGCGGTGGGCCAGGGATTCGAACCCCGGGAAGGCTACTAACCTTCGGCGGTTTTCAAGACCGCTGCATTCAGCCACTCTGCCAGCCCACCGTTTTTCCATTGCTGCCGTTGCGACAGCGGTGTGCATGATACCGGAATTGCCTGTGCTGTCAACGCTCTGCATAAAACCCGCCGCATTTTTCAACATTAACGGTTTTTAATGGAATCCGGGAGGCGGTTTCCTGTCGTAAATGATTGAAAGTTGCGTATCTGACACTATTATGGGACACAGTATCCAGTCGTTATAAACGGAGATGACAATGGAAGACAGACGATTCGGCGTTCAGAACTCTCAGGGAGCCTATTCGACTCCCCAGACAGAGCGCGCGACTACAGGCATCAGCGATGATGCCATGAAGGTGTTGCGCAACACCTACATGCTGCTAGGCATGACCCTCGCCTTCTCGGCGCTCACAGCATTCCTGAACATGAACGGAACCCATCCGGGTTTCCTGATCACCATCGTGGGCTACATTGGCCTGCTGTTCGCGACCTATAAGCTGAAAAACAGCCCCTGGGGCATCGTGACCACCTTCGCACTGACCGGCTTCATGGGTTATACCCTGGGCCCGATCATCGGTGCGTTCGTAGCTGCAGGAGCCTCACAAATCGTTGCCCAGGCACTGACGCTGACGGCTGTCGCCTTTGTCGGCCTGTCTGCCACGGCGATCATCACCAAGAAAGACTTCAGCTTCATGTCCAGCTTCCTGACCGCGGGTGCGTTTGTGCTGATTGGCGCGATGCTCCTGGCCTTCCTGATGGAAAGCTCTGCGCTGCACCTGGCGGTCTCCGCCGGCTTCACGATCTTTGCGTCCATCATGATCCTGTTTGAGACCAGCCAGATCATCAAGGGCGGCGAGCGCAACTACGTGATTGCCACCGTCGGTCTGTATGTCTCCATCTACAACCTGTTCGTCAGCCTGCTGCACCTGCTCTCTGCGTTCAGCGGCGAAGACTGATACATAGCGTGAGAAGCTGTTTGAGAACCCCGGCAGTTGCCGGGGTTTTTGCTTTCGGTAAACTGAAAGTCTTTCCATGCTTGACTGAGAACGAAACGGACGAATGGCTGATACTGCTTCTGGAACCTTTACCCTGGTAATCACTGGCGCCCCCTACGCTTCCCAGGCCCCCCAGACCGCCTTGGGGTTCGCAAGGGCTGTAGTGGACGCCGGTCATCGTATTGACCGGGTCTTTCTCTACGGCGACGGCGTACACCTGGCATCGGTGCTGTGCGCACCACCTTCGGACGAGACCGACTGGCCCGAAGAATGGTCGCGGTTTCTGAGCGAGCACAGCATTCCCGGGGTAGCCTGTATCGCCTCAGCGCTACGTCGTGGCCTGGTAAACCAGGCAGAGCAAAAACGCTATGAGTTGCCAGCCGCAAACCTGCGCGCGCCGTTTGAAATCGCGGGGCTCGGCGAATGGGTCGAAGGCAGGATGAAGTCCACCCGAACGCTCTATTTTCACGCCGGAGACTGACCGTGAGCACACTGATCATGATTGACCAGCCACCCTATGGCGCCTGGACCGGGCGTGAAGCATTGGACATGGCCTTTTCGCTCGCGGCCTTTGATCAGCCGGCCACGCTTCTTTTTGCGGGGGCTGGTGTAAACTGGCTTAGACCGTCTCAGGAGGCTGGAGGCGTTGGTCAGAAGTCGGTGGAAAAGAACCTGTCAGCGGCACCGATATTCGGAATCGAAGCAATACTTGCCGATCGGGCCGCATGCATCACCTACGGACTGAATGAGAGTTCGCTTCTCAAGGGTGTAACCCTGGTCGATGCCGACGCCGCGCTTCTCAAGGATTTCGATCACACCGCTTTCGCAGGTTAGCCCAGATGACTGCCATCCATACGCTGCACATTCTCAACAAATCACCCGAGCACCCGCGAGCCTCCCGGTGCCTGGCCACAGTGTCGCCTGAAGATGCACTTTTGCTGACAGGTAACGGTGTACTTCTGCTTTCCACACAGAAAAAGCCAGTCACCCACAAGGTGTTCGTGCTCTCACCGGATGTCGATGCCCGTGGGCTCGGAGGGATGACCGGCAATGCCGAAGCGGTGGGCTTCGCGGAAATGGTGTCGCTTTCGTTGCAGGCTCAACGGGTAATCAGTTGGTAAATTATGGCCGGTGACACCATGCCGAAACGAAACAACGAAGGATTCCTTGAGGACGCTGAGGCCTGGACGGAGGCGGTCGCGACAGGCATTGCCGCCGAGGACGACATTGAGTTAAGCAAAAACCATTGGGAAATCATCTGGTTCCTCCGCTCTTTTTATAAAGAGCATGAGATATCACCACCGTCGAACCGGTTGTTTGTAAAGGCGGTCAGAGAGGCCTTGGGTGAAGACAAGGGCAACAGCATCTACCTGATGCAACTGTTTCCCGGCACCCCCGCAAAAACCGCCTGCCGGATTGCCGGGCTGCCTCGCCCCACTAACTGTCTGTAGAGCCTTCCGGATTTTTACCCGCGTTCTGCCGCTTGTGTCTCTCGAGGTCCGCGGCAGTGCCGAGAAAGCTGCTCAGGCCGTTTTCGAAGAGCCCCGACCCGAACTTCAGGAACTGACGAGTAGATTCCTTCACAGTGCCGTCTAACGCACTTTCCGGCAACTCCCGAAAGGTGTCGGCAACCCCTTTTTTCACGCCACGGGTAACGGCTGGCTCGATGTCCCGACTGGCCTCGACAAGCTCAGCGACCTTTCCATCCAGATAAGGGCGAACAACGAGGTACCAGAACCCCCAAAGGGTGAGAAACACCGCACCAATGGTTGCCAGAACCTGAACAGTTATTGATGCCCACAAAGGCATGGCTTTCCTCCTTGTGCGCCAGGGCTATAACCAGACGCACTCCGCCTAGAAATTCAGATGATTAAGGGACAGGAACTGAAGCAGCCCCGCCAGAGCCCCGAAAAGACCACCAACGATCATTAACTGAACCTCCTCCTCCCGGAACGCCGGGCGAAGAATGTCCTGAAATTCATCAGGCTTGAGCGCTTTCATCTGGCCGGATAGCACCTCGGCTACCACGGGCGCACGCTCACGGTTGAATGCCGGGTCACTGAACACATCCCGGGTCGCCAGTACCGCTTTCTGGTTCATGGCTTTCTTCAGCTCAGTGTAGCCTGTCATGCCGACAGTCACCTGGGCGGTCAGCTTCATGATCACAGAATTATCCAGCAATGGTCGCAGGTGTTTCTGGATGATCGCCCGGGTTCTGTCTCCGTGGCTGCCGTTGATCATGGCGTCGGCAACTTTCTCCACGGTGATCAACTCCTCCGCCACCAGCTTTGCCCAGACATCGCTGATTTCCGGCTGCCTGCGAAGAAACAGCCCCTGGATCTTCCAGAACAGCACTCGCCGGGGTTCGAGCGGTGCAAAAATGAGGTTGATGGCAATCCAGTTGGTCACAAAACCAATTACGAAGCCGCCGAGCGGCAGAAGCCAGGGCTCTGGATAGCGGGTCCATAAAGGCACAAGAAGAGCCCCGAGGATGCCACCAATAATCGCGCCCCGGTTGATGACAGACTGTAGCTCTACCGCACCGGCCTGCTTGAAGATCCGGTTCATCATATCCGGGTGTTTTTCAAGTTCCCGGCTGAGCAGAGCCTTGAGATCAACCAGCTCATCCAGATCATCCCCGAAATCCTCAACCAGCTCTTCAACCCGGGAAGGCAATTGTTCCCGGGCCCATTGGTAAATACGATTCTTCAGGAACAGGGGCAGGTTATCCCAGAGCACGGGCTGGATCTCGTACATGACTTCATCGATGTATTCGTCCATCCGGGGCGTCACCTGGGAGATGACCTGTTCAACGATGCGCTGGGGTTCAAGCTTCTGGTAGACAGCATTCAGATCACCAAACTGCTGGAGGGTTCTGTCGATGCAGATGTGTGCCATTTTCTCGGCCTTGCGGGGAATAACCCCCTGCCAGCCGACCAGACCCACGCCGATAAACTGAACCGGATAGAAAGACATCTGGATGGCGAGCCAGTTGGTCAGCCAACCAACTACCGCCGCCATGAGAGGCACAGACAGAAGCGCAACGTCGAACAAGTTTGACCCCGGTTTGAGAGTGTAATCCGGTTTAGCCGGTGATAATGCCGTTAACGGGCAGACAGGATAGTACCTGCGTGCTGTTTCTGTTTATGTGATGGATGATGGAGTAATTCGAATGTCACAACATTGGCCGTGTAGCCAGTGTGGTACCGGAATTGCGGCAGCCTGGGCAGTCACCGCGCCCGGAAGGACGCGGAGCCCCAGGGAAAGGTGGCCTTACTGGTAGTAGGCGTTTTCTGTGTTGGAGTGGTCGGTTACGTCTCGTACCGCTGTAATTTCCGGCACACGCTCCTTCAATGTGGATTCAACGCCTTGCTTCAGGGTCAGGCTGACTGCGGAGCAGCCCTGGCAGCCACCACCAAAACGTAGCACCGCCACTGATTCGTCAACGATTTCCACCAGCGATACCTCGCCACCGTGAGCAGCCAGGTTCGGATTGATCTCCGAGGCCAGAATGTAATTAACCCGGTCCGGGAGGGGCGCGTCGTCATCAATCTTGGGCACTTTTGCGTTCGGTGCCTTGATGGTGAGCTGGCCACCCATCTGATCCTTGGAGTAATCCACGTAGGCCTCTTCCAGGAAGGGCACCGAGTTGTGGTCGAGGTACAGGACGAATTTGTCCAGATCCACCTGCTCGTCCGTGGGTACTACTTCATTGGGCGGGCAGTAGGCCAGACAGGTCTCGGCGTTTTTGGTGCCGGGCTGGGTGACGAATATACGCACGCCCATGCCTTCCACGTCCTGTTTCTCGATAAGTTGTGCAAGATAATCCCGTGCGGGATCTGTCACAGTAACCTGAGCCATGTTTTCAACCCGTTTGAAAGTTTGGATTCATTTTAAGGGAGTTCGCGGGAACATGAAAGACCAAGTAAAATAGTCGGGCTTTACCAGGGTAATGAATTTCCCGTATTGGCGGGTATTTGCGAAAGGCAATTGATAATCGTCATTCGTACTAAGACGGGCTCAGGCATTTTTGCTATGATCCCGCGCCATTGACATTAATACAGCGTTAATAACGACATCCGGAAGTAATCCTATGACCGATCGCACCACCCGTCTCGACCAGCTCCACAAGGCCCTGCAGGAACGCATTGTGATCCTTGATGGCGGCATGGGCACCATGATCCAGAATCTGAAACTGGACGAGAAGGCGTTTCGAGGTGATCGGTTTGCCGACTACGAGCGCGAGGTCCAGGGCAACAACGACCTGCTGAACCTTACCCAGCCTGCCCTGCTCCGCAATATCCACGCGGACTACCTGGACGCCGGCGCGGATATTATTGAAACCAACACCTTCAACTCCACCCAGCTTTCCCAGGCGGATTACGGACTGGAGGAGATCGCCAAAGAATTGAACGTGGCGGCAGCTCGACTGGCCAGGGAGATTGCGGATGAGTTCACCGCAAAAACCCCGGACAAGCCACGCTTTGTGGCCGGTGCTGTGGGACCCACATCGCGCACGGCGTCCATTTCGCCGGACGTAAACAACCCGGGCTACCGGAATGTCGATTTCCAGACCCTGGTCGACAACTATTACGAGGCCGTGGAAGGCCTGGTGGAAGGTGGGTGCGACCTGATCCTGATCGAAACCATTTTCGATACCCTCAACGCCAAGGCCGCGATTTACGCAACCCAGCAGTACTTTGAAGACAGTGGCGTCGCCCTGCCGATCATGATTTCCGGCACCATTACCGATGCCTCCGGCCGAACCCTTTCCGGCCAGACCACCGAGGCCTTCTGGAACTCGGTTGCACACGCCAAACCGATCTCCGTGGGCCTGAACTGTGCACTGGGTGCAGACGCCCTGCGCCCTTATGTGGAAGAGCTTTCAGCCAAGGCGGAAACCTATGTCAGCGCCCACCCCAACGCAGGTCTTCCCAACGAGTTTGGTGAGTATGACCAGACGCCTGAAGAGATGGCCGAGATTATCGAAGGCTTTGCCCGCGACGGCTTCCTGAACATCATCGGTGGTTGCTGCGGTTCTCGTCCGGACCACATTGAAGCCATCGCCCAGGCCGTGGCCAAGTATCCGCCCCGGAAGATTCCCGAGCGCCCGAAGGCGCTTCGCCTGTCCGGTCTCGAGCCGTTCACCGGTGACGACAACGTTCTGTTCATAAACGTAGGCGAGCGAACCAACGTTACCGGCTCCAAGCGTTTCCTGCGCCTGATCAAGGAAGAGCAGTACGAAGAGGCTCTGAGCGTTGCCCGTGACCAGGTTGAGAACGGTGCCCAGATCATCGACATCAACATGGATGAGGGCATGCTGGAGTCGAAGGAAGTGATGGTCACCTTCCTGAACCTTGTCGCCTCCGAGCCGGATATCTCACGGGTGCCGATCATGATCGACTCCTCCAAGTGGGATGTCATTGAAGCGGGCCTTCGGTGCATTCAGGGCAAGGCCGTGGTGAACTCCATCAGCCTCAAGGAAGGCGAAGAGGAATTTATCAAGCGCGCCAGAGACTGCATGCGGTACGGCGCCGCGGTAGTGGTCATGGCCTTTGATGAACAGGGTCAGGCGGACACCTACGAGCGCAAGACCGAGATTTGTAAGCGCTCCTACGATGTCCTGACCGGGATCGGCTTCAACCCGGCTGATATCATCTTCGATCCGAACATTTTCGCCATTGCCACCGGCATCGAGGAGCACAACAACTACGCGGTGGACTTCATTAACGCCACTCGCTGGATTCGGGAAAACCTGCCCTACGCCTCCATTTCCGGCGGCGTGAGTAACGTGTCCTTCTCGTTCCGGGGCAATGACGTGGTCCGGGAGGCTATCCACTCTGTATTCCTCTACCACGCCATCAAGGCGGGCATGAACATGGGTATCGTGAACCCGGGCCAGCTGGTGATCTACGACGAAATCGACCCGGAGCTCAAGGAGCTGGTGGAAGATGTTGTCCTGAACCGACGTGATGATGCCACCGACCGCCTGCTCGAAATCGCCGAACGCTACAAAGGCAAAGGCGGCAAAACCCAGGAGGAAGACCTGGCCTGGCGCGAGTGGCCGGTGGAAAAGAGGCTGGAACATGCGCTGGTCAAGGGCATTACCACCTACATCGTGGACGATACCGAAGCCTGTCGCCAGAGAGCCAGTCACCCCATTGAGGTCATTGAAGGCCCGCTGATGGATGGCATGAATGTGGTCGGGGATCTATTCGGCGACGGCAAGATGTTCCTGCCCCAGGTGGTCAAGAGCGCCCGGGTAATGAAGCAGGCGGTGGCGCACCTGATCCCCTACATCGAGGCAGAGAAAACCGAAGACCAGAAAGCCAAGGGCAAGATTCTCATGGCCACGGTGAAAGGCGATGTCCACGATATCGGCAAGAATATCGTAGGCGTGGTGCTGCAGTGCAACAACTACGAGGTGATTGATCTCGGCGTGATGGTGCCCTGCGACAAGATCCTGGCCGCCGCCAGGGAGCACGATGTCGACATTATCGGCCTCAGCGGTCTGATCACGCCGTCGCTGGATGAGATGGTCCACGTGGCCCGTGAAATGCAGCGCCTGGATTTCAACATTCCGCTGATGATCGGCGGGGCGACCACCTCTAAGGCCCACACCGCCGTCAAGATCGAGCCCCAGTACAAGAACGACATTGCCCTGTACGTGTCGGACGCGTCCCGGTGCGTAAACGTCGCGTCCCAGTTGCTCAGCAAGACCGCAAAGCCGGAATTTGTGGACGCTGCCCGCACCGAATACGACGAAATCCGTGAGCGGCGAAAGAACCGGGGCGACCGGACCAAGCTGGTCTCCCTGAAGGAGGCCCGAGATCGCGCCCCCGATATCTCGTTCGATGGCTACGAGCCGCCGAAACCGGCATTTACCGGAATCCGGGTATTCGAAGACTATGACCTCAATGAGTTGGTCGATTACATCGACTGGACACCCTTCTTCCTGTCCTGGGACATTTCCGGCAAGTACCCGGCCATCTTTGACGACCCCAAGCGGGGCGAAGCGGCACGCCACCTGTTTGACGATGCGCAGGCAATTCTGCGCCGTATGATTGATGAAAACCGGGTCTCTGCAAGGGGTGTCATTGGTTTCTGGCCCGCCAACCGTCGTGGTGACGATATTGTGCTGTATACCGACGAGTCGTGCAGCGAGGAGCTGACCACCCTGCACCACCTCCGTCAGCAGGATGAAAAGGCACCCGGCAAACCCATGATGGCACTGTCTGATTTTGTCGCGCCTGAGGGCTCCGGTACCGTGGACTACGTGGGCGGTTTCGCTGTGACTACCGGCATTGGTGCCGAAGAGTTCTCAGTCGAATTCAAGGATGGCAATGACGACTATAACGCCATCATGGTAAAGGCGCTGGCTGACCGTCTTGCCGAGGCGTTCGCGGAACGCATGCATGAGCGTGTCCGCCAGGAATTCTGGGGCTACGCTGCCGATGAAAAACTGGCCAATGACGATCTGATCAAAGAACGTTATCGCGGTATTCGCCCGGCGCCGGGCTATCCTGCCTGCCCGGACCACACCGAGAAAGCGACCTTGTTTAACCTTCTCGAGGCCACGGATACAGCGGGCATTGAACTGACCGAGCATTTCGCCATGTTCCCGACGGCCGCGGTCTCCGGCTGGTATTTTTCGCACCCGGAATCCAAGTACTTTGCGGTCGGGAAAATTGGCGCAGACCAGGTTGAAGACTATGCTGAACGCAAAGGCATTTCCAAGGCCGAAGCGGAACGTTGGCTGGCGCCAAGCCTGGCCTACGATCCGGCGGAGTAAACTTCTGGCAAGACAGATATCAGGGGCGGATGTATGACAGAGTCTTCAGAGCCGGACAAGAAAGAACAACAGAAGCCAGGGGGACCCGGCGTTCTCAAAGTCATGCAAAGCATCCTGGCCGGCGCTTTCGGAGTACAGTCCGACAAACGCCGGGAAGAGGACTTCTCGAGCCACAGCCCATGGCCCTACATCATCGCCGGCATTCTGTTCACGGCCAGCTTTGTTGTGGGTCTGATCGTGATTGTGAACCTGGTTCTGGCCAGCCAATAGGCTTACTGGCCGGCAACCCAGACCACGGCGAAGGCCACAGCAAGCATCACCAGCAACACAGCGGCAACGGCATCGGCCTGGCTATCAGAGCGTACGGTCTTCTTCATGTCTGTTCCTCTTTCCGAGTTTGTTGTCATTTTTTGTAGTTCTTTAAGTTAAGCAGTTAATTGATATTCGTCCAGTCCGTTGTTCCGCCTGCTTATCGCCTGAATCGATAAACATATTTTGAAATAATCATTTTAAGAATAAAAACCCGCTGTTATCCTTCCCGTCTGATATAAGGCCGCCGGCCTGGATATGACGCTTTCAAGCAGGATCTTCCCACTATGTACGTATACGATGAACACGATCGGCAAATGGCTGCCGAGAGGGTTGCCCAGTTCCGTGACCAGACCGAAAGGGCCCTGGCCGGAGAGCTGGCAGAAGATGAGTTTCTTCCCCTTCGCCTGCAGAACGGCCTGTACGTTCAGCGCCTGGCTCCCATGCTCAGGATCTGTGTTCCCTACGGCATGATGCGTTCGGACCAGCTGCGAAGGCTCGCCCGTATTACCCGGGATTACGACAAAGGCTACGCGCACTTCACGACTCGCCAGAACGTACAACTGAACTGGCCCGCACTTGAGGACGTTCCTGACATTCTTGCGGAACTGGCTGAAGTCGAGATGCACGCCAACCAGACCAGCGGTAACTGCATCCGCAACACCACCACAGACCAGTTCTCCGGTGTTCAGTCCGACGAAATCGCGGACCCCAGGCCCTACTGTGAAATCATTCGACAGTGGTCAACGTTTCACCCGGAATTTGCCTTCCTGCCACGGAAATTCAAGGTCGCGGTGAATGCGTCCGAACACACCGATCGTGCCGCCATTCAGGTGCACGATATCGGTCTGCAGATGGTGCGTAATGAGGCCGGCGAGCTGGGGTTCCGTGTTCATGTTGGCGGAGGTCTCGGCCGTACCCCCATGGTTGGGCCGGTCATCCGGAAGTTCCTTCCGGAACTGGACCTGCTGACTTACCTGGAATCTGTGCTTCGCGTCTATAACCGGTATGGTCGCCGCGACAACAAGTTCAAGGCCAGGATCAAGATTCTGGTGAAGGCACTGACTCCTGAAGGCTTTGCCGAAAAGGTTGAAGCCGAGTGGCAACACATCAAGGATTCCCCTACCCGGCTCACGCACGAGGCGGTGCAGCGTATCCAGGCTTACTTTACCGAGCCGGATTACGCAGCGCTGGATAATGCCACCGACCTGCTCGCCAGCCAGAGGTTTGAGAACCGGGGCTTCGACCAGTGGCTGACTCACAACGTGGACACCCATAAAAAGCCGGGTTATGCCATCGTTACCCTGACCATGAAAAAAACCGGCACTCCCCCGGGCGATGTCAGCGACAAACAACTGGAACAGATTGCCGACCTGGCAGACGAGTTCAGCTTTAGCGAAGTCCGGGTGACCCACCAGCAAAATGTGGTGTTGGCCGACGTGCGTCAGGACCGGCTGCTGGAGTTGTGGCAGGCGATCACCCCCATGGGTTTTGGGACTGCGAACCTGAACACCCTGACAGACGTCATCTGCTGCCCCGGTGGCGATTACTGTGCCCTGGCCAACGCCAAGTCGATCCCGGTCGCCGAAGCCATACAGCGGCAGTTTGACGACCTGGATTATCTTTACGATCTGGGTCACATCGATCTGAACATCTCTGGCTGCATGAATGCCTGCGGGCATCACCATGTCGGCAATATCGGTGTGCTTGGCGTCGACAAGAAGGGTGAAGAGTTCTATCAGATCAGCCTTGGGGGGTCGTCCCACCATGACGCCTCAATCGGCAAAATTCTGGGGCCGTCGTTTGCCCGGGACGAGATGCCCCAGGTAATTTCCAAAATTATTGATGTCTACGTCGATAAACGCACGGAGGAAGAAACCTTCCTGGACACTTATCGTCGTGTAGGAATTGATCCTTTCAAGGAGCGGGTTTATGCCTAACGTTATTTCCCCGGATGGCAGTATCCGTCAGGACAACTGGGTGGTAGTTCCCCGCCCGGCCGAGGGTGATTCACTGAACATCCCTTCGGATCAGCCTGCGTTGATTCCGGCGGATCTGTGGCTGGCAGGCTACGAGCACTTCACGGGACGACAGGACATCGGCGTGTGGTTCGACAGCCACGATGAACCGGAGATCCTGGACGGTCGTGTCAATGAGCTGCCGGTGATTGCGGTAAATTTTCCGAAGTTCAGTGATGGCCGTGGTTACAGCATTGGCCGGTTACTGCGAGAGCGCTTTGGCTATGTGAACGAGCTGCGAGCCATCGGTGACGTATTGCTGGATCAGTTGCAGTTCATGAAGCGCTGCGGATTTGATGCCTATGTGCTGAGGGCCGACAAGGACATCACCAAGGCGCAGAAGTGCCTGAACTTCTTCAGTCAGGGCTATCAGGCCGCGACCGACACCGACATTCCGCTCTTCCGGCGTCGCGCCTCTTAGTTATCAAGTGTTAGAGTTTGAATGCAAAGGGGTCAGAAGAAAGCTTTCTTCTGACCCCGGCTTCAACGGCCTACTTCGAATGATCCAGAACAATCTTGCCGGCTGACTCGCCTTTCAAGAACGCCTTCAGCGCCCCATCTAGCTCACCACGACCGATATCACGAGCGGAAGCTTCGGTCTTCGGGCACGCCCACTCCCCGGCGAATTTCTTCCACACAGCCTCTTTCTCCGCCAGCGGAATCTCTACCGAATCCACACCCAGCAGATTCACGCCTCGCAGGATAAACGGCAGTACGGTGGTCTGAAGACCAGGACCAGCCACGAGACCACAGCAGGAGACGGAGCCACCGGGCTGAATCTGCTTGAGCAGCTCGGCCAGCGGGCCACCACCCACGGTATCCACGACGTTGGCAAACACAGGTTTAACCAGAGGTTTCTTTTCTTCCGCCAGGGTTTCCCGGCCCACCACTTCTTTGGCGCCCAGAGCCTTTAGACCGTCCGCATGGTCCGCCTTGCCGCTGATGGCGACGACGTCGAACCCGAGTTTGGCAAGCAGCTCAACCGCAACGGTCCCGACCGCACCGGAGGCTCCTGAAACGGCGACTTTGCCCTGCTCCGGCTTGGCGCCCATGGTAAGGAGTTTCTGGACACAAAGCCCGGCGGTGAGGCCGGCCGTGCCATAGATCATGGCCGTGCGGGCATTCCAGCCTGCAGGCATGGGCACGCACCAGGCGGCGGGCACGCGGATGTATTCGCCAAAGCCGCCGTCGGTGTTCATGCCCAGGTCGTAGCCGGTCACGATGACGGGGCTACCTTCCGATGGTGAGCCAGTCCCGGACTCGACCACTTCGCCAGCGGCGTCAATTCCCGGGGTGTGGGGGAAGGATCGGGTGACGCCCTTATTGCCGGAAGCTGAAAGCGCGTCTTTATAGTTGAGAGAGGAGTGGCTCACCCTGATCAGGACATCGCCGTCCGGCAGGTCGGCAGTGCTGAGGGTTTTCTCTGCACCGATGTATTCTCCGTTCTGCTCTTCAACACGCCAGGCTTTGAATTCGGTATCGGTTGTCATCGTTATTCCCCGCTTTCGTTGGGCTACTGGAATTTCTGGTTGCGGAAGGCACCCAGCACTTTCCAGACCGTGTGTTCAAGCGCCGCACTGGTTGCCAATCCGAGCTTTTCGGGAAGGCTCCGTTTGCGCTGGTAGGCCACTGAGACTACGTCTGCCCGCTCGCAGGCTTCAATGAGATATTCGTCGGAGGTTTTGATCTCGTCGATCAATTTCACTTCCAATGCACGTCTGCCAAACCAGATGTCTCCATTGGCAACAGCGGCTATATCGAGTTCCGGGCGACGTTCGCTGACATACTCCTTGAACAGGACATGGGTGTCTTCGAGATCCTCCAGGAATTTCTGCCGGCCTTTTTCGGTGTTTTCACCGAAGATGGTCATCGTTCGCTTGTGCTCGCCGGCCGTCAGTACTTCAAAGTCCACATCGTTTTTCTTGAGGAAACGGTGGAAGTTCGGAAGCTGGGCGACAACACCAATGGAGCCAAGAATGGCGAACGGCGACGCAACAATCCTGTCCGCAACGCAGGCCATCATGTAACCACCACTGGCGGCAACTTTGTCAACACAGGCGGTAAGGGGTATACCCTTGCTGCGAATACGATCAAGCTGTGCAGCCGCCAGGCCGTAGGAATGAACCAGCCCACCGCCGCTCTCCAGGCGAATGACGACTTCGTCCTTTTGGGGATCAGCAATGCTCAAGACCGCCGTAATGGCGCGACGAAGGGGATCCGTGTCGCTGGCTTTAATGTCGCCATCGAAATCGAGGACGTAGACACGGCCACGACGGTCATCCTTTTCACCGGAATCCTTATTCGCTTTGGCCGCTTTTTTCTCCGCTTTCTGTTCTTTCTTCCGGGCTTTTTCAAAGGCCTTGCGTTCCTGGTCAGACATCAACCTGGCCTGAATCGCTTCCCTGAGTTTCTTGTATTTTTCGTTAAGTTTCCGGATCTTGAGCTCACCTTCACCCTCATGATCGCCGCGATCCTTCTGGGCGGCAGACATGATGACAGAGATCAACACCAGAGCCGCCACCACGAAGGTAACGATCTTGGCCAAGAACAACCCGTATTCTGTCAGGAACTCCAAAGTGCTTCTCCAACTGATAGTGCAAAGACAAGAGTGTAACTTACCGAATTTGTGGTGATAAGGAGAGCAAAAAAATTAAAACAAGCGTTCGATCGACCTTGACAGAATCGACCACTCACCATAAAGTCGGATTGCGAGGTCGGCTCTACCCGGGCACCCGGAAAGGCTCGTGAAGCCAGGGACATCAAGCCGTCGTCATCATGACAAGACAACCACCAAAAAGGGTAAAACAATGTCTGTAGCTCAGGTATTTGAAAAACTCGAACAGAATTTCAACGCAGACGCAGCACAGGGCCTGGACCTGGTTTTCCAGTTCGACATCGAAGACGACAAGACCTACCACCTGGTCATCAACGATGGCACCTGCAAGATGCACGAGGGCGCCCACGACGATCCCTCTGTTACCCTGATCATGAATTCCGAAACCCTGCAGGGCATCGTTTCCGGCGAAACTGACGGCATGCAGGCATTCATGGCCGGTCAGCTGCGAGCTGAAGGCGACATGATGCTGGCAACCAAACTGGGTGAGCTGTTCAACATGGGCTGATTGCCCTGTGTGAGCATGATGAAGAACCTGTGCTTCGGCGCAGGTTTTTTTATGCCCGGAGGCCTTACTGATCCCAGAAACGAACCGCTGCCCTCGCCTGTTCGTTGACCGGAACGGCAGCCAGCCCCGAGGAGGAGAGTTTAACCTCAAAAACGGCCCCATCCCGCATAGGCATGAAGGTCATGTTCCCGTCCACAGCCTCCACGAACGGCAGATTGAACGTTTGATCCCACTGCCAGATATCCGGCCAGATGCTTTTCGACAGCCCAATGACTGTTCTCGGGGCCGACCGCTCCTGCTCGAGCGAGGTGTACCGTCCACTCAATTTTTCCAACCGGTAGCCAGGCGCAATATCAAGCCACCGAAAGGGGCCGGAAAACCGAATAATCCTGGCGTCAATCTGCCATTGGTCGCCCTGCAGTGTTCTCACCGTAGGGACGCCTTCCTGGCTATCAAGAGCCACCTGCCAGATCTGTTCGGCCTGCTTTTGCGTGGAGATGGTGGCAACGGTCTGCATGCCAACCAGTGATCGGTAGCTGGTGAGATTTATCGCGATGACAAGAACGTAGAGACCGGCAAGGATGACTCCAAACACCGCCATCCCTTTCAGCCAGGTCAGCAACCATCGGGGATGCCTGAAGAACAGCAGGCCCGCGATAACCATTACGGCGCCTGCAGCAGCCAGTACAATGGTAGCGAGCGTATGGGACATGAAATTACAAACCTACATCGTCCAGCGACGATTCAGCCAGTTTCAGCAAGTCTATGTTGCGGTCTTCACTCTTGCCGATACTCTCGATGTAGTATTCCAGCGACGTCAGCGCGTCGGCGAGCGCTTCCAGTACCTGGGCGGCAGGGGCTTCCTTGGCATCGAGCAAGCGCTCCTGGATTGAGGCAGCCACACGCTCAAGAACCCCGGCGGCCGCAGGGTCGTCAACCATCTGCAGGCCACCCCAGATGCTATGCAGGGTTGCCGGAAGGTTGGCCAGGTGCAATTTATCGTAATCGGATTCTATGAAGGCGGTGATCGCACGTTTTGCCAGGGTCAGCGCGCCACGGGCTTCATCGGCAACCACATAGAGCGCCTCCCTGAGGTACACAGACTCTTCCCGCTTTCGTTCGCCGCCCGCCAGGGCGTCAGTTTCTGATGTAATGCCCCGGGTCACGATCTGCATCACGGCATCTTCGATGCCAAGCACGGAATCAGCCAGGCGGTATAGCTCATCATCACCCGGCAGTCGGGATTCTTCTTCCCAGCCTCGCAGCCTGCCGGCCTCTTCCCGAGATATACCCGCCAGCTTGTTGAGGTCGAGCATGACAAGCGTGTTCGCCAGACGCTCGAGGGCGTCTGCAATCGACGACAGTTCCGCCAGATCCGGCTCAATCCCCCGTTCAATGATGTCCAGCTTGTCTTTCAGCTGGTTCAGTTCATCCTGCAGTGCTTCCGACAGGGATTTGAGAACATCACTACCCGGGCCATACAACCGCCGGGCATGGGCTTCGAGCATCGAATCCGGGAATTCGGCGGGAGCCAGATGATAGGCGGACAATACCTGAGCAACTTCGGGGTTGGCGGAACCACTGCGATAAAGCAGATACACCAGGTCTCGGATCAGGGAATCCGGCGCGTCTTTGGCGGTAGCAACCTTGCCCACGTAAACCACTTCCCGGGCGTATTTCTCGATCCGCATGAACATCCGCTTGCGGGCCTTGTTAAAGATCATTGCCCGGTCCAGCATGGTGTCCGCAACAATGCCAACAAGACACCACATCTGCCCCATGGGAGCACCCTGGCACAGACGTGCAAGCCCTCGGGACGCTCGCCCGATCAGCTTTTTGTTCACCACATCATTGCGGTCGCGCAGAATGCCCAGAAGCGCCACCTGGAAAGTCAGGCGCATGCGACGGGCCATGATCTCGTAATCAGCCTCATTGCCTTCAAAGGCCTGCAAAGCTAGCCCGGCACAAAAGTCGGGACGTTCCTTGACATCAACATCAAAGAAACAGGATTCGGGATAGGGTTTCTCCCGCCGGGCTTCCCGGAGGTCATTGATGACGGGCAGCAGAAGCTCGGGATGATCTTCCCGTTGCTGATGGTAATACTCTACGTAACGGCGGAGGATGAACAGCGCGCTGTTAAGGGTGGTGAGGAGAATGTTCTTGTCGTCATTGGCGCCAACGGGTACGTCGTTGGCCATGGTTACCGCTTCCTGGCAAAGCAGCGTACCGCCTCGCAGTTCCACCAGAATAAAGATGCCCCGCAACTGATTGATGAAATCAACACAGTTCTGGAGATCCTCACCCCTTTCGCGATTTTCCTGAAAGCGTTCAAGGCTGGATTCTGCCTGCTTGATGGTCTGCTCTATTTCACTTTTGACCAGATCAAACGACTGCGATTTCGTCGCGAGAGACGACTGAACCATAAACGCTTCCCGTTAATGTTGCGGAGACTACCGCATCCTCTTTGGTGGACACTGTCCGGACAATAGCGGAGCAGGCCTTTTTGTTGTGAGCCGGTTAACCCCTTTTCCGGCCGGAGCGAGTTCGCGAAAAACTGGCGAACTTATCATTACTTATAACATAAAACTCAAGTACCTCAAGAAAGGCGGAATGTAACATTTGGTACAGACCGACCCAGTTCTCATTCCGCGCTCTGGAGTTTGCCCCACACGGTTTCCCCGGCCTGTTTCTCCATCATCGCCATGAATTCCTCGTGGGCTTTGCTTTCTGCATCCGAAGCACGTACTACCGAAAGCGCTTCCCGGCTTGAGGGAAGCCGCCGGAGGCCGCCATTACCACCACCGTTTTCAGAACCGGCGTCCAGGGACAGCGCGGTCTGACCGCCCGTCAGCAGCAGATAAACGTCTGCGAGGATCTCCGCGTCCAAAAGGGCGCCGTGCAGGTCCCGATTGCTATTATCAACGCCGTAGCGCTTACACAGCGCATCCAGGTTGTTCTTCTGGCCGGGGTGGCGGGCTCGTGCGATGGCGAGGGAATCAACAATTCCACAATGGTCAGCGGTTTTCCGCACCGGTTTCAGGCGGGCAAATTCTGAATCCATAAAGCCCACATCGAACGCGGCGTTATGGATAACCAGCTCAGCGCCCTTGATGAACTCGAAGAACTCGTCGGCGATCTCGGCGAAACGGGGTTTATCGGCCAGGAACTCGTTGGTGATACCGTGCACGGTGATGGCTTCGGCCTCAACCTCACGGTCCGGATTGATGTAAACGTGATAGTTTCGCCCGGTGAGCTGACGCTCCATCAGTTCAACACAGCCGATCTCGATGATCCTGTGACCTTCGGCCGGGTCAATGCCCGTGGTTTCTGTATCCAGTACGATCTGTCTCATGCCCTGTACCTGGTTATCTTCAGTTATGCGTTGGAAAGCTCTTCGACGCCGCGGTTAGCGAGTTCATCCGCCAGCTCATTGTCAGGAACACCGGAATGCCCCTTGACCCAGTGCCAGTTGATCTTGTGCCTGGCCACTTCCGAGTCCAGCTCTCGCCAGAGGTCCTCGTTCTTGACCGGCTTTTTCGCAGAGGTTTTCCAGCCATTTCGCTTCCAGCCCGTCATCCACTCGGTGATGCCTTTGCGCACGTACTGGGAGTCCGTAAACAGCTCCACCTCGCAGGGACGTTTCAGCGCCTCAAGCCCTCGAATGGCCGCCATGAGTTCCATACGGTTGT
Source organism: Marinobacter sp. (assembly GCF_041687235.1). GTDB lineage: Bacteria > Pseudomonadota > Gammaproteobacteria > Pseudomonadales > Oleiphilaceae > Marinobacter. The sequence continues at coordinate 154,132 of NZ_JAWLCH010000006.1, read as the reverse complement.
TGGTGGTTTTCGCCTCGCCGCCGTGCAGGGTTTTGCGGTTATCGCCATACCGCAGAACCACACCCCAGCCGCCCGGGCCGGGATTGCCCTTGCAGGCGCCATCAGTATAAAGGGTTACCTTGCCGGCCATTCAGTCTCCTGGTTCGGTTGTCATTGAATCACTTCATCTTGTTCACGGGTGAACCGTTGCGGCTACAACCCCGGGACGCACCAACGGTTCCGGTACCCGGCAGGGCAATAACCTTGTTTTGCCGCCAGACCGGACGCCTCGGAAGGCGAGCGTGGACGCGTTTTTTGGCAAGGATACAGTAATAGGCGCCGACTGGCAGGAACCGGTTTCCGGACAACCGGTTATCAACCCGGCTTTCCGTCTTTCGGCCGCTTCGTTGCAGGGGCGCCCTGAAAAACCGGGTAACGGATGCCTCCACATTGAACCCCAACAGGTGCAACCAGTCTTCCATTCGGCCCCGAAGCAGGAACCGGCCGCCCCAGGGCCCCTCGTTGCTTCTTGAGATCAGTTTCCGTGCGCCCCACAGGCTGAGCGGATTAAAGCCAATCAGCGCCATGGTGCCCTCCCCCCTGAGCACCCGTGCAGCCTCCCGAATAACCTGGTGCGGATAGGGTGAGAAGTCTGCAGTGTGATGCAGCAGGACCAGATCCATGGAATCGCCCGGAAAGGCCAGCTCGTCTGCATCACAGATGGCAACGCCATCGGGTATGTGGGGGTACCATCGGGGCGTGGTCATGATCCTCTGGGAGAAGTCGGTACCAGTAGCCAGCGGCAGACGATGGCTGACACCTACCTGCAACTGCCTCGCACCGGTAAGCCGCTGGAGTTCGGCATCCAGAAACCGCCTCTGGTCCGCAAGCAATGCCCGGCCCAGAGGAGTCTGAAACCAGCGTTCAAAGCTCTCATGCCTGGCGGAATAATCAACTGTGTCGGATTTACTCACCAATGCGCCACTCCCCGGAGCCCGAACCTGTGGTTGGGACCTTGTATTTAATGCTCTATCATATCAGTCACATTCGATAAGCACATGTGGGGTCCTATGCTGACGATTACCGCCATACCCGCCTTCAGTGACAACTATATCTGGTGCCTCTCAGACCCTGCCAGTGGTAAAGCCCTGATCGTGGATCCGGGCCAGGCCCAACCGGTACTGGATCACTTGGCCGAGAACCAACTGACACTGGATACCGTTCTGGTAACCCACCACCATCCGGATCACGTGGGGGGCATCAAGGAGCTTGTTTCCCGCTTCCCGGATTGTCGCGTAACCGGGCCCGCGGATTCACCTTTCAAAGGAAGCACCAACCTGGTCCATCCCGGTGATGAAGTGATCTGGGAAGAGCTCACCTTCCAGGTCCTCGGTGTGCCGGGCCACACCCTCGACCATATTGCCTATTTCACCGACGTCGAAGTTCAGGGCCGCCCGGTTCTGTTCTGCGGGGACACCCTGTTTGTCTGTGGCTGCGGTCGCCTGTTCGAGGGTTCACCTGAACAGATGCGACAATCTCTCCAGACCCTCAGAGCTCTTCCCGGGAAAACCGCCGTTTACTGCGCCCACGAATACACCCTGGCCAACCTCCGGTTTGCCCGCAGCTGGTTGCCGGACGACGACGGCCTGAAGGAATTCGAGCTACAGTGCAAGGCCGCCCGCGATGAAGGAAAGCCAACCGTGCCTTCCGTGCTTGAAAACGAGAAGCGTCTGAACCCTTTTCTGCGCTGGGACGACCCGGCGGTTGTGGACTCAGCCCGGGCCTATAGCGCCAGTCACGGATTACCGGCGGATTCCGATAACGCTATTTTTGCGGCTATTCGCCACGGCAAGGATAACTTCTGACGCCCGGCTGTACGCACTTAACAAATCCTCTCAGAGCCGTAACGAGAGGTTTCTTGACCCCTTTTAAAGCGGTCCCATAGAATCGTTTCAACTTTGTGACCGTAAATTGTTCAATAGGCCGGGTTTTCTGAATAGAACCCGCCTTCAACCCGAAACCGGATACTCTCTATGTCGGTCAGACGATTGTCGTTTTTATTGTTCGCGGGAGCCCTCGCAAGCGGCTGCAGTAGCCTGGTCAGTCAGGATGAAGAAAACCCGCTGAACACCGAAGAAGTTACCGTGGCAGCCGGCGACGAAGGGCTCAAGAAGGCTGTGGAAACCGGAGAAAACGGCGACGCTGCCCGTAACGAACCTCTGGATGAGGCCATTGCGCCGGAACTGAAGGTTGCGGCCAGGGACGCCCGTGAAAAACTCGACAATCCGGATCAGGCAACCGTTGACGAAGAGACGGTCGAACAAGACCTTTGGGCGAGGCTCCGCTCCGGATTTGTACTTGACCATGACATTGACAATAAACGCGTACGGGACCAGCTGAACTGGTACGCCCGTCACCCGGGCTACATCGACCGCGTCGTGGAGCGCGGCAGCCGCTATCTTCATCACATTGTGAATGAAACAGAAAAACGGGGGCTCCCGGCCGAATACGCCCTTTTGCCGATCGTCGAAAGTGCGTTTGATCCCTTCGCGTACTCTCATGGCCGGGCTGCGGGTCTCTGGCAGTTCATTCCCTCTACCGGTAAGTATTTCGGCCTCACCCAGAGCTGGTGGCACGACGATCGACGTGATGTCATCGCCGCTACCGACGCCGCCCTGACCTATCTTGACCGTCTTGCAAAGCGGTTCGACGGGGACCACATCCTGGCTCTTGCCGCCTACAACAGCGGTGGCGGCACGGTTTCCAGTGCCATGCGCCGCAACCGCAACAGCAACAAGCCGACCGACTACTGGTCACTGCAGCTGCCCCGGGAAACCCGTCATTACGTGCCCAAATTGATCGCATTGGCAAAAATCTTCGATGATCCCGAAGCCTATGGCATCGAATTGCCATCATTGAAGGACGAGCCCTATTTCGAGATTGTCGAAACCGGCTCCCAGCTGGACCTGGCACAGGCGGCGGAACTGGCCGAGGTGGATGTTGATGAGATCTACCTGCTCAACCCCTCCTACAATCGTTGGGCAACGTCGCCGGACGGCCCCCACCGATTGCTCGTTCCAGTCAAGAATGCCGAAAACTTCCGTACGGCACTGGCCGGTATTCCTTCGGATCAACGGGTTTCCTGGCGCAATTACGTGGTTAAATCCGGCGACAGCCTCAATTCGATCTCTCGGAAATTTTCGACAACACCGTCGGTACTCCAGCAGGTGAACAGTCTGGACACCGACCTCATTCGTGTCGGGCAGCGCCTGATGATCCCCTCGGCCTCCAAGGGCACCGACGCGTATGCGCTCAGTGCCTCCCAGCGGCTAGAACGCAAACAGGCGCGCAAACGCGATGGCAACAAGGTTCGATACACGGTTCGCAGAGGCGATACCTTCTGGGACATTGCCAGGGAACATCGTGTTTCGGTACGTGAGGTTGCAGCCTGGAACGGCATGGCTCCCGGCGATCCCCTGATTCCCGGCAAGGAACTGGTTATCTGGTCCAAAACCAGTCAGCCGACGGTCATGGCCGCCAACAATGACCGGGGCAAAGGCATGGTGCGAAAAGTCGGCTACCGGGTACGCAAAGGCGATTCCCTGGCCCGCATCGCCAGCCGTTTTTCTGTGAATGTGCGTGACATCGCAAGCTGGAACGACCTGAATACGTCGCGTTATCTGCAACCCGGTCAAAGTCTGGTACTCTACGTTGACATCCGAAACAGCCCATGACGTGCGAGACTTATGACAAGAACACGGAAAGCCTCATCCCTTACGTCGTTTTTTTCAGCCCTGGCGCTCATCGCCACACCTTTGATCTCCCCTGTATCCCTTGCCGATGAGGCAATGCCCGAACATGGCATTGCCATGCATGGGGTTCCGAAGTACCCGGCCGGTTTCAGCCACTTCGAGTACGTGAACCCGGATGCTCCGAAAGGCGGTTCCCTGAAGATGGCCGTCGTTGCCAACGGTTTTGATTCCTTCAATCCGTTTCACATCCGTGGCGTAGCCGCAGCAGGAATCAGTACCTATCTGTACGACACCCTGCTGGAGTCATCGGACGATGAGCCCTTTTCGGCCTACGGTCTGATTGCCGAATCCCTGGAAACGCCCGAGGATCGCAGTTACGTGGTATTCAACCTGCGGGAGCAGGCCCGATTCCAGGATGGCGAACCCATTACCGCGGAAGATGTAAAATTTTCCTTTGATAAACTTACCACCGAAGGTCACCCTTTCTTCCGAAATTACTACGCAGACGTCAACAAGGTGACCGTTGAAAGCCCCAGGAGGGTTCGGTTCGACTTCGGCGATACCAGCAATCGGGAGCTGCCACTGATCCTCGGCCAGATGCCGATTTTGCCGAAGCACTACTGGGCGGACCGTGAGTTTGGCAAAAACGGTTTGAACCCGCCTGTTGGCAGTGGCCCCTATCGGATTGGTGAATTTGAGGCCGGTCGGTCGATTACCTATCAACGGGTAGAGGATTACTGGGCGAAAGACCTCGGGGTCCGTAAGGGCCGGTTCAATTTCGACCAGATCAATTACGATTACTACACCGATGACACCGTGGCTCTGGAAGCGTTCAAAGCCGGCAGCTTTGACTTCCGGCTTGAATCTTCCGCCAAGAACTGGGCCACCGCCTACACCGGTGAACGGTTCGAGAATGGCACCATTACCAAAGAAGCTATTGAACACCACCGGCCATCGGGCATGCAGGGTTTTGCGTTCAATACTCGCAAGGAGGTGTTTTCCGACCCCCTCGTACGTGAAGCCCTGGCCTACGGCTTCGACTTCCAGTGGGCCAACAAGAACCTGTTCTTTGACCAGTACACACGAACTGACAGTTTTTTTGAAAACAGTGACCTGGCCTCTTCCGGGCTCCCTGAAGGGCGGGAACTGGAGATACTCGAACCATTCCGTGAGCAGCTTCCCGAGGATGTCTTCACCGAAGAATACCAGCCGCCAACCACCGAGGGTGAGCAGACCCTGCGTCAGAACCTGAGAACGGCCATGGAGCTGCTGGCATCAGCCGGTTACGAAATCCGGGAGGGCAAAATGGTGCACTCGGAAACCGGCAAACCACTGGCCTTTGAGATCCTGCTTTTCCAGAAAAGCTTTGAACGGGTGGTCCTGCCCTTCAAGAACAACCTCGGCCGCCTCGGCGTTGATGTCACCGTTCGTCTGGTGGACAGTAACCAGTATGTCCAACGCCTGCGGGAATTCGACTTTGACATGATCACCCAAGTGTTCGGCCAGTCGGATTCACCGGGCAACGAGCAGCGGGATTACTGGCACTCATCCACAGTGGACGCAAAAGGCTCACGAAATTACATGGGCGTAAGCGATCCGGTGGTGGACGAGCTGGTGCATAGGGTGATCCAGGCACCTGACCGCGAAGAACTGGTGCATCGTGTACGGGCCCTCGATCGGGTTCTGCTTCACAGCCACTATGTGATTCCTCACTGGCATCTGAGAAGTGACCGCGTGGCCTACTGGAATCATTTGCAGCGACCGGCCGAGACCCCAAAGAACGGTATCGATGTGGACAACTGGTGGGCGAAGCCCTGAGGAACGCGCCGCTAAATGGGCATCTACATACTCAGGCGTCTGGCTCTGATCATCCCCACGCTGATCGGGATCATGCTGCTCAACTTTGTTATCGTACAGGCCGCCCCCGGAGGCCCGGTTGAGCAGCTGATTGCCGAGATGGAAGGCCACGGCGGAAGTGCCCTCGCGCGGGCATCTGGTGGCGGCAGCGCTGGCGAGGTAGCCGACTCCTCCGGAGACAGCCGCGGATCACGGGGCATACCCGAGGAACTGCTGAAAGAAATCGAAGTGATGTACGGTTTCGACAAGCCGCCACACGAGCGGTTCTTCATGATGCTCGGGGATTACGCCACTTTTGATTTCGGCGATTCATTCTTCCGGGAAAAGAGCGTTATCGAACTGATCCTGGATAAAATGCCCGTTTCCATTTCACTGGGCCTGTGGTCGACGCTGATCATCTATTTCATTTCCATCCCGTTGGGTATCCGAAAAGCCGTCACTGACGGCTCCCGGTTCGACGTCTGGACGAGCTCCGCTATCGTGGTGGGCTATGCCATCCCCGGCTTCCTGTTTGCCATTCTGCTGATCGTGCTGTTCGCCGGTGGCAGCTATTTTGACTGGTTCCCGCTGCGTGGACTCACCTCGTCCAATTTTGATGAACTGAACTGGTATCAGAAAATCGGTGATTACTTCTGGCACCTGGCGTTGCCGGTCACCGCCAACGTCATCGGTGGTTTCGCCACCCTGACCCTTCTCACCAAGAACTCGTTCCTCGATGAGATCGGCAAGCAGTACGTGGTAACCGCCCGCGCCAAGGGTCTGGACCAGCAGGAAGTGCTGTACGGCCACGTCTTCCGTAATGCCATGTTGATCGTCATTGCCAGCCTGCCCGGGGTTCTGGTCGCCCTGTTCTTTACCGGATCGCTGCTGATTGAAGTGATTTTTTCCCTGGACGGGCTGGGACTGCTGGGCTTTGAAGCGGCCCTGAACCGGGACTATCCGGTCATCTTCGGCACCCTGTACATATTCACTCTGATGGGGCTGATCCTGAAACTGATCAGCGACATCACCTATGTACTGGTGGATCCACGCATTGATTTTGAAAGCCGGGAGGGCGCGTGAAGTTGCGTTCCCTCACACCTATTCAGCAGAGACGCCTCAGAAACTTCCGGAAAAACCGGCGCGGATTCTGGTCATTGTGGGTGTTTCTGGCTCTTTTCGGACTGACGCTGGTCGCGGAACTGATCGCCAACGATGCCCCCCTGGTGGTTTCCTATAAGGGCGATCTGTATTTTCCGGTGGTCGAGTCGGTTCCGGAAGAGACCTTTGGCGGCTTCCTGCCCACAGAAGCGGACTATCGGGACGCCTTCATCGCCGATGAAATCAGTGCCAATGGCTGGATGGTCTGGCCGCCAATCCGTTTCAGCTACGACACCATCAATTATGATCTTGAAGTGCCCTCACCGGCACCACCCAGCGCCGAAAACTGGCTGGGTACCGACGACCAGGGCCGCGATGTCGCCGCCCGGGTGATTTACGGTTTCCGCATTTCAGTGCTGTTTGGCCTGACTCTGACGATCGCCAGCTGCATTGTGGGTGTGGTTGTCGGTGCCATCCAGGGCTTTTACGGGGGCAAGATCGATCTTCTGGGCCAGCGCTTTATCGAAATATGGTCCGGTCTGCCGGTGCTCTACCTGCTGATCATTCTCTCCAGCATTGTCCAGCCAAACTTCTGGTGGCTGCTGGGCATCATGCTGCTGTTCAGCTGGATGGGGCTGGTAGATGTGGTCCGTGCGGAATTCCTGCGGGCCCGGAATTTTGAGTATGTGAAAGCCGCAAGGGCTCTCGGCCTGGATAACCGCAAGATCATGTTCCGGCATATCCTGCCCAATGCCATGGTGGCTACCCTTACCTTCATGCCGTTCATTCTCACGGGTGCAATCACGGGTTTGACCTCCCTGGACTTCCTCGGCTTTGGCCTGCCTTCGGGGTCCCCCTCCCTCGGTGAGCTGATTGCCCAGGGCAAGGCCAATCTGCACGCACCCTGGCTTGGGATCTCGGCCTTCGTCTCGCTGTCCCTGATGCTTACCCTGCTGGTGTTTGTCGGCGAGGCCGTACGTGATGCCTTTGATCCAAGGAAGAGCTGATATGAACCAATTGCTTCAGATCTCAGACCTTTCCATCAGCTTCGATCAGGGGCCCGCAGCGGTTGAATCCCTTTCACTGTCTGTTCACGAAGGCGAGACCCTGGCTCTGGTGGGCGAAAGTGGTTCCGGGAAATCCATTTCCGCACTTTCGATCCTGCGCCTTCTGGATGCTCGCCACGTCAGTTACCCCAGCGGACAAATCCGCTACCGGGGTGAGGACCTGCTCGCTGCCACCGAGAAACGGATGCGCCAGATTCGTGGCCGGGAGATCGGGATGATCTTTCAGGAGCCAATGACCTCCCTGAACCCGTTGCACACCGTGGAAAAGCAGATCGGCGAAACCCTGGAGCTGCACAAGGGGATGCGGGGTCCTCAGGCCAGGCAACGGTGTCTGGAACTGCTGGAACTGGTGGGCATACAGGCCCCGGAGTCCAAGTTAGGTGCTTACCCCCACCAGCTGTCAGGCGGACAGAAGCAGCGTGTGATGATCGCCATGGCCCTGGCCAACGAGCCAGACTTGCTGATCGCGGATGAGCCCACAACCGCGCTGGATGTCACGGTTCAGAAACAGGTTCTTGAGCTGCTCAGGGATCTTCAGAAGAAGCTGGGCATGGCCATTCTGCTGATCACCCATGACCTGACCATCGTGCGGCGCTACGCGGACCGGGTGGCGGTGATGGAGCACGGGAAACTCGTAGAAGAAGCCGATACCGACACTCTGTTCGCCAGCCCACAACACGCTTATACCCGAAAGCTCCTGGATGCCGAACCTCCTGAAGCTCCCCTGGCCCTGGGTAAGCGCGCAGAGCCGTTGCTCGCCGTTGAACACCTGGATGTGCGCTTCCCGATCCGCAAGAGTCTCCTGGGCAAGGTGAAGGAATCCTTTCATGCCGTGCAGAGCGCGGATTTCCGACTCAATCGTGGTGAAACTCTCGGGATCGTCGGAGAAAGCGGCAGCGGCAAAACCACGATCGGCCACGCCCTGCTGAAACTGACCGCAAGTACCGGGAGTATACGACTGGCCGGTGAAGAACTGGCATTCATGAACCAGAAGCAGTTCCGTCCCTGGCGCCGCCGGATTCAGATTGTGTTCCAGGACCCCTTCGGGAGTCTGAGCCCGAGAATGTCGATTGCGGAAATTGTTCGTGAAGGCCTGGAAATCCACGACGCCGGAAACACCGCCGAGCATGAACAGAAAGTGATCCGGGCGTTGACCGATGTAGGCCTGGACCCGGATGCCCGGCACCGGTACCCCCACGAATTTTCAGGGGGACAGCGCCAGCGCATTGCCATCGCACGGGCGCTGGTCCTTCAGCCCGAGCTGATCATACTGGACGAACCTACCTCGGCTCTGGACCGCACGGTTCAGAAGCAGGTGATTGAACTGTTGAGGGATATCCAGACCCGTTATGGTCTAAGCTATATCTTTATCAGCCACGATCTGGCCGTTGTACGCGCCCTCAGCCATAAGTTGCTGGTGCTGCAGCACGGCCGGATTGTGGAGTACGGGGACGCCGCGGAAATCTTCCATGCGCCCCGTGCGGACTACACCCGGGAGCTGCTGAGTGCCGCGTTCTTTTACCAGAACCCGACTACGACTATTTGAGCGTTACCCCGGCCAGAGCACTCAGGGATAATGCACCAAAATCAGGAACACAGGGAGAACGACCCATGGGAATCCTCAGTGGCAAGAAAGCACTGATCGTTGGCGTAGCCAGCAAACTGTCCATTGCGTACGGCATCGCCGAGGCCTTTGCACGGGAAGGCGCCGAACTGGCATTCACCTACCAGAATGAAAAGCTGCAGCCACGGGTTGAGAAATTCGCGGAGCAATGGGGCAGCAAGCTGACGTTCCCCTGCGACGTCGCCAGCGATGAGGAAATCGAGAACGTCTTCAAGGAGCTGGGCAAGCATTGGGACAACATTGACATCATTGTGCACGCTGTTGGCTACGCCCCTGGCCACGAGCTGGATGGCAACTATGTAGACGTCACCACCCGCGACGGGTTCCGCATTGCCCACGACATCAGCTCCTACAGCTTTGTTGCTCTCGCCAAGGGTGCTCGCAGCATGATGCATGAAGGCAGCTCCCTCATTACCCTGAGCTACCTGGGCGCTGAAAAGGTGCTGCAGAACTACAACGTGATGGGCCTGGCGAAGGCCTCCCTGGAAGCCAACGTTCGTTACATGGCTGCCAGCCTGGGCCGTGACGGCATTCGCGTGAACGGCATTTCCGCCGGTCCGATCAAAACCCTGGCCGCCTCTGGCATCAAGAGCTTCCGCAAAATGCTGGCTGAAAACGCCAAGCGCGCTCCCCTGCGTCGTAACGTCACGATCGATGAAGTGGGTAACGCCGCCGCCTTCCTGGGGTCGGATATGGCCAGCGGGATCACAGGCGAGATCATGTATGTGGACGCGGGCTTCAACATCACCGGCATGGGTGAACTGGAAGAGTAAGTTTCCCCGTCTGGAAGCGAAAGAGCCGGCTGTGTGCCGGCTCTTTTTGTTGAATTTGGCGCGATACCTTTATTCCTGGGCCATCGCAGAAGCTACCGCCTCCATCCATTCGACATAGGCGGTTTCGTCGGACTCGATAATCCGTACCCCCACCAGAAACCCGGACTCATTGGGCCGGCACCAGACAACCTCTACCATTAATCCGAACGGTTCGGTGTGGTTACCGAGAAACACCTTTGCCGGTAACAGGGCACCCAAAGACAGCGCCTCGGCAGAAGAGAGGCAAAGACCACTCGCCGAGATGTCACGAATTCCGCAGACAAGCTCCCTCGCCTCCGCAGGGCTATCTTCCGGCATGCCGGATTCAAGTTCCAGAATCGCCCGGGCCCGGGCTGTCAGGCGGTAATCTGCACGATTATCCTGATCGAGGGGGAGTTCGTTCCGGGTTCCAAAGCTATAATCATTATCTGCCATTGTTGTTCTTCCTGCTTCGGCAATATCAGTTGCGGCCAACGCGGATACGGCCAACCACACGGCTCAGCGTGTCATCAAATTCGGCGGAGGTTCCAAGAACGCGGATTCTTCCGGAAACAATCCCTTCCACCAGGGCGTCTTCAAGGAACTCCCGTCGGTTCAGACCCAGGCGATCAACAAACACCAGCTTTCTGGACGCATTGATGCGCACAGCCAGTTTCAGGCGGGTGGGCTCGTCCGAATCGTCATCAGGTTCCACAACGATCCAGCCACCGAGCTTGATGGCATCCACCTGTTTTTCTGCCAGGAGCGTTCGCTCCTTCCGGATCCGCTCCTGTTCGGCTTTTTCATCGGCGATGCGCTGTTCTTCAGCAGCCTGACGCTGTCGCTGGAGCTCGGCCTCCCGTTCTGCTTCCTGAGCCTTCCGACGTTCCTCGGCCGCTTCTTTTTCCCGCCTCAATTCCTCGGCCCGGACCCTTGCGGCCTCCGCTGCTGCCTCCCGCTGTCGGCGTTGTTTCTCGCAGACGCCAGCGAGCACCGCTACGGTTTCCGCCAGTACCGTTCCAAACGGAGTCAACTGTGGCAGCGGACGAATCTGCTCCTGCGCCAGAGCTGACTGAAATTCGTTCCAGGTCTGCAACCCCAATTTTACCCCGACGCCATTGGTCCAGAGAATTTCTGCAGATTCCGGGAGGAATGCGTAGAAAAACCGACGCTGTTCGCGTGCGCCCTCACCTTCGACAAACCACTGGCCTTCAAACGGCTCGAACGCTTCTCTGGCTGGTGCCTCGAAGCCCAGCCAGCTACTGTCCCATTGGAAACTGCCCGCCGCAGACAGCGCTTCCACCAGATCCGGCGCCTCTCCCCGAAGCCGGGAGACCATCACCGCCTCAATTCCCGACAAAGCTTCCGCAGGTAACGCCTCGTGGTATACACGCTTCCAGACATCAAGAATCCGGTCGCCAATCTGTTCACCCACGTGATAGAGGCGGTTCCTGTCCTTGTCGGATAGCGATGGATCGCCAATCCAGACCAGCCATTCCAGCAACTTGCTCCCGTGCCGGAAAGTGTCACTCTCAAGACCTGAATCCCAGACCGACTGTTTAAGCAGCCCCTGCCAGTAATCCAGAATAAACCGGACGACAGGTACCGGAAGCCTTCGCCCCTGGAGTGCACGGCCGATCAGCGCCCGGGACGTCTGGTCTGCCTTGCGCTGTTTTGCCGCCCCCTGCTCGGTTTCCAGAAGGCGCTGTCGGAGCTTGCCCGCCTGGGCATTTCTTTTCGCCGAATCGTCCTGCCACTGCCGGCAAAAGTCCTCGACAGAATCCGTATTGCCCGACTCAAAACTTGCCGAAACCGCGATAACCAGGGCATCAAGCTGGTCCAACAGCACTTTGGAAGAACGGCCCCCGGAATCGCTCCAGCCGCGCCATTCCTGAAGGCTGTCGAGCCACGACAACAGGGTTTTGCTGAAGGCCATCCTGCCTTCAAGGTTCATCCGCCAGGCCAGGTAGAAGCGCAGCCTCGCCACGCGGCGTGCGAGGCCCGGATGCAGGCCGCTGGTTTTCAGGAAGACATCCATGATGCGATCAGCGACATAGGCGGCGTTGACCTGACGGGCGGACCATTCCAGGTGTACCGACCGGATCACATGGGTCACACGCTCATCTCGCTGTTCGGACCAGCAGGAAATCAGCAGCGGCCGCCAGTCGCTGACAGCGTCCGGTTCGAGCTTGCCAGCCGGGTATGGAAGGTCAGGAACACGGATGCCGTCCAGAACATCATCAATCTTGCCTGAAACCGCTGCCACGGAAGGCACATCCTTCGGTCTCTGCCTGTTTTGCGACATCCGTTCCCCATACTCAAGAAGCGTTGAAAAGGCCCTGTAAATAACGCAGTATAACCAACTCGTCGGGGTTTACCGCAACCGTGCACCGGCGTTATTCGCGTTAATCTGCAATCCTGTTGGCAAATTCAAGGGTCCACCAGGGCTGCAACGATCAGAATCGGGGAAGCAGAACAACATGTCGGGCAACAAACTAGAGAATCTGAATGTGGCGAGCCAGGAAGCACTGATCACTCCTGAAGCGCTGAAGAAGGAGATGCCACTCTCCGACAAGGCCGCAGAAACCGTCTCAAAGGGACGTCAGGCCATCTACGACATCATGGATGGCAAAGACCACCGGCTTTTCGTGGTGGTGGGTCCCTGCTCCATTCACGATGTCGAGGCGGCCAGGGATTACGCTGCACGCCTGAAAAAGCTTGCCGAGGAAGTCAGCGATACCCTTCTGATTGTCATGCGTGTCTATTTCGAGAAGCCCCGCACAACGGTTGGCTGGAAAGGCCTGATCAACGATCCGCACCTCAATGATACGTTTGATATTGAGCAAGGACTTCACATTGGCCGTCGCCTGCTGCTGGATATCAACGAGCTGGGCCTTCCGGCAGCGACCGAAGCTCTCGACCCGATTTCTCCCCAGTATCTGCAGGATACCATTGCCTGGTCAGCGATCGGCGCCCGTACCACAGAGTCGCAGACGCATCGGGAAATGAGCAGCGGCCTGTCCATGGCAATTGGTTTCAAGAACGGCACCGATGGCAGCCTTGATGTTGCCGTGAATGCCATGAAATCCGTTTCCCACCCTCACAGTTTCCTGGGTATCGACCAGCAGGGCCAGGTGGCCATTATCCGCACCAAGGGTAATAACTACGGCCACGTTGTTCTGCGTGGTGGCGGTGGCAAGCCCAACTACGATTCCGTCAGCGTGGCTCTGTGCGAGCAGGCGCTGGACAAGGCGGGGCTTCGCAAGTCCGTCATGATCGACTGCAGCCACGCCAACTCCAGCAAGGATCCGGCTATCCAGCCCCTGGTGATGCAGGATGTGACCCACCAGATCCTCGAGGGCAACACCTCCATCCAGAGTCTGATGGTGGAAAGCAACATCAACTGGGGCAACCAGTCTATCCCGGAAAACCTGGCGGACCTGAAATACGGTGTATCCGTGACCGACGCCTGCATCGACTGGCCAACGACAGAAAAGGCCATCCGCGATATGCGCGACAAACTCAAAGACGTTCTCCCCAAGCGCAAGATCGGCTGATCAGGACGTCAGAACTGAAACGGGGAGCTTCAGCTCCCCGTCATCACTCCGCCGATCCAGTCCAACCGCTCCCTGAGCGCCACCACATGGCCGATAATGACCAGAGTCGGGGGCTGTACGGCCTCCGCTTCAACCCTTTCCACGATAGTGCAGAGATTGCCTGTCACCACACGCTGATCCCTGGTGGTCCCTTTAGACACCAACGCCACGGGCATATCCTGTGACATGCCGTGCGCCACGAGCTGACGGCAGATGATTGGCAGGCCGACAAGCCCCATGTAGAACACCAGGGTCTGGTTGTTCTGGACGAAATCCTTCCAGGGAAGATTACAGGTGTCATTTTTCAGATGCCCGGTCACAAAGCGGACCGATTGCGCGTAATCCCGATGGGTCAACGGAATACCGGCATAGGCAGCGCACCCGGAAGCAGCGGTAATACCGGGTACCACCTGGAACCGGACGCCGGCATCGGCCAGGGTCTCGATTTCTTCACCACCGCGACCGAAAATAAAGGGATCACCTCCCTTGAGGCGGACGACCTTCCGGCCCTGTCGGGCAAGATCCACCAATCGCTGATTGATCTGATCCTGCGGCAGGGTATGGTTGGCCCGCTGCTTGCCGACGTGAATCATCTCGGCTGTATCGGGGATCATCGCCAGTATTTCCGGCGAGACCAGGCGATCGTAGAGCACCACCTCAGCAGACGTGATCAGCCTCCATGCCTTGAGTGTCAGCAGTTCAGGGTCCCCGGGGCCCGCGCCAACAAGCGCTACCTCGCCGGCGGATGTGTTTGGATTCGAGGTAACCGGGTTAACCCTGTACCTTACCGGTGCAGGGGTTGCACCAACGCCCTTCCCTGGTGCGCGCTCTGCCTGATCACTCATTGGATTCTTTCAATACCTCCCATGTACGGCTTGAGAACGTCCGGTACCAGAATACTGCCGTCGGCCTGCTGGTAGTTCTCCATGACGGCAATCAGCGCACGGCCCACAGCAAGCCCCGATCCGTTCAGGGTATGAACCGGTTCGGGTTTTCCGGTTTCAGGATTACGCCAACGGGCATGCATGCGGCGTGCCTGGAAATCGCGGGTGTTGGAGCAGGAGGAGATTTCCCGGAATTTGTCCTGCCCCGGCAGCCAGACCTCCAGATCGTAGGTTTTGGCCGCGGAAAAGCCCATGTCGCCCCCGCAAAGTAAAACAACGCGATAAGGCAGCTCCAGCAGCTGCAGTACCTTTTCAGCGTGACCGGTCAGGGCCTCCAGCGCGGCTTCCGAATCGCCCGGACGGACCACCTGTACCAGCTCCACCTTGTCGAACTGGTGCTGACGGATCATGCCACGGGTGTCGCGGCCATAAGAACCGGCTTCGCTCCGGAAGCATGGCGTATGGCAAACCATCTGCAGCGGCAGCTCACTGGCATCGAGGATCGAGTCTGACACCAGGTTGGTGGCAGGCACTTCGGCCGTGGGGATCAGGTACAGCGGATGCTCACCCTCGGTTTTGAACAGGTCTTCCTCAAATTTTGGCAACTGGCCGGTTCCATACAGACTATCGGCATTGACCAGGTAAGGCACATAAGTTTCCAGATAGCCATGTTCCCGAATGTGCAGATCCAGCATAAACTGGGCCAGCGCCCGGTGCAGCCGCGCAACCGGGCCGCGCATGACCGCAAACCTGGAGTGGGCCAGACGGGTCGCAGTCTCGAAGTCCAGACCTTTCAGCCCCTCACCCAGAGCTACATGATCCTTCGGTTCGAACTCGAAACTTCTGGGTGTACCCCAGGTGCGAATCTCGACGTTATCGTCCTCACTGTCGCCTGCAGGCACGTCCTCATCCGGAAGATTCGGAATTCCGGCCAGGAAGGCATTGAGCTCTTCCTGCAGGGTTCGAAGCTCGTCTTCTGCTTCGGACTTCTGTTTCTTCAGATCTTCCACTTCGTCCAGCAGAGGCTGGATATCCTCGCCGGCAGCCTTGGCCTTTCCGATCGATTTGGATCGCTTGTTCTGCTCGCTCTGAAGGGTTTCCGTCCGGACCTGAATGGCACGACGGCGCTCCTCAAGCTGCTCGAAGGTGGCGGTATCGAATTCAAAATTCTTGACGGCCAGCCGACGGGCGATCTCTTCTGTCTGGGTACGGACACGTTTGGGATCGAGCATGATTATCCTGAATCTTCCGGTTAGCGATGTTTTGAGTGACTGGCCATTATACCTGCACTGGCGCTGGTGGCTACCGCAGCAAAAAGCTCAGGTGTAGCGTTTGCGGGGGCTTTCGGCGTTTCGGGCGTCCAGTCGCTGGCGCTTCTCGGCCAGTTTGATTTCGAGCCCGCGGTTCACCGGCTCATAATAGCGGCGCTGATGAATCGCCTCGGGCAGATAGGATTCCCCGGCAGCAAAGGCCTCGGGTTCATCATGGGCATATCGGTAGGTATCACCGTGCCCCATACTCTTCATCAGCTTGGTAGGTGCATTGCGCAGGTGCACTGGTACGTCGTAATCCGGGTCCTGGCGTATATCCGCCATGACACGGTTGAAGGCGTTATAGACGGCATTGCTCTTTGGTGCCATTGCCAGATAGGTAACCGCCTGGGCAAGTGCCAGCTCCCCTTCCGGAGACCCGAGTCTTTCCTGGGCATCCCAGGCATCCATACTGAGCTGAAGGGCCCGGGGATCGGCATTTCCGATGTCTTCACTGGCAATCCGGACCAGCCGCCTGGCAACATACAGAGGATCGCAGCCACCATCGAGCATCCGACAGAGCCAGTAGAGTGACCCGTCCGGATCGGAACCCCGCACCGACTTGTGCAGGGCGGAAATCTGGTCATAAAAAACATCACCGCCCTTGTCGAACCGGCGCAGGCTGGTCTGCATGACCTGCTCAAGCTGATCGGCGGTTATCCGGTCCACCCCGGATTCGTCCGGCTCGGCCAGATCGGCGGCCACCTCCAGGATATTGAGCGCACGGCGGGCATCACCGCCGGATGCCGTGGCCATGAGTGTCAGCACCTCTTCGCCAACCTGCAGGCGCCCGCCAAACCCCTCCTCAGCGACCAGCGCCCGGCGCAACATCTGGAGAATATTCTCTTCTTCGAGATTCTTGAGGACGTAAACGCGAGTCCGGGACAGCAGAGCGCTGTTCAGTTCAAAGGAGGGATTCTCAGTGGTAGCGCCGACGAAGATGAAGGTACCGTCTTCAATATGGGGGAGAAACGCGTCCTGTTGGCTTTTGTTGAACCGGTGTACTTCATCCACGAAAAGCAGTGTATCCCGGCCCTGGGACTGCTTACGGTTCCGGGCACGCTCCACCACGGCCCGTATTTCCTTCACCCCACTCAATACTGCAGAGACGGTTTCAAAACTGAGATCACTGACGTTAGCCAGCAACTGGGCAAACGTTGTCTTACCGACTCCGGGAGGCCCCCAGAGGATCATGGAATGAAGCTGGCCCTGCTCTACCGCCCGACGCAGCGGTTTTCCGGGCCCAACCAGATGGGCCTGCCCGACATAGTCGTCGAGCGTTGCCGGCCGCATCCGCGCGGCCAGGGGCCGGAAACCAGCGGATTCGGTAAACAGGCTGTCCTGCATCAGGCTCCGTCCCGGATAATATCCACACCCTCCGGGTAGTCGAGGGTGAATGCCCCGGCTTCTACGGGCTCGTTGAGCCTGATCCGGTCAAAGCTCAGGACACTCAGCTGGGCCAGGGAGTCTTGCATCCGCATTTCCTGGAGCTCACCCTTGAAAAAGGTCAGCCTGAGGGAGGTAAAGAGTGAATCCGGGCTCTTTGGCTCGAGAGTAAACTCCCGGGTATTGTCACCGACCTTTCGCTGCGAAACGCGATAGGTGTCCTCCAGGTTATTGACCTCACCACTGAGCAACAATGCCGGCGTGGATTTAACCTGCTCTTCCAGGGTATGAACGGTAACCTGCTCCAGGTCGGGGTCGTAGACTTCAACCTTTTTGCCATCACTGACAATAAACTGGGACAACGGCTCACTGGTTTCCCAGTAGAACAGACCTGGCCTTTTGGCTTTCAGCGTACCCTGGGTTTCCTGGACCTTGTTCCCGTTTTCATTCACCACAATCTGAATAAAATCGGCCTGGTAGGAATCGTAACTCTTGAGCATCGAAGCCAGCTCAGCGGCGGCACCATCGGTGCCCTCACCGTCCGCAAAAACCGCAGTACTGAACACCAGCGCGGCCACCAGAGTGAACAGGTGCTTTAAAAAAGGGTGTTGCATAAACATTGCTCCTAATCTCTTGGAGGGGGTGGCGCCAGAACTTCGCGGGCGCCATTGTGACCGGCTGCGCTGACCACCCCGGACGCTTCCATGGCGTCTACCAGGTTGGCCGCCCGGTTGTACCCGATCTTGAATTTTCGCTGTACCGAGGAAATCGAAACGCGGCGCCCTTCGGTTACGAAGGCGACCGCCTCGTCATAAAGCGCATCACCTTCACTATCGCCGCCGCCTTCCGAGAGGTTTGGCACACCCGGCAGGCTCTCCCCTTCGGCGCCATTCAGAACGTCGTCCACATACACCGGCTCGCCCCTGGCTTTCCAGGCGCTCACAACGCGATGGACTTCATCGTCGTCCACGAAGGCACCGTGCACACGAACCGGCAGGCCGGACCCAGGTGGCAGGTAGAGCATGTCACCGTGCCCCAGGAGCTGCTCGGCACCGCCCTGGTCCAGCACCGTTCTCGAATCGATCTTGGACGAAACCTGGAATGACATCCTGGTGGGAATGTTGGCCTTGATCAGGCCGGTGATTACATCCACTGAGGGCCGCTGGGTGGCCAGAATCAGGTGAATACCCGCTGCGCGCGCTTTCTGGGCGATACGGGCGATCAACTCTTCAACTTTTTTACCAACAATCATCATCATGTCGGCAAATTCGTCGATGACCACCACGATGAATGGCAGGGTGTCGAGCTCCGGCCGCTCCTGCTCGTCGTTAGCGAGGTACTCATCCGGCTTCCAGAACGGATCCAGAAGCGGCTCGCCAGCGGCCACTGCATCTTTGATCTTGCGATTGTAGCCGGCGAGGTTTCTAACACCGAGGCTGGCCATCAGCTTGTAGCGGCGCTCCATTTCAGCCACACACCAGCGCAGGGCGTTGGCGGCCTCCTTCATATCGGTGACCACCGGTGCCAGCAGATGCGGAATGCCGTCGTAGATGCTGAGTTCGAGCATCTTGGGATCAACCATAATGAAGCGAACATCTTCCGGCCCGGCCTTCAGCAACATGCTCAGGAGCATGGCATTCACACCGACGGATTTACCGGAACCGGTGGTGCCCGCTACCAGCAGGTGGGGCATTTTGGCCAGGTTGGCGACCATGGGATTGCCGCCGATATCGTTACCCAACGCCAGCGTCAACGGTGAGCTGGACTCCTGGAACACGCGGGCCCCGAGCACTTCGCTGAGACGGACCATTTCACGTTCTTCATTGGGAATCTCGATCCCGACCACGGATTTGCCGGGAATCACCTCAACGACCCGAACGCTCAACACCGCCAGGGAACGGGCCAGATCCTTGGCAAGGTTGGAAATCTTGCTGACTTTCACCCCAGGGGCAGGTTTGATCTCGAACCGGGTAATGACCGGGCCCGGATTGACCTCAACGACTTCCACGGAAACGCCGAAATCGCCGAGCTTTTCCTCAAGCAGACGGGACATGTGCTCGAGGGACTCTTCGGAATAGCCTCTTTCCTTATGCTCCTCAGGGGGGTCCAGCAGCGATATCGGCGGAATCGGGCTCTCTATATCCTCCAGCAACGAAGGCTGCTTGCTGCCCTTGTCTTTCGACTGGGATGACTGCTCATCTTTCTTGAAGGGGGAAATCTTCAGCGACCGCGCCGCAGGCTGAGCCGATGGCTCAGGCTTGCCGGGCTTGTTGCCATTGGCGACAGGAGCCTCATCCCGTGAACTGAAACTTTCCAGCCTCGCTGGTTCCGGATCAACCTCGGCAGAGAGACCATCCAGTGCAGGCTCTTTTCGACCGGTTTCGGGCTTTGAAGGTACTTTCGGGGTCTTCGGCTTCTTCGGACCGAAACCGGGAATCCGTTGCCACCAACGCAGTTTGCTGGAACTGTCTTTTTCCCGTGAGTTGTCCACCGCCGGAACGCGGTCCTTCACCACCGGGGGTTCGGCTTTGGGTTCCGGTTTTGCCTGCTTCGACTGCCCTTTGAAAAGTCCCTTGATGGCCAGACCTGTTCTGAGGGTCAGGCCACCCACCTGATCCATCAGCCAGAACCAGGACAGACCGGTGGTGACCGTAAGCGCAAACAGGAAAATAGCGATCAGCAGCAGTGTTGTCGCCGGCAGGTTGAAAAACCGAACCATGGCGTCGGCCACGGCCGTTCCCAGCACACCGCCGGAGGAGGCCCCGAGACCAAACACGGAATACAGCGACAACAGGCTGGTTGCAGAGAGAAGGATCAGCAGAAAGCCACCGAACCGCATCATGAACAGCGGCCAGTGCAAGTCCAGGGACTCGTTGCGCCGACGGATAAGCATCAGCGCATAACCGGCAATCATGACCGGGAACAGATAGGCGACATGGCCGAAGAAATCCATGAACAGGCTGGCCAGCCAAGCGCCGGTTCGGCCGGCGTAGTTCTGGACACTCGTATCATGGCCGATACTGGCCCAACCGGGATCCGACGGGCTGAAAGTAACCAGTGCCATGGACAGGTAGATACAGAGTGCGATCAGCGCAATAACGGCGCCTTCACGAGCGCCCTGGGCTGCCAGGCGGCGAAAGCGCAGCTGCTTCTCTGTCAGTTCCTGTGGTGCTTTCTTCGCTTTTGCAGATTCGGCCATGAATGCTCAGAGGTTATCGGTGCTTGCGTTCCGAAGTGCCTGAAAACCTCTTGCCAGATCGGTTTTCAGGTCTTCAACCGCTTCGATTCCCACAGAAATCCGGATCAGGTTTTCCGTGATTCCGGCCCGCTCCTTGTCCTCCGGGGATAAACGCCCGTGAGTGGTGGTTGCCGGATGGGTAATGGTTGTCTTGACGTCCCCCAGGTTGGCGGTGATGGAAATCATCCGGGTGCCGTCAATAAAGCCCCAGGCCTCTTCCCTTGCGCCCCGGAGCTGGAACGACAGTACTCCCCCAAAACCGGTTTGCTGCTTTTTCGCCAACTCATGTTGCGGATGACTCTGGAGCCCGGCATAGAACACCCGTTCAACCGCCGGCTGCTGCTCCAGCCACAGAGCCAACTCTAACGCATTGTCACAGTGGGCGCGCATACGAATTGGTAAGGTTTCCAATCCCTTCTGGAACACCCAGGCGTTGAAGGGGCTCATGGTGGGGCCAGCAGAACGCAGGAAGCCATAGATCTCTTCCATCATCTTGTCAGCCCCGACCACAACGCCGCCGACGCAGCGGCCCTGACCATCCAGGTATTTGGTGGCGGAGTGAATCACGATATCCGCACCCTGCTCCAGCGGCCTCTGGAGCACAGGGGTACAGAAGCAGTTATCCACCACAAACAACGCGTCGTTTTCCCGGGCCAGCCTGGCGAGCGCTGCCATATCGGCCACTTCGCACAGGGGATTGGATGGCGTTTCTATGAACAGCATCCGGGTTTCGGAACGAACAGACGCCTGCCACTCTTCCATGTCCGTCAGGCTGACAAACGTGGTTTCCACTCCAAAACGGGCCATATACTTCTGGAACAGCACGTTGGTGGTACCAAACACGCCCCGGGAGCAGATTACGTGGTCGCCACTCTGAAGCAGCGCCATGCAGGTGCTCAGGATCGCTGCCATACCAGAGGCGGTCGCAACCGCGCGCTCCCCGCCTTCCATCGCAGCAATCCGGCCCTCAAAAGCCTGAACCGTGGGATTGGTAAACCGGGAATAGATATTCCCTGGTTCGTCGCCACCGAAGCGGGCTGCTGCCTGTGCGGCGCTGCCGTACACAAAGCTGGATGTGGGGAATATGGCATCGCTGTGCTCGAGCTGCCCGGTCCGGATCTGCCCTGCCCTCACCGCCAGGGTATCCACGGACATCCCTTCCAGATCGGATTCCGGGATCCAGACAGTTTCTTCGCGGCGAAAGGTCATCTACATCTCCTGCCTGAAAGCGGCGTTCAGTCTTCGTCGTTATGCAAGTCAATAATACCGTTATCCCCGTGAGTGCCATTGGCGCTCTCGGATCGTTTTTCGTCATTGCGCAAGCCGTCGATGCGACTGAGATAGGCCTCATCGACATCACCGGTCACATAGTTGCCGGTAAAAACCGAACATTCCCAGCCCTCAATGTCGTCATTGACATCACTGACGCAGGTTACCAGGTCCTCAAGATCCTGATAGAGCAGCCAGTCGGCACCGATCAGCTCGCGGATTTCCTCAACGGTGCGGTCATGGGCAATCAGCTCGCTGGCCGAAGGCATGTCGATCCCGTAAACGTTCGGGTAACGCACGGGGGGCGCTGCGGATGCAAAATAGACCTTGCGGGCGCCGGCATCCCGGGCCATCTGGACAATTTCCTTACAGGTGGTGCCACGCACGATGGAATCGTCCACCAGCATCACATTCTTGCCGCGGAATTCCAGATCGATCGGGTTGAGTTTCTGGCGGACCGATTTCTTGCGCATTTTCTGGCCCGGCATGATGAAGGTCCGACCGATATACCGGTTCTTGATAAAGCCTTCGCGGAATTTCACGCCCAGACGGTGAGCCATCTGCATGGCCGACGTCCGGCTGGTATCAGGAATCGGCATAACTACGTCGATGTCGTGATCCGGTGTTTCCCGGAGCACCTTCTCTGCCAGCGTCTCTCCCATACGCAGACGGGCCTTGTAGACCGACACTTTGTCAATAATGGAGTCCGGACGGGCAAAATACACGTGCTCGAAAATGCAGGGGTACAGATGGGGCTGCTCCGCACACTGCTGGGTATAGAGGGTGCCGTCGGTTTCAATATAGACCGCCTCACCAGGCGCAATATCCCGCACGAGGGTATATCCAGCCGCGCTCAAGGCAACGCTTTCAGAAGCAATCATGTATTCCTTGCGGCCATTCTCGTCAGTGCGTTCACCGTAACAGGCTGGCCGGATACCATTCGGGTCCCGAAAGCCCACAATGCCATAGCCGGTAATCATGGCAATGACGGCGTAGGCGCCCCGGCAGCGCTTATGAACCGCGCTGACCGCCGAGAAAATCTCATCCTTGGTCGGGTCAAGCTTGCCCAGTTTCTGCAATTCATGGGCGAAGACGTTCAGCAGTACTTCCGAATCGGAGTTGGTGTTGATGTGCCGCAGGTCAGTCCGGAACAGGTCCTTGCTCAAATCATCGGCGTTGGTCAGGTTGCCGTTATGGGCCAGGGTGATGCCATAGGGGCTGTTTACATAGAACGGCTGTGCTTCAGCGGAACTGGAACTGCCCGCCGTCGGATAGCGCACGTGGCCGATGCCGACGTTGCCCACCAGGCGACGCATATGTCGGGTGTGGAATACGTCCCTCACCAGGCCGTTGTCCTTGCGGAGGTAAAAACGATCATCCTGAAACGTAACAATGCCCGCCGCGTCCTGGCCCCGGTGCTGAAGTACAGTCAGCGCATCATAGAGCGACTGATTGACGTTGGAAGTACTGACGATGCCGACAATGCCACACATGGATAAGGGTGTCTCCGAGTGTTAAAACTGAATGTTAGCGGGACGCGGACGCGGGTTCCACGCCTTCCTGCTCTGAACTGCTCTCTGGTTCCGGCGCGTTTTCCGGCGCAGGCCCGAGAAACCGCCCGAATTCATCGCCCAGGGTCCGTCTGGACCAGTCTTCTACCACCGCCAGGCGATCAATGATAATGGAGGTTCGCCACCAGGTATCCTGGGCCAGGGGCGTGTACCGGGTGAACGCTATGGCGACAATCACAACCACCACACCCCGCAAAAGCCCGAACCCCATGCCAAGCACCCGATCGGTGGCCGACAGGCCGGTGGCCCGGATCAGGTGGCCAATCATGTTGTTTATGATGGCACCGACAATGAGCGTTCCGAAAAAGAGTATGGCAAAGGCGGCAATAAGGCGGACCAGAGGGGTTTCAACGGTGCTTTCCAGCAGACTTTGCATCTGGGGATGGAAGGTTCTGGCCAGGATAAACGCCCCCACCCAGGTCACCAGAGACAGGGCTTCTCTTACGAAGCCCCGTTTCAGGCTGATGAGCGTGGAAACTGTAATCAGGGCGATAATGACCCAGTCAATCCAGATCAGCGCTTCCATTGAAAACCCGGTGGAGAAAAGGAAGCGCGAATTCTATCAGGAAACCCCGGCTCGCCAAACCGCCAGACACACATAAACCGGACCCCAACCGCTATTTTTCTCCGGAGGTAACGAGACTGTTGAGGCCAAAGGCGTCATCAAGCGCTTTTTTCGCGGATTCGGCTTCGGATTTGGAGGTAAAGGGGCCGCTGAATACGCGGGTCAGCGTGGCATCACCCCGGACGACCTCCTGCAGATGGGAACCGTAACCTTTCTCCCGGACCTGGTCTCTGAGCCGACGTGCGTTATCGGAATTACCAAAGCTCCCCAGCT
Source organism: Marinobacter sp. (assembly GCF_041687235.1). Classification (GTDB taxonomy): domain Bacteria; phylum Pseudomonadota; class Gammaproteobacteria; order Pseudomonadales; family Oleiphilaceae; genus Marinobacter. Next base: position 129,890 of record NZ_JAWLCH010000006.1, on the reverse strand, counting down.
GAACCACCCAGGCCCCCTCCAGTGAGCGCTCGTATTCCGCCGTTTCCGGAACCTCGGCATCGGAAGGTTTTTCAGCGTCCTCAGCCGGAGCACTGGCAGGCTCCTGATCAATGGGCACCGGAGCCGGATCGGATTCGGGTGCCTCTGTTACCTCTGCCTCCACCTCATCGCCAACGGGCTCTTCAAGAATGCGATACCCCGGCGAATCATCGTCTTCCTGATTTACCGGCGCTACCGGTTCGATGGTATCGCTATCGCTGAGGCCATAGGATGGCGCAGGTGCCAACTCTGAGTCGGGCGCCTCCACCTCGGGGAAAGGAGGCTCCTCCGGAATCTTGATGGTTGTTGAGGTGCGCTCGGAATGAGGTTCATCGAAGAGCATGGGAACAAAGATAACCGCGAGGGAGACAAGGACCAGCGCCCCGATTATTCTCTGTTTCAGTCCATCCACGTTGCCAAACTCCCAACTGTTGTGACTGCGCCCCGGCGGGCACCTATGCGCAGATACTAACCGGCCAGAGGCCGGAACTCAAAGTGCCACCGGCCGCCATGGACAAAGTTTAAGGCGGCTCGCAAGCTGTCCCGCCAGGTTATTGTCCGAGCAGGATCTCCCGACCCTTGGCCACCGTGTAGAAGGAGCCAAACACAACAACAACATCTGTCGGTGAAGCCGCAGAAACTGCCGAGCTCAGAGCCTCCTGCACGGATTCGAAAACCATCCCGTCGGAAATGCCGGCGGCACCCAGTCTCGCCTTCAAAACCTCACCTGAAAGCCCCCTGGGCACACTCAGGCCGGTCAGATACCAGTGATCCACCACCTGGCTCATGGCCGCAGCGACACCTTCCACGTCTTTGTCTGCCAAAGCTCCATAAACCGCATGGACAACCGCACCCCCGGATTTCAGATTGCTGAGCTGGTCTGACAACCACCCTGCCGCATGGGGATTGTGACCGACATCCAGAAAAATATCCGGGGAGGTAGCCAGTCGCTCGAACCGCCCGGGCACACTCAAGCCTGAAAGCACCCGCTCAATAACGGAAACTGAAAGGTCCGGCTCGAGCTTGCGGATCGCAACAACGGCCGCAGCCACGCTTTTAACGGGCAACGGCCCGGCGGGCAAGCGAACCGACTGACCGCTATAACTCAGCATCACTACCGGCAAATCCGAGCCATCCTGGTGTTCTGTCTCCAGCCTGTAGTCTCGTCCGAACAGCTCCAGCTTAACCTTCTGGGCGGCGCTTTGCTGAAGCACCGAACGCGGCGGATCGGTGTCGGCATAAACCGCCGGGATACCCGGTCTGAGCACCCCCGCTTTCTCGAAACCGATGACTTCCCGGTTATCTCCCAGGAAGGCAACATGGTCAATATCAACGGAGGTCAGTATGGCGAGATCGGCATCCATGACGTTCACAGCGTCCAGGCGTCCGCCAAGGCCAACCTCCAGAACCCAGTCATCCAGATCAGCGTTGGCGAAGGCGACGAACGCAGCGAGGGTTCCAAACTCGAAATAAGTGAGCGATACGTTACCGCGGGCGGCCTCAACCGCTTCGAACGCCTTGACCAGGGCTTGATCGGAGATATCCTCGCCATTCACCCTCACACGCTCATTGTACCGCTGGAGATGGGGGGATGTGTAAGCTCCGGTTCGGCGCCCGCCGGCTCTCAGCAATGCCTCCACCGCCGCTACCGCACTGCCCTTGCCGTTGGTGCCTGCCACCGTGATGATGCGCGCGCCCGGTTTTCGCCGGAACAGCCGCCGAAAAACCACGAGGACTCTGTCGAGGCCGAGGTCAATTTCTGTGGGGTGTATCGCTTCAAGATAGGCCAGCCACTGATCCACAGTGGCACCAGCCCCCGGCGAAGCCGGAGACTGGTCTGTTCGGTTACTGGGCGGGGGCATCGGTTTCGGGCTTTTCGGTCACTTCAAACTCAATGGGGTCTTCGGTTCCCGGACGCTCCTGACCGGTAAACTTGGCCAGCACGTGGGCAATCCGCTCACGCATCTGGTGGCGATGGAGAATCATGTCAATGGCGCCATGCTCCAGCAAAAACTCACTGCGCTGGAAACCTTCCGGCAGCTTCTCACGAACCGTCTGTTCGATGACCCGTGGGCCGGCAAAGCCGATCAGTGCGTTCGGTTCGGCAATATTGAGATCGCCCAGCATGGCCAGACTCGCAGAAACACCACCGAACACGGGGTCTGTCATCACCGAAATATAAGGAATCCCTTCGAGCTTCATGCGTTCAAGCACTGCCGCCGTTTTTGACATCTGCATAAGCGACAGAATCGCTTCCTGCATACGAGCACCGCCACTGGCAGAGAAGCAGACCAGGGGAATGCGCTCCTTCAGCGCGACGTTGGCGGCCTGCACAAACTTTTCGCCAACCACCTGGCCCATGGAGCCACCCAGAAAACCGAACTCAAAGGAGCAGGCAACCAGTGGAACGCCCAGGGTCGTGCCTTTCATCGCCACCAGAGCGTCTTTCTCACCGGTTGCTTTCTGGGCCTGGGACAAACGGTCTTTGTAGCGCTTGCTGTCCTTGAACTTCAGCCGATCCCACGGCTCGAGTTCTGCGGAAATTTCTTCCCGCCCCTCAGGGTCCAGGAAAATATCCAGGCGACGGCGGGCCGTTACCCTCAGGTGGTGGTTGCACTTCGGGCAAACATCCAGGTTCTTCTCAAGTTCCGGCTTGTAGAGAAAGGCACCGCATTTGGGGCACTTTTTCCAAAGCCCCTCCGGCACACCGGTTCTCTGCTTGGATTCCGAGCGAATCTTGCTCGGCATGATCTTGTCCAGCCAGTTACTCATGGTCTCATCCTGTCCTTTGACGCCTGTTTGCCCTCCTCCCTGTTACTCAGGAGGCGAGACTGTCCAGTGCTTCACGCATCGGGTGGAGCAGATCCGTCAATGCCCGTTTGAGCTGGTCGGTATCTGCCTGATTTCTGGCTATTGTATCGACCAGGACGCTGCCAACAATTACACCATCGGATACCCGACCAACCGCAGCAGCCGTCTCGGCATCGCGGATGCCGAAGCCGACACCGACTGGAAGCGCTGTCAGTTCATGAATGTGATTTACCTTGGCAGCAACCTCATCCACATTGATGGTGGCGGATCCAGTTACACCCTTGATAGAAACATAGTACACATAACCGGAAGAGTGCTCACTGATTGCCCGGATACGGTCATCCGTGGTTGTTGGCGCCAGCAGGAAGATGGCGTCAAGCTCGCGCTGGGTAAACAGCGGTGCTACTTCATCGGCCTCTTCCGGTGGCAGATCAACGGTCAGGATGCCATCCACGCCTGCATCCTTGGCGGCGTCAGCAAACTGCTCGTAACCCATGGCCTCCATCGGATTCAGATAACCCATCAACACCACCGGAGTAGCGTCGTCGGATTTTCGGAACTCCTTGACCATGGCAATAACCTGTCGTAATGACGTGCCATGAACCAGTGCCCGCTCGCAGGCCAGCTGGATGACGGGGCCGTCTGCCATCGGATCAGAGAACGGCACGCCCAGCTCAATGATGTCTGCGCCCGCTTTCACCAGCGTGTGCATCAGATCGACCGTAACATCGGGATGGGGGTCACCGGCGGTGATGTAGGGAATAAGTGCCTTGCGACCTTGTCCTTTCAGGGCCTTGAGGACCCCTTCAATTCGGCTCATGCCTGCTCCTGTAAATTCTTCAGATCTCGATGCCTTCAAGCTTGGCAACTGTGTTGATGTCCTTGTCGCCACGCCCGGACACATTGATAACAACGGTCTGGTCTTTATCCATGGTTGCCGCCAGTTTGATGGCGTAAGCCACCGCATGGGCAGTTTCCAGGGCGGGCATAATACCCTCAACCCGGGTCAGTTTGCGGAACCCTTCCATCGCCTCATCGTCGGTAACCGAAACATAGTGCGCCCGGCCAATGTCCTTCAACCAGCTGTGCTCGGGTCCCACACCCGGATAATCCAGACCGGCGCTGACCGAGTGCGTGCCTGCGATCTGGCCGTTTTCATCTTCCATAAGGTACGTCCGGTTACCATGCAGTACACCCGGCCGACCGGCACAAAGCGGAGCTGCATGTTTCCCGGTCTCAATACCAAGGCCACCCGCTTCCACACCATAAAGCTCCACGGATTCATCGGCCAGGAACGGGTAGAACATACCAATGGCGTTGGAGCCGCCCCCGACACAGGCCACCAGGGCGTCAGGCAGCTTACCGGTTTTTTCCAGGGCCTGGCGACGGGTTTCACGTCCGATAACCGACTGGAAATCCCGAACCAGCAACGGATACGGATGTGGGCCAGCGACGGTGCCGATGATATAGAAGGTGTCGTCGACATTCGCCACCCAGTCACGCATAGCATCGTTCATGGCATCTTTCAGGGTTTTGGTGCCACTCTGGACGGCATGCACTGTTGCTCCCAGGAGCTTCATGCGGAACACGTTCAGGGATTGACGCTGCACATCCTCTGCACCCATGAATACATGACACTCAAGCCCCAGGCGTGCACAGACCGTGGCAGTGGCAACGCCATGCTGGCCGGCGCCAGTCTCGGCAATAATCCGCTTCTTGCCCAGAAAGCTGGCAAGCAGGGCCTGGCCGATGGTGTTGTTCACCTTGTGCGCGCCGGTGTGACAAAGATCCTCACGCTTGAGCCAGATCTGGGCACCCCCGGTTTCGCGGCTCAGGCGTTCAGCGAAATACAACGGCGTTGGCCGGCCAACATAGTCCGCCAGTTCCTTATCAAACCGCGCCTGAAACTCCGGATCTTTTTTGAGGCGGGCGTACTCCTTCTCGAGAGTCATCAGGGAATCCATCAGAGTCTCGGAAACAAACCGCCCACCAAAGGCCCCGAAGTGACCCCGCGCGTCCGGCAGTGCGCTCAGCATTTCTTCAGTCAGTTTTACAGACACGGTGAACCTCTTTAATGAATTGAGAAATTTTCTGGATGTCCTTGTGGCCTTTGCTCTTCTCTACACCGCCACTGACATCCACAGCCCAGGGTTTCACCTGCTTCACAGCGGCAAATACGTTATCAGATGACAACCCGCCGGCCAATATAATCGGGAGCGGCCGATGGTCGGGAATAAGATCCCAGTTGAACGACTTTCCGGTCCCGCCGTACCGGTCCGGATCCCAGGCGTCAACCAGCAGGCCAGATGCTTCCCGGAATTCCTTGAAGGCCGCATCTATCTGCCCTGCTTCCCGGACACGAATGGCCTTGATCCAGCGACGCCCGAAACCAGAGCAGAAATCTGCCCCCTCGTCACCGTGAAACTGCAGCAAGTCCAGGGACACCCTGTCGAGAACCGCATCAACCTCCTGTCGGGTCGGGTTCACAAAGAGCCCGACCACCGATACGAACGCAGGTATGCGTTTGGCAAGCACAGCTGCCTGCTCAATAGAAACGGAACGAGGGCTTGGCCCATAAAACACAAGACCAAGTGCATCGGCCCCGCATTGAACTGCGCCGTCGATATCCTCGGGACGGGTAAGACCGCAAATTTTGACCCTTGCGTTCATTGGCTCGGAACCCGTTGTTTGACGTGAATGTGTGTCGGTGTAAGCGGGCTGTTTTGCGCCTGGCTGAACCACGGTCTCAGAAAGCCCGGGCCACATTCGGCTGCGGGAATACCGAACGCCTCGGGATAACCCACATCGACAAGGTACAGACCGTGGGGAGGCGCCGTTACACCCGCGACAGTACGGTCTCTGGCAACCAGTATCTCATGAATCCATTCCACTGGCTGCTTTCCGGAGCCAACCGCCATCAGTGCGCCGGCAATGTTCCGGACCATGTGATGCAAAAACGCATTGGCCTGAACGTCTATTACGACAAAATCCCGCGTCCGGGTTACCGAAATTCGCTCCAGGAAGCGAACGGGCGTACGGGACTGGCATCCGGCGGCCCTGAATGACGAAAAATCATGCTCGCCTGCAAGCACCTGAGCCGCCCGGTGCATCCGGTCCGCATCAAGCGGACGAAATGTCCAGCTGACCTGCCCTCGCTGAATACCGGGTCGCACGGGATGGTTATAGATGATGTAACGGTAGCGGCGATAGGTAGCAGAGAAACGCGCGTGAAAATCTCCAATCCCGTTACCGGCCCAGTGTACAGAGATATCCTCGGGCAATGCGGTATTAATGCCCATCACCCACGACCGCAGGTTCCGGACAGACGGCGTATCGAAGTGGGCGATCTGATAACTGGCATGAACGCCTGAGTCGGTTCGTCCCGCGCACACCAGATCAACCGGATGATCCGCCACCTTCGCCACCGCCCCGGTCAATTCAGCCTCCACTGAACGGACACCGGACTTCTGAAGCTGCCAGCCATGGAAACTGCGACCATCGTATTCGAAAGCAAGCGCGACGCGCCCTGCCCCGATGGCGTTATCAGTGGTGAGGTGCTGGGTTTCGAGGAACAAGTGTGAATCCGGAAAGAGTGTTTCTGTAAAAGCAAAACGCCGGCTTGTTGCCGGGAATGTTCCCGGCGGCCGGCGTTTGCTGCCTGTCAGACCCGATTATAACGGATCAGGACAGATTTTTAAGGAGGTCCTGTGCCTCCGCTTTCTGATCTTCGTTTCCTTCGAGTGCGACTTCCTCGAGGATGTCCCTGGCTCCGTCAGAATCACCCATTTCGATGTAAGCACGTGCCAGATCCAGCTTGGTCGCAGCTTCGTCGGTTCCGGCAAGGAAATCGAAGTCGTCTTCGTCGCCCAGTTCACTTTCGTCGATATCAGCAACTTGCGACTTGCCGGCTCCGTCCGACACCTGGTCAGAAGCAACCGGAAGGTCGAGATCCTCGTCTGAAGCGTCTTGTTCAGCAACAGGCGTTTCCGGCTCTTCGAGCTCGTCGGTGACACCCTGCTGCTCAAGTACTTCAGCGTCGCCCACGGTTTGCTCAGGATCCGCCGGTTCAACGCCACCTTCATCGAGGGCGTCTTCAAGGCCCAGTTCTTCATCCAGTGACGCTTCTTCCAGATCATCCGCATTTGCTGAATCGGCCGAGTCAGAAAACTCTTCCATCAGGGCCAGATCTTCATCCGACACATCCAGCTCAAGGTCGTCGAGCGAGGATTCTTCAATCTCGCTGCCGCCGAGTTCGTCTTCTTCACCTGCCACCTTATCCAGCTCGGCATCAAGCTCGTCCAGGAAGGACTCGTCCAGGGAATCAATGTCCGTCTCAGAGTCGGCGTCCGGCTCGGAAAGCTCATCAGCCGGGATTTCCGTTTCGGCGGCCGACTGCTCTTCGGCCAACTCATTGTCGTCCAGATCAAGGCTCAGGTCATCCTCGATTTCGTCAATCCCCTGCTCCGCTCCGGTTGACTCTTCCGCGTCCATCTCAAACTCTGAAGACATATCCCAGTCACCGGACTCTTCCAGCTCCGAGGTATCCTCGGCAGCGGACTTATCCGAATCAGAGTCGAGTTCCAGACCTGACAGATCGTATTCGATCGCGTCGTCCCGGCTGTCTTCTTTGTCCGTCTCAGTCTCTCCGGTATCAACTGACTTGGAAGCCTCCTGATCCTCGAACTCATTCAGATCGAAATCAGACAGATCGGTTTCGGACAGATCCGAGTCAAAGTCCCCGAACTCGTTCTCGGTGGGTTCTTCCTTCTCGGCATCAAACTGGTCTGCCAGAAGTTCTTCCGATTCGGGCTTATCCTGCCTGTCAGCAGGCTCATCAACCGCGTCGTCGGAGTCGTAAGAGGTTGCAAAAGAGTCAGAGCGCAGCTGGGACTCGAGATCATCAATGCTCGGCATTGACTCAGCCTCTTCCAGCCTTGTCCGCAGCTCGTTGGCATTTGCCAGGGCCTCGTCGTCTTCCAGGGCCTCGATCTCGCCGAACTGTTTCTCGAAGGAGTCACGATCCTGGGTATCAGCATAGACACCCAGCAATTTCAGTCGCAGATCGGTTCGACTGGGTTCACGGGAGATCGCGGTCTCAAGGGTCTGCGCCGCCTGGTCATGACGACCGTAAGCAATGTAGGTATCGGCCTCAGCAAGAGCATCGCCTGCCGCTGATTCCTGGTCCTCGTCATCCAGACTCAGGTCAAAAGAATCGGCCCCTTCATCTGATTCGCTGTTGAGCTGTTCGTAAAACTCCTTTTCCCGGTTGGCATTACGGCGAGCAAGGAGCAGAAGCAGCAGCAACAGGACAATCAGACCACCACCGAGGGCAATCTGATACATCGGATTGCTGGTGATGGCATCAATGATGTTGCCAGGGAAGCCCTTATCGGCTGCGGGCGCCTGGGGAGCAGGCTTCGGCGCGGGCTCTTCAGCCTGTGACGGCTCGGCCGAGGCTGGCGCTGCCGCCGTAGTCTCTTCACCGGTTTCGGAAGCATCCGAATCGGCCGGCTCTGCGGAATCAGTGGTCCCTGTTTGCTCAGGGGACGAGTCGGCATCGGCAACAACCGGATCTTCGGTGGCCTCTCCGGAATCAGTCAGGTCACCGGCGTCATCCGCCATAGCCTCGGAGTCAGCAGTGTCAGTCGCTTCTGCAGCATCCTCTGATTCCGCGTCGGCCGCCAGCATCTCGGAATCTGTGGCTGCGTCAGTAGCCTCTTCATCCGCTGCGGGTTCTTCCGATTCTGCCACCTCACCGTCAATCGGCGCCGCCTGCTCCGGCGATTCATCGCCAGTGGCCTGTTGCATTTCGGCAAGCTGGGTGTTCTTGAGTTCAATCAGACGCTGCAGGGTCTGCACCTGATCCTGAAGGTCCTGAACCCGGCTGTTCAGTTCGTCGTTTTCACGGCGTGCGCTTTCAAGCTCTTCCATAGCGACGGCGGTGCCGGCATCAACGCCGCCCGCCAACTCGCTGTCACCACCGGCCGAGCCACCTTCGCTGGCCTCACTGCCAGTTTCCTCGGAAACCACCAGCTTCAGTTCGTCGCCACCGGACGCACCCTCTTGCTGAGCTGCAGGCTGCTGTTGCGGGGAGTCAGTCGCGTCCACCGTACGCTGTGGTGACTGGAACTCCTCATTTTGCCGGGCGACCACACGGGTAGCCTCGGCTCGGGTGCGACTCTGAATCTGGTCGAGAGACGGCACACGCAGAACTTCACCGCGCTTCAGGCGGTTAATGTTGTTGCCAATAAAGGCGTCTGGATTGAGATCCTGAATGGCCAGCATGACCTGCTGCATGGAAACGCTGCTGTCCGGACGCACACGGGAGGCAATGGTCCAGAGAGTGTCTGAGGCACTGGTTGGCCCAAGAGTGTCACCCTGATAGCCGGTGCGCAGGGATTGCTCGGCCTGCGCCTGTCGACGCACAGATTCGGCACTGCGGGTTTGCGTCGGTTGCCGGGCGGATTCTGTGGTAGAGGCCGCTGGGGTGGTAACCTGCTCCTGCACGCCGGACTCTTCGGCGTAAACAGGCGGATCAACCAGAACGGCGTATTCCCGCATCAACCGGCCGCTTGGCCAGGTCAATTCAAGCAAAAAGTTCAGGTACGGTTCCCTTAATGGCTCCCGCGACGAAACGTTAACAATAAGACTGCCGTCGTTGCCGGTAACCACCTGGAACCTGAGCTTGCTGAGAAACTGGTTACGATCCAGCCCCACCCGCTCATACGCCTGTTCAGAGGCAATGTTCACGAACACGTCCGCTGGATTGACCCCACTGCTTTGGCGCAAAACAATTTCTGCGTCCAGTGGCTCATTCAGATAGGACTGAAGTTCAATTTCACCCAGCCCAAGGGCCTGTGCGACGCCGGATCCGAGCCCTCCCGCCAGAGCCAGGGCAACCGCAAGCTTGCGTACCTTCATGCTTTTTCCTTTCCAGTCTCCGTTATTCGTTACTGCTCTCTTTCAAACAGAATCGGACGAGGTTGGATGACTTCCGTCTGGATAATTCTCGTTATTATGTGTTCTTTTTAATATTCAGTCCGGCAAGTATTGTTGATAAAACCTCTTTTATCAATCAATCAGCCGCAATCCTTGTACCATTTTTTTATCAATCGCGCGGAACTGCCTAGCGCTCTTGAAAATAACAGGGGCGGAGACCGAAATCAGCCTCCGCCCCCTCACCGGTTTACCGAAACCGGACACAGTTGGCATTTATTGCCTCTGTGTAACAATTTTTAACGCTCCTGAAGGATCCGGAGCATACGGCGCAGCGGCTCGGCCGCTCCCCACAGCAGCTGATCACCCACAGTGAACGCGGAAATGTATTCCGGCCCCATGGTCAGCTTGCGGATACGGCCAATGGGCACGCTCAAGGTTCCGGTCACCTTCGCAGGGGTCAGTTCCTCAATGGTCGCATCGCGGTCATTGGGGATCACCTTCACCCAGTCGTTCGCCTTGGCCAGAATCGACTCGATTTCCGAAACCGGCAGATCCTTCTTCAGCTTGATGGTCAGTGCCTGACTATGGGAGCGCATGGCGCCAATCCGCACACAGATGCCATCAATGGGGATCGGATTATCGGAGCGACCAAGAATCTTGTTGGTCTCAACACCCGCTTTCCACTCTTCCTTGCTCATTCCGTTGTCGAGCTGTTTGTCGATGAACGGAATAAGACTGCCCGCCAGGGGCACCTGGAAGTGCTCGGTCGGGAAACCATCTGAACGCATGGTCTCAGTCACCTTGCGGTCGATTTCCAGAATTGCGGAGGAAGGATCGTCCAGCTCGCTCTTGACGCTCTTGTTCAGCTCGCCCATCTGGTTCAACAGCTCGCGCATGTTCTGCGCCCCGGAACCGGAAGCCGCCTGATAAGTCATGGGGGACACCCACTCGATCAGGTCCTGCTCCAGCAGACCACCCAGTGCCAGCATCATCAGACTGACGGTACAGTTACCGCCAATATAGTCCTTCACACCCTTATCGAGCGCGGCGTCAATGACGTTTCGGTTGACCGGATCCAGAACAATGACTGAATGGTCTACCATCCGTAACGTGGACGCTGCATCGATCCAGTAACCTTCCCAGCCCGCGTCACGGAGCTTCTGATAAACCGCACCGGTGTAATCACCACCCTGACAGGTCACGATCACATCCATGGTTTTCAGAATCTCGACGTCAAACGCGTCCTGCAGAGGCGGAACGCCGTCTTTACCCACATCCGGTGCAGGCTTGCCAGCCTGGGACGTGGTGAAAAACACCGGTTCGATATCGGCGAAATCGTTTTCTTCACGCATGCGCTGCATGAGGACCGAGCCCACCATGCCACGCCAACCTACAAGTCCAACTCGCTTCATGTGCGATCTTCAGACCTCGTTTTATGCCCGCCCTCTACCTCTATCGCTGGCAGGGACAGGATGGATGATCCCGCGGCAACTGCGTCCCGTTGCCGTCGGGTCTCAAATGCTCAGATTTTAAGCGGCTGTTTACAAGGCAGCCAGAACGGCCTCACCCATCTCCCGGGTAGACACCTTCTTCGCGCCCTCGGACATAATGTCTGCCGTCCGCAGCCCCTGATCCAGAACCTTGCTGACGGCCGCTTCAATCGCTTCCGCGGCCTTCTCCTCATTCAGACTGTACCGCAACATCATCGCAGCACTGAGAATGGTAGCCAGCGGATTGGCAATGCCCTGGCCGGCAATATCCGGCGCAGAACCGTGGCAGGGCTCGTACATACCCTGCTTTTCCGAGTTCAGGGACGCCGATGGCAACATGCCAATGGAGCCGGTGAGCATAGCCGCTTCGTCGGAAAGAATATCACCAAACATGTTGCCAGTCACAATCACATCGAATTGCTTCGGTGCCCGGACGAGCTGCATAGCGGCGTTGTCCACGTACATATGGGACAGCTCTACATCCGGGTATTCCCGGCGCAGATCATTCATAATTTCCCGCCACAGAACAGTCACTTCCAGCACGTTGGCCTTGTCCACGGAGCACAGCTTCTTGCCCCGCTGCTGAGCGGCTTCAAACGCGACCCGACCAATACGACGAATTTCCGATTCAGTGTAGGCGTAGGTGTTGTAACCCTGGCGCTCGCCGCTCTCAAGCTCTCGAACGCCACGAGGCTGGCCGAAATAGATACCACCGGTCAGCTCCCGGACGATCATGATATCCAGACCGGAAACAACTTCCGGCTTCAGAGACGAAGCGGAAGCCAACTGCGGGTAAAGAATTGCCGGTCGCAGGTTGGCGAACAACTCAAGGTTAGAGCGCAGCCCCAGCAGCCCTTTCTCCGGGCGCTTGGCCATGGGCAGACTGTCCCACTGGGGGCCACCGACAGCACCCAGCAGGATGGCATCAGCCTTGGTTGCTTTCTCGAGGGTTTCTTCCGGAAGCGGGGAATCGGTGGCGTCGATCGCCGCACCGCCCACCAGGCCTGACTCGAAACTCAGGCCAAGATTGAACTGATCATTGATTTTGTGGAGCACCTTTTCCGCTTCAGCGACGATTTCCGGGCCGATACCGTCGCCGGGAAGCATCAGGATTGTTCTGGACATGTTGTTTCCTTGTTCCATTCCTTTGTGTCGGATTACGCCCTTGGCCAATCCGACCTACTTGATTGTATTTTCTGCCGCGCCTCTGTCGGATTACGCCTTTGGCTAATCCGGCCTACTTGATTGTGTTTTCTGACGCGCCTCTGTCGGATTACGCCCTTGGCTAATCCGACCTACGTTTTCTGATGATCCTGTGTGATCACAGGTAGGTCGGATTAGCGCCAGCGTAATCCGACACCAAACTCAGCTGCCAGCGCCAAACAACCAGGGCGCCGTCTTTCGCCGGCTTTCCTCGTAAGATCGGATCAACTCCGCATCTTCCAGAGTGACCCCGATATCGTCCAGGCCGTTCAGCAAACAATGACGGCGGAAATCGTCCACCTCGAACGTGAAGGTTTCTCCAGACGGGGTGGTCACGGTTCTGGCTTCCAGATCCACTGCCAGCTGATAGCCTTCGCTCTGCTCGACTTCCTTGAACAGTTGATCGACAACTTCCTCTGGTAGAACAATAGGTAACAGCCCATTCTTAAAGCAGTTATTGTAGAAAATATCGGCAAAGCTCGGAGCGATAATCACCCGAAAACCGAAATCCTCCAGGGCCCAGGGCGCATGCTCACGACTTGAACCGCAGCCAAAATTGCGTCGTGCCAAGAGTACACTGGCGTTTTTGTATCGGTCCTGATTCAGGACAAAATCCGGGTTGATCGGACGGGTTGAGCAATCCTGATCCGGCTTGCCTTCATCCAGGTAACGCAGCTCATCGAACAGATTCGGGCCAAACCCTGTGCGTTTGATGGACTTCAGAAACTGCTTCGGAATAATCATGTCCGTATCCACGTTGGAACGGTCCATGGGGGCGACAACGCCCTGGTGTTGCGTAAATGCGCGCATGGTTCTCTCCTGTGGATCAGTTCATCAGCTCACGGACATCAACAAAGTGTCCCGTTACCGCGGCAGCGGCTGCCATGGCCGGGCTCACCAGGTGAGTACGCCCACCAAAACCCTGACGGCCTTCGAAGTTCCGGTTCGAGGTGGACGCACAATGCTCCCCCTGCCCCAGTTTGTCGGCATTCATGGCAAGGCACATGGAGCAACCCGGATCACGCCATTCGAGGCCAGCTTCGATAAAGATCTTGTCCAGACCTTCCTGCTCCGCCTGAGCCTTTACCAGCCCGGACCCCGGAACCACCATCGCCTGCTTCAGAATCGGCGACACCTTCCGACCCTTCACTACGGCAGCTGCCTCACGCAGATCCTCAATCCGGCTGTTGGTGCAGGATCCGATAAATACCCGATCCAGTTTGATGTCAGTGATTGGCATGTTCGGCTTCAGCCCCATGTACTTCAGGGCCCGAACAATACCCTCACGCTTGATGGGATCCGCTTCGGCCTCAGGATCCGGCACCTTGCCTTCAACCCCGACAACCATCTCCGGCGATGTACCCCAGCTCACCTGAGGCTGGATCTCCGAACCTTCAAGCTCAACGACCTTGTCGAATACCGCGTCTTCATCACTGTGCAGGGTACGCCAATAGGCAACGGCCGCATCCCACTGTTCACCTTTCGGGGCGAACGGACGACCCCGGACGTAATCAATGGTGGTGTCGTCCACGGCCACCATGCCAACCCGGGCACCCGCTTCAATGGACATGTTGCAGATGGTCATACGGGCTTCCATGCTCAAACCCCGAATGGCCTCACCACCAAACTCGATGGCATGGCCGGTACCTCCAGCGGTGCCGATCTTGCTGATGATGGCCAGAACCACATCCTTGCCGGTCACACCCGGCCCGAGCTTGCCATTCACCTTCACCAGCATGTTCTTCATTTTCTGCTGAACCAGGCACTGAGTGGCCAGCACATGCTCAACTTCACTGGTGCCAATACCATGGGCAAGGCAGCCAAAGGCACCGTGGGTGGAGGTGTGGGAATCCCCACAAACAATGCTCATACCCGGCAAGGTCGCGCCCTGCTCGGGCCCGATCACATGCACAATGCCCTGGCGCTGGTCCTTGATCTTGAACTCAAGAATCCCGAATTCGTCGCAGTTCTTGTCCAGTGTTTCCACCTGGATACGGGACACCGGGTCAACAATTCCTTCAACGCCACGGTCGCGGTCGGTGGTGGGTACGTTGTGATCCGGGGTCGCAATGTTGGCATCAATCCGCCAGGGCTTTCGCCCGGCCAGCCGCAGGCCTTCAAATGCCTGGGGTGATGTGACTTCGTGCAGCAACTGGCGATCGATGTAAATCAACGCGGAGCCGTCGTCCCGCTGTTTGACGAGATGATCGTCCCACAATTTGTCGTATAAGGTCTTGCCCGCCATGGTTCTCTCTCACTCTCTGGGGGTTTCTGGTTCTCACGTTTGTTATGGCTATCTTACCGCCCGAACCCGGATAACCTCAATTCATGTTTTTTATCTTTGGCATCCGTTTTGGTTATACTTCGGCGAAGGTCCCGGGTTGGGAGAGCACTTTCAAAACACGCCGACAAGCACATCCATGTGGGCTCGAATCGGGCCATCCCTGGCCCTCTACGGTTTTGAAAGTGCTCTCCCAACCCGCTCCCCAGACAATTGTGCAGCCCTCAATGCTGCCCGGGGCGCCTGGAGGGGCGGGCCTCACAAAACCGTGGAGCGCCAGGGACGGCGCGACCGAGCCCTACAGGGATGTATTCACGGGCGTGTTTTGGGAGGTTCGCCCCTCCAGGCAACCTTCTCCAACGTTCCAGGCCAAAGAGGACCATTCCGTGGACTCAAACGCATTAAAAGCTTTTCTGACAATCGTTGATCAGGGCTCCTTTTCAGAAGCCGCGGAAACCCTGCACCTGACACAGCCGGCCATCTCGAAACGCCTTGCCGCACTGGAAAACCAGCTTGGCACCAGTCTAATTGACCGAAGCCACCGCAAGATTCGGCTGACCGACGCTGGAAGCCGGCTATTGCCTCATGCCCGCCGGATACTGGACGAAATCCACAATGCCCGGGTGGCGTTGTCGCCGGACTCCGGCCAGGTAGAAGGCGAGCTGCAGATTATCGCCAGCCACCACATCGGCCTGCACCATTTGCCGAACTGGCTGCGACGGTTCAAACGGGAATACCCTCAGGTGTCCATCAACCTTCAGTTTATGGAATCCGATGCCGCCTATGAACAGATGCGCAAGCGGAACGCCGAATTGGCGTTCGTGACGCTCAGCGACAGTATGGAGCCGAGTTTTCATATTTTTGCCCAATGGCCGGACCAGATGGTGTTTGTGGCCGGCGCCGAGCATCCTCTGGCGTTGCTCAGCAAGCCAGAGTTGTCGGATCTCGCGGGCCACCCTGCACTGCTTCCGGATACCAGCACCGCGACCTATCGGGTTGTCAGCCGGCTGTTTCTGGAGGCGAACCTGCATCTGAATCCGCAGATGCCCACCAACTACCTCGAAACCATCAAAATGATGACCAGCGTTGGCCTGGGCTGGAGTGTTCTGCCCTTACGCATGGTTGATGAAAGTCTGAGAGTGCTGGAGGTGGGCAAGCCGGTTTCGCGGGTTCTTGGCGGGATCGGGTTGTCCGGGAGACAGCTCAGCAATGCGGCTCTCGCACTGCTGGATATTGTGCAGGAGGAAGAGCGTGCCTGAGAATCAACCCTCGCCCTGAGCGGGTGGCGGCCGAAGCCCTCGCCAGGTAATCACGATCGCGATAGCCATGGCAGCGGCACCGCCCCAGAAGGCTGCGGATGTGCTGACCCCATCCACCAGAAAACCCGATAGCCAAGCCCCCAGCGCTCCACCGGCACCAAAGGTCAACCCGCTGTACAGCGCCTGGCCTTGCCCATGATGATGTTTGCCGAAGAACCCCTGGATGTACTGAACCGAAATGGCATGCAATGCACCATAGGACGCCGCATGCAGCAACTGTGCGAACAACAGCACGGCAACAACATCGGTTACCTCGGCAATCAGGATCCAGCGGATCATGGTTAACGTCAGCGCGCCAATCGCAATCTGTCGAACTGTGAAATTACGGGTCAAACGATGCATCACCAGAAACAGCGCAATCTCCGCAACAACGCCCAACGACCACAACAGACCAATCGACAGCTTTCCGTATCCGTGCTGTTCCAGGTGGATACTGAAGAAGGTGTAGTAAGCACCATGCGACACCTGAAGCAGAAAATTCATCAGGAAAAACGTCACCACCGCCGGGTGCGTCACAATCGCCTTCAGACTGCCTTTTGGCGCCGGCGGCTTTCGCTCGCCCCGCTCGGCGGGTACAAGAAACGCGGAGACTGCGATGCCTGCGAACACCGGTAACAACAGCCAGGGCAAATTCTGAATCGGCACCAGCTCCAGCAAACCGCCCACCAGCGCCACCGCGCCAATGAACCCCACCGACCCCCACAGCCGAACCCGGCCGTATTTCTCCCTCTGTTCGCCCAGGGTCCGAAGCGTGATCACTTCATAAAGCGGCAGGATGGCATTCCAGAAAAAGGTGAACGCCAGCATCACCAGGAGCAGGCCATAGAACCCTGGCTCCATGAATACACCGGCGAAGAACAGCGAACCGGTGATAGCGCCGAAACGGACCAGACGGACCCGCTGGCCGGTTTTGTCGCCTAACCAGCCCCAGACGCTTGGTGCGATGATTTTGGTTAGCTGGATCGTTGCCATCAGTGTGGCGATCTGAAGATAGGAAAATCCCTGGCCTTCGAGGTAGAGGGACCAGTACGGCAGGAGCCCACCGAGGAGGGCAAAGAACCAGAAATAGAGGTTGGAAAGACGCCAGTAGATAACGAAACCTCTTATCGGTACCAAAGAATCAGATTCGCGACGACAGAGCGTTGGCGTGCTGTCGGATTACGCCTTTGGCTAATCCGACCTGCATGGACGGCTCGCCTATCGAAAAGGACTGGTGGCTTCGGCGGGGCTGGCCGCCCAAAAATGTGGAGCGCCAGGGATGGCGCGACCAAGCCCTACAGGGGTGAGGCCGAGCGCCTATGAAGCGGAGCTTCATGCGACAGCCGAACGACAGCAATCTGTGATTGCTGACTGGACCCCGCAGGGGTATTTACGGGCGTTTTTTGGGCAATAGAGCCCGCCACAGCAGTTTCACCAAACCTTAAAAAGCAAACTCAGAGCTGACCAATCACCGGCGTAGCAACCGATACATCCGCATTCTGCCCCCGATGCCGCAGATAATGGTCCATCAACACAATGGCCATCATCGCCTCCGCGATCGGCGTCGCCCGGATCCCAACACAGGGATCGTGCCGCCCGGTGGTGATCACTTCACAGGGATCGCCATTCACATCAATACTCCGGCCCGGCAAACGCAGACTCGATGTAGGCTTAAGCGCGATACTGGCAACAATCGGCTGGCCTGAAGAAATGCCACCCAGCACACCACCGGCATTGTTCGACAGGAAGCCCTCCGGCGTCATCTCATCACGGTGCTCCGTGCCCTTCTGATCGATGCAGTCGAAACCGGCGCCGATCTCTACGCCCTTCACAGCATTGATGCTCATCAGTGCGTGCGCAAGATCGGCATCCAGACGATCAAAAATAGGCTCGCCCAACCCCGGCGGTACGCCCTCGGCAACCACATTGATGCGAGCTCCGATGGAATCACCCTCTTTGCGAAGTGCATCCATATAGGCCTCCATCTCGGCGACCTTGTCTGCATCCGGGCAGAAAAACGGGTTCTGATGGACCTGATCCCAATCCAGCTTTTCGGCCTTGATGGGGCCAAGCTGGGACAAATACCCGCGAATCCGGATACCCAGACGCTGCTCCAGGAATTTCCTCGCCACTGCCCCGGCCGCCACACGCATGGCCGTTTCCCGTGCTGATGAACGGCCGCCACCACGATAATCGCGCACACCGTATTTATGCATATAGGTGTAGTCGGCATGGGCCGGGCGGAACTGCTCGGATATCTTGGAGTAATCCTTCGAACGCTGGTCGGTATTTTCAATCAACAACCCGATCGGGGTGCCCGTGGTCTTGCCCTCAAACACACCGGAAAGGATTCTTACCTCATCAGCTTCGCGCCGCTGGGTTGTGTGCCGGGAGGTCCCCGGTTTACGGCGATCCAGATCCCGCTGCATATCGGCTTCCGACAGCTCGAGCCCCGGAGGACAGCCATCAATGATGCACCCAAGCGCCGGCCCGTGGCTCTCGCCAAATGAGGTAACCGTAAACAATTTTCCGAAAGAATTTCCCGACATAATTCAGTATCTTGTTCAGCTTTTTTGAGAATTCAGATTAACTGGTAGCCTGCCACTGGCGCAGGTCCGGTTCGGTAATCAGAAAAACGCCATCGCCGCCATTCTCGAACTCCAGCCAGGTAAGTGGCAGATCCGGATAGGCTTCATCCAGGGCAACCCAGCTGTTGCCCACCTCCACGATGAGGAGACCGCCGGGGGTAAGATGGTCAGCGGCGCCCGCAATGATCCTGTGGGCGATATCCAGGCCATCGTCCCCGGCGGCCAGCCCAAGTTCCGGCTCATGGCGGTATTCATCCGGCATGCTGGAAAGGTCCCCTGCATCCACATAAGGCGGATTGCTCACGATGATATCGTACCGGCCTTCAATATTTTCAAACACATCCGATTGTACGGTATGAACCCGACCGCAGACTCCGTGAAACTCGATATTCGATTCGGCCACTGCGAGCGCGTCTGCCGAAATGTCAGAGAGATCTACCTGCGCGTCCGGGAAAACGGATGCAGCACCAATTCCGATGCAGCCGCTCCCCGTGCACAGGTCAAGGATACGAGCCACAGGCTTGTCACCCAGCCAGGGCTGGAAGCCGTTCTCGATCAGTTCTCCGATGGGGGATCGCGGTACAAGCACCCGCTCATCCACGTGGAATGGCATCCCCATGAACCAGGCTTCGCCCAGCAGATAGGCCAGAGGCACGCGTTCGTTTACGCGCCTGCGGATTCTCTCCAGAACAAGTTCCCGCTCCTGCCGGGTAAGGCGGGCATCCAGGAATACCGTATTATTCTCGAGAGGAAGGTGCAGGCTGCGCATGACCAGCTGAACGGCCTCATCCCAGACGTTGTCTGTGCCGTGGCCGAAAAACAGCGGCGAAGCAGCAAACTGTGAAGACGCGTAGCGGAGGTAATCCCGAACGCTGTGGAGATCGTCAATGGGACTGGTCACAAACGTAAATCCTGTGCGAGAGCGTGTCAGCGCCGGATTATACGCTGTTTATCGGCCCAACTGCAGCCCACCGGATGCAACGGGGCGGCAAATCCGTCAGATCGCCAACGGGCCCGAACTGTTGCGGCTCTCCTCAAACCGGTCCAGAGCCGCTGCCATCCGCTCCCGGCCCAGTTGAATCAGTTCCGGCGCCTTGTGATAGTCGTAACTGCGACAGGCATTCTTGGGTATGTTGACCAGTAGATCCGGCGGATAGCCCGCAATCTTGTACTGTACAAGCGCACTCTGCATGGTTTCGATGGTGAGGTTCATCACGTCGAATTTTCCGATACCAAGCTTGTCCCAGTCGATGGTTTCGTGCTCTTCCTGGCTTTTCTTGCCGCCCGGTTTCTTATCGCCCGGTTTCTGATGCGCTTTCTTCTGGACTGCCCGGCTGATTTTCTCCTCCGGGCTGTCTCCGTTATCCGGCTTTCGGGCTGTCAGTGATTTGAGGGCGTCCCAGTCAAACCAGCGCGAGGCCTTCTCACGGATGTTATCAACCCACTCGTCGACGTCGGAGCTTTCGTCCTGAACGGGGGCGAAGGCAGCATCCGGAATCCGCCGGCGACGGTCATCCTCACCACTGAGGTTGACGGCAACAATCAGGTCGGCGTGGGAGGAGATGGTCGGGATAATCGGCAGCGGATTGAGTAAGGCCCCGTCAACCAGAACCCTGCCGTTCAGGACCAAAGGCGTCACGACACTGGGTATAGCCACCGAGGCGCGAATGGCCTGATCCAGGGGACCTTCCTGAAACCAGATTTCCTTGTGACCCAGAAGATCCGTGGCCACAGCGGTAAAAGCAATCTGGAGGTCTTCGATCCGGGTGTCCCCCAGCATATCCCTGACGACAGAGAAAATCTTTTCGCCACGAATCGCGCCAACGGAATTGAAGGTAACATCCAGCAGTTTCAGCACATCAAACTGGCCCAGGCCGGTAACCCAGTCCTTGTAGTCCTGCATCTTGCCGGCACCGTACATGCCGCCAATCAAAGCGCCCATGGAGCAGCCGGAGATGGCAACAATGTCGTAGCCTCGCTCGATCAGTATCTCGATGGCTCCAATATGGGCATAGCCACGGGCACCACCACTCCCCAACGTAAGTGCGACGGTCTTACGGGGCTTGTTCCGGTGGTCCACTTTTTCGGGATTGGCCGGTGCGTGAGTCGCTGAAACATCGGAACTTTTCAGGACCTTGGACACATTGTCCTGCGGGTCTCGTTCTGAGGGCCTGTCCTTCTTTTCCTGATCGTCATCCTTTGAACCACCCATAGCCTTTACCTCGAGATCACAACCACTTCCACCCGATCACCCTGGCGATCAGGCTCACTGAACACACCCGCCGGCCCAACTACGATCGTTTCCTGCTGGCTACGGGAAACACCGGTTTTTGATAATAATTCCGAGAGTGACTCTGTGGCGGCACGAGCGCGGTCCATGGCATCGTTAAACGATTCATCGGTTTCCAGAACAGAATAGCCCACCAGGACAACGACCGTTCCCTCTTCCCGGGCCAGGTCGTTTAGGCGCCTGCGGTCCGTCGCCTGCCAATCGAAACGATAGGTTACACCGCCCTGCCAGGGAACAACGATTGGGCCCGCAATCCGACTGGATACGCTGCCAAAGCCGGGGATGGTGGCTCCGGATTCAACCCTCAGATGCTCCACCCAGACATATTCCCGAAGATTGCCCCGGGTAACGGTATAGATAAGGGTCAGCCAACGGGCGCCGTCTTCCGTAACTGTGCCGGCAACCAGGTAATCCTGGGTTGCATCCCTGCCCAACAGAACCGACTGATCAAAGATCTGGTTCGCCCAGACATTGCTGCGCCCACACCGGATTCCGGAACATTCGAATAAAATCTGGGCGTTTCTCTGGCGCAGCTGACCCAGGTAGTGATCGCGGGCCTTCTGGCGACTGGAATCCCGGTTTACCTGGTACAAACGCCCCTCTCCCTCGACGGGGAGGCGGGCCATGGTTTCAGAGCGAATTTCGTTATTCACCTCCCGAACGGGACTGAAAAGAACCAGATGTCCCGAGGAGTCAATACCCACCGTGTTTTCCAGCGTGGATTGAGGAAAGGGTTCCGGAATCTCTTCCGGGGCCGACCACCCTGTGGACGGCAGCACCAGCAAACAGGTGGTTGCAGCAACAAGACGTATAAAAAATAGTTTCAGCAAGCGATTACTCATTTTCCAGGAATTGTCTGATGGCTGTTAAAACCGGACTGGTCTCGCCATCAAGATGGCAGTGGTGACCCCCCGGTACGTTCGCAATCTGGAGATTGGTGATAGCGTCGGCACGTTTATCCAGATCCTTTCTGTACGACAGCAGCCCCTGATCGGCTCTGACAAAAAGCACCCGGGTTTCAATGGCAGCGAGGGAGGCCAGCACCTGATCTTCTGTCATCATCAACGGTGACGGATGCCGCAACCGGGGGTCGGTTTGCCAGACGTAACCGCCATCCTGCGGTTTCATGTTTCGGGGGATGAGCGTGAGAGCGGCTTCCGGGCTAAGCGGGCTCAACCCACCTTCCCTGGCCTTGGCTGCCGTGGCGATATCGGGATAGACCACCTGTCGGCCAGAGCCGGCAATGCGCTTTTTGATGGCCTTTGTCAGCTGGGGAATGGTCTCGCTGACCGGCCGGCTGAGTGCACCCAGGCTGTCGATCATCACCAGATCTCGAACCCGCTCCGGAAATGCCGCGGCATAGAGGGCGCCCACGATACCGCCAAGGGAGTGGCCAACCAGGCGAACCCGGCCGTCCGGAGTTTCCTGAAAGTAGCGTTCAATCAGCTCCGCAACATCCGCCACATAGTCCATCAACAGGTAGCTCTGGCCCTCCGGTCGGTGGCCTGAATGGCCGTGGCCGGCGAAATCCAGCGCATACACGGGGCCCAGGTGAGCGAGTTCCGGCGCAAGTTTTACGAAGGTAAGGCTGTTATCCAGCCAGCCGTGCAGCATGATGATCGGGATATCATGCCGGGCCCCATCGGTTGCGGGCCAGCTAAGGCCGGCCAGCGTCAGATTCCTGAGTTTCCACTCGGATTCCCGGAATGCCTGAGTGGTTTGTCCGGTTTCTTCACGCCCTGCCCGGCTTCCAGCCGTTTCGATGGGCATTGCCGTATCGTTCATGCAGGCCCCGCCTTCACATCGTGTGGGTTGGCCGATCCGAACTCAGCGAGCCTGCCAGGTAGGATTCAATCTTGGTACGGGCGGTTTCGTCGTCGCCGTTGAACTGGACACCAATGCCTGCAGCCCGATTACCCTGGGCTCCTTTTGGTGTTATCCAGATCACCTTGCCTGCAACCGGTATTTTCTCCGGCTCGTCCATCAGGTTGAGAAGCAGGAAAACCTCATCGCCCAACTGATACTGTTTCTGGGTCGGGATGAACAGACCACCCTGGCGAATATACGGCATGTAAGCCGCATACAGCACTGCCTTGTCTTTTATCGTCAGGGTAAGAATGCCACTGCGCGCACCAAATCCGGGCCCCATATCTGACACCTTTCTGTTAGATCGTTTTAAACGGTTAACGGGATTTGAAAATCCCTTTCATTCCGGAATCATAGCAGCTGTTACCCCCAAAGGCGCAATCCTGCCGGCAAAGGCTGCCTAGGCCGCGGGGCGCTTGACAGGCATCAGTTTTTGCCAGGCAATCAGGAGCCGGCTCGCCTCCAGTTCCGGGCTGGCGTTGTAGACACCGGCCGCCCGGGATTCCTTTACCATCTCCAGCAACTCATGAGCCCGCCAGGCTGGCGTGGTTCTGGCGAGGAATCCGAGCATATCCGCCGCATCGGTGTCCTGCCCGTTGCCTCCCGCGATCAAACGGGCCAGATCCGCTGCCCAGGTTTCAAACAACCAGAGCGAATCCTCCAGACCCATTGCCTTGAAGGCCTTGGCTGCTTCACCGATCGGAACCTTCGACTTCATGAACGCCTTGAACCGCTCCAGCGCCGCATCCCGCAATCCAATAAAGTCGCCGGTTGCATACTCAAGGGCCAGTCTCGGCGCATTACCCGACAGCATAAGGGCCTTGGCAAGAACATCTGCAGACGGCCTCTCGTCCTCGGGGAGTTCCTGAACACGGTTCGCGAGCCACTGGTTCGCCTCGCTGTTGGCGGGCACAGGCACAGACAACGTCTGGCATCGGGAGCGGATGGTGGGCAAAACGGGCCGGCCACTTTCCTGAAGCAGGATCAGGGTCACGTCTGGCAAAGGTTCTTCGAGCGTCTTTAACAACGCGTTTGCCGCATTGATGTTCAACTGGTCTGCACGATCAATGATAGCCACCTTATGGTGGGCTACCTGGGGAGAGGCCACCGCAAACGACGAAAGCGCCCTCACCTGATCGACCTTTACCATACGGGATTTTTCCGGTGCATAGATCCGGATATCCGGATGACTCGACGCAGAAAGAAGCTCACACTGTTTGCAGTGACCACAGGCGATCGGCTGACCGCTTTCGCGGTTCTGGGGTTTGTCACACAAAAGCAACCCGCCAACAGCCTCGGCCCAGGCCCGCTTACCGACCCCTCTCTCACCTGCAAGAATCAGGGCATGGGGAAGTCTGTCGTTTGCCACCCGGCTCTGAACCGTTTGCCAGGCACGGCTGAGCCAGGGCATTTCTTGGGCAATGTCAGTCACTGGGCTTTCCTGTCCGGGTCCTGGATCTGCGCAATTGGCGCTTCCGTAGTTGACGCTTCATAGTGGCGAGCAGGCGGCGCATTCGCTTCAGCTCTACACCGCCTTCTTTATCGTTGCCAGCGCTATAGTAATGGCTGTTGACCATCCGGGCAAAAAGCCTGGCCGAGTCCGCTGCAGCGGGTTCCGCTTTCGCCAGCCTTGAAGCCAGCACGGACGGCGTTTCACCATGGCGAACGGGAACACCGGCACTGGCACACAGCCGATGCCAGGTGTCGACAACGCGGCGAAACCCGTCTCGTCGCTCCCCCCGGCGCATCTGGAGCGCGGAAATCAGCCCGGCGATCAGCAACCCTGCTCCGACGATTCCTGCCGTCATATAGCCCAGCTCACGCATGCCAAAGCTACCGGGCAGCCTCGACATAAGGTCCATCTGGCTCTGGCCCTGGTACCCTACGACCCATCGCTGCCACTGGTAATTGATCCGGTCCAGCTGCAGGCTTGCCCACTGCACCAGCGCCACATCGGCATAACGCTGGGGCGAAGCCCAATCGTTCTCGAGGAACGACCCTTCCTCGGCAACAGCGTCCCTGAGCCCGAATTCAATGCGGTCCGGAGCGATGGCTGCGGTAGGGTCGACCCTCACCCATCCTCGCCCCTCAATATAGGCTTCAACCCAGGCATGGGCATCGTACTGGCGTACGATCAGGTATTCACCCCCGGCACCGCTTTCGCCCCCCTGGTAACCGACCACAACCCTCGCGGGTATACCGGCAGCCCTTAAAACAAAGGTGGTTGCGCCCGCATAGTGGGCACAGAAGCCTCTTTTCTCATCGAACAGCAAGGAATCAATGCCGTCATCCGGCATGGCCGGCGGCCTCAGAGTGTAGAAATATTCCTGCTCGCGAAACCGCTTCATCAGGGTCTGGACAATCTGTTCATCGCCCATGCTTTCACGAAGGTCCCGGGCCAGTTCACGTGCCCTCGGGTTGCCTTCCCGGGGCAACTGGAGGTACCGGCGCAACTCCGCCGGACTCTGATTTTCAGCCGTTGAGGTCTCCTCATCCAGCGCCAGCCGATAGCGGACGGAACTGTCTGCAGGCCGTCGGAAACGGAAGAGATCGGCACGATCTTCAAACACGTTGTCTGACACCGCGCTGGAGTTCTCCAGTGCGAAGGCCCAGCGCTGGTCAGTGGGTTCCAGAAGCACATCGTATTCATTTCCATTCAGCTCGCCCACGCCGCCGTCGACGGCAACCCGGCCCAGATTCTGGAACTCATCCCGTTGACCCTGTCGCCAGGTCTCGCCATCCAGATAGTCAAGAATCAGGCCTCGCCAATACCGGTCGCGATAGGCAGGAATGTCGCCGCCAAACGTAGCCCGGAACGCCCGCTCACTACTCTGGGCGAGATTGGAGATGTCGCCGGGTCTCATGGTATCGCTGATGCCCGTGCGGGCCTCGCCCGAAACCAGAGGCACACTCCACAGGGGCGACATCCTTGGGAAGAAAACAAACAACAGGATCACAATCGGCATTGTCTTGAGGAACATTCCACCCAGCCGGCGCCAACTGGATGTCATCCCTTCCGGAAGCTCAGGCGCGTTAAGCACCTGGAGCCCTACGAGGAGTAACGCTATTCCGGTGAAGTTAACGGCCGCCCAGAGAATTTCCTGGTGGAACAGGAAGTTCACACTGGCAAGGTAAACCAGGATGAAAAACAGAACATAGAAATCCCGTACGGAGCGGGTTTCCAACCACTTCAGGCCCACGGCGAGTACAAAAAAGGAAGCGGCGGTATCCACGGTGAAACGCCCCTGGACCGTTGCCACATAGACACCAATCAGGACCAGCATGATCCCGGTTCTCAACCAGCGACCCGGAAGCCGTACCCGCCCGTACTGTGCCAGCCAGCGCCACGCCGCCAACACCGCGCAGGCGGCAATAAGCCAGAGAGGTAACCGGTCCCACTGGGGCGACAACAGCAAGGCAAAGCTGCCGATCAACCAAACCAGGGCCCTGGATGGCAAATTTGTTGAGGTCTCACCATCCGATTCCTGGCCAAGCAGGCGATCCAGAAAACTCAAACCCGACCCTCCGCCATAATGCGTGATGTTTCACCTGCCGGTTTTTTTCGGGTCCCATGGGCTTGTGCAGTGGTATCCCGAGGGCGTTCCTCTCCCCAGGTTGCCAATACCCTGAGGCATCTCGCCACGTGGGCAGGGCCGGAATCCGGTTCGATGACCTGTCCCGGAAGATTCAGCCCAAACCGCTCGCCGGTTCTGCCCCGTTCGTTCACGAGAAATGCCAGATAGCTCAACCGCAATTCATGGTCTGCTCCCGGGTAAGCGTTGAAATCCAGCCAGTAGGGACTGCCTTGTTCACCCTCCCAGTCTGCCACAACCATTTGTCCGGTTCGGGCGAACCGCTTCCAAAGCACCCGCTGACTTAAATCCCCCTCCCGCCAGGGCCGGATATCCGCGTGGTCATTGCCCTCAACGGACCTTGCCTCCGCCGACTCCTCGCCATCCTCGACGGTGCTGAATGCCTCCGGCGCGGGGATTGGCCTGGGAAATACGACGCCTGCCGACACAGGTCGAATCCACGACCAGGCTTTGAGAAGCCCGAACGGAAACCGGGTTTCAATGCGAACCTGCTCGGGGCGCAAATACCCGCGATGCGCCGAATGAACAGGCAGGCTGACATCCTGAGCCTGGCCCGAATGAACGTGCACCGGTGCATGAGCCGAATCCTCACACGAAAGCACGATGGCAATTGCATCATCCCGGCCAGCCGTCAGACGAAACCGAAAAGGAATGTCATCTCCTGCAAACCCCTCCCCCGGCTGAACGAGTGTCAACGCAAGGCCCGAAAGATTGCGGTGGGTCTGGTGCATAGCTCCGACAAACACGGCGCCCAGCAGAAACGTGCTCAGATAAATCAGGCTGTTCTGATAATTGATGCCGGTTAGCAACATGATGACGAGCAGGAGCCCGAACACAACGCCAGCACCGGTCGGCAGTATAAAGATGTTTTTCTGGCTGAAGGACTGGAGATCCGACCGTGGAATTCGTCGGTTGATCCAGCGCAGCCATCGGTTTCTGAACAGTTTTCTCATAGTGTCAGTGAGGCCACGCAATGCTAAAAAAGTTCATGGTATTCGATCATGATTTTCCCCTGATTGTTAACAGTACCTGAAATTTGCGAATTCTGATCACAATCGCGGATATTGCCGCTTGAATTCCTGTCCTACAAACCGAATACTCGACTCAGGGAGCGTGCTTTCAAACGACAAGGGGCCTTATCATGAAACGCCAACACCTGCTCACCACCGCCATCAGCGGCCTGGTTGTTGCTATACCCGCCTTTGGTGGCGTTCAGACCATGACCTCCGATGAAATGGTCGAAACCTACGTTAAGGATTCGGCCGTTATTGTTGTGCCCAAAGAGCGCCAGAAAACCGAAGCTGACCGGCAGAGGATTATCCGCTCCCTGACAATCTCACCCGGCGAACCGGTTCTGACCGAATCCGAAGAGGAAGCTTACCGGGATGCGCTGCAGCGTTATAGGGATGAAGGCAGAACAGACGCCCTGGAAAGTGCGGAAGAAGAATTCCTTCGGCGGGCCCTGCTCCTCCCGCAGGAAGAACTTGCTCGCGCCCAGCCGCCTGCAGAATTCACTCCCACCCTGCCACCACTGATTTTCGGACAGCAGGCCCAGATTCCCGAAGAGCCCTTCACCCAGACATTCCTGAACGATCAGTTGGGCATTGGCTTTGACGGCCAGAACCTGAACTTCAGCATCGGCAATCCGCCCGGGATAGATCGGATAGAGGTGCCACAGGCGATTAATGAAGGGCCAATTACCCTGACGCCAAGGCCTGGTGGCGGGTTTGATCTTTCGATCGCGGTGCCGGATCAGTAGCGTAGCGTTGACCGCCCGGATCTGAAAACGGCAGCCAACCCAGGCTGCCGTTTTTATTGGGCCACTGCTTTCTCAGGCCAACAAAAAACGCCCCGCAAAGCGGGGCGTTTCACCAACTTTGGTATCAGGTCAGATTAATGACCATAGACCTTCATGTTGGTGTTGGTCACGGCGAGGTTATCCATCTGGAAGGAACCAATGGAGGCGCCACCGATCTCAACTGCACCTACAATGATGTCAGCCTGGAAATCTGGAATAGAAATCTCAAGGGCATCGTTACCAGTCGCAGCAGAGGTACCTTTACCTACGGTGATCGTAGCCAAGGCATACGCATTAGCAAAGGTTGACGGGTCAGTAGGATCAACACCGGCGCCACCTGTTTCCAGGAAGTTCGCACCCATTACTCGCATATCCCGGATGTTAACGCCAAGGAAGTCTACGTCCATGTCCATTTGCGTGACGTTAAAGCCAACGTTCATGATCAGGTCATCTGTAGCTGTATCAACACGGATGTTCAACTGAGCCAGCCCACCTTCGATGCCGATATTGCTGGCAAGAAGAGTGCTATCGCCGCTGCCGTCCGTCGCGTGCAATGACGCAGAACCCACACCAACTGCGTAGTCGATGGGAGCACCGGAAATGCTGTGAACGTCGATGTATGCGTCACCATCCGCTTCGACATCGATATCAATCAACAGATCATCCAGCTTTCCGGATACGCCTGTCACGTTGTTATCGCCGTCACGCTCAACAGAGCCGCCACCAATGTAGATGTCGTTCACTGAGAGGTAACCTTCGTCGGTGTAGCGGAACTCACCGATGCTTACTTCAGTTTCCAGTTCAATGGTTACACCAGACTGGCCGGTCACGTTGCCCATGGCACTGTCATCCAGTGCTTTCAGGTCAGCGTGGGCTGCAAACGGAGCTGCAGCAACGGCAGTTGCCAGTGCAAGTTTCTTCAGGCCTTTCATAACGTTCTCCTTTACGGAACAAATTGTTGTTATTTCCATACATGCAGACTGTTTGGTTTACTTTTGTATCTGCACAGCTACAGAGTACGTCAGAGGTAACAAAATGTTCCGTGACCACCTTCACAGTAACCAATAATTAGATTGTCCGACATGAAAGTGGTTATTCAGCAGCTTCTTCATCAACCTTGATGTTGAATATCTGTTTCTTCATATCCACAACGACCTGTTCGCCATACGTTGCTTTTCCGTCCTTGATCGTGAATGGAACCAACTGGGCCAGAGTCGGCCCGAAGATATGCTCCATCTCGACCACCAGAACCTTCTCGGCATTGGCCTCCTTGTTGGGGTTATCCGCGGTGTAGAAGATGGCGGTTGCCCCGATCTTGCCCTTCTTGACCAGCGCAACGAGAGAACGGCGGAGTACCTCGAGGGCCATCTCGGCTGGCATTTCCTCCGCCTGTTTGATCCGGATAGCCTTTACCTTGTCACCGGTATCCGTCACAACCGCAAACGGCTTTACGCCACCGGAAACCACGATTCGATCCGAGAGATTCTCAACGCCTTTCTCGTACATCCGCTCAAACTGCTTCTGAATCATCTGCTTCACTTCCTTGTCAGTCCGCTCATTGTCCTGGGCCGAAACGAAACCAGGAATAACCAAAAGAACTGCAAAAAAGGCGAGGACACTTATCACATCGTGCTTTAGCTTGATCATGGACAAACTCCGCTCTTTCCGTAAACACTCCCGCGGGCACTGACCCAGCGAGCATTGAATTGTTTTAAGTTTAAGGGTGACGGCCAAACTCGGTTAGAATAACCCTAGGCTTCTCCCATGGGCGTTCGACTGGAACTGCCTTTCATTAGATCAGTGGCCCAACAAACCCTACAACGCCCGTTTTGTGTGCTGTTTATCATTTCTCGAAGATTCCGGAGGAACCTTGAACCCGGCAACCATGCGTGAACTAAACCGGGAGGCGTACCAGCGCCTGCTCGCCCATGCCTGCCGGGAAAAGGACTTTGCCTACATCGGTAGCGTTGGTCCTGGTCCTTCGAGAGGCAGCTGCAGCGGGTTTTCCGCACGGGCCCTTGAAGTCAAAACAGTCTGGCATCCGGTCCAGCCAGACTTCTGCACTGACGATCTTGCCCGGGATATGGAGAAACGGGTCAGTCAGTATCAGATAGAAACCGCTTCCAGCCCTCAATGCCTCTCTGGCGGCTGGCTGGGCTTTCTGAGCTATGAACTGGGGTATGTGAAGGAGAAGCGGCTCGCGGCGCTGTGCCCACCACTGACGCCACCCCTGCTGTTCACAGGTTTTTACCTTTGGACAGCCAGCCACAACCGCCGAACCGGCCAGTACTGGTTGTGGGTTCATCCGGAATGCCCCGGCGAAATCCGTAACACCATTGAACAGTGGCTCCGTACAGGACCAGGCGGCGTGGCATGCCGCTGGCGGATGAACGCAAACTTTCTGCCCCGGCAAACTCCGGAGGCATTCAAGGAAAGTGTCAGATCGATACGCGGGTACATTGACGCGGGCGATTGCTACCAGGCGAACCTTTCCCAGGAGTTTTCCGGACAGTACTCTGGTGAGCCCTGGCTGGCGTTTCAGGCCCTGGCTGAAGCAAACCCCACGCCCTACAGTGGTTTTATCCGGGCCGGCAACGCCTCCATATTATCAGTCTCTCCCGAGCGTTTTCTCGAAATACACGATCGCACCGTAACCACCAGTCCCATCAAGGGCACACGGCCAAGGGGAGGCACTCCGGAAGCCGATTCAGCCTATGCCACGGAACTGGAGGGATCGGAAAAGGATCTCGCTGAGAACCTGATGATCGTTGACCTGCTTCGCAACGACCTGAGCCTGAACGCCAGAACCGGCACCGTAACAGTGGACAAGCTCTTTGCCCTGGAGTCCTACCGCAACGTGCACCATCTCGTGAGCCACATCCGCGCCGAACTGGCGGACGGCGTCACGCCCATGAAAGCCCTGTTTGACGCCTTCCCGGGCGGCTCAATCACCGGCGCACCCAAGATACGCGCAATGGAAATCATCCGGGAGCTGGAGCCCCACTGGCGAGGCCCCTATTGCGGCTCGATTTTCTATCGCGGGCTGGATGGCACACTGGACAGCAACATTGCCATCCGCACCATGCTGTGCGACGGCAAGGGGACCATTCGTTGCTGGGGCGGTGGCGGTATTGTTGCGGATTCAGATCCCGAGGCCGAGTATCAGGAAACTCTGGCGAAGGTCGGGCCTTTGATGCGCTTTCTGGAAGGTTTGGTTATTGAGTAAACTTTAGGCCACGCGAATACGGGGTCAGAAGAAGGCTTTGTTCTGACCCCGTATTCGGAGTTCTCGAATCAGGCGCTGTGAATCGCACTCGCCTTGAGAAACTCCTGCTTCAGGTCCTCAAAGTTATGTACCGCCGGGAACTGAGGGAACTCGTCAATCACGTTCTGCGGCGCGTGGAACAGGATCCCGGCTTCGGCCTGGCCCAGCATGGTGGTGTCGTTGTAGGAATCTCCGGCAGCGATCACCCGATAGTTCAGCAGCTGGAACGCCCTGACTGACTGGCGTTTCGGATCACGCTGGCGCAGGAGGTAGTTGGTGATCTGACCGTCTTCCGCCACCTCCAGCTTGTGGCAAAGCAAGGCCGGGTATCCCAGTTTCTTCATCAGGGGCATGGCGAATTCGTAGAAGGTGTCGGACAGAATCACCACCTGGAAACGCTCGCGCAACCAGTCCAGGAACTCCCGGGCACCGGGAAGCGGGTCCAGCTCGCCGATCACTTCCTGGATCTGGGGCAGCCCATACCCGTGCTGGTCCAGCAACTTGAGACGCTGCTTCATCAGCACATCGTAGTCCGGAATGTCGCGGGTAGTCGCCTTGAGCTCTTCAATACCGGTTTTTTCGGCGAACGCGATCCAGATTTCCGGGATCAATACTCCTTCCAGGTCAAGGCATGCCAGTTCCACAACGATCTCCTGTTTGATTGGTAGTGGGCAACAGAGGTCTTTCCGCCTGCCGCTCTTCGGAGCGTATGATAAGAAAAACCGGGCAGGATTGCATCGACGAAGTGTAAACCCATGTTTTTACCTGAGGAATAACCATATAGATCGTCATTCCTTCAGGCTATGAGGCATTTAATGATAGCCTTTTCGCTAAGTTAGATCCTTTCGCACATCCAGATAAGGCAATCCCGGGCCATGACCGATATACAAACCCTGCGGGAAGAGCTCGAAGGCCAGAGCCCCCGTTCGATTCTCAAGACCGCCCTGAAACAGTACGACAACATTGCGATCTCTTTCAGTGGCGCAGAAGACGTTGTGCTGATAGAAATGGCGCACAAGCTCACCGATAACCTGAAAGTCTTCACCCTCGATACAGGCCGCCTGCATCCGGAGACCTACGAGTTTGTGGAGCAGGTGCGCAAGCACTACGGCATCGAGATCGAGGTTCTCTTTCCGGATGCCGGCGAGGTCCAGGATCTGGTGAACAGGAAGGGCCTTTTCAGCTTCTATGAGGACGGCCACAGCGAGTGCTGCGGCATTCGAAAGGTCAACCCCCTGCGCCGCAAGCTGGCAAAGGTTGACGCCTGGATTACCGGGCAGCGCAAAGACCAGAGCCCGGGCACCCGCAACGATGTGCCGGTTGTCCAGGTGGACACCGCCTTCTCGACGGACGATAAGACATTGGTGAAGTTCAATCCGCTCGCGAACTGGACCTCAAAAGAAGTTTGGGATTACATCCGGATGACCGAGGCACCTTATAACGAGCTGCATGAGAACGGGTTCGTGAGCATCGGCTGTCAGCCGTGCACCCGCCCTGTCCTGCCAGGACAGCATGAGCGCGAAGGTCGTTGGTGGTGGGAAGAAGCCACCCAGAAAGAGTGCGGTCTTCACGCCGGGAACCTGATCGCCCGGGAATAACCCGGGCGCATTCTGCGCGTTCACCGTTCAGTGAGTTGGCAGTTCAACATCCCTGAACAGTTCTTCGATTTCAGATCGGCTGCCCTGGTGGGAAACCGCCTCGTCTACCGTTTCCCTGGTGAGGTGGGGCGCAAAGCGGTGAATGAAGTCATACATGTAGCCCCTCAGGAAAGTCCCCTTTCGAAAACCGAGTCGTGTCACGCTGGGGCGGAACAGTTTGCGGGCATCGAGGGCAACGAGATCAGTGTCGGTTTTGGGATCGAATGCCATACTGGCAATGATTCCAACGCCCAGACCCAGCCTCACGTATGTCTTGATCACGTCTGCGTCCGCCGCAGTGAAGACCACCTTGGGTGTGAGCCCCTGGGACTGGAACGCCTCGTCAAGTTTTGAGCGACCGGTAAAGCCA
This sequence comes from Marinobacter sp., assembly GCF_041687235.1. GTDB lineage: Bacteria > Pseudomonadota > Gammaproteobacteria > Pseudomonadales > Oleiphilaceae > Marinobacter. The sequence goes on along the minus strand of NZ_JAWLCH010000006.1, from coordinate 96,422 downwards.
AACACGTAGGTGACCAGCGGGTATTCCGCCAGCTCAGGTAGCGTCAGCTCCGGCAGTTTGGCCAGGGGATGATCCTTTGGCACGATGACGCTCCGGTTCCATTTGTAGCAAGGCATCATGATCAGATCGTTGAACAGCTCCATGCCTTCGGTCGCAATAGCAAAGTCTACCGCCCCGCTGGCCGCCATTTCGGAGATCTGCATCGGCGTACCCTGGTGCATATGCAGGGATACATCCGGATACTCCTCAATGAAACCGCTGATAATCGGAGGCAGCGCATAACGGGCCTGGGTGTGAGTGGTGGCAATACTCAGATCGCCCTTGCGCTGGTTGCTGAACTCCTGGGCAATCTTCTTGATGCCTTCAACCCGCCGCAGGATCTCCCCTGCCTCCCGAATGATGATTTCACCACCCGGTGTAATACGGGTAAGGTGCTTGCCGCTGCGGGCAAACACTTCCAGCCCCAGCTCATCTTCCAGCAGACGAATCTGCTTGGAAATCCCGGGCTGAGACGTAAACAGGCTTTGAGCGGTTGCTGACACATTCAGATCGTGATGCGCAACTTCCCAGATATAGCGCAACTGTTGTAGTTTCATTGAATCTGCTGCTCCCTGGCGATCGAAGGATCTTGACGAAGATTACGCATAAAAATACAGGTTTTCATTCTTTTTTAATATAGGCAACTTCTTTCACACAGTTTAGACCAAAATTGCATTTACGCAGCCTCTGATAAAACTCCTTGAGGGTTAAAGTAGTGCCATGTCCCTTGACTTGGCTGATACAAAGGACACAATTCCTTCTCAATACACTCCAGCGTTCAGGGAATCCATGCTGCTCACCACCAAGTTTCTCAGGCCAACGTCAGACTCGCGGGCAGTCAAGCGAGAGCGGCTGAGCAAACTGCTTGAGCCCGAAGCACCAAGGCGGCTGAATCTGGTGATAGCGCCGGCCGGGTTCGGAAAAACCACGCTGGTGGCTCAGTGGTGCTCACGGTCGTCTTCCCCGACAGCCTGGCTTTCGCTGGATGAACATGATGATGAGCCAAGGCGGTTCTGGCAGTACGTTATCGGAGCCTTTGAGCAGGCCGGGCTGTCCGGCGCAGCCGACCTGCGCAAACAACTGGCCCAGGAAACCGATGAAGCCTTCACCGAAGCCATTACCGGCCTGATCAACACCCTGGCACACGACGGCAGTCCATGGTCGCTGGTGCTGGACGATTTCCACTTCATCGGGAACCCGGCCATCCACAGGCAGTTCGCCTATTTCATCGATTATCTGCCACCGGGTGTCCTGATAACCCTGGCATCCAGAACCGAACCACCGTTGCCCCTGGCTCGCTGGCGGGTCCGCCGCTGGATTCAGGACATCCACCCCGGCCTGCTGGCTTTTTCCGAGGAGGAGTGCCGACAGTTTTTCCATGGCACCATGGGCCTGGACCTCGCCGATGAGGATGTTCGGGCTATCTGCCGAAAAACCGAAGGCTGGGTGGCCGCCATGCAGCTTTCGGCGCTCTCGGGGACCGACGCTGCCAAAAGCAAAAACCAGATAGATCTGGACGAACGCCATATCAGCGATTATGTCCTGAGTGAGGTGCTCGACCAGCAGCCGCCTCATCTGGCGGATTTCCTGCTCGAGACCGCCTGTTGTCCGCGACTCTGCGCATCACTCTGTGACTCGATCCGTGGAACCGATGACAGCCAGGAAGTGCTGGAAACGCTCCTGGGCCAGAACCTGTTCCTCATCCCTCTGGATACCCGGAACGAGTGGTTTCGGTATCACGACCTTTTCCGGGATGCGCTGCTGCTCCGGATCAGTCATACCCAACCCGAAAGAGCAATGCGACTCTGGCAAAGCACCGTAGACTGGTTATTGGCCCACGGTCACGTCCAGGAAGCCATCGCCCAGATTGTCCGCCAGGAAGACTGGCAGCGGCTGGCCCGGGTGCTCGCCGAACATGGCAATAACCTGATCCACGGTGGCTATCACCTGCCTGTTCTTGACTGGCTTGAAGCACTCCCGAAAGAGCTTGTAACCGACAACCCGCAGCTTCAGATGCTCCGGATCTGGGGGCTGTTCTTCGCTAACCGGGTGGATACCATCGAGCCCCTGCTGACCGCACTGGAAGATCTCCTGGACCGGCATGTGGCAGATTCGCACCCGGATGCCGAGGGTGCCCTCGGGCTGCAAAGCGAGATTTCGCTCATGCGCTCATACCTGGCGCGCACCCGAAGCGACGACAAGAGTGCCGCCGACCTCACAAGGCAAGTACTCAGGGAAATAGACCACACCCGCATCCCGTTAAAGTCGGTTACCTATTACGGCCTGGGGCTGGATTATTATGGCAGGGGCGAACTTGCCGAAGCGGAGGATGCCCTCCAATCGGCGGTCCGTTACGGGCAGGTCGAACAAAAACCCAGTACCGTTCTCTCCAGCGGCGGTCTGCTGGCCTGGATTCAGTATAACCGGGGCGACATCGACCTGGCCCTGGATACCTGCACCGAGATCCGACAGTGGGTGGATCGCCACTACGCAGATCCAAGCCAGCCGAGGCTGATCTCCTGCTGGCAGAACAGCACCCTCTGTGAAATCTACCGGGAACGCAATCACCCCGAGCTGGCAGCCACCCACCTTCAGCCCCTGCTGGAACATGTCGAGAGGGGCACCGAACCGGGCCAGCACGTCATCATTCAGCATGTGCGTGGCCACCTTGCCTTCAGCCAGGGGAAACTGGATGAAGCGATCGAAGCCCTGGAAGACGCCTCCCAGACTGGCCGCAAGCGCCGGGAACAGATCGTCTTCGAACCGCCCGCCAGTACCGCCCTGCTGGCCCGATGCTATCTGGCCGCCGGACATCCGGAAAAAGCCCGTGCCAGCCTGGATTCCCGGGCCGATTCCGAATTCACTAACCCGCTTCACCTTGAGCAGAACCGGATCAGCGAAGCCCGCGTGATGGTGGCACTGGATCAGCCCGACCGGGCCCAGGAGATACTCAGCGCTCTGCTTCAGCCGGCAGAACGCAACGCCCACAACCGACATTTGGTGGAGATACTGCTGGTTTATGGCGAAGCACTGTCGAGACAGGACAGAAAAGACGAGTCCGAGCAGATGTTGACCCGGGCGGTAGACCTGGCCGCCGAGGCCGGATTCATGCGCCTTTTTGCGGAAGAGGGCCCGGATCTTCGCTCGCTGTTGCTGGATCTGCCCGCGCTGAATGCGCCCGGCAGCTGGAATGCCAGCGTGCGTGAAATTCTGCGTGATGAAGAAGCCGCGGGGCAACCGTCCGCGAAAAGTGACCGACCGGACGCTGCCGTTAAGCCCCGCCAGCCGCCGAAAACAACTGAAACACTGCCAGAAGCACTAAGCCTGCGAGAGCTGGAAGTACTTGAGCTGATCCATGAGGGCCATGCCAACAAGGAAATTGCCTCAAGGATGGAGGTCGCACCAGCCACCGTGAAGGCCCACATCCGAAACCTCTATGGCAAGCTGGGTGTTGGCCGCAGAACCGAGGCACTGGCCCGGGCCCGGGAGCTCGGGCTATTGGAAAGCTGACGGCTTGCCACCGCACAATGCGACGCCCGTCACATTTCTCGGCAACAATCTGAGCCCGCTACGCCCTTTGGACGATCCGAATACGCCCCCTACTCCCCTACTATTATCCCAACGGTGAGGGAGACCTCACCAGGAATTCTGAAACTTCAGGCCTTCAGATTTCTTGTTCCGCGTTGTTTCGACGCCCGGGTTCGAAAGAACCCCTTTTGATGAGAGCCACCCCGTTCGGGCTGGCTCTTTTTTTATGCCTGAGCAAATGACCGGGATCGATCAGCGTTCGATGATTCGACGAAATGGCGGCAAGGCATCCAGCAGAAGTTGTCCATAGCGCCGGGCAATGATCCGGCGATCCAGAATGGTCACCCTGCCAGTGTCCTGCTCGGTCCGGAGCAACCGGCCGACCGCCTGAACCAGTTTGATTGACGCATCCGGAACGGTAATTTCCATGAAAGGATTACCGCCACGCTGGGTCACCCACTCTGCCAGGCTCGCTTCAATGGGGTCGTCCGGAACAGAGAACGGCAGACGGGTAATCACAACGTGGTGCAGGTACTTGCCCGGCAAATCGATGCCCTCGGCGAAACTGGCCACGCCAAACAGGACACTGGGCCGGCCCTCATCTACCCGGCTGCAATGCTGGCGAAGCACCTCACCCTTGGCCATATCGTCCTGGGTAATAATCAGGTCCGGATAATCAGGGGCAAGAGCGTCCCGCACCTGCTGCATCTGGCGTCGGGAAGTGAACAATACCAGTGTCGCTTTCTCGCCGGCCCAGAGGTCCGGCAACCGTTTAACAAGCTCATCAGCAAAGCCGTCATCCGTCGGCATGGCGGACATCGCCGGCACCTCAACGGTCGCCATCTCGCCATAGCGGAATGAGCTGGGAACAACCAGGAAGCGGCTGCCCTGCGGTAATCCCGCGCGGGCATTCAGGCGATCAAACCGGCCCAGGGCGGTCAGGGTGGCACTGGTGAGCACGGCGCCGTAGGCACGGGACCAGAGCCGGGAGTACAGCAGGTTGTCCGCTAGCACCGGCGAACTGTATAGCGTAATGTCTTCCGCATGGTCCCAGCGCTGACGCACTGCCCAGCGGGCCGGTGGCGGGCTTTTCTGCACTGGCGGCCTGGCTTCCTTCTCTTCACCCGCTTCAGAATCCGCTTCTGACTCGCTGGCCGGTTTTGCATTGCCCTGCTCGCACCACGCGGTCCAGAGTCTCAACTGGTCCTCGGCCCTTGCATGGAAAGAACCAATCACCGGGTACCAGGCTTCTGCGGTTTCCCGGTCAATTTCATGCTCCTTGCGCTCGTCGAATGCTCCCTGCAGTTCGTCTGCCAGAACCCCAAGCTGGCGGACCATATTGGCGGTCGCAATGCGGCTCTCGGCTGAGAGGTCCGCCATGGCTTCCGGCAATTCTCCCTCCGGATAGCGCCATTGAGCCGTCCGGCGCTCCTCGTTGAACTCCCACCCGGTATTCTGTTCGGCTTCCTCGTACACCCGGTTCAGCACCAGATCGACTTCCCTTGAGGCAGAGCTGATGCGGTCCAGCGACTTCGCGGCCTGCGTCCCAGCCGCCAGGTACGGCTGCATTTTCACCAGCGCCTGGGAAAGCTGTTTCAGCCACTGGCGGGTGGCATTAAGCGGGAGCGATGCGGCAAAGTGGTTCAGCGCCTTGTCCGGAAGATGATGAGCCTCATCGAAAATGTAGAGGGCATTCTCCGGCTCCGGCAAAATCGCCCCGCCGCCCAAGGCCAGATCCGCCAGCACCAGGTCGTGGTTGGCAACCACAATATCGGCATCGTCCAGGTCTTTACGGGCATCGAAAAACGCGCAACTGTCGAAATAGCTGCAGTGACGGTTGGTGCACTGGCGATGGTCCGTTGTCACCTGGCGCCAGACGTCATCCGGAATCTGCTCTGGCCAGTGGTCCCGGTCACCGTCCCATTCACGGGAGCCGTAACTGGCCAGCATCTCCTCGAAGAACGCGCGGGTGCCGGGCTCTTCCGATTTGGGACCGTCCAGCAGGAACAGGGGCATGGTGTCGCTGTCGGTATTCCCTTCATCATGCAACCGTGCTTCCAGTCTGGACATACACAAATAGCGTCCCCGACCCTTGGCCAGCGTCCAGTTGAAGTCCATCTTGCTGTGTTTTTTCAGGTCCGGAAGGTCCTTGAGGACGATCTGATCCTGCAGTGCCACAGTGGCGGTGGAGATCACGAGGGTTTTTCCCAGGGCTTTTGCCACCGGTATGGCGGCGATGAGGTAGGCCAGGGTCTTACCTGTCCCCGTGCCCGCCTCCACAACGCAGGCCGCCGCCGGGGAGGTTCGCTGGCCATCGTTCTCAGTGATATCGCCCATGTACTTTGCAATTTCGGCAATCATCAGCCGCTGGCCGTAGCGCGCGCGGATGTCCTTGCCGGCCAGCACGTCCCGATACCCCTGCTGGATCTGCTGCTTGATATCTTCAGTCAGTGCCATCAGCGGGGGCTCACCCAATCCCGGACGACACCCACCCGGAAACGACGGCCATCTCGGCTCAAGACCACGCCGTCCTCGGTGATGTCCTCCACACGCAGGCCCTCAAAAGTGTCGCCCACACGCAGGTAGGCGTTGTTGATCATCACCCGGCGCGATCCCGGCGACGAGGAGTAGATATGGCTGTTAAACGTCAAATCCGGAACACTCTTCTGGAATGAAAGCGGCAACTCTACCAGATGGGGCACCCTGCCTGCCTGCTCCTGATTGGTCATTGCTATCGCAGTTTCGGGGATTGCGGATGATGGCACGATGACCGTCGCCCGCTCCCGCCGCTCCGGCACCGGACGCTCCGATACAATCGGCGGAACCGTTGAATCGGCAAGGACTGGCTCCGAGGTTGCCCCTGATTCATCGACAGGATCCTCCGGCACCGCTTCTGGCTCCGTCACCGGCACCACCCGTGGGGGCTCGGCAGCCTCCTCAACTCTATCCGCTGTAGCCGGCTGCTCGGGCTGACCACCTGAAGCCCATGGAAACGGTTTGCCGGGCCAGAACAGAAAGGCCAGTACTCCGGCGTTGAGCACCAATGCCAGGGCCACCCAAACCGCTGGCGACACGCGCTTTTTCTTTGGGCGGTGAATCAGCTGCACCTGCTGGCCGAGGTCCGGAACCCGGCCCTGGCGTCGTTCGGTCTCGGATTTCCGCAATGCGTCAAGAATGTACGACATGATTACTCTCGACCTTCCGGCTGCCGGGGTTTCAGGCGAGGGATGGAAGCTTCCAGATCGTTGTTGATCTGGATGACCGTCATTGCACCGGCAATACCATCGACAGTGAGCCCTCGCAAAGACTGATACCACCGAACCTGTTCTTGGGCGTCCATACGTTTTATTCGGTCACTCTCTGCCCGGGACCCACCGTACTGGTCCGCCAGATCCATCATTCGGGCACCAATCCAGAGTTGCTCGCCGCCACCATTGCTGTAAAAACCATCGCCCGTGAGATATTCCGGCAACCGCCACAATACCCGGTATTCACCGAACCAGTGGCGCTCGATGCTGGCGAAGGACACTGTCTGATTACCGGTTGGCAGAGCAATCTGCGCTGAATCGCCTTCCAGCTGGCGCAGGACAACAAACCCCTGGTTTCCGGACTCATCCTGAAGCTGCAGCATGGCCGGGCGATCGAGAAACTCCAGGCTTCGGCGGCTGCCCTGGCGATTCAGGCACCCCAGGCCGTTTTCCCTGGCCCAGTCGCAGGCCACCGGGGCGTCCGAAGGTTGATAATCCCGCCCCCAGATCCCGAACAGCAACTGAAAGGCCTGGACCGAATCCAGAAGCTGGGCCGGAACGTCCAGCTCTTTGCGCGGCTCCGGTTCAGCGGGCAGGAGGTCTTGCTCAACGGCAGCCTGATCAATTTGCAGTGCCTCAACCCGCTCTATCGCTCCCTGAACGGGTTCGACCGAAGAAGACTCAGCGAGCGCAGCACCATCGGGCAACCAGCGATCGAACAGCCAGGCGGTTCCGATTATGGCAACCAGCACCGAGGCTGCAACGACCAGATACTGTGACTTGTCCGGCGCCTGGCCCGACCTGGAGGGTGCCGGTCCCAGGGATTGACCCCGTACCTCCCTGGCTGCATGGCGAACATGGTCTGCGGTAATGTCATGCTCTCCCTCTGCGTAAGCCCCCAGCAGTGCCCGGTCGCTGATCAGATTGATCAGGCGGGGAATGCCCTGGCTTTCCCGGTAGAGTCGGCTCACCGCCCGCTGGGTGAAAATATCGCCCCGCATGCCGGCAACGCTGAGCCGGTAGCGAAGGTAAGCCGGCAGCTCGTCCCGGCCGATGGCATCGAGATGGTAGCGCGCGGTCACCCGCTGGTTCAGTTGGCGCAGCTCCGGGAGCGCGAGCATTTCCTGCAACTCCGGCTGACCGAGGAGAACAATCTGAAGCAGTTTTTTCTCGGCGGTCTCCAGGTTCGTGAGGAGCCGCAGCTGCTCCAGTACCTCGGCGGACAGATTCTGGGCCTCGTCGATCATCAGAACCTTATGGCGCCCGGCCGCATGGGCGCTGAGCAGATCCTGATTGATCAGGTCCACCAGTTCCTTGATGGTTGCGCTGATCTCGTGGGGTATTTCCAGTTCGTCGCAAATGGACGATAGCAATTCCCGGGCAGAGAGCCTTGGATTCAGGATCAGCGCAATGTCGACATTGTCCGGTGCATTTTCGATAAAGCAGCGGGACACGGTCGTTTTACCGGTTCCCACCTCTCCGGTAATAACAATGAAGCCGCCCTGCCCCTGGACACCGTACATAAGGTGCGCCAATGCTTCCTTGTGGCGGTCACTGAGATACAGATAACGGGGGTCAGGGGCAATGGAAAACGGCGGTTCGCGAAAGCCGAAAAAGTCATAATACATATCAGGACGTACCGGAATCCGCGTTGCTGATCAGCCTGAGCTCGGCGGTGCGACGGTTCTGTTGCTTCAGCCGTCGCACACACCGCTCCAGGGTCTTCGAGATACGGGCGTGGGAACGGATCATGGAGACCTTGGGCCAGGTAGCCCGCTCGCCGGCCAGAATCATCTGGCGTACGTAGGCGGGATCAGGATTGGCCAGCATCCTGCGATAGTCTTTGAATGAGTATGTGGGAGCGATGGTCACGTCTCCGGAGTAACGCTGGGCCATAATGGTGTACAACTGACCTGACATTTGCCGCAATAGTTCCGGCCTGACCCGCTTTCGCAGGTAATCGAACACACCCTGGCCGTGGAACTGAATCTCCGATTTCAGCAAATGCATGGGCAGGTTGCCAAGGGAGAGCTTTTCATCCCGGCCCCTCTGGTTCAGGAACGGCACGACATGGGGGTTGGTCTGACTCACGATGGTGAAGTTCACATCGTACAGGTGCATCAGGCGCTCAATGGGCAGATCACTCACAACCGAGCCGTCCACAAACTTGAGCCGCGGCATGTACGGCAACGTGTTGCCCTGAATGTCTTTCTTCATCAGGGTAACAGGCGGAAAGATACCGGGTACCGCGGCACTGGCAAGAACAGCACTCCAGACCATCAGGTAGGGCGAGGTGTACCCGCACAGCAGGCGCGCTTTCTGGTGGGCCTGTACCGGAGACACACTCACGTTGATCGAGCGGCCTGTGCGCTGATAGGCCTCTTCAAAGGTATATTCGCCGATATTGCCGCGCAGGCAGTTGCGTAATTCTTCCTGGTCCATGAGACCGTCTCCGCGAACGGCACTGAGCAGGCCACGCCACTTCCAGGCTTTCAGATTGTGGTTTTCCGGCACCAGCATTTCCGGGATCTCAGCGTCCGTGTGCACACCCAGAATACCCGCAATAATAGCCCCGATGCTGGAACCAGCGATCACCTGGGGCAGCAGCCCTTTTTCCCACAGGGCCTTGATCACCCCGAAATGGAACATGCCGAGGGTCGCACCGCCACTGAGCAGTAATGTCGGCCGGCCATAACTTGTCAGGGTGTCCCGGAAGAACTGGAGCTTGTCGGCTACGGGAAAACCCGGTACCGGCTGATCGCAAAGAAAATCCAACGCTTCGCACACCTGGGTGATGTATTCCTCAATCAGGTGCTTGGTGCCCACCCGCGACCGGGTATAAAGCGCCGGATTTCCCATATTGCCCAGATCATGATGCAGCCCTTCCCGCAGTGCGCGCTTGAGACGCTCAACATCATTTTGCTGGCGATACTGCTTGAGATTGCTCAGACGGTCATAAATCAATTCGTAGTGATAGAGATCGGAGGCGAAGTCCTCTTTCCACTCGGCATTGCCCTCCAGAAAATCCAGTTCCAGGGCCGCCGCCTTCCACACTTCGTAGTTCGGCGCCTCGGCCAGCATCTTCCGGAATTTGGTTATTCTTGGATCCTTGAGCACCGCTGACCTCCTATCAAACCGGGTGACACTCAGAAATCATCCAGCATCAGATCTTCATCTTCACCACTGGCAAACGGGTCGTCGACCACCTTTCCGTCATTGATCAGAAATTCCCGACGTTGCAGGAAAGCGTTGCGGACAAACACATAGCTGTCCCCGGATATAAAAGCTTCGGCCGGAATCAGGTCCGCTCTTTTATCGACAACCTGCAGTGCCCGGGCGTAATAGACTTCCGGACTGTCTACTTCATCCCAGGCTGAAGGCAGTGCAAAGCCGTCAGTGACGAACCCGGTAAAATGCCTGGGTGTGGAGGGGCCGAGGAAAGGCAGCATGAGATAGGGGCCGGACTCTGCGCCCCAGTACCCCAGAGTCTGACCAAAATCTTCCGGCCGTTCCGGCAGGTCGAAAGCGGTCGCCACGTCGATAAGGCCGCCCAGACCGAACGTCGTGTTATAGGTGAAACGCCCCACGGCAACGACGGCGGACTCCCCTTTCAACTGCAACACGCTGTTGGTGAAATTACGGAGTTCGGTCAGATTGTTGAAAAAGTTGGTAATGCCACGGTCAACAATTTGTGGGGTAAAGGTCCGATAGGCCTGGGCCACCGGTTTCAGGAACCAGCGATCGATGGTCTCGTTAAAGGTGTAGACCTTGCGATTCCAGTTTTCCCAGGGATCCTTGGTATCAACCGGGACGGAGCCCTCCGGAGCGGGTTCCTGCACGTTCTGCGCGACGACCTGGCCCGCAGGCACAAACGCAGCCAGGGAAAGCATCATGACCAGTGGTAAAAGCCGGCGCCGGATAAAAAGTTGTCTCATCGTCTGCTCTTGGGTTGTTTAATTCGTTTCAATTCGTCGAGAATACCGGCGCTATTTTTTTATTATTTAACCGTTGTTCCGGAGAAACCGATTTCAGTACCGGGAAATCTTGTAAGCACAATCACCATGCCACTCCGGTGGGGGGACATGGATGCCTACGGCCACGCCAATAACACAGTGTACTTCCGTTTCTTCGAGGAAGCGCGCATTGTCTGGCTGGCCTCACTGGAGCTCGGCGGTCCTGAGGAGCCGACCGGCCCGGTTATTATAAAGACCAGTGCCACCTTTCTAAAGGAATTGAACCACCCGGCAACGGTTGAGGTGAAAACATACGCTGACAAAGCGGGCAACACCAGCCTCGACACCTATCATTTGCTGACAGATGTCGAAACCGGCGCCGTCTATGCGGAAGGCTATGCAAAAATCGTCTGGTTCGATCGGGCAACCCGGTCATCGGCTCCGCTGCCAGACACCCTCAGGGCACTGGCAACGAAGTAAACCCTGCGTTGGCTATCGGCGGCGCACAACCACGCTGCCGATGGAATAACCCGCGCCAAACGAACAGATCACCCCCAGATCACCGCTTGCCAGATCATCCTTGTGCTTGTGGAACGCGATAATCGAACCGGCGGAACTGGTGTTGGCGTATTCATCCAGAATCACCGGCGCCTCCTCCTCGGTGGCATCGCGACCCAGCACCTTGCGGGCAATCAGCTGGTTCATGTTCAGGTTGGCCTGGTGCAGCCACATGCGACGGAGATCGTCCGGGGCCAGCGACAGGCTCTGGAGTTGTTTCTGGATGGTCTCCGCAACCAGTGGGGAGACTTCCTTGAACACCTTGCGACCCTGCTGCACAAATAGTTTGTCCGGTTTTCCGATGCCAGACTCGTCAGCCCGGTTCAGGAAGCCGAAATTGTTCCGGATGTTGTTCGAGAATTTGGTCTTCAGGCTGGTGCCGAGAATCTCGAACCCCTGGCCTTCCCGGGCGTCTTCTTCCCGCTCAACCAGGATGGCCGTGCAGGCATCTCCGAAGATGAAGTGGCTGTCCCGGTCCCGGAAGTTCAGATGGCCGGAACAGATTTCCGGGCTGACTACCAGAACGGAACGGGCGCTGCCATTCTCAACGGAATTGACGGCCGCCTGGAGCCCAAACGTCGCCGAGCTGCAGGCCACGTTCATATCGTAGGCAAACCCGTCGATTCCGAGGGCTTCCTGGACTTCGATGGATACCGCCGGGTAGGCCCGCTGCAAATTCGAGCAGGCGACAATAACGGCATCAACATCCTGTGCCGTCTTGCCCGCCTGTTGCAGGGCTTCACGACAGGCTGCAACCGCCATGTCGCATTGCACCGAGGGCTCGTCGTTGCTGCGTTCCGGGATATAGGGTTTCATCCGTTCAGGATCGAGAATGCCATCCTTGTCGATCACATGGCGGCGCTTGATGCCGGAGGCTTTCTCGATAAACGAAGAAGAAGATGGCTGCAGCGGAGCCACATCGCCTCGGGCGATGGCGTCTGCGTGCTCCGCATTGAACAGTTCAACATACTGGTTAAAGGCTTCCACCAGTTCGTCATTATCGATGGTTGCTGGCGGTGTGTAGAGACCGGTCCCGCTAATAACGGCTTTAATCACGCTAACCCCACGTCATGATTGTGAAAACAGGATGTCATGAATGACCTACTGTCAGAAATACTAACACAGTCTCGGTGTTTTGCCCGCCAGCCATCAGTCAGCAGCACCGGATTGGTGCGGTCTCTACAGTCCTTCAGACGCGGGTTTTCTCCCACTGCCGGTCCAGCCGTTTCTCAGACACCGTCATCACCGTGCCCAGTTGTTGGGCAAAAAACGACACCCGGAACTCCTCCAGCATCCACCGGTAGAGCACCAGTTCAGGGTCCCGGACACCCTGACGCTTTTGTTCGTCCCGCTTGACCGCGTACCGGGACCAGAGCGGCTCGATGGTATGCAGAAACTCCCGTTCCCGCCCCATTTCCCGGGGCATCTTTTCCAGCCGGATCAGGGCCGCCTCAAAATAGCGCCCGAATTCCGCCAGCCACTCGGGTGGCGTTTCCACCAGAAATCCCGGATAAACCAGGTTCTGAAGCTGAAACTTGAGATCCGCCATGCTGTTGGCGAGCGCAAGATTAATCTTGCCCTTTAATTGTTTCGCCACTTTCTGGTAGCCGGACATGGCCTGATGCAGCCGCTCGTCTGCCTGCTCCAGGGCGGGAATAAAGTCACCCCGATGGGCGTCGAACACACGGTCAAATTCCTCTTCCGTTCTCGGGACACTCTCCGGAAGAAAGTGCTGCATGGCGGTCGCCAACAGAAGATCATCGAGCAACACCCTGGACTGCCCTACCGGCGCAAACATCAGGGCAGACTGCTTGAAATACGGCAGCTTTCGCTCCAGGTCGTCCAGTGTCCGGCCAAATCGGTTGAGAATCAGCCGGGCAATACCCTTCCGGGTGGTGTCTTCCGCCGTCAGCCGGTCCAGGCAGCGCAGCTGTCGCACATTCTTGCCAAGGTCTTCCAGCGCGGGATACACGGTGACCTGCATCCCGCCTTTTTCTGTCCGGACCTGCTCGGGCAGTGTTCCGAACTGCCAGTCAGGGTACTCGCCCACCGGCTCCTTCGCCGAATCATCGCTTGTTGCCGACGCCAACGCCTGTTCAGCCCGACCTTCAAGCTGGTGCTGCAGGTCTGTGGTTTCACGGCTTTCGGCAATGGTTCGACCGCCATCACCCATAACGCGCAGGTTCATCCGCAAATGCCGGGGCAGTTCCGATTCGGACCAGACCTCCGGATCAATTCGCACTCCGGTCATGCGCCTTAGCTGCTCCCCCAACTGAAGCGCCAACGGCTCGTTGGACGGTTGAAGATTCTCGAGCGCCGCGTCAACGAAATCGGGCACGGGAACGAAATTCCGGCGCAGCGCCTTGGGCAGGGATTTCACGAGGGCAATGCACTTCTCTCTCAGCAGGCCTGGCACCAGCCATTCCAGGCGACGGGCGGGAATCTGCTTGAGGGCCATCAGGGGAACCTGAAGCGTGACACCGTCTTTCTCACTGGTCGGCTCGAACTCATAGCTCAGAGGGTAACGGACGCCTTCCCACTCCAGATAGTCGGGATAGAGATCCGCAGCCTGGGCATCCACCGGGCGCTGGAGAATGTCCGCTTCGGTGAGTTCCAGCGCCTTCAACTGCTCCGCTGAGAGCCCCTTCCACCAGGTCTCGAAATGCCGGCCACTGATGATGTCCGCTGGCAGGCGTTCATCGTAGAACGCCACCAGTACTTCATCATCAACCAACAGGTCCCGCCGCCTGGTCTTCTTCTCAAGGTTTTCAACCGTGTCGAGCATCTCCCGGTTTCGGGCGATAAAGGGCGCTTTTGACCGGTAATCCCCCTCCACCAGCGCTCGCCGGGTAAACAGATTCCGACATTCCGCCGGATCCACCTTGGCGTAGGGAATGCGACGCTTGGCAACAATGTCCAGGCCGTAGAGCGTGACTTTCTCGTAGCCCATCACCTGGGCCCGCTTCTGCTCCCAGTGGGGCTCGAAATAGTGGTGTTTGACGATATGGCCGGCCAGGGGCTCGATCCATTCCGGCTGAATGGCGGCCACCACCCGGGCAAATACCCGGCTGGTTTCCACAATTTCGGTGGCAACAATCCACTTCGGGCCGGTTTTCGCCACTTTGGACCCGGGGAAAATCAGCACTTTCCGGCTCCGCGTTGCCAGGTACTCTTTCTTTTCCACTTTCACCGCTACCTGCCCCAGAAGACCGGCCAATATGGCCTTGTGCAGGGCTTCGTAACTGGCGGCATCCTTGTTGATGGTAAGCTTCTGCTCACGGCAGATCAGGGTCAGCTGGCGATGGATATCGCGCCATTCCCGCATTCGCATCCAGCTGAGGAAACTCTTCTGGCACACCTTCTTGAGCTGATTCTGGGACAGCTCCTGGCGCTGCTCTTCGTAGAAGTTCCAGACGTTCAGTAGAGTCAGGAAATCCGATTCCTTGTCATTGAAGGGCGCGTGGGCCTGATCCGCGGCCTGCTGTTTTTCCTGGGGCCGCTCCCGGGGGTCCTGAATACTCAGCCCGGCAATGATGACCAGGGTTTCCGACAGACTGCCGAGTTCAGCGGCGGTTACCAGCATCCTGGCCAGCCGCGGATCCAGGGGCAGCCGGGCCATGGTCCGACCAAGCCGGGTGACACGGCGCTTGTCATCCACCGCCCCCAGTTCTTCCAGGAGTTTGTAGCCGTCATTGACCTGGCGCTTGTCCGGCGCTTCAAGAAACGGAAACTGCCGGATTTCGCCAAGACCGGAGGTGGCCATCTGGAGGATGACGGACGCCAGGTTGGTGCGCAGAATTTCCGGATCGGTGTACTCCGGGCGGTTGATGAAATCGGTCTCATCGTACAACCGGAAACAGATGCCGGGCGCGACCCGGCCACAACGCCCTGCCCTCTGGTTGGCACTGGCCTGGGAAATGGGTTCCACCGGCAAACGCTGGATCTTCGAGCGCACACTGTAGCGGCTGATCCTGGCGACCCCGGTATCGATCACGTAACGGATACCCGGCACCGTCAGCGAGGTTTCCGCCACGTTTGTGGAGAGCACAATGCGCCGCCCCTTATGAGACTGGAACACCCGATTCTGCTCGGCATTGCTCAACCGGGAGTAAAGCGGCAGCACTTCGGTGTGCCGCAGGTCCACATGGCGCAACACCTTGCTCAGATTGCGGATCTCCCGCTCACCGGGCAGGAAAACCAGCACATCCCCGGGAGGCTGCTTCTCCCTGCGCTCGTGCTGTTCGATTTCGTCGAGGGCACCCAGCACACCGTCCGTCCAACCCTGATCGCGATCGTCTTCATCGCCGGTCAACGGCCGGTA
The DNA here is from genome assembly GCF_041687235.1 of Marinobacter sp. Classification (GTDB taxonomy): domain Bacteria; phylum Pseudomonadota; class Gammaproteobacteria; order Pseudomonadales; family Oleiphilaceae; genus Marinobacter. Next base: position 80,775 of record NZ_JAWLCH010000006.1, on the reverse strand, counting down.
ACGGACATCCACCGGATAGGTCCGGCCACTCACCTCGATCACCGGTGCCTTGTCAAAGAACTCGCTGAACCGCTCCACTTCGATGGTGGCCGAAGTGATGATGACTTTGAGATCAGGGCGCTTGGGCAGCAGCTGGCGCAGGTAGCCGAGCAGGAAATCGATGTTGAGACTGCGCTCGTGGGCTTCATCGATGATGATCGTATCGTAGCGATCCAGAAACCGGTCGTGCTGAACCTCAGCCAGCAGGATCCCGTCGGTCATCACCTTGACCCGGGATTGCTCGGAGGTGTTGTCGGTAAAACGGACCTGGTACCCGATCTGCTGGCCGGTCTGTTCACCGATCTCCTCGGCAATGCGGGCCGCCACACTGCGTGCCGCGATGCGACGGGGCTGGGTATGTCCGATCAGGCCCCGGATACCCCGGCCGCTGTTCATGCAGATTTTCGGAATCTGCGTGGTTTTGCCGGAACCGGTTTCCCCGGCAATAATCACCACCTGGTGGTTTTCGATGGCCTCGCGGATATCGTCCACCCGCTCGGAAACCGGCAAACCCTCCGGGAAGCTGGCCGGCTTGTGCAGGGCGTGACGCTGCTGAACCTTCTCCAGCCCACGCTCAAGCCAGTTGGCCATCTTCTCCAGGTCCTTCTGGCCCGGCTTTCCTTTGGTACGGGCAACCGTTTTAACAATGCGGGCGGCTTCCTGCTGATTGCAGGCATCCAGCTGCTCCATCATGGCTTTGACGGCCGCTTCGCCATCTGGCTTCGGTGTCGGTTTGCTCGGAGTATCGGAACGGGTGTCTGTCATTGAATTGCCGGAATAGCGCTCACTCGGATTCGATTGGGCGACAGTCTATCGGGAAAGTCGGTTTCTTAAAAACGGAAAAACCCCGCCGAAGCAGGGTTTTCCTTGTTCAACTGCCAGACAGGCTTACTTGTTGTTTGCCTCGTCCCGCAGCTCCCGGCGCAGGATCTTGCCCACGTTGGTCTTGGGCAGTTCGTCCCGGAACTCAAACTTCTTGGGTACCTTGTAGGCGGTAAGCCGCTCGCGACAGAATTCCTTGAGCTCATTTTCGGTCACGCCTTCGGCCGTCGGCACCAGGAAAACCTTGACCGCCTCACCGCTCTTGGCATCGGGCACGCCAACGGCGGCACACTCGACCACCTTCGGATGGCTGCTCACCACATCTTCAATTTCGTTCGGGAACACGTTGAAGCCCGAGACGATGATCATGTCCTTCTTGCGATCGACGATGCGGATGTAGCCGTCTTCCTGGATCAACGCGATGTCGCCGGTACGCAGGTAACCGTCGTCGGTGAAGGATTTCTGGGTATCTTCCGGGCGCTGCCAGTAACCGCGCATCACCTGCGGCCCCTTCACGCACAGCTCACCAGGCTCGCCAAGGGGCGTCTCATTGCCCTCTTCATCCAGGGTTTTAACAACTGTGGACGGAATCGGCAGGCCGATGGTGCCGATCTGAATGGCGCTGTGGGGATTAAACGTCACCACCGGCGAGGTTTCAGTCATCCCAAAGCCTTCGCAGATCTCACAACCGGTCACGCGCTCCCACATCTTGGCAGTGTCGCTGGTCAGCGCCATACCACCGGACGAGGTCAGTTTCAGGGCGCTGAAGTCCAGATCCTGGAACTCTTCGTTGTTGCACAATGCAACAAACAGCGTATTCAGGCCGAGAAAGGCAGTGAACTTGTGGTTTTTCAGCTCTTTCACAAAGCCCGGAATATCCCGGGGATTCGGGATCAGCACGTTGTGGGCGCCGGCTTCGAGCATGATGCCGCAGTTCAGTGTGAAGGAATAAATGTGGTACAGCGGCAGCGGCGCAATCACCACTTCCTGACCCTCGATCACCATATCTTCCATCATCGGGCGGGTCTGAAGCAGGTTGGCCACCAGGTTGCCGTGGGTCAGCATGGCGCCCTTGGCCACCCCGGTGGTGCCGCCGGTGTACTGGAGCACAGCAATGTCGTCCTGCTTGCATTCAACCGGGGTAAACGTTTCACGGGCGCCCGCGCTCAGTACCGCCGGCAGTTTGTGGGCCTGAGGCAGATTAAATGGCGGCACCATCTTTTTGACATGCTTGACCACTGCGTTCATCAGCGTGCGCTTGATCGGCGAGTGCATGTCCGCAATTTCAGTAACAATCACATGCTCAATGCCGGTATGGGGCAGTACCTTCTCGGCGTTCTCCGCCATGTTGGCCAGCACCACCAGGGCTTTGGCGCCGGAATCGTTGAACTGGTGCTCCATTTCCCGCGTGGTATACAGCGGGTTGGTGTTCACCACAATCAGGCCAGCCCGCATGGCGCCAAACACAACAACCGGATACTGGCTGACGTTGGGCATCTGTACCGCAATACGATCACCGGGCTTCAGATCGGTCTTGTTCTGCAGCCAGGCGGCAAAGTTACGGCTCTGGGTGTCGAGGTCACGGTAAGTGAGAGTTGCGCCAACAGCACTGAATGCGGGACGGTCGGCAAACTTTTTGACCGACTGCTCGAACACATCCACCATGCTTTTGTACTTGTTCAGGTCCACCTCGCGGGGCACGCCGGCGGGGTATTTATCCTGATAGAACTGCTCAAAATCCATCACCATCTCCTGTTTGGCGCTTTTGATTGTAATGATTTACCGATGTCAGGTTGATCAGAAAATCAACCCTACAAAAGTATCAGCCTCAAAAAAGTGGGGAGAGAATAGCAGTTTTGTAACCGATGAGGTAGTTTTCGAGACTCTGACCCGAACACCTGTACTCAAATGTTAAATGTGCGGAGCACGCGATGAGCGATACCCTTGATACTCTAGAAAATATTACCTATGACGAGCTGAACGAGGGCGATACCGCCACTTTTACCCGGACGCTCTCAGAGGACGAACTGGTGCTGTTCGCCGCCGTATCCGGTGATGTAAACCCGGTACACCTGGACTCTGAATTTGCCGCCGGCTCCATGTTCAAGGAACGGATTGCCCACGGCATGTGGAGCGGCTCACTCATCTCGGCAGCGCTGGCAACGGTGATGCCTGGCCCCGGCACCATCTATCTGGAACAGAGCCTGTCCTTCAAACGCCCGGTGAAACTGGATGACACCCTCACCGTCAAACTGAAAGTCCTTCGAAAGGAACCGAAAGGCCGAGTGGTGGTTGAGTGCAACGTACGCAACCAGAACGATCAGCAAGTGGTTATCGGGGAAGCGAAGGTCATCGCGCCAACGGAAAAAGTGTCTTTGCACAAACCGAGACTGCCGAAAATCACGATCGAAAACTGAGCCAGTCGAATCGGGCAGCCTCAGCCAGTTGCCCGATTCGTTTCGTCAGCCTGGCAGGAAATCAATCGGGAACCGGACTTTTCGTGCCTCAACGTTGTCGGCCCCGAAATTGAACAACCGCACTCGCATGGCAATCCGCTGCTCCAGGGACGGATGCTCCAGCTCTGAACTGACCACCTCGCAGGCAGAAACCGAGCCATCCGGCTCAATGACCAGTTCCAGCAAAACCTTGCCCTCAAGCGTCGGGTCCTGCCTCAACTCACGGCGGTACAGGGAGTAGAGCGCGGTTTTCTGGGCATCAAATACTTTCCGGATATTGCTCATGGCCCGCTCGTCGACAGAAGGTGCCGCCTTATCCTGCCTGGACGCCACCTCCGGGGTTTCCTCAACGGGCGCTTCGACTTTCTTCACTTGGTGTTTGGCCACATCCACATTGGTCTCCGGCGCGGCCACATCTTCAACCCCGCCACTTCCGCCAAGTACCTGCCGGGAGTCGTCGGCCGAGTTCACCGGTTCGACCGAGTCCGACCGGGTATTGACTGCAAACTCCCGGGCCTGGGTCGGCTCGGGCGCCCGGAGTGAGGCAAGCTTGTCTCTCATGGCAAGCAGACCAGAACGGGACGCTTTTTCCCGGGCCTGTTCGGCCGTTTGTTGTGGCTTTGGGTCCGGAACTGTCTGAGGTTCCGGGGCAGGCTCGGGGTCAACCCTGGCCACTTCCGGTTCCGGCTCCGCCGGTTTCTCCTTCTGCACTTTCGGTTCGGGCTCGGGTTCCGGCTCTGGTTCTGGCTGGACCGGCTCCGGTGGCATCACCGGTTTCGGCTTTTCCACCAGGCGTGCAAGCCTGGGAGGTACCTTCTCGGCCTCACTACGCTCAATCTCCGGCACCTCCAGCATTGGGATCAGAAACGCCGGCGGCAGAAACAGTGCCAGCATCGCCACCAGGATGCCGGCAAACCTCCGGCGCTCGCCCGCGTCACGACTCCATGGCAGCCCTGAACCGGCCACCGGGGATACTCCGTTCTCAGCCATTACGGACCTCCCCTTCCACAGCAAGCCGTACCTGTCGATATTGTTCATCCACACAGGTCTGCATGACCTTGCGAAGCAATCGGTAGTCCGTGTCCCGACCGGCCATGATGGTCACCTCGAGCCCTTCCTCGGGAATCTCGGACCAGCGGTTCCGCCGCCATGAAAGTTCTTCCGACAAACCCGCGATAAAAGTGTCACCGGTCTCGATCCCCTCCAGCCTTGCCACTTCAGTGCCCTGGACCAGAATGGCGTTGCCCGTCACCCGGACAGTCAGATTCTCAACGGCCTCCTGCTGAGCCGTGGACTTGGGCAGTGGCACATCCGCGGTGTTCTGCATGACCTTGACATCCGAGGAATTTACCATCAGGAAGAACACCAGGATGGTGAAAATATCCATCAACGACACCAGGTTCAGGCCTCCGGGCTTGTGCATCCGGCCGTAATGTCGACGAATTCTTTTTGCCTTACGGGAAGTCTTCACACGCCCTCCCCTGATTCAGCCCTGGCGTTCGCAGCGAGCTGTCTGTCCTCAGGCGCATCCATCAGGGAAACGTCCGGAAACAGCTCTCCTTCAACCACACTGGCTGCGACCACCGCCGGATAGGAACGAACGATATCCATCGCTGTCACCAACGTCTGGTAATCGATGTCCGGTCCAACTTCCAGTACCAGATCGGTTTTCTCAGGCACCCGGTTCTTGATTTGCCGCAGCACCTGGCGAAGGCTCTCGAAATCCTGACCTCCCTGATCCACCGGAAGCACCCGGATAAGCCCGCGATCGCTGTCAGCAATCTCGATACCCTGGGGAATCAGGGTCACCACGAGACGGAACTCCTGGGGGTCCGGCGCCTGCCCCGCGTCCATTCCGGGGAAATTGAGCTCGATCATCCGGACCTGACTGAACACCATGCCCAGCAAAAGAACAGGCACCAGCACAATCATGAGATTGAGAAAGGCGGTTATGTCCAGTTCCGGCGATGTACTTAACCTGCGGTGTCTGCGTCTCATGGCATTGACTCAGGCCGCGGATGACCGGGCATCAGAACCCGCCACAGGGCTGGCTGCCGGATCTGAAACAATATTGAGCAGCTTCACTCCGGCCATTTCAAAACTGTCGACAATTTCGTTGGTACGGGTTTGCAGTACCGCATGAAACATCAGCAGGGGGATGGCCGACATCAACCCGAAGGCCGTGGTGTTCATCGCAACAGAAATACTCTCGGACAGCAGGCTGGCTTTCTGGGAAGGGTCTGCCGCTGCTACGGCGGTAAAAGCCGCGATCAGACCAATAATGGTGCCAAGCAGGCCAAGGAGCGTCGCGATATTGGCAAGGGTTGCAAGGTACTGGGTGCGTTTCTCGAGGCGCGGCAGAACTTCCATCAGCCCCTCTTCCATGGCGTATTCGATATCTTCCCGCCGGCTGTTACTGAGCAGCCGGCCAATGCCTGCCCCCATGATCGATGCAATAGCACTGTCGGAGTTGCTGGCGGCCTTCATGGCCCGCTGGTAATCCCGCTTCCTGAGCAGTGGCAGGATGCCTCGCTCAAAGGCAATGCGGTTGCGTCGCCTCACGGCCGAGAGATAAAAGAACCGCTCCAGGGTTATGGCCAGGCCCAGCGCCAGTACGATCGCGATGGGGTACATGAAGGGCCCGCCTTCCTGGAAAAAACGTACGATGGTGTCGAGCATGATTGTTCTCCCGTTATTACTGCGCAGTCACGGCTGAGTCTCCGAGGGGACTCAGGATCAGAGGGTTAAGGTTTTCACGAAACAGACGGTGACGTTCAAAGGCCACCGGATCAGCCGGGCGGACCAGCTCCGGGGCCTCATCATTCAGATCGGCCCTTGGCCGTCTGGGCAGGCTCGGGGCCTGCCAGGGCAATATGTAGAGAACCCGCGGCTCGTCTTCGCCAAGACTGGCGGACAGACCTTCAACACTGAGCCGGACCGCTTCATCCTGGCCGGCATCCGCCCGGGTAAGTGGCAGAACCAATAAGGCCGCCAATACTGCACCGCAAAGAATGTTTTTCTGGTTTCCCCGGAAATTGGCCATTTATTCCAGCCTCCGCTCGAGATCCGCAATCCAACCGGCAACCCGCTGGTCATCCTCTTCGGTCAGTTGACGATAGCGGTTGTAGTGAACCAGCGCCGTTTCCAGGTCCAGCAGATAAAGTTCGGCGATAACGGCGAGGTTGAAGTGCAGTTCCGCTACGTCCGGTGAGTGGGCAATGCCCGTTTCAAGCAATGTTGCTGCCTCGGAGAACCGGTGCCGATCCTTAAGCAACAGGGCAAGGTTGTTCACGGTAACGGCATTGGTCGGGTCCAACTCCACAGCCTTTTGCCAGGCTTCCACTGCCGCGGTTTTGCGGCCGGCCTCGAGGGCCTTCCGGCCTTCGTCTTCATAACTTTCCGCCAGTTCCGGGTTGGTGCTTACCGGCGTTTCTGGCTGCCGGACTTCCTGCCCGGCACAACCGGCCAGGAACACCAGCAGGAAGGTCCAGATCAACCCTGTCTTAAGCAACGGATTACACGCCATCGGTCGACTCCATGTTCCAGCTCAGCCACTTCACACTCCGCTCGTAACGCCCCGGATGCAGTTCCGCAAGCACACCAAGGCTGCGACCGATCCAGGCGTCATACCCCTGTGAGGTAATCCGCCGGTGATTGTCCGTGTGCAACTGAATGGCCTTCTCTTCGAATGGATAGGCCTCTTCCTCAAGCAGCATCTGGTATTGCATGGCCTCGAGTTCGTTCAGGTCTGCCGGTACCGTTGAAGCCATCAGGTCTTTTGCCAGCCCCCGGTAGAGTTCAGCCCGCCGAAACAGGGACTCGGACCGGACGCGCTCACCGCCCAGAGCCTCGGCATCCAGGAATCGCTGTCGAGCGGTTTCCAGCGCCTTCTGCTTGCGGCTCAGGGATTGTTCGAGAGGCTGGCTCAACCCGATACTCGTGAACGCTGCGGCTGCCCGGGCGCCGAGCACCAGTGAAGCCCTCGATGCCCAGTCAAGGGTAAGAGTGCTGTGCCACTGGCTATCCAGCTCTGCCTGGACCAGTACTTGCCGCCAGTGGTCCGGATCGTCACCCGCTTCCACCAGACGATGGCGCATGGTCTGAAGCCGTTCGTGTTCGGCGCCATCCTCCGCCTCCGGCCTGGTTGCCAGGTAATCCCGGTAAAGGGCGTTTCGCTCGGCCAGGTTACCGGCATCATGAAGCAGCTCCGCCGCCCGGAGGCGCAGGGGCCATGGCTTGGGATGATGGTCTGAGGCCTGGAGCAATTCTGAAGCAGCCTGGGTCGGCTTACCGGATTCAATCCAGGCGTGGACCAGCTTTTCACTGATACCAGACGTCAGCTCATGTCCGGGATGGTCCGCTCGGAAGGTTTCCAGATCCCTGACCGCTGCCGTCCAATCCGATGCCCTGAGCAGCGTATTGGCGGCATCGTAGCGCGCCCGTATAGCGATCTCCGAGCCCGGTAACACGGAATCCACGCGCCGGAAATGACCCACGGCCTCTCCGAGCCTGCCATTGGATGCTGCGACCTCCCCTTGTCGATAGACCACCGTGGCGAGTTGTGCCCGAATAACACCAATCTGTTCGTTGGCCTCTTTCGCGAGCGCATCGCTTTCCGCGAGCTCCAGCGCCTGGTTCCAGGCACGTTCGGCGAGACCATAGTCACCTTCTTCCTGCCGGATCCTGGCTGTCACCTGCCAGGCTGAATATCGCTCTGCCGGCGATGCCCCCGGTGTGGTGAGGACCCTCGAACCATAATCCAGTGCCAGTTGACGATCACCAGCGTCCAGCCACCGGGAAGCCAGATCGGCCATCAGGCCGGAGGCCCGGTTATCTTCCGGGAAATAGCCTGTAAACCGGTCGGCTTCATCAGACAGTTCCTGCAAACCCGGGCTGAACGCCGGGCCCGCGCGCATCTGATCGACCCCGTCCCTCAGCAGGGTAACGGCAGCCCAGCCGGCATCAGCGGCCTCTGGGTACCCGGCCGTTTCATAGGCAGCCTTGCGGAAATCCACCAGAGCTTCCGGGAAATTACCCGCCTGCAATCGGGCATCTCCGGCAAGGCGCAAAACCTCTCCACTCTGCCCGACCCGCCCCGCAAGCCCTTCATAGTATGTTGCAGCCCGGGCGAAGCCGGATTCGGCTCTGTCCTTCTGCCCCTGATCCGCAGCGCGGGTAGCCCGATCATAATGGTAATCCGCCAGCTGCCTGCTGAAACTCCGCCACTGGTCTTTCTGGCCCCCATCCAGACCGGCGTAGTCTGTATCCTTGCTGTAGCTCTCAACGAATTCGGCTCGGGCCATGCGAACCTGCTCCGGTTCGCCGGCAGCGGCCCAGACATCCACCACCTGTAACCGGAAGGCAGGTATGGCTGGATGACCGGGCGAGTAGCGGATGAAGGCACGATTGGTGGCAACACTCTCCCCGGTCTCGCCCCGGATGGCGTAGTAATCCGCAAGCCGGTCAAACAGCAGGTGTTCCCAGGGCCGCTGCCTGGCCTCATCCAGCCAGGAAACCAGTGTTTCCGGCCCACCCTTGCGGGCCGCCATCAGCGCCAGGACCCGAAAGGTATCATCAATGGTATCAACGCTGGACTCACTGACTGCCCCAAGGCTCTGCTCTTCGGGCAGGAATTCGTCGAGAACCGCCACGAATGTTTCAGCCGCCCGGTCCCAGGCAGCCGGGCCCTGTTTGAACTGACTCCAGCCCAGCATATACCTGGCCTTGGTACTGAACTCCCCACTATCGTCGGATTCAATCAGTTGTCGGTAGCCGCTTTCCGCTTCGGTGTACTGCCCCTCTGCAAAGGCGGATTCCGCCAGCCGGAACCGCGCCTCCGGAACCAGAGGCGATGCCGGGTAAAGCCCGACCAGTTGCTTCAGTCGTTGTGTCGACGCCTCCTGCTGCCCGGTCAGGGCATGGGCCTTGGCCATCTGGTACAGCAGTTCATCCAGCCTTCCGCCATAAGAACCCCGCGCAAGGATCGATTCATAACTACTGATGGCCTCGCTGTAGACCTTCTCCTCTTCGGCCGGAGAAAGTCCGACGTCCTCCCCTGAACGGTCCCGAATGTTGTTCAGGCGGTTAAGGGCATCAATCCGCACCTCGGGCTCATCAGACTTCCTGAACAGACGATGGTAACGCCGGGCAACTTCAGAGGGGGAAATGGCCGGCATCGGTCTGCTTTCGAACGTGAGGAACACCGGGCGCATATCTCCGATGGTCTCGCCGTCACGGCCAAGTTCCACGCGAAAGGATTCCTGGGCCATGACAGGAGCCACCATCAGCAGGAAAAGACAAACACTGTGGATCGGCCGGCTCATGGTTTTGCCTCCCCAAGATTCTCAAGGGCGAGGTACTCGTAAAGGTGGGCAATCTGCTGTTCAGTCTTGTCCAGAGCAAAAGCCATCTGCTGATCCCGCGATTCAACATAGCCAAGGGCCAGTTCGTCCAGGGCCGATTCGGCCTTTTCCAGAAGGCCTTGCACGGAAGAGGCCAGAAGATCATTCTGCTGTTTCAGCGCCAGAGCCTCCCGACGCATTTTCTCCAGCGTTTCCGGGTGCACGGACGCCCGACTCTGCAGCTGCTGCAGGCGAATCTGGGCATCAGAGAGTGTTTTCTGAAGATCGCCGAGGCGATCCTTGTGGCTGGAACCGGCTTTCATTGTCAGTCGCTGAACCGTGGCGTCCAGCTCCTCCCCCTGGGCTGACAGGGAAGCCGTGCTTTTGCGTGCGTCCTGCTGGCGGATGCTGGCCAGCTGTTCTGTCAAGGCACCCTGGAACACCTCCAGATCCTGACCGTACCGTGCCAGTTTCGCCGCCATCGCCTGGAGTGCGGCTACCCGCCCGGCTGCCCGTTGCACGGCTGGATCTTCCATGAACCCCAGAAGGTAAGCCATCCGGGGTTGAGTAAGGGTACGGCTATCGGACAGAAACCAGTCCACACCGGTGTCTCGCGCATCCTCCACCAGGGTTTTGTAGGCACCATTCTGGCGGATCTTCGTGGCCAACTCCCGCAGTGTCACCCTTTCACTCTCGAAGGCGGCATTGGCCGCCAGATAAGCCTCCCCGGCCTGTCCGAGAAAGCCAGAGAGATCGTAGCCACGGCCCATACCAATCCAGGCGTCCGCTACACCCGGATAGGCTAACGGGTACTTCCTGGCCCGGTGCCAGCTCTGCATCGCGGCGCGATGGTTGCCTTTTCCCGCCAGTGCCAGGCCGTGAAGGTAGAGTGCCCGGGGCGTGTTGAAACTGTCCAGATCGACTCTCTCCAGAAACCCGATGGCTTTGTCGAACTCGCCATGTTGATAGGCCAGATAGCCCGCCCGGACCAGCAGATTATTTCTCAAATGCTGACTACGATCAGAAACCGTGTCGCCCTCTGACATCGCCAGGGCAACCCGCAGGGCGACCAGTGCCCTCGCCGGGTTCAGGTCGGTCTTCGCGTAATCGCTGGCAAGATTCAGGTAACCCAGCGCCGCCCAGTAACCTTCCTTCATACCCGCGAGGATGCGTCCTGCCTCGTCTGTACGCCCTTCAGACCTCGCCTTTTCAGCGGTTTCAAAGAGCGTTCGTTGGCGACTATCCCCAAGATCAACGCCAACGCCGGCGGATTGCCGAAACAGCTCAAGGCCCGCGCGGACATCCTCTGGCAGCGCAGGCGATGCGGCCGCCGGACCACTGGTAAACAGCAGAGGCATACAGATCAGCAGGACCCGGAGAATCATGGCGCCCTACTCCCACTCCACGAACGAAACTCTGGGTTCGTAATCCGGCGAGCGGGCCTCCAGGCTCATTTGTAGCCGGAGCACACCCGGACGCTTTCTGAACCGGTGGGTGGTTTCCCGACGCACGAAATCCTCGTTGGCGGAACGGGCGGTAATTACCGTCTTCAGCTCATGCTCGCCGTTCGCAAGGTTTCCGGTGAAGAGCTGCTGGATTCCGCCGCGTTCAAGCGAATTGCGCTCTCTTTCTGAATAAAGATGGGAAGCAACTGGCTTGCCGTTAACGAATAGCTCCACAGAATCAAGATCAAGGGCGTCACGGCTTTGAAGTGTCAGAAAAACTGCCAGTCGGGTATTCGCGGGATGCAACAGCCTTTGCTCAAGGGCAAATACACTCTCGGAGTGGTTGGCAACCCGGGCACTGAGCCGCTCAATTTCCTCATCGAGCCCGGCCGCAGCCGACGCCGATGAGATCAACGGCATCAGAACCAGTAATCCGATTGCCACCGCCCTGAGATGTTCTATCCGGCGCTTTTGTGCTTGTTGTGTGCCGAACATAAGCCTCCTGCCTTTGTAGACTCTGTAACCCATGCAAACTTCTGTAACAGATCGGAAGAAAGCGTAACACTTGGTAACCGCCAAGAACGGTATCCAGATCACCAAATGAGAAACGCGAGCCAGGGGGATAAAGCGTATAAAAAGTGTCGATTTATTTGACGGAGTTCAGGAGGGGGAAAGCGGCAGCAACGCAGAACGCGCACCACGGAACTTTTAAACAACTGTTTTAGTTGGTTTTAATCCAACTGGCCCTGTATTTGCTGATGGGAAAGCGGCGGGAATGCCTTCAGGCAACCCCGCTTGATATGCCGAGCTTTGCCGATGCCCTCAACCGCATCGGCTTTTTTTTATTTGCTCAACTGCTTCATGGCCGACTCAAGGCCCTCGACGGTGAGCGGGTACATGTGATCGTTAACGAGTTGTTTCGTCATGCCCAATGAACCACCGCTACCCCAGTAACTCTCCGGGAGTGGATTGATCCACACAACCTTGCGGAAGTGCTCGGTGATGCGCTGGAACCAGGTGGCGCCTGCTTCCTCGTTCCAGTGCTCGATGGAGCCACCGGGATGGGAGATTTCATAGGGCGCCATGGTCGCGTCGCCGACAAAGATCACCTTGTAGTCGGGCGTGTACTTGTGAAGGATGTCCCAGGTGCTGGTGGTTTCGTTCATCCGGCGGATGTTGTTCTTCCAGACACTTTCATAGATGAAGTTGTGGAAGTAAAAGTATTCCATGTGCTTGAACTCAAGCCGTGCGGCCGAGAACAGCTCTTCACACACACGGACATGGGGATCCATCGAGCCGCCCACGTCAAAGAAAATCAGCACCTTCACGGCATTATGCCGCTCGGGCACCATCTTCAGGTCCAGATAGCCGGCATTGCGGGCCGTTGAACGAATGGTATCGTCCATGTCCAGCTGGTCCGCTGCGCCCTGGCGGGCGAATTTCCTCAGCCGACGCAGTGCGACCTTGATGTTGCGTATTCCGAGCGTAACGCTGTCATCGAGATCCTTGAACTCTCGTTTTTCCCAGACTTTCACGGCCCGGCCGTGGCGGCCATTCTTCTGGCCGATCCGGAAGCCTTCCGGGTTATAACCATTGGCTCCGAACGGGGACGTGCCGCCTGTGCCAATCCATTTGTTACCACCGGCATGGCGCTCCTGCTGCTCTTCCATCCGTTTCTTGAAGGTTTCGATCAGCTCCTCAAGGCCTCCCAGAGAATCAATCTTGGCCTTCTCTTCCTCAGACAGATGCTTCTCGAACTCCGCCCTCAACCAGTCGTCCGGAATCAGGGCTTCCAGAAGGTCGTCGAGGTTCTCGATGCCTTCAAAATAAGCCTGAAAGGCACGGTCAAACTTGTCGAAGTGGCGCTCGTCCTTGACCAGACAGAGACGGGACAGGTAATAAAAATCTTCCATATCCGCAAAGGCAAGCCGCTTCTGCAGGGCTTCCAGCAGATCCAGAAATTCCCTGAGACTGGCAGGGACCTTTGCGCGCCGGACTTCGAGAAAAAAATCAATCAACATAAAACGGGGCTCTTGCCAATGTTCTTGCCGGGAATCAGCTGCGGCGACGTGCCATAAAGGCGAGCTTCTGCAACAGGTGCACATCCTGCTCGTTCTTCACCAGGGCACCGTACAGGGGCGGCAACGCCGAGCTGGTATCTTTCTCCTGCAACATTTTCGCCGACAGCTCGTCAGCCATCAGCAGTTTCAGCCAGTCAATCAGCTCCGAGGTGGACGGCTTCTTTTTCAGGCCCGGGACCTTGCGCACATCGAAGAAGACTTCCAGGGCATCACGAACGATTTCCTGCTGCAAGCCCGGGAAATGCACATCCACGATGTTCTGCATGGTGTCGTGGTCCGGGAAGCTGATGTAATGGAAGAAGCAGCGACGCAGGAACGCATCCGGCAGCTCCTTCTCGTTGTTACTGGTGATCACCACGATCGGGCGTTTCTTTGCCTTGACTAACTTCTGGGTCTCGTAGACAAAAAACTCCATCCGGTCGAGTTCCAGCAAAAGGTCGTTGGGGAATTCGATATCCGCCTTGTCGATCTCATCGATCAGCAGCACCACCTGCTCGTCAGCTTCGAACGCCTCCCAAAGCTTGCCCTTCACGATGTAGTTACTGATGTCCTTCACTTTCTCATCGCCAAGCTGGGAGTCCCTCAGGCGGGAAACCGCATCGTACTCGTACAACCCTTGCTGGGCCTTGGTGGTGGACTTGATGTGCCAGGGAATCAGCCTCATACCCAGACCAGCGGCCATTTCCTCCGCCAGCAGGGTTTTCCCGGTGCCCGGCTCGCCCTTGATCAACAGCGGGCGCTGGAGCGCAATCGCCGCATTGACGGCCATCTGCAGGTCATCGGTGGCTACGTACTTCTCGGTACCGGTAAACTTCATGGTCTGGTTCCTGTTGGTTACTTTTTCTGGTCTTTCTGATCAGGCTTCTTCTTCGGATCGTCATCGGGCAATCCGGATTCTTCCTGATCATAATCGGGTAAGTCATCAAATTCGGACAGATCAAAGTCCTCAAGCCCGAACTCTTCATCATCATCGTCTGGTGCGTCAGCGTCAGAGGGATCGGCGACATCTTCCAGTTCCGGGATATTCTCATCCGTATCCTCGGCCTCTTCCTCAACCGGAGTGCTTGCTACAGGGATGTCGTCCTCCGACTCCTCCAATGAATCCAGCCCGGCTTCGGCCTGAGAATCGTCTTCTGCCTTCAGGGCAGCCTCGTGCTCATCGATCACCGCTTCCAGCTCAGACATATCGTCTTCTGCCGATTCCTCGGTGACCTCAGGAATTTCCTCAGCCTCGAGACGTTCCTCAGGTTCGGGCTCCTGCGTTCCTTCTGGCTCTGGCTCAGCTTCTGGCTCTGGCTCAGCTTCTGGCTCTGGCTCTGGCTCTGGTTCTGGGGCCGGCTCGTCCTCCAGATCCTCCACCGTTTCTCGTTCAGCCGCGGCTTCCGCCTGCTCCTCCTGCCGCTGCTTACGCTGTCGAAGCGCAAACCAGATCAGGCCTGCAATAACCACCAGGCCACCAGCCGCTGCCCCAACCATCCACATGGGCATGGCAAAAGCGCCTTCAGATTCCTCCGGCTCGGCGGCTTCATCCTCGGGTTCCTGTGCAACCGGATCCGCCGGCTCTTCCGCCTGGCTTACGTCAATTGGAGAAGCAACCTCTGATTCAGGTTCGGCTTCCGTCGGGGCGGACTCCGGCTCAGACTCTTCCGTAGCCGGCTCCGTAACTTCAGGTTCGGCCGGCTCTGCTGGCTGATCAACCGGATCTGCAGGTAGAGCGCCCTCGGGCACCGTATACCCGACAGTTGCGCTGAACTTGCGGCTGAACGTCTGGCCATCGGCCACCACATCAAAGGTGTAGAGGCCCGCAGAAGGCAAACGACTCACGGTATCCCGGTAGGTGCCATCCTCCGGTGGTTGCTCGCCAGTCAGTATCTTGGTTCCACTCCGTCCATCTTGCGACGTAATGCTCAGGCTGACCTCAAGCACACCCAGGAAATCCGGATTGGTGATTTTCTCCTGCTCTTCGAAGAACCCAACCCGAATGTTGAGCGGATTCTCTTCCGTAAACGCGGTCGGCAAGGGACTGACCACCATTCTGAGATCGCTGACAACCGTTACCCGGCTACCCTCGCCCAGCTCGCCATTGATACGCCACTCCCCGGCCAACGGCTCATTAACGGTAATCAGGTCATAGCCGGCTTCCCTGGCCCAGCGAACGTTGTCGGGAAAGTCCGAGAGGTTAATCATCTGGTCATCAGGGCGAACCAATGCCAGTTCCCGGGTGGCGGACGTTTCCGCGTCACCCCAGAAAATCAGGGCGGTAAATTCGTTGACACCCTCATCAACGGTAAAGCCATTGCCCTCGATGGGAATCTGTTCCTGAGGCACGGCCGTGTTCAGCGCCTGGAGGAAGGCAAGGTTGAGGGCATCCGCCGTTTCAGCTACCTGGAAACGGCCGCCAGACTGCGTGGCCAGGGCTTTCAGAAAGTCGGTATCGGCGGCCTCGGACAGCGCGACCGGATGGAAGGTCGCGCCTCGCTCGATAAGATCTGCCACAACCGTACCCAGAATTCGCTGTTCTTCGGCGGCATTGGTCGCGGAATCGTCGGAGATATCGACCTTACCGTCCGTCAGCAGGATAAAGTGGCTCTGGCTCAGGTCCCCGTCGGTAAAGTAATCATCGCTGGCGGTTTCAATGGCTGCACCGAGGTTCGTTCTCAGCGCAACCGAATTGATCTGGCCAGACCGCTCGATCGCCATTTCCCGCCATTGATCGTCCACTTCCCGATGCGGCACCAACATGTTGACATACTGGCCAAAGGTCCAGATGCCGGCACTGGCCCCTTCCGGCAAAAGCCTCGCCAGAAGGCGAACCGCGGGCTGGCGCAAATTCTCCGGATCGGTCTCTTTCATGGACCCCGAGATATCCACAACGATCCGGACATCGGACTGTTCCGGAAGCTGAACGTCGTCCATCTCCTGGGCGCTGAGGGCCACTGGCAGATTCAACGCAAGGGCGAGCGTAAACAGGCTTAACCATCTCGGTATTGTCATTCTCAAGGCTTCCATCCTTTCTTTTTATGGTTTTCCGGATTACTTGCGAACCAGACGGTAGCGAACAAGATCCAGTACCCAGACCAGCAGCATCGCCAGGCCGGCCAGGCCAAGATTGAACAGGGCACGGCCAGCGGCGTCGGCGTCTCCCAGGATCAGTTCATAACCGCCAAACAACCACGCCGGTATCCACCAGCCGGCAAGATCCGGAGATTCGACCGGAGTAAGTAACAAGGCCACCAGGGCCGCAAGGATCAAGGTCCGAACCCCATAAAAAGGGAGGAAGCGAGTCAGGCTCTTCATCATGTAAAAGAACACGACAAAGGCAATGGCGTAGGCGGCCCAGAAAATTCCGTAAGCCAGTTGTGCATCGTTATCAATCATTACAGGATCCAGTGAATGATGTGTTCTTCCCAGTCTTCTTCTGGTACCCGGTCCTCCGAGACCGCCTTGTGGCGGATGGAAACCCCCGCATCGTGCACCGATTCCGGGTCCCCGCTTCTCAGCGGATGCCATTCCGCCAGTGGCCGCTGCTCTGCCAGGGTCCGGTAGGCGCAGGTATAAGGCAACCAATGGTAGTCGTTGACCGTACCCGGTGTCAGCACCGTACAGCCCGGCACCTTCTGCAGCCGTTCTTCATAGACGGTGCATTGGCAGGTTTCGCCGTCCATATAACGACATACCAGATCGGTATGGTAAACCTCACCGGTGTCTTCATCTTCCAGCTTGTTCAGACAACACTTACCACAACCGTCGCAAAGGGACTCCCATTCCGCTGGGGTCATTTCATGCAGGCGTTTGCGCTGCCAGAAGGGTACCTGGGCAATCATGGGTTGCGCTGATTCAACTTGCGCTTGAAATCCACCACATACCCCTCCTGTTCTTCCGGCATCTGGAGAAAGAAGTCTTTCTCACCGATGGCCTCAAGCACCTGTTGTCCGGTGGTTCTTGCCAGCTTCCGATCCGGTGTCAGCACCAGGTCCATAGAATGAACCGGCTGGCCGAAAATGCCCCGCAGGCTCTCGGGAAGCTCTTCCCATTTCTGTCCTCGGCGGACAAACAGGTAGGTGTCGTTCTTTTTGCTGCTTCGGAAAACAGAGACAAATTCGCGTTCTTTCATGACCGCAATAATTCCTCAATTTCGGCGCGAACCGGCGCGAGAATCTGCGCCCGCCAGCCCTGGAAAAATTCGTGTTGCGCCAGGTCTGGTTGCTGGACAACCTTCTCAAGACGCTTCCTTGGAGCCAGCAATTCCATCGGAATATCAGCATCTTCCGCCGCTTTCCTGAAAAGCCGCTTTAACTGTTTGAAAAAGCCCTGCTGATCCCGGGACAACGGCGGCGCAATCCGTTCAAGAGATGAATTATCCGCGGTCGATCCCCGGCTAACAAGTTCGATCAGGGTGTCGCCGTAACGTCGAACTGCGCCCGAAGGCACGCCCTGAATGTTGGAAAGCTCCCTGAGGGAGCCTGGCAGTCGTTCCGCAATGGCAATCAGTAAGGCATCTGCCAGCACACGATTCCTGGGCCGGTCCCGCCGCTGGCATTCCAGTTCCCGCCAGCGAACCAGCTCCCTGAGCACTCCCTGTTGCTGGGCAGTCAGTGTCCAGCCGCCACGCAGTTTCAGGTAGTGATTGTCGGGATCCTCCTGGCCCGCCAGTTCATTGGCAAAGCGCGCGGATTCCTCGGCCAGGGCGGCCTCCAATCCACGATCCTGCAGCAACCTGGTAACCCAGTGGTACATGGGCTCCAGAAACCGGATATCGTCAATGGCGTAACGTTGCTGGGCATCACTGAGCGGCCGTGCGAGCCAGTCGGACCGGGTGGCGGACTTGTCCAGCGCCTCGCCGAACAGGGTTTCCACCAGTTTCGCATAGCCCAGGGAGAATCCCGCGCCGGCCATGGCAGCACCTATTTGCAGATCCACCACACCGGCGGGCTCCAGCGCAAGCCACTGCCGGAACAGCTCCAGATCTTCGCTCATGGCGTACAGCAGCTTTGGCGTGTCGGGGTCCGTCAGTACTTCCCGAAAACGGCGGGACTGCTCGGCAACCGACGGATCCACCAAGCAGAATTCGCCATCCAGCCCAAGCTGAACCAACCCCGGAATGGGGTAAAAGGTGTTCACCCGCTCAAATTCGGTATCCAGGGCCAGCGGTTTGCCCGGTGCGCGGTCCAGCCATTGATCCAGCGCTGCCGGCTCCCGGACCCAGTGAATGCTGGCTGGTGCCGGGGGAACGTCAACAGCCGCAGCGGCCTGGGCAGAAATATCCATAAGAATGCCTGGTAAGAGTTATTCGGTCAGAGTCAGTCGGACAGTGGCTTGCGGCCCCGAAAGGCGTGAGTCAGCGTGAAGCCGTCCACGTAGCCCAGCTCTCCTCCCACCGGAATGCCATGGGCAAGCCTGGTGATCAGGATTTCCTGGCCATCGAGACGATCGGCGATGTAGTGGGCCGTTGCTTCACCTTCCACCGTCGGGTTGGTTGCCAGTATCAGCTCGGTTACGCCCTCGTCGCGGATTCGCCTCAGTAATCGCTCAATGCCGATCTCTTCAGGCCCGACGCCATCGATCGGCGACAGGTGCCCCATCAGCACGAAATAGCCGCCGCGGTAATCACCGGCCTGTTCAATAGCGAGCAGATCCGACGGGCTTTCAACCACACAGAGAGTTCCCGTGCGCCGCTGGGGGTTGTCACAGATGCCGCAGATTTCGGTGTCTGCAAAATTCTGGCAGCTCTCACAGCGACGGACACCACTCATGGCCTGGCTCAGCGCTTCCGACAGGCGGGTGCCACCGGAACGGCCACGTTCCAGCAAATGGAAGGCCATGCGCTGGGCAGTCTTCTGGCCAACGCCCGGGAGGCAACGAAGGGATTCTACAAGCTCATCAACCAGGGGGCTGAACGCCATGAAAGGTCCTCAAACGACTGCAGGATAAAATTCAGAACGGCATCTTGAATCCGGGGGGCATGCCCATGCCGGACATCATACCGGACATCTTGTCTTTCTGATTCGCCTCCACGCGCCGCACGGCATCGTTCACCGCCGCTGCAAGGAGGTCTTCGAGAATGTCTTTTTCTTCGGACATCAGGGATGGGTCGATGTCCACTTTACGCACGTCATGGCGACCGTTCATGGTGACCTTGACCAGCCCGGCACCGGCTTCACCGGTGACCTCCGCCTTGGCAATTTCTTCCTGGGCCTTTTGCATCTCTTCCTGCATTTTCTGGGCCTTTTTCATCAAGTCGCCCATATTATTCATCATGCCTTATCTCCTGCTTGTCTCGACCGGCCGGATACTCTCTTCGACTACCCGCGCCTCAAATCGTTCAACGATAGACTGTACGACCGGATCCTTGCGAATGGACGCCTCCGCCGCTTCCTGGCGGGCTTTTCGCTGGCGCTCCTCATAGGCCGCCGGTGTATGAGGACCGGGATCGCCCGGCTCTATACGTAACTGAATGGCGTCGCCGAAGTGATTTCTCAAGGCGGCCAGGATCTTTTCCTCGTGCCGGCTGTTCAGAAGCCGCGCGTGTCCTTCGTCGATGGTCAGCGTTATGGTTTCGCCATCCTGGGACATGGCGCCGTGACTGGCCAGGTTTCCGGGCATACCCACAATACCCAGACTCCGGAAATCCCGGTGCCAGACAAAGTCGCCAGCAGGCTCTGGTTCTGGCCCTGACAATGACTCGGGCGCGGGCTCCGGCTCGGGAGGCAGCGCGGAATCAGGTGCTGACTCCGGCACTGGCGCCGCATCTGGAACTGCCGGCGGAGTGAACTCCTGAGCTATCTCAGGCTCCGAGTAGGCCTCTGCGTCCGGATAAGACTCCAAATCCGGATACGAAACCTGATCGGGAACGGGTTCCGGCATTGGTGGAGGTTCTGGCGGCCCGGCACTCGGTTCCGGCGCAGATTCCGGACCAACTGTTGACGCAGGTGCCGGGTCGGGCTCATCCCGGGGCTCGGATGCCGCAGACTGACCGCCGGAGCTTATTGCCGGCGGCTCGCGCCTGTCAGCACCCGGCCGGAAGGCAAGCATCCGCAGCAGGGTCATCTCAAAGCCCATCCGGGCATCCGGCGTAATCGTAAGATCTTTCCGACCGATCAATGCAGACTGATAGAACAGCTGGGCGTCCTCGGCACTGAGTTTGCGGGCCAGGGCCTGGACCTGGTCGGCATCACCGAGGGCGTTATCGGCACTCCCAGGAACCACCTGCTCCATGGTGACCCGGTGGAAGAGCGAAAGCAGGTCCGCAAGGATCACACTGTAATCCGGTGCAAAATCGGAAATCCGGCTGATCTCAGCCAGCAGGGCCGGACCGTCGCCATCAACCAGCGCATTGACGATGCGCTCAATATCGCGCTGATCAATAGTGCCCAGCATGTTACTGACATCACTGGCCGCCAGCTTCTGATTGCCAAAGGCGATGGCCTGATCGGTCAGGCTCAACGCATCCCGCATACTGCCATCGGCAGCACGGGCCAGAAGCCACAGGGCCGGTTCCTCGAACGGAATCTCCTCGGCACCCAGCACATGCCGGAGATGACCGGCAATGTGTTCCGGTGTCATCCGCTTGAGATTGAACTGCAGGCACCGGGACAGCACGGTTACCGGTAACTTCTGGGGATCCGTCGTCGCCAGCAGGAACTTGACGTGTTCCGGCGGTTCTTCAAGGGTTTTCAGGAAGGCGTTAAACGACTGGTTCGTCAGCATGTGCACCTCGTCAATGAGGTACACCTTGAAGCGGCCGCGGGTAGGTGCGTACTGGACGTTGTCGGTCAGTTCCCGCATATCGTCGACGCCAGTGCGAGAGGCGGCATCGATTTCGATAAGGTCAACAAACCGGCCTTCCTGGATCTCCTGACAGCTGGAACATTCACCACAGGGATTGGGGGTAACACCGGTTTCGCAATTCAGGCAGCGGGCGAGCAGGCGGCCGATCGTTGTTTTGCCTACCCCACGAGTACCGGTAAACAGGTAAGCGTGGTGCAGACGCTGGCTCTCCAGGGCGTGAATCAACGCCTGGAGCACGTGTTCCTGGCCCACCATGTCCTCGAAGGTCCGTGGGCGCCATTTACGGGCAAGTACCTGGTAGCTCATGTTCCGCCAACTGCAGTTAAAAACGGCTCTAACCTTAGCACGGACGACGATCTATAAGAAGCAGACTTGGTTCCCGAAACAGGCAGAAAAGCGCTTGGGTATCGAGAGAAATCAGAGGGATAAAAACAACACAGAAGAGAAACTGGGGGTGACTCCATCAGCGACACCCCGGCACACAATTCCACCGCTGCGGCTGCTCCCTTCCGGGCCTGACCGGGTTCACGGTTTCATGTTGCGGAGGCACCAATGGAGCCACCATAACGGCGTTTCAGGACAATTCCCTGAAAGCGGCGCGCATATTAGCAAAAGGGGTTGCACACTACAATGACAAATCCGCGTGCCTGCCAGACAGCCCTTTCTATAAAGGCAGCGGCACCTCATCCTGGCGGAACCAGCAAGCCAGGCTGTAGCGCGTCCGGTTTGCCGGCAAGACCTCGTGAGGGACCTCCTCACTCATGAACAAGGCTATGCGTCCTGCCTCGGGCAGCACGGTGCCGCACACCTCACGATCGTTATCCCGGTTGAACACCTGAAGCGCACCACCGTCTGCGGCCTGCCAGTCATCGTTCAGGTACAGCACCAGACTGACGACCCGGGATGCCCTGCCCCGAAAACTGTCCAGGTGCTTCTTGTAGAAATCACCGGAATGATAGGTCGCATAGTGGGTCTCGAATCGTTTCAGCCCAAGAAACAGCCTCTGGTTCAGGCCCTGACGAATCGCCTCAAAGAACTCGAACAGCGCCGCCTGGGGTGCAGTGACGCCCTGCAACCAGGCGATCCTGTCGCGACGCACCGAACGGTCCCGCACCAGATCATTGCCACGCCCGATGCCGGCTTTTTTCATGGCGTCTGTGCGATCCAGAATCTGCACTTCCTGTTTCAGGGCCGCCAGCAGGGTAGCACCCAGCCTCGAGCGGGCATCCAGAGACATCCAGCCATGCTCACTCAGCCCAACAGCGATTTCATCCAGCCAGACCCCTGATACGGCCTCCTGACAATCCTTCGGTACATTCACTGGCAGAACATCACTACCCGCAACAGCGCCCTGCACGCTATGCAACGGCGTGACCAGGGGATCATTAATCGGGGTAATAACCGGCGTTTCCATCGGCGGGCCTCGTACGAATTTTGAGCGTATTTTAGGCGCAATTCTCGCCGGAGCGGCAGTTTTAATTTACTCTCTGTATAAGCGAATACACTTAACCGGTTCCACTTAGCAGATACCCATGTCAGAAAGCAGTAACAGGCCACCGATTTCTCTTTCGCCGGGCCAATGGTCCTTCACGCGCTGGAAAACCATCGGGCAACTGGAAGCCCTTGAGGTGAACCACCCTTTGTTCCAGGCCACCCTGTTTCTCCAGGGCGCTCACCTGGCGCGCTTCACCCCCCAGGATGAAGCAGACTGGCTGTGGATGAGCCCCACCGCCCGGTACGAACCCGGCCGTGCGATCCGTGGCGGAATCCCCGTTTGCTGGCCGTGGTTTGGCGATCCGGCCCGGAATGCGCCGGAAGTACGCAAGCGGATTCACACCGAAAGCGCCCATGGTTTTGCCCGAACTGCGCTCTGGAAGCTGGAGGACGTCCGGGAAAGCGCCCATGAAGTTGAGATCAGCCTGTCCCTGGATGCCAACGAGGACTTCAGCGACGTCTGGACCGGCCACGCACTCGCCCTGCTCACCTTCAGTTTTTCCATCCGGGGCTGCCAACTGGCCCTGACCACAACAAACCTGGGGAACGACACCATGGCCTTTACCCAGGCACTTCACACCTATTTCCCCACCAGCGACATCACACGCACTCGAGTCCTGGGCCTGGGCAACAGCCAGTACATCGACACCCTGGATAACTGGGAATACCGGCATCAGGAAGGGCCGGTGTATTTCGAGGGCGAAACCGACCGCATTTACGAGAGCGGCGAGCCCCTGACGATTGTCACACCCCGAGCAGGTCGCAAACTCTCGGCAGTCGGCAGTGATTCCACGGTGGTCTGGAACCCGGGGCCAGCCAAGGCAGCAAAACTGTCGGATTTTCCGGATACGGCCTGGCAGTCCATGCTGTGCGTCGAAACCGCCAATGCCGGAAGCGATTATCGGGTGCTTAATAGCGGACAAAGCCACACTTTAGGCGTATTCATCGGAAGGAAATCATGAGCCTGGCATCGTTTCTGAAGTCCCGACTCGTTCCCGCGGAACTGGACGAGCACATCAACCGCATTCGCAAACCCATCGGGAGCCTCGGTTACGACCCCTGGGGCTACAACAACGAAGCCATCAAATACGGGCTCTCGATCACCAAACAGATCTACGAGAAATACTTCCGGGTACAGGCCCATGGCGTTGAAAACATCCCCGCCGAGGGGCCGGTGCTGATTATTGCCAACCACAGCGGACAACTGCCTATCGACGGCCTGCTGATTGGCTATGCCCTCGCCTCCCGGGAAAAAGATGCCCGCATTCCCAGGGCGATGATTGAACGCTTCTTTCCCACCGTACCCTGGCTGGGTAACCTGCTGAATGAAGTTGGGGCTGTATTGGGGGACCCGGTTAACTGCGCCAAGATGCTCGCCAATGACGAAGCCGTTATCGTGTTCCCCGAAGGCGTGCGCGGTTCCGGAAAGCTCTACCAGGACCGCTACCAGCTCAAGCGGTTCGGCAACGGCTTCATGCACCTGGCCATGAAGTACAAGGCACCAATCGTGCCCGTCGGCGTGGTGGGCTGCGAGGAAACGATTCCGGCCATTGCCAATATCAAGCCCCTGGCGAAGGCCCTCGGCATCCCCTACGCGCCGGTTGCCATGCCCGTGGTGCTGCCGGCGAAAGTACACCTGAACTTCGGAGCCCCGATGTACTTTGACGATCTGGAAATCCCGGAAGAACAGGTCACCGAGCGGGTGGAAACGGTCAAGGCGGAAATCAGCCGTCTGATCGACAAGGGACTGAGTGAACGAAAAAGGCTTTTCTGATGACCGAAAAACGCAGACCGCACATTCTCATTACCGGTGCCGCCGGCGCCCTCGCCCAACAGGTCATCGAACAGCTCCGGGACACCTGCGATCTGGTCGCCGTGGATTTCCGGGAACAGGTCTACCTGGGGGACGACATCCCCAGCTACTGCATCGATTTCAACAAGCGGGTGTTCGAGGATCTGTTCCGGCGCTACCAGTTCGATGGCGTGATCCACATGGGCCGGATCATGTCCAGCCAGCTCACCCGCATGCGTCGTTATAACGCCAATGTGCTGGGCACCCAGAAACTGCTGGACCTGAGCCACAAGTACGGCATCAAGCGCGTCGTGGTGCTCTCCACGTTCCACGTATACGGAGCGGTGGCCTACAACCCCGCACTCATTGATGAATCCGCCCCGCTGAAAAGCGCGGGGCTCAGTGCTGACCTGATTGACTCCGTGGAACTGGAGAACCTGGCCAACATTTACCTGTGGCGCTACCCGGAACTGAACATCACCATCCTGCGCCCCTGCAATATCGTGGGCCCGGGCGTGCGTAACACCATCAGCACCCTGCTGGCCAGCGAGCGAGCGCCGGTGTTGGCGGGCTTTTCGCCGATGATGCAGTTTATCCACATTGATGACATGGCCGATGCCATTGTCCTGGCGTATAAAAAACCGACACGTGGCGTGTACAACGTGGCTCCGCAGGACTGGGTGGCGTACCAGCACGCGCTCAAGCTTTGTGGATGCAAGCGGATTCAGGTGCCCTCCATCCCACCGATGATTCCGAAGATGATACTTGGCACCCTGAAGCTGAAGAGTTTTCCGTCCTACCTGATGGCGTTCTTCAAGTATCCGGTAGTGATTGACGGGCGGGCGTTTGCCAGGGAATTCGGGTTTGAGCCGAAGCGGCCGCTGAAGGAGATTTTCCGGTTTTATCGGGAGAATAAGAGGCCGGTTTAGGTCAATAGCGGCTACATAAGTTACGCTAGAACACAATCAAGACTATTCTTGGACAGGGATTTCTTTTTTTCGGGGTGCCAGGCATGTTCAGCAACATGGACGTACTCAGCTACTCGCTGGCAGCGATTACGTTCGGGCTCTTGGCGATATTGGTAGCAACGCGCTACTTACGCCGGGGCGTTGACAGAGCGCTCGCGCTTGCAGCGGCCGTAACCGCCATTTGGGCCTCGTCACTGGTCAGCCAAAGCCTGTGGGGTAACCCCGGCTTTGAGCTTCGCTATCTTATTGAACTTCTCCGGGATGCTTCCTGGATTTATCTGCTGTTTACACTGCTCAAGGACGGCCTCAGCGAAAACAAGCTCGCTGCCAAGGTAAAAAAGGTCCTAGGCGGGAGCGCAGTAATCCTGCTTATCGTTCTTCTGGGAATCGGTCTTGTAGAGCATCTTTCGGAAGTCGACATTGCCACCGGCAAAGTCAAATTGCTTGGGCAGATCGGCCTTGCCCTTCTCGGTTTGTCGCTGGTGGAACAAATCTGGCGCAACTCACCAAGTTTCGGACGCTCAAGCATCAAGTATATATGCATCGGCGTTGCCACCATCTTTGCCTTTGACTTCTTCATGTATGCCGACGCCCTGCTTTTTGGCCAGGTCGCTGACTCGTTCTGGAGCGCCAGAGGGTTTATAAACGCCCTGCTCACCCCATTGTTCGCCGTTAACGTCATCAACACCCGCAAACAACCGGTAGACTTCCAGTTATCCCGCTCAGCTGTGTTTCACGCCGGCACCCTGGTTTTTGCAGGTGGTTACCTCCTGTTCCTGGCGCTTGGCGGCTACTACGTCCGCGTTATTGGCGGTGATTGGGGCGATGCCCTCCAGGTCCTGTTCTTTACAATCTCCCTGGTATTCCTGGTAACACTTCTACTTTCCCGTCGCATCCGTGCCAAACTGATGGTGCTGATCAGTCAGAATTTCTTCGACTACAAATACGATTACCGGGAAGAGTGGCTAAAAATGACCCGGGAACTGGCCGACCTCAGCGACGATCCTCCCTTGCCCGAACGGGTAATCCGCATGCTGGCAGGCCTGGTTGAAAGCAACGCTGGCGCAATCTGGTTAATTGGCGAACAGGACGCTTACACTCTCAAGGCAGCCGTAAACCTCTCCACACCCAAGTACACCATGATCGATAGCGATTCGGAACTCGTGCGCTTTTTCCAGGATCGAGAGTGGATAGTGGACCTCCAGGAGTACAAATCTGACCCCGTCAGCTACAACCTGCTCGAAATTCCGGATGCCATCGCCAAGACACCGGACGGTTGGCTGATCATTCCTCTTTACCTTGGCAACGAGCTCTATGGTATGGCATTGGTCGGCAATCCTTACGCCCGGGTGGAATTGAACTGGGAGAATTTTGATCTGATCAAAGTGGTCGCCCGCCAGACAACCAACCTCCTCGCCCAGGCCGATGCCCAGAATCGCTTATCTCGTGCCATGCAGTTCGAAGCGGTCAGCAAAGCATCGGCGTTCATGGTTCATGACCTGAAAACGGTCATTGCCCAGCTATCGCTGCTTGTGAAAAACGCACCCAAACACCGGGACAACCCTGCATTCATAGACGACATGATCAATACCACCGAACATGCCGTTCGCAAGATGTCGAACCTGGTGGACCACATTCGCAAACCTGCCTCCGAAGACGACAGCAAACAAACACCCGTTAACCTGACTCAACTGGTTGAAGACCTGATAAGTGACCATCAACACCGCTTGCCGGCACCTCTGCTTGAGGGAACCACGCCAGACGTAATGATCAAAGCCGAAGCAGAACAACTCCGTAACGTTCTGGGACATCTAATCCAGAACGCCCAGGATGCGACACCGCCCGATGGTGAGATCGTCCTGAATCTCAAAATCGCCAAGGGGAACGTCGTGCTCTTTATCCAGGATACCGGGAGCGGCATGACAGAAGAGTTTATTAACGGCCAGCTTTTCAAGCCCTTTGCCAGCACAAAAGGGCTCACAGGGATGGGCATCGGGGCCTATCAGGCCCGGGAGTACATCCAGAAACTCGGCGGCAATATCGATGTCACCAGTGAGCCAGGAATTGGCTCCTGCTTTTCCGTTCGTATACCGCTGGCGAATGAAAAGTCTGCCTTGAGCGATGTTCGTTCATTAGAGCCTGTTTCTGATGCTCAAGGCCCGGTTCAAAGCGCCAATTAATTGGCCCCGGCAAAGAGAAAGGCAAACCAGCATTGCAAAGTGTCAATGTTCAGTTGAGAATCAGTGGTGCGGAAACATCTACAAAAAGGACTTGTTGCTGTTGTGACCAGAAGACTCTTAATCGTAGAAGATGACCCAGGCCTTCAGAGCCAGATGCGCTGGTGCTTCAGTGAAGAGCTGGACGTATCTGTTGCCACAGACAGAGAAGCGGCCCTAACCTGCCTGAGACGTGAAGAACCGGAGGTGGTAACTCTTGACCTTGGCCTTCCCCCAGATCCGGGAGGTGCCAGCGAAGGCTTCAGGCTGCTTGAGGACATTCTTCAATTGGCACCGATGACCAAAGTGATCGTCGTAACCGGTCGTGAAGACAAAGAAAACGCAGTAAAAGCGATCGGCATGGGCGCCTCGGACTTTTACCAGAAGCCATTGGACGCCGATATCCTGACCTTTGTCGTCAACCGCGCGTTCAGGCTTGCCGAGCTGGAAAAGGAAAACCGTGAACTCTTTTTGCGAGAAGACGGAGCCAACATCAGGGGCATCGTCGCCTCAAGCCCGCAGATGCTTTCTGTGTGCAGAACACTCGAAAAAGTTGCACCCACAGACGTAACCACACTCATTACCGGCGAAACAGGCACAGGCAAAGAACTATTGGCCCGCGCCCTTCACGATCTCAGTCACCGGTCGGACAAGCCTTTTGCTGCAATAAACTGTGCCGCCATCCCGGAGAATCTGCTGGAAAGTGAACTTTTCGGGTTCGAGAAGGGCTCCTTCACGGGGGCCACGCAATCGAAAAAAGGCAAAATCGAGAGTGCCAACGGAGGCACATTGTTCCTGGATGAAATTGGCGACATGCCCATGGCCTTGCAAGCCAAATTGCTCCGCTTTCTCCAGGAGCGTGTCGTTGACAGGGTCGGTTCTGTTAATCCGGTGCCTGTGGACGTCCGCGTTGTCTGCGCAACACACCGCGATGTCAGGCAACTTATTGAGAGCGGCGATTTTAGGGAAGATCTTTATTACAGAATCAGCGAGATCACCCTTGATGTGCCCGCCGTGCGCGAACGAGATGGGGATGCCCTGGTCATTGCACAGTCTTTGCTGAAATCTCTGGGCAAACAAATGGACCGCCCCAACCTTTGCTTCAGCGAAGATGCGGTGAATGCCATCAGTTCCTACCCCTGGCCCGGCAATGTCCGTGAAATGATCAACAAGATCAAACGAGCAACCATCATGGCTGAAGGCAAAAGGGTAACCGCAGAAGACCTTGAACTTCCCTGCCAGGAGGATGTCAGCAATCTACAACTGAATCTGAGGCAGGTGAGAGAAAGAGCGGAACGGCAGGCAATAGTACAAGCCCTCAGAACCAGCAACTTCAATATGGCTCAAGCGTCAAGGCTGCTGGGCGTAACCCGCCCTACTCTATACAACCTCACCGATAAATATCGAATCGAAACGTCTCAAGACACCTCCAAAGCCTGAGAAAAGGTCAAGAAGTGAAGGACTCGAACAACAAAGGATATGGGCAATGAAAGCTACTTCCACGATTTGCGCGACAATTATGGCCATCGCTATCGCCACCGGTCTTTCAGGATGCAGCGATAGTCAGGAAGAAATGAGCCAGGAGGAAATCCAATACCTCAGCCATCTGGATCAATCGCGCTTTTTCCAGCGACAGGGAGAGCTACGCTCAAGCACACA
This sequence comes from Marinobacter sp., assembly GCF_041687235.1. GTDB lineage: Bacteria > Pseudomonadota > Gammaproteobacteria > Pseudomonadales > Oleiphilaceae > Marinobacter. Next base: position 51,674 of record NZ_JAWLCH010000006.1, on the reverse strand, counting down.
AGAGGCGAGAAGCGCGATTGAGCTGCAGCCAGAACGCCCGGATCCCTATTTCATCATCTTGAACAACCTTCTTACTGCCGGCGATGCGGTTAATGCCGAACGTCAACTCGGATATCTCCTTGAAAGCATTCCAGAAGAGTCGAGAACCGAGGCGGTAGAGAATCAGGCCGCACTTTTAAGAGCCGAAGCAAACCTGATGCAGGGACAGCTGGAGGATGCTCTCGATGCACTGAGCGGTCTTGATTCCCTGGATCGAGTTCAGGCACAGAAAGCTGAAATCATCAAAGGCCGGATCCTGCTGGCATCCAACCGGCCTGACGAAGCCCAGGCAGCGTTCGAAGAAGCACAAAACATCTCCTCATCCGTAGAAGCCGTCGTCGGCTTGTCCAGGACAGCAATGCAGCGGGGCCAGAGTGAACAGGCACAGGAATACATTTCCCAAGCCGAAGAGATTGATCAGAACGCCTCCGAACTCTGGCTTTGGAAGGCGCAACTCGCCGAGCAAGCAGAAAACTGGAGCGACGCCGAGGAAGCCTACATTCGTGCCCTGGAAGAAATCGGGCGCTACGATATTATGACCTATCGTAAATACGAAACCATGTCCGCCCTGATCAGAGCCCTGCGTGAACAGGGCAAGTCGTCTGAGGCGTTTGTCTACGAAGAAATTCTGGCAAAGTCCGCACCAGGAACCATCAAAAGCAATCTCCAGGCAGCGCAATCAGCGTACGAAGAAGGCAACCTTGAGGAAGCCGCCCGTTTTCTTGAGGAGATTCGCGCCCAGGCACCCGGAAACGAACAAGCCGCAACCATGCTGGGGCTTGTCAGATTCAGGCAGGGGCGAGTTGAGGAGGCAGAACAGTTATTGGCGCCAGTGGCAGAGCTTGGTGACTCCGAACTGGCAAGCAAGCTGGTAGCAGCGTCCCGTCTTCAACTTCGAGACCCCCAGGGTGCCCAAAAGGTTCTGGAAAATCTGGAATCCGCAGATACGGATCCTTCCGTGCTAGCAATGGTAGGGATCGCCTCCCTGTCCACTGGAGACCTTGACACCGGGGAAGCGCTCCTGGAAAAGTCACTGAGTCTCAACCCGGACAACCAGAACCTCCGCCTCCGATACACTCGGTATTTACTGAGCAGAGAAAAGACCGACAAAGCGTTCGAGCAACTTGACCTGTTGAGTGAGCAGCAACCCGACTCACCCCTTGTTAAATCCCTGCGCGTTCAGGCTCATCTCGTGGCGGGGGAGCGTGAGAAAGCCATCGATGTTGCGAACCAATGGCTATCCGAAAGCCCCGACGACCTGACCGCCCATATGACACGCGGAGAAATCGCGGCGCAGGCAGGAAATTACGAAGAAGCCGCCAGGTTCTTCGAAAAAGCTACCGCTCTGGACAGCACCAACCCGGCTCCCAAAGTTGCTCTCGGTCGTATGGCACTGGCGCAGGATGACCAACAGGCGGCGAAGCAGCAGTTTATCGATGCCGCGAACCTGAGCCCGGATAACATGCAGGCTCTCCAGGGGATGGCAGCTACCCACACGGCCGATGAACTGAAGCCGGAAATGGAAAAGCTGATTCAGGACCACCCGGCCTCAATCGCCCCAAGATTGATACTTTTGGAAATCGCACTGACCAGCGGAGACCAGAACCGGGCAGATGAACTGGCAGCCACGCTTCTGGAACGTGACTCCGAGAACAACCCGGCACCGGCAGAATCGGCTGTCGCCAACATCTTCAACGGGGTTGGGGCGAAATTACGTCGCAGTGGCGACCTTGAACGGGCAGACCAGGTACTGGAACGTGGACGAGTCCTTTTCCCGGAAAATGAAAACATTGCCCTGCAATCAGCGTCGCTGGCATTCAGCCAGAAACAGGAAGACAAAGCGCGCAGGATTCTGCAAGAGGTCAAACAGGCGCACGATCTATCACCAGGCCCCTATGTTATTGAAGCTCAACACTTTGCAAGCCTTGAGCAATATCAACAGGCCGTGGAGATGTACGAACTGGCAATCGAAAAAGGTGCAGGCCCTGATACAAAGCTGGCCCTCGTGCGCTCAATCGATGGCAGCGGGCAAACAGACGAAGCAATTCAACTGGCGAAAGAATTTCTTGGCCAGCACCCCGAACATCAAGGACTTCTCATGTCTTCGGCAATGCTCCATCAACAAAAGGGTGAAGCCTCTGAGGCGATAAACGCCTATGAACGACTACTGGAGCAGTCTCCCCAGAACGCGATTGCCCTGAATAATCTGGCGTGGCTTTACTTCGAGCAGAATGACGACAGAGCCACAGAGCTGGCTCGCAGGGCATTCGAACTTGTTCCGGAGAACGCGGCAATAGCCGATACTTATGGCTGGATTCTATTCAAATCAGGGGACTTGCAGGCCAGCATCCCCATACTCGAAAAAGCTCATCAACTCGCTCCAGATTCTCAGGAAATTGCCTTGCACCTGGCTGAAGCCTATCGAGAGACAGGCAGAAACGCTGAAGCCAAAGCCATTCTTGAGAAGTACAGTACATCCGAGCCGGGGTGATACGGCCAACTATTCCTGAGCAAAACAGAACCGGGCTTTCCATGGAAAAAGCCCGGTTCGACTACATCGACGCTGAGCGTGAGAACTCCTCCGCCAGCCAGCGATGCCCTTCTTTATTAAAGTGTCCCTCATTCGGGTGAAAAAGACCGCCAGGATTCTCCAAAGTTTCCAGCCGACCGGCCATATCCAGAACGTCGATACCGGCGCTGTCCAGCTCATCCGTTAAAACTGAAGACAATGTCTTCTGGTAAATCCCGGGAATTGATCCTTCGCGAGTGAGTCCCTGGCCCGGCAGCAACACCACTTGCAATTCAATGCCTGCATTCTCCAATGCAGCGTTACCCTCTCGAATAATCCCCATGAACAAATCAATCTGATCCTGAGTGCTGGTCTGCAGGTGCCCTCTCAGGGCCTCTGAATCGATACCCACCCATTGATTAACGATACGACCAATCTCATAGCTCTCAATCCATTCCTGCCAGAACGTGTAGGGGTCGTGACCCTGCAGTATTTCCGACCTCACGCTTTTATTGGTGAATGCAGGAGGCTTTGGCTTAAGTGGTACTGGAACATTCTGCAAACTGAGCCGTCCATCCGGTGTCATTCGGAAATAAGGCTTGCCGTGGGCTGCCTGCAATGGAAAAGGCTCACCGTTATCCAGCAAATCATTGCCAAGATAAACAACCCATATCACCTTTACCGGCCGATACTCCATGAGTGTATCGAGCAACAGGAGTTGTTGGTCATTAGAATAACCAGGCACCCCGGCATTGAGATGATTCAGATCTGAAGATTGATTGAGCAACTCCGTAAAAACCTCATCGTCGTTCACACCAAGGCCAAATGTGAAACTATCGCCAAGGAACATGACGGAGCCAGGGCGGGCAAAATCCAGATCATCACCTCTGAAGCCGAGGGAGTTTACGCGGTATGTAACCTCAAAATCGTGGTGAACATGACGCCCCTGCCACCCCGGCGCCAGCTTCCAGCCAAGCTCGGAATCGAACAGGATGAACCCTTCATCCATCTGCCCTGCAGGGTCTATCCGCGGTTTAAGCACTCCGAGCCCAAACTCAACAATCACAATCGCGATCACCACGCCCATTAGTGCTGAAATTGCACCAAAGAAAGATTTCCGGTGGCGTAAATTCTCCGACATAGCATTTCCTCTTCCCTAGTGGAAACGACGGAGCAGGTTGTCCCCTGCGCCGAATACAACTGTCCATTTACTTTACAGTAAAGTCGCTTAACGAAATATACGATAGCCTATCTCTTTGCATTTACGCTGATTTTCGGAGTAGGCATGTCACTTGCTTAAAGGGCATTGTTGAACAGTATAGTCAACATTACCACTGTCAGACGGTTGGCAGTATGTGTGGTAGAGAGTGGATAGGAGTAAACAATGTCTAATTATGGAATGACAGCGACACTAGCAGCAGTACTACTTGGCCTCTCTGGCAGTCTTGCAGCAGCGCCAATCACGGTAAACGATGATTACGTTGGCTCAGATGCGGGCACTTATGGAGATGTTGTTGGGGAAGACGACTACTTTGATATTTCATCAATGGTTGTTGCCCAGAACGGCTCACAATTTGATTTTACCGTAAACACCAATTTTGCGGGTCAGTCAGGGACTCTTTTTAATGACCTGACGCTCGGCGGGACCGGAATAGGCTATGGTGACCTATTCCTTGCTAATCAATGGACTCCAGAACAGTCAGTACCTACTCCCGGCGACAATTCTGAAAACGGTTACGACAAGGATGACGCCACTAATGGCACCAAGTGGACCTGGGGCCTGATGCTAAGCGACCGTTACGAGAATGGCGGTGGTGATGTAACACTCTTTCAGCTTCTTGGCACATCGAATCTGGACACAGCTATCCTGAGCGATCAGCTAATGACCGGAGGCGCATGGCGCTACGGGCAGGAAGTGACTATCAAAGATGGCAACCAGGAACTGGTCGTCAATTACGGTAGCGTTGGCTCATGGTCCCTGGGCACTGGTCAGCTCAATATCTCTGCCGACCTGGCTTCAAGTGACCTTATGGACGGCGACTCCCTCGCCTTCCACTGGGGTATGACATGCGCCAATGACGTTATTGAAGGTGAAGTGGACCTGAAAAAGGTACCCGAGCCCGGCACCATTGGCCTGGTCAGCCTTGCCCTGGCAGGCATGTTTATCATGCGCCGCCGCTCAAAAGCCGCGTAAAGCCGGGTATCAGACCCAGCTCTGACCGGAGAGGCCGCCCGGCCTCTCCGGTAAAAGCACGAGCCAGACACTTCTGCCCACCCTAGAACAGCGTGTAAATAAAGGGCGCAAAGGCCGAGCCCTGAGAAAAAACAATCAGACCGCCCAGCAGAACCAGCGTCACAAAAAGTGGCACCATCCAGTACTTCTTGCGAGCCCGGATAAACAAAAAGAAATCCCTGAATAATTCCATCATCAGAACGGCACCTCCAGACTCGTTGATTCAGCACTCTCACGGCGATAGGTCTGCGCCGATGAGTCAAACTTCTTGGGTATTGGATCCTTACCGATCAAACGCATGATGAACCCCATTGGCACAACCATCAGGAAGTACACCGCCCCTAACAGCAATACTGAGTTAAAGCGCCCCAGCGGCCCCGCCACCCACATCAAGAACCGATAAACGGGTTTCAGCCCCGCAGGAAAGGCCACAGCCACCGCCAACACCCCTGCCCCCGCTACCCAAGGCCAAACCAACCGTTCAAGGCCAAAGAGCCATGGCAAGACTGCATAGAACAGAAGCGGCAACAGTACCGCCAAACCAATTCCAAACTTCCTGAGATCTGCTCTAGAGACATCCATCAGCATCAATCCAGTTCGAATTTTTCAACATGGTCACGGAATGAATCATTATCCGGTTGGTCCGTCTTGGCCAACACAAAGTTTCCCATCACCAGATAATCCATATCCGTTGCCATAAAACAGCGATACGCATCTTCAGGCGTGGCAACAATCGGCTCGCCCCGAACATTAAAGGAGGTATTGATGAGTACCGGGCAGCCTGTCAGCTTATTAAACACCTCCAACAAACGCCGGTAGCGCGGCGAACCCCCTTCGCCGACGGTCTGCAGCCGGGCACTGAAATCGACATGAGTCACAGCGGGAATCTGAGAGCGATGAACGGCCAACTGATCCAAGCCCCTCACGGGCTCTGCACCAGCCTCAAAACGCCTTTCTGATGCTACTGGCGCAGTGGTCAGCATGTAGGGACTGGTATGATCACAATCAAACCAGCCAGCCATCTCCTCCTGTAGCACCGACGGAGCGAACGGCCGGAAAGACTCCCGGAACTTGATCTTGAGGTTCATCACCTCTTGCATATCCTGCCGTCTGGGGTCCCCCAGGATAGACCGGTGCCCCAGGGCACGGGGACCAAACTCCATGCGCCCCTGGAACCAGCCAATAACCTTGCCTTCAGATATCAGCGACGCCACCCTGTCAAAAAGTTCGGTTTCCTCAAGACGGACAGCAACACCAGAAAACGAATCGATGGCCGACTGGATTTCCTGATCGCCATAGTCCGGCCCCAAGTAGGCACCACTCATTCCGTCTGGCTCAATGATGTCACGCTGCCGCCCGAAATACAGGTACCAAGCCGCCCAGGCGGCCCCGGGCGCGCCGCCTGCATCACCAGCCGCAGGCTGAATCCACACATTCCGGAACCCACTTTCACGAATCACTTCACTGTTGGCCACACAATTAAGTGCCACACCACCAGCCAGACAAAGATTGTCCAGCCCCGTCTCCCGATGCAGACTTCGGGTAAGGGCCAACACGCACTCATTAGTCACCTGCTGGATGGAGGCCGCAATATCCATGTGCTTTTCTGTCAATTCATCCGACTCAGGATTCCTTGCCGGCATTCCAAACAACGACTCAAAGGCCGAAGAAATCATCCGCAAACCCGTACAATACTCGAAATACTCCATATTCAGCCGAAACGAGCCATCCGGCTTGATATCAATCAGCTGCTCCTTGATCAGATCTGTGTAGGCCGGCTTTCCGTAGGGCGCCAGGCCCATTACCTTGTACTCTCCGGAGTTGACCTTGAAGCCCAGATAGTAGGTAAACGCCGAGTACAAAAGCCCAAGGGAATGAGGGAAATCTATTTCCCACAGTGGCCGCAGTTCATTTTTATCACCAACCCATGCCGACGTAGTAGCCCACTCCCCTACGCCGTCCAAACACAGCACCGCCGCTTCCTCATAGGGAGAAGGAAAAAAAGCGGAAGCCGCATGGGACTGATGGTGAGCAGAGAACAGAAGGGGCGGCAATTCACCGATCCTCAACCCGGATAGCTCTGAAAGCTGATGGCGAAGCTCTTTCTTCAGATACAGCTTTTCCTTGAGCCAGACAGGCATAGCCTTCAGAAAGGAGCCCAACCCTTTCGGCGCAAAACTCAGATAGGTTTCCAGCAAACGCTCGAACTTGAGCAGCGGCTTGTCATAGAAGACCACCGCCTCAACCTGGTCCAAACCAATAGCGGCCTGGGAAAGGCAGAACTCCACCGAACGTGCGGGAAAGGCCGAATCGTGTTTCTTGCGGGTAAATCGCTCTTCCTGAGCAGCAGCAACAAGTACCCCATCCGCAATCAGAGCTGCGGCCGAATCGTGATAGTAGGCGGAAATCCCGAGAATAAAGCGGGGCTGGCCTGAAGGAGCGTCTGCGGAGCTGTCCATAAAATGCTGGTCCCTGTTCCTTGCCAATGCTGGTCAATTAATGAGCGTAAAGAATCTCGACTACGGCTTTGTATAAATTTATCCAACTGGGACACAAAAAACGGGATGCGAATAACCGCATCCCGTTTTTTTGTGTCTCAGATTATCTGCCTGACACCAGGCAAATCAACTTCGATCAAACACTAACTCAGCTCTTTACACGCTTCCGCAGACCAAGACCCAAGAGGCCAAGACCGAGCAGGGCAAGTGTGCCAGGCTCTGGAACTGTATAGGAGCCTTCGGTGATGTCGTTGGCGCAGGTCATTGTCCACCGAAGGCCGATTTCAGGGCGATCCAAATGGTTCAAGCCAAGAGCAGACAACGCGATTTGAAAGGTCAAGGATGTACCATGATCAATGGTCAAACCAGCAGCTCCTGCGTTCACAACGCCACCGCTCAAGTAAGCAACTTCCTGATTCTCACGAGTAGCAAGAGGTCCCGCGAAAGCGTCGCTAGAGTTAGCTAAAGTCGCTCCAGTGAGACCGACAAGATCAGCAACCCCGCCTGAGCGCGAACTGACATCAACAGCATAGTCCCAAACGCTTTGATTCGAGTCATTATCGTCAGAATAGTTCAAGGCCGCACTACCATCCGGATTCCAACCATCAACATCGATAAACAAATCGCCGTAATCGTAGTTACTATTGGTGGTTTCGTTGAAATTCGTGTACACCGTAACGAAAAGCGAAAACGGATCATTCGAAACGCTCATCCCAAATACTTCGTATGCAGGCCCTCCGAGGGTATCTCCCAGCGCGACGCCGCTAGCATTGGTGCCTTCGCCAATAAAAAAGTCGGCACCATTGTCATCGATAGTGAGCGGTGAAGACATCGCACTCGTTGCCAAACCGAGCAACAGCAATGATGAGGCGAGTGCTTTGTTTGTAGTGTTCATAAGTTCTTTCCTTGTGTTTTCGAAGGCATTGTCGGTACTGCTCCTGACCCTACACAAAGCAATTTCGGGACCAATACCTTTTTTTTGTTTTTAATTAGCGACTTATAAATTATGTAGCCATTTTTTTTCGAACACATGTAAAGCAGATCGACACTGACATTGGAAGATCGACAAAATCTGATCCACTTTTCCGGACGCCTCGCCTCCGGGAGTAGTCACGGCTTCAAAATTCCGGTTATAGTGACGCTATCAAGCTACTCGAAAAATCAGATTCAGGAACAACCTGCATCAAAAGGGACAAACGGAAATGCCGCTGGGCAGGGTCAATACGAATTACAATATAGCTCTCTTCTCTCTGCCACTTCTCGTCCTGGCCTTTTTAAGGGAATGGCTGGATTACTATGAGCTTTGGGCTACGTCTTACATTTATACTCACGGATTTCTGGTGTTCCTCGGAACTATATATCTCCTTTACCAGCGCAAAGAAAAATTCAAACAGCTTCCTATTTCGTTCTCCTGGCAATACTTGGCTATTTTTATTGGCATGGCCTTCGTTTTGCTGTTAGCCCATTCCGCCAACATAAAGCTAGCTAGAATGGTGTTGCTCCCTTTCTTACTCATTGCTTGGGGCGCAACGATTTGGGGGAAACCGTTTATAAAAGCGGCAGGCGCACCAATTCTCTTAATACTCTTTGGAGCCCCATTCTGGGATGACATGTCGCCCGCCCTGCAGTGGCTGACAGTCGCCGTAGACGAGCAAATGCTCGCACTGATCTCCATCCCAGCCACGATCGATGAGTTTTATATAACCATACCTAGCGGGATCTTCCATGTAGCGCATGGCTGCAGCGGGATAAGATATCTCATTGTAGCGCTCTATCTCGGAGCTTTTTATGGTGCTTACACGCACAGCGGCCCCAAACGAACGGTTTTATTAGTGGCGGTCGCTGGCTTTCTAGCTCTGTTATCTAACTGGATTCGTGTGGCGTGGATCATCGCTGCAGGACACTACACAAACATGGAATCTTCTTTAATAGAGGATCATGAAATGTTCGGCTGGATCGTTTTCATCGCCGTAACACTGATACCGTTCTTCGTGTTCACTAATTATTTCGACAGGATTCCGCGAAAAGAAACTTCGACATTTTTTTATTCCGAATCTGACAGTGGCGAGCTAAGACAACGGAAACCGTTAGTTAGCGCGACGATTGTCCTGCTGGCAATACCAGCAATTCTCCTTCTCCAGGAAAGATTGGCGGAAAGTAGCACAAACAGATGGAAACCAAGCTTACCAGTTGCTAATGACGATGCTTGGAAAGGCCCAATCCGATACGCTGGATTCTGGAATCCTCAGTATCAAGCCCATGACCTGCATTTGTCAGGTGTTTACGTGAACGACGATAGAGCACAAGTCCAGCTGGATTTTTACGGATACAATCGGCAAGGCCAAGGCAAGGAGCTTATTTACTACAAAAACTCAGCTTTTGATCGAGAACTTTGGCTACCGATGCAAGAAAGAATCGAGGAGACAGGTGCAGGGAACCCCTGGGGCGTCAAAAAGGTAAATCAAATCACCCTCACGCATAAATTTACTGATGCAAAAGCTACTGTTTGGTTCTGGCACAATATAGCTGGCTCTCTCGTAACATCGACCTCTAGGGTCCAATTAGTTGGAGGGCTCAATGCAGTTTTGGGCGATCAGAGGGCCGGGATCTGGATCCTTTCAACAGAGTGCAGCGGCGAGGGTGTGACTGAATGCGATGTTAACGCAAGAAGGCTTTTTCAATCTTTCCTCCCAAGCATTTCGCTTCCTGGCCCGGATTAGGGTCTACACTTCCCCCACTTCAGTAGACACGCATCGATAACCCCGTAAGAGGGCGTCCGTCAATGCAAAATACTCATTCACCATTTAATAGACTTTGAATTATCAGATTAATATTTCCAGTGACTGAGATCTCTTTCAACAATAAGCTCTAATTTCGAAATCTCTTCTTCGAATTCCTTAACAAGAACCGCTTTGAATTCACCGCGAATACCGCCCCTGCTCTGCTCCACTTTGTTGGCCCTTTCGATGACCTTGGAAAGGCCAATACGTTTTATTCCAAACAACTTCTTAATCACATTTACAATGGAAACCAATGGCTTGGGCGTATTTTTAGTAAACTCTTGAACTGCTCTTGAACGCAGTGTTTTGTTGCTGTTTTTTGGGCTATAGTCTAGCAGTTTGAATTCATCAATACCGACGAAACTCTGCACATCTAAAAATACACGTTCAGGATTCGACTTCAAGTCATCGAAAAGAATAACCTTTAACCTTGATTTATCGACGGTCGTTAACAACCTGGAAAGCTGAGTACCGGTCTCGCAACATTTTTTATATTGAAGCAGCCAATGCCCTTTCCTTTCCTCGGTGAACTGCGCATACCAAGCCTGCTCAAAGTCGAAAATCGTTTCGTGCAAATTATAGAGCTGCTGGGAGTGCAAGGACTGAACCATCTCTATTGGATTTCTTATTAAGACTATTAGCTTGGAGTCTGGATCGAAATTTTTAATATTTTTCGCTGCCACCTCTGAGTACAAATACCACGTAGACGCTTCGAACGACAATCTCTCGGAAGCCTTCTGCTTTTCAAAAAGGCGCAGGTACTCATCAAGGGTTTCAACTTCCTGCAGCGGAAGGTCATCCGAAAAAAAATTCGGTTCTTTTTTCTTCGGCTCGACTACTTGAGGATGTTGATTGAGATACCAAGCTAAAGAAGTTGTTCCACACTTGGGAGCACCCAGTATAAAAACCGACGGTGGCAGAATATTATCCTTTGGCATCAAAAATCCCTATATATCAAATATTGTCGGATGAAAGCATTATTCGCTTAAGCAATAACCTAGATTTACCAAACTATTCAAAATTTAAGCTGGTACTGTGGCTAGAAATCGGAAAGCCGATACGATCGTGGCAATATCTTTTCTTTTCACTCCCTGATGCGTGGGCAACACGATTAATCGGGCCGCAAACTTGTTAGCTTTCGGGTAGTCAGAAGGCATTTTGAGATACGAAGCTTCGACACCCTCAATTTCTGGAAGAATTTGTTTATAAAAGGCATTGGCTGCGATACCACGTTTATTAAGCTCTTCTATAGCCCTGTCCCTTAACTCGTTTGATGGCGCCAATAACGCGTATCTGAGGTGTGGAACTTTTCCAAAACCGTGGTCTGCAGTCAGCCTTGTCCAGCCCGACTGCTCAACAAAAGCTAGCTCGCGATCATAAATGGAGTGTAGCGGTTCCCTCTCCATGTAGGACGTTACACCAGCTTCAAGCAGCGAGCGTGGAATATCCAACCGTGAAATTGATTTGAGCGGATAAAACCGAGTCTGGCCAATATTCAGAAATGACGCACTCGCCATGATCGGATAAATATAACGAGACAAAATAAAATTAAATATCAGGCGCTTTATATACCAGGCGATATCTAACGTAACACTGGAAACAGGGTATTCTGATACTAAAAAGTCCGATACTGGCTGATCGGTGTTACGAACCAAAAGGGCTCCACCACCCATCAAGTTAATGGGCTTCCCTCTGCCAAAACTAAGAACGACAAAGTCTGCGCAACCGTCTTCGGAACTGAAGGGCGGAAAGCATTGCGCAGAATCCTCTATAAGTGTGATTCCTTTTGACCGACATATCTGAGACAGTAACGGAAGGCGCTCAAAAATACCGAGAAAGTTCACGGCAACAACTGCCACCGTCTGACTGGTAATAGCCTCAATAACATCAGGCTCCTCCATAAAAGGCATAGACTCGGCAAAATCAACCAAAACGGGAACAGCGTTTTGCGCGACGATCGCAGCCACTAGGTCTGGGCACCCGTAGGCCGGAATTATTACCTCCGGCGCTGATACATTGCTCTTCTTACCAATAGCGCAACGGACGGAGAGAGATAATGCCTCTGTGCCAGAGCCGGTAAAAACAGCTTTGTAGTGCTTTTCCCACGGCATAGGAAAGGATTTTACTGACTCTGGTCTTGGCACCGGACTTCCAACCGGCCTAACTTTTGAAAACATAGCCTACATGCCCTCGCTCCATTAACGCTGGGAGGGAGTCCAAACAGTCATTCGACGCCCGCGCAAATACTCTATAGTTGCGTGAGCAACCGCCAGGTTCGCCTGCACGAAAAAATACGGAATACTAACAAACTTGCGATCGCGAACCTCTGGCTTGATGTGCCCAACGAAAACAAGGCCATAAAAAAGAAGCTGGGCCAGAAGCGCAAGCACATAGATGCCTCCTTTCGCTACCAGAAAAAACGATGTGGCGAGCACCAATACTTGAAACCAAGGCACTGCCCAGCGCATCAGCTTGTGCCCAAATACCTGGAAAGCAAACCACCCAAAGCGAGATGGATTAAGTACCTCGATGTGTCTGCTGAGCGCAGTCAGGCCGCGAATAATTGTACGAATCTTCCGCTGGTATTCTTTGGACGAATCCGCAACATCATGATAGAAACCCAGAACATCCGGTGCTGTGACAGCGACCATCCCCTTCCTGGCACTGTTGAGGGCCGTATTGAAATCACTGGGTGAACAGATATCCCAGTCCTGATCACAAACTTCTCGCCGGGCGGCAAAAAAGGACCCGCTCAGTCCTACCAGACCCGCGCGCTCGCTCTCAACGCCCCGCAGCCACATCTCATAACGTACATAGGCGCCCTCACCCACCACGGAGCCGTCTCTGCTAACGAACCGGTCCTCACTGGAAACAGCGCCAACACTGGGATCATTGAAATAGCGAACCATCTTCTCAATGGCGTCCTTGGGAATTGAGGTAGCCACATCTGAGAAGACCAGAATGTCGCCAGTTGCTCGACGAATCGCCTGCAGCTGGGCATACTCTTTGCCATTGCGCTCCGCCGCACGCGCCAGCAGTACCCCGTTACTCGCGTACTCACCTACAATACCGTCCGTGTCATCTGAGGACGCATCCGAAGCGATGATCAGTTCCAGGTCCGGATAGGTAAGCTGAAGACAGTTCTCTATTTTATCCCGAATACTGCCCTCCTCGTTATGGGCCGTTACAATCAAGGATACGCGAGGTGGAGATTGAGGGTCTGGGAACTCGTCTGAGGCGCCGATACGGCGAGGAGTAAGGCGAAGAAGCAAAGGATAAATAAAATAACTGAATAAGACGCCAAACACTGACATCCAGAACAAGCCCTTCAGCATTACGATCTGTCCCTGTGGTCCCGATGATGACTTTTTTACCCGTGACTGGCAAACTCAACCTGCTGATGAACTATACATGGACGATTAGGCCAAAACCACTGGCTTGACCGACGGAGGCAACGGGCGTGGCAACCATCCGATCCTTTATCAAATTCTGGGCGCTCAGCGCATTTGCCCTCTACGGGTGGCTTCGACTGAAAAGCACACGCAGCCCTACTCTGATTATCCTGACTTACCATCGGGTATTACCGGAGAATGCCCCTGAGCGTGAATTCGAACAACCGGGGATGATTGTTTCTCCGAAGAATCTCAAAAAACACATCAGGCTAATCCGGTCTATCGGCGCTGTCCCTGTTCATCTGGAGGAATGGCTACGCAAAAAAAAGGCTCAGGAGCCACTCCCTTCTCTATCCGTTGCGTTCACCTTTGACGACGGCTGGCGAGATAATTACCTCCACGCATTACCAATACTGCGCCAGGAAAAAGTCCCCGCAACCATATTTTTGGTCACCAAAATGGTTGATACAGAAGAGACTTTCTGGCCAGAGCAGGTCATCCGATTGCTCCGAACCTCAGGCACTAGCTTAAATGACCCGGCTTTGGAATGGCTCCGGCCTTATCTTGGCGAGTTAGCAAACAAGTCCACCCCGTTCTCCCTCCTCGAAGCTGATAGGGTTATTAACTGCCTGAAGGATCTTGACGACGCTACCATCCTCGATCACCTAGCGGCTTTTGCCCACACGCTTCCGAAGAAACAGGCGGGAACATCGGAGAAATCGCCGCCTATCCTCCAGAACGGTGATCTTGCGGAGATGGCCCAGGACGACCTCGTCAAATACGGCGCCCACACCCAAAACCATTTCCGACTGAATCGCCTGAACAGCCAATCAGCACTTGAACAACAGATTGTCGGGTGCCTTTCCGATCTTGAAGCCATGAGAATTAACAGTACACCGATCTTCTGCTACCCCAATGGAGACACCACCGGCAGCGGCAAGCAACTCGTCGCGAACCATTACGTGGCTGCATGCACAACCAAGACTGGATGGAACAAGTTAACCCGAAGCGAATATGACCTGCACCGATTCAACCTCCATGATGGAAACAGCTCAAGGGCACGTAGCCTTTTGGCAACCATAGGCCGCAGCCTGTGATGACGAAACAATTCACAGTACGCCCGATCAGCGTCACCCAAATCATTTCCGGCGACCTTTGGGCAGGGGCGGAGGTCCAGGTTTATAACTTGTGCAAAGCGTTGCATACAAGCCCCGACATAAAAGTAACGGCTGTGGTCTTTAATCTAGGCATATTGAATGACAGGTTGGTGGAACTTGGCATTCCTGTAACTTTGGCGGACGAAACCGCAACCGGACCGCTGGGTATTATCAAGGCTATCGCTAGTCATTGCCGGACACAGGATACCGATCTGATCCATACTCACGGTTTCAAGGAAAATATTCTAGGCATCCTAGGGAAGGAGCTTGGCGGAGTTCATTATTCAATTCGCACAGTGCACGGTAACCCTGAACATAAATTTTCATGGAAGAAACCACATAAATGGCTAGCAAGTCGAGTTGACATCGGGCTTGGACGAATTCGACAGCAAGCGGTCATTGCAGTGTCAACCCAATTGCAGATGGCTCTAGAACCCCAATTCCCTGGCATGGTTCATAAGATTTGCAACTTCATAGACGTACAGGAACTACGAGATGCGTGGTTGCCAAAACCCAGCAAAACCTCACCCGAGATCAAAGTGGGTATCGTCGGAAGATTAGTACCTGTAAAGCGGATTGACCTCTTTATCACCGCAATCCACCTACTGAACAAGGAAGGAATATATTGCAAAGGCGTGATTATCGGCGATGGGCCGTTAAGATCAGAATTAGAAAGGCTTGCGTCTAACTTGGGTGTAAAAGATCACATTGATTTCTTGGGCTTTATCGACCCTGCTGCCGAAGAGATGAGTACACTAGATGTGCTCCTAATGACATCCGATCACGAGGGCCTCCCCATGACGTTGCTTGAAGCGATGGCTTTATCTGTTCCGATAGTAGCCCATAAAACAGGCGGTATCCCTGAACTCCTAAATGATGGTGACTGTGGTTCACTTGTAACAGACCACACTTCTTCAGGTTATGCCTCAGCAGTGAAGGAACTTTTGAGAGGAAATCTTAAACATCGCCTTGTAGAAAATGCTTTTCTTCAGGTAAAAAGAAGCTTTAGCTCTGAACACAATACCGCCGATTATATTCATCTATATAAGAAAACTGTGTCAAAGGAAGTTTCTCCATCCCGATGAAGACTATAATCGTATTTGATCAAGCAGAAAGCTATGGCGGATCAATTGCCCGGATTTTGGACATAATCCGAGAAACCCCTGAACACAATTACATTTTTTTTACATATATTGATATTAGATCAAAGGCCAGCGACCTAAATATACCTAACCTCCAATTAATCAAAATCAGCTCTCGATTCAGCTATCAAAAAAAATTAAGGATAAAGCGGAAATTAGGTAGACTAATAAATAATTTTTCTTATTTTAGACTTTTCTTAGGAAAATTCCTCGCGTTATTCGATCTGACGAATGAAATATTGGTGACTCTTCAGATTCGTAGGTCATTAAAAAGCGAGAGACCCGATATACTTATTTCTAACAGCAATTTACACGCCGTGCCTCTGAGGCTTAACAAAACTTTAAACTGTTACCACATAGTGATATTCAGGAGTCTCGATCAATTAAGCCGGTGGACAGAACATACGGCGAAAATCGATCATTTTATTTCTATTAGCTCACCATTATATTCTATCTATAAAGCACAAATTGGCATCCCCGACCACAAAGCCAGCATCATCGGCAGTCCTTTCAATGCTCTCGAAGATCTTGAGCGTCAAAGAAAATTGCCCCATACAGGGTTGCCATACAATCCGAAGCTCCAATTTACGATTGTCTGCGCAGCACGCATATGCAAACAGAAAGGCCAGCTAGATGCGTGCAAGGCTTTTCATAAAAGCGGAATTTGGAAAAAAGCGAAATTAATAATTGTGGGCGGCACCGATCCCGATGAACTTAGTCAGGATTACTTAAACCAAATTTTGACATTCATCGAGAGAGAAAACCTTAACGACCATATTACTTTAGTAGGCTTTCAAAAGAACCCACTTGTTTGGATTAACAGTGCTGATGTTGCTTTGCATTGTGCAACCGAATTCGAGGGGCTAGGGGGCACCGTCATCGAAGCGATGCAACTAGGCAAGATAACAATAGCAAGCGACAATGGAGGACCGTCATCCTACATAGAAAACGGAAAAAACGGATTTCTTTACAAAAGCAACGATGTTGAGATGCTAAGCCAAACCTTATCGTTGGTTTATCATCAATATCCGAAACTTGGCCACATTCAACAGAAAGCAATGCTTAATGCCACCGAACAGTTCTCCACAAAATCGATCGCAACAAGATTGTCGGAAATATTTGATAATACACGAACCAATTACTAAACAATTCTAATCAGATCAATGAAAAATGACTTAATATTATTGTCGACCCCAACCGATAATCCACAACCGTAGCATTTTCCAATTTCTCATGACTTGGAGCTTATTATAAAACTTCTGTCGAGAACGTCCGGGCCGAAGACTCACCAACAGCCCTAAACTGCCCATAACTACCGAGCGAATCGATAGGCTTAATGGATAGATCGCCCTACCAAATATGCGCCTACGTGCAATCACATTCATTAGATACAGCGCGGAAGCTGCTCCTTCCACATACTTTTTCCTGAAAAACTCTTCCGTGTATTCGACGTCTTTTAACCGATGCCCGACCGGAGCCGATGGGAAATACAGTATTTTCCGTTTATCCTGCAGCAGCCTGTAAAATATGAGAGTTTCCTCGCCGGCCAGCAAACTCTCCCCTTTCCTGCCGAGCTGATCAGAGAAACCGCCATACTGCATTAGAATATCCCTTCTACAACAGAAATTCTTACCAAAAAATTCATATTCTCGGCTATTAATCAAAAAAGCCTCATCACCATAATTGAGCTGTACAAAAAAAGCACCATATCGCTCCAAATACCACCAAGGCTTTGGCTTGTCCCAAATTACATAGATGCGACTGAAAAGCGCATCTGGTGCGTTTTCTGAAATAGCTAAAACAAACTCAGACAACCAATTGCTTTGGATATCAGCGTCATCATCTGTGAACAGAAGGTAAAGGCCCTTCGCAGCGGACAACGCCATGTTTCTGGCCGCCGAAAGACCTTGCTCTGATTGAAAGCAATGACGAACTCTGAATGGAGAATTTCTGCTGAATTCTTCAATAATACGGGCGGTTGAATCCGACGAATTGTTATCGACTACAATCACCTCAATAAGATCGGCATCTTCAATAAGACAACTCGAGATTTCAGACAACGTCAGAGACAACGAGTCACAATTGTTATAAGTGCAGATGACTACAGAAATGAGAGGTTTCATTGCTGAACCCGAATCTATATCCTCTTCGATTAGAACAATTTCTGAATCTGCCATTATGTGATGCTCGACTTATCCATTAATTCGCGAAAATGATGATCCTTCTCGGCAAGCTCTGAGAGCGAACCTTCCTGAACAATCTCCCCAGCGTCCATCAGAAAAATATGGTCGGACATTTTAATAGCTGCCGGCCTATGAGAAACAATGAAAATAATACGGTCAGATTTCAGCGATTCCATCGTTTTCATGAAATTAAATTCAGACTCAATGTCCAACGCGCTGGTGGGCTCATCTAGCACTAAAATTCGCGCATTGTTGTAAAGTGCTCTTGCTATACCAATCCGCTGCTTCTGGCCCCCGCTAATTGCCCGGCCATCCTGCGCCAAATTTGTTTCAATTCCATGGGGCAATCTCCTAACAAACTCTGAAGCATTGGCCAACTCCAGGCACTGCCAAACACGTTCTAAATCCGCATCTGATTCGTCACAGCCAAACGCGACGTTCTTAATGACGCTGTCATCCAGTATAAAAATAGATTGACCGACGTAGCCAACTTGCCCCTGAAACGCAGAAGAGTCAGCGAATTGCACCAGTTCACCGTTAACCTTCAAGACGCCCGAGGTTGGCTCGAGCAAAAACAACAGCAAGTCTGTGACTGTAGACTTTCCGCTGCCTGAAGGACCCACAATGGAATAAATCCTTCCCTGTTTCAGCGACAGAGATACTTGTTTGACTGCGAACCTTTCCGCTCCAGGATATTGGTAAGAGACTTTATCCAACTCTATTGTGGAAACGACTTCACCAACGTCACTTTTTTGGTATTGCCTTTTCGAAGGTGTATCAGCCTCAGGCAACTCCTGAAGCAGAGTCTTTACTAAATCTCCGTGACCACTGAGCGAAGAAATTGATTTGTACATCTGTTGCATCGTAGGCAGCAATTTATAACCTGCGAGCGCATATATACTTAAAACGCTTACTACACCAGAGAATTCAGTTCCGCTCAAAACTAATATGATTGCAAGAACCAGGATGGCTGAAAACGATATTGCTTCCATCAGGTAGCGCGGCAACTCACCGGCTTGAGCAATAAAAGCTTGAGCATTGAGTCCTCGAATATTTTCCTTATCAAATTTTCGCTTATAAAACTGCTCAAGTTTCTTCAGTTTCAAATCTTTAATGCCCGCGTAAGACTCCGACTGAATTTTTTGAATCATTCGGTTCCTAGCAAATATTACTTTTCCGAGATAATTAACTCTCTTCCTGATCAAAAGATACATTAAAAGATAAGAACCGCCCACAACAAAAGTCGCAGACAGAGCGAGTATCGGATCTAGAATTATGAGGCCGATGGCAATAATGAATGCAACAAGAGCCTGACTGATCAATAGCAGGAAAGGCTGAAGTAACATATAGACAAATCGCAAAGTCTCTTGGGAAACCATTGAAATCTTGCTGTTATAATTATTAATTTTGTGATCAATATAGTCTCTCATCAAATACTGATGATAAAGCCTCCGTTGAAGCGAACTTCCAACCCCAACCGTGAAGCGAAAAGTGAGCCATGTTGAAAAAGCTGAAAATGCGTTGGAAAAGACAATAATCCCCAAAGAAATGACAGCAAGAAAAATAACGAAATCTCTATTATTATCAAAAGCGAAAACTTGGTAAAGATAGGAAAGGACGAAATTGCTTTCTATCAATCCGGGATTGGAAAGAACCGAAATAAAAGGACCGATACTCGCAACGCCGGCCACTTGAAATATTGCATTGAACAGGTACACAAATTGTATTTTTTTGTACCTACCCCAGTATCCTTTTTTCAGGACCAACAAGATTTTTCTAATTACTGAGACAATATACAATTTGAAGCACTCTTTTGGTTTATGATCAAGCCATTCATATTCTATATACGTTGCGCCCGTTACTCAATTTTTGCCAAATTTTTATCAAACAATTCAGTCAAACGCATAATTTGGGTCTCCTTTGAAAACTCCTTAAGCATTCTTTCCCTGGCGTTTTTCGCCATCCGCGCTTGCTCATCGGGACAATCTAGAAGCGTGCTGATGATTGATGCCAACTGCGAATGGTTGCCAGGCTCAAAGTGCTTACCAGTCTGACCATCTACTATTGCCTCTCGGAGCCCCAATAGGTCGGACAGCACCAATGGGAGGCCGGAGGACTGCATTTCAATGCTGGATACAGTAAAGGAATCCCACCCGACCGACGCTATCAGACCTAGGTAACAGCTTCGATGAATTCTGTTCAGATCTTCCCTATATCCACCAAAATGCACATACTCCTTAGCGGATTCAGTCAGTTCACTGCCGAATTTTTCGGCTTGTTGCGCGGTATTCCCACAAAGGACAAAAGCAAAATCACTTCGCTCCTCAGCAAGCCTATTGGCAGCCGCCATAATCACGGATATGCCTTTTCTTTCCTCAAAGTGCCCAGAGTAAAAGATCAACTTAGTATTCCTAGAATATCCCAAAAGGTCGTGGGCATAAAAGATGTCCTGAATATCTGGACAATATTTGTTCGTATCTATACCGATCGGACAAATCGCAGTCTTACTTTCGAGTATTCCGCGCCCATGCGTAGCGGTCCTCTGCATACCCAATGATTCAAAAACATAGAAATCTGGACCATATTTAATTATTTTGTTATAAATTTTCTTTATCACTAATTTAATTCCGCTATTAATACTGCTCATTGGAGCGCCATAATATGAAATTATCTTTTTGACCCCTGCTTTTCTTGCCAACTTGTAATACGGTCGATTTGGCGGCTGATCAAACCCAAATATTAATTTAACATTGTTTCTTACCAGGTAATCATAAAAATAACGAAGCTCGTCATTTTTACTTGATTTTGGATCAAACTTGATTACATTTTTAAAGCTGTCAGGGACATAATACGGCAAGCCTGAGTGATATGAGGTGTATGATAAATGAACATCAGATATTTCGTCTGTTACCCTCAATGCGGCTTCCCAAAATGCTTTCTCTAGCGTACCAATTGCATATCCCGTATTCGATTTGCAGTGATAAAGGATGAGAATTGAAGGTTTCGGTCTCAGATTGTCAACAGGCATTTTCATGAGTCATATTCCATAAAACGTACTTTTACATACTTTACTTAGGATTCGTTGCACAGACAACGATGTCGTGTACCAACTAAAATGGGTCCGGAACATAATATCTAATCGAAAAGGTGCAATCCATTATCAATGAAATTCGACAACCCCATTAAGACAGCGTAGGAATGTACTTCGGCTAAACGTTATCTGAACGATAATTTGCTCTACACTCTAATCTTATTGAAAACTTGGTCCGAAAGCCTCTAGCGCTTACCGGAACTACTACAAACTTTTTAACGCTTATTAATTATGTCGGATTTTTTAAATAATCATTCAATCGTAAAAGGAGTTGATACTTTCGGCGACAAGCGATTTCCTTTGAAGCTAACTCATAGTAGTTTAGACACTTATGCCAACACCACCTCTAGCCGGCGAGCAAACGATAATTAATCGTTGCAAAACATATCGAAAGATACAAAAATGACAATCAATGGACCTTATTACCAAGATAGCAGCACCTAGAACACTTTAATCAACAATTAGTATTGGCACTTTAGAAATGCTTCATGCCGCCCAAGAGGACCGGAGTCAAATTTAATAGATTTTTCGATTATCAGATCTGAAAACTAGATAAGCGTAACAAAAAGGATCACGCTAGTCTTGAAAATTAAATCACCCCCGCAAAAATATGATAATCCATCAATAAACAATTTCACTTCATCACTGTGGCTGGGAAACAAAAATAAATTATTATTCTAAAAATTATTACGACTTGTAATTAACCAATCGAACGAAATATGGATCCCTTGTTAGTAAAATCGAATTAGATGGCAACAAAAGCCGGTCTGCCAAACCATCTGAAAAGCCGTAATTAAGTTAGAACAACACCAGATTCACAAGGCTGAATCATACCGGTAACGAACACCATTCAGAGGATTGCATTTAGAGAATCAGCGGCGCTAATGTAGAAGACCGATACCTTGGCGATAAAGCCTGGCGAGCGAAAGACACTCAAAAAGTCGTTATTAGCTACCTCACAATAAACAGGTTCAATTTAGGCTGAAGCTGACCTGAAAGCAAGCAGATGGAGGTGTGCTAATCCCAAAACACACCAGCCCCATCCACACCAAGTATTTTCAGCACTATTTCAGAAACGAAGAACAGAATGCTTCGATATTTTATCTAACTTTTTATGCAAATCATGAGGTTACCTATTCATCCAGTTCCATAATCCCAAGCTAACAGGAAGGACATTAAAAATGTAATTTTTCGATTCACGTTCTCTCTGTATCCCGTAAACTTAAAACTCACTAGCTACCGAGAATGAATATGGCCATGGGCCCCAAACGATCACTCGATTATTAAAGTCGGAGCATTAGGCCGGAAGTCGCTGTCGCCTGCAACTTCAATTGCAGATAAATCTATCGAATCGACATCATCACTTACAATTAGATTATCGACCAAATAGGTGACATCCTGGTTATAACCAGTATTGCTCCAACCTAAAAGATAGCCGGAGTTTATATAATTTTGATTTCCACCATAAAAATTCCCATTCTTAACATCGATGAGCTTTTCTGTAATAGAACTACCAGTTTCCGCCCTCCTTTGAATCCAGAACTCAACCACTCCATCATTAGAGGTTTCAGATGTGGGCATCTGGATATGAAATGTTCTTCTTTGCCAATGGCCCTTGTCGACCTCTGGATCTATGATTATCTTCTCCCCCATCGAAAAACCCATGTCTTTGAACCAGCGTCGTTGTCCAGTTGCCGGGTCTTTCGTCGAAAAATTCATAGTTGGAAATGAAGTGCCGTCAAGCGGCAGCGGACCGGTAGAATCCTGTCGCTTGAACAACCTCCCAATAATTAAGGTTGGGTTCAAACCAGAATATGTGTCTGCGTATAGAGCGAGCACTTTATGCCCGCCCCCGAACCAATTGGTAGCGCCAGCGGAATCGGCATCTCTATAGTGGTAATTTCTTGGGATATACTTGTCATACTGAATCCAAATATTCTGGAGACCATCTGCACCACTAGGCAAAGCCTCCGGGTTCAAAGCAAATCGTTGCTCCGACCATGCATCTTCCGACAAATCGTCGGTTCCTTCATACTCAAAACTAATGACACAATCGATGCAGCCGCCTGTTCTCAAGTCCGACGGGACGGCGCTGTCGACTTTACTATTCTTCGGAGAGCTGGGAACAATTTCACCAATGCCCGGAATGGAACCACTTAGACTTAGAACCGTTGTCTCAACTCCGGGCGAAAAATTAACAGAGTTTTTTGAGGTAAGCACCTTGTTGTAACCATCAGAAAAGCCGGTGTGACCTTCGTAGCCCTCGAAGTTGTCGTGATAATCGAAAGCCACTGCACTTGAAAAACCAAACGTGGTTAACAAAAATAAGACAAATGTCAGTTTCATAAGAGTTCGCCTGTTGTACTCAGCTATAGGGTTCAGTGCTTACATCCGTTGAAGCACCTATTGATCGAATTTTAAACGATTTCCTTGGCTAAGTCCTCTGTCTTTCAGTCATAAAGTTCTTCTGATTGTAATTTTCCGTTAACAGAGATCTTTAATGCCAAAACTAAAGGACAACAAGTCCAGATTACTATACCTACATGTAGTATTTATAATCATGTACTAATCTAGTGCCCTTAGGAAAATATCAAATTTAATTAAATCACAAGCATTCGAAAAATAAGCTCAAAAGTATCTAGTTTTACTCAATCAAAAGCTGACATATAGCTTAGTATAAAAATTGGTTTTACGGCCAACAAAAAACTGAACGTTGTGACAACACATTTCCGACGATGAGCTTTCGAACATTAAAAAATCTTTAGATACTTTTCAATATAGAAAAAAGCTCAGGAAGCTTCAAGTTCAGCTGGCTCTATATTTTACCAACTATTTAAAAAATAATAACTGAATTATAAACCTGATTAACTAGGAATTATAAGCGATGTTAAATTCGGCTAAAATGAATTAAGCTATTCAGGGAACTCTGAAACATGATAATTTAGAAAAATTTATTGACCTGAGTAAGAATTAAGTATTATTGATGCATCGCTTAAATCTCCCTTAGGGACGCTTCCTTTATATTTAGCCTCAGGACTGTTAACCTTCACGAAAATCTCCGAAGACCTACCCCATTGCTGATTGGCTTCGATTTTTCTTATCACTGATACAAGATTTTCAGTTGTTATCTCAGGAGAGATATTTTCAATAGCCCATTTTAACGGATCAAATTGGTCAAAATGATCCTTAATCCAAATAATCGCAGACAAAAGGCTATCATCGTCAGCAAGAAGACCCGTCAAAGAGTTAATATAATCCTTTCTTACACCAACGTTATTTTTATGAAGAATGACAGGAACTCCAGAAAACATTGTTTCAAATAAAGATCTATTACTCCCCTCTTTTAAAGAGAGCAAAACATTACAATAGCTACTATTTATTAGTTCATTAAGCTTTTCCTTATTAATACTTTCATAAATATCAATAAAATCTTTTACTTCATAATAATCCATCAAGTCAAAGATCACTTCTCTATCTGATCCAGCGGCACCACAAGCAATTGCAGCTCGAAAACATGGGTCAACGGTCACCGCCTTGGAAATAGCTTTGAAAAATATATGATGACGTTTTATTCTGTTGTAATTCGTTACATACAGAACGTCATATACCTTTTTTGTTCCAGAGATAGGATAAAAATAACTATCATCAACCCAGTTGCTCGAGCCTATAGGAATTCCATTGAGATTATCACTCACTAAAGTAAGAAAATTAAGGTCGCAAGAATCTGTAGCCTGAATGATCACAGGATTATTTAAACTAGCCCAAACAATAATCTCGGGGAGGCAATAGCCCGCCCAACTTGGTTCCAGAACGATATAGTAATCTTCAGAAATACGATTAAAGTCATATTTTTGGAAAAGGACACCGAAGGAATTTGTAAACTTTAATAATATAATGCCTTTTTCAAGTACGACTGAATTCCGCATTAAAGGAGCTTTCAGAATTATTGCTCTTCCCATTGCGAGGGAAATTTCCGTTTCCTTGTAATACTTATTTTTTATATAATTGGTTGCATAGTCGATCATAGCAGATCGATTTTTTATTAATAATTCCTGAGCTAACCCTGACTGTCCGTTTGATATGCGGTGAGCGCTCATTAAATTTTTAAAATATTTTTCTTTTTTACCCAAACAATAGAACACGAATGCGGACATTATCATTAATGAACTTATTGCAGGTCGGCAACACCGGTCTACAAAATCATTTAAAAACCAATATATTATCGCAGGATTTCGGATAGATAATATCAACTTTCTAAACATAATATATTTTCAGCCATGGCGAACAATCTTTAATAGGCTTGAAATCGACTATTACACTTCTTAGAATTTTAATAATAGTATAAAATAATATTATTTTATTCTAAAATTTCAAAAAGTATCTCAGTTCAAGCATTTGGGTAGAATTATCGTACCATTGTTAGGCTTTTAGCTTTAGGTCGAATAATACAACCATTTTATCACCTCGCTAGAATACTATTATCGATATAATAAAGCGTGAGCTTCCCATAGAGATTTAAAGTTTAGACATTTGAATGCGCGGTTCTTTTTCGTGCTATATTTTTGAGGGCTGTAACCATCGATAAGTGAATCCATAAAAATGGATAGTAAGCGACAGTTACAAACTGCCCAGCAACAACGAATCCGATTAAGGAATAATTGAAAGCGGTTGCCAATTTTGATTCCATTAATATCATTTCGCTTTTCTCTTTCCCAAGGGCCCTTGTGACGAAAAACGAATACAAAATAATAGCAGTGTATATACTCAGGCCTAAAAATCCGGCGTCTGTTCCTACTTGGATAAATATATTGTGGGGTAATTGGGCATTTTTATAAAGCATGTCATCGACGTAATACGTCTCATAGTATGGTATGAAATTAAAATAGCCAACACCGACTACTGGATGATCCAGCATCATCTCCCAGCCATTTTGCCAATAAAGCAATCTTTGTTGAGAGGTCTTATCTTCTCCCATTGAGGAGAAGCGTTGTTTTTGTTCGTCGGGCAAGAATGACCAGAAAACTGACGCCCCCAGTGCGATAGCGATCAGAATTTTTGGTCTAGTAATTCTGTGGAAATATTTTTTGACGAATTGCGCGAAGAGAGCAAGCTGTCCTCCCCGTGTGCTTGAGCCTAAAATAACTGCCCAAGCAGTAATTGGCATCGCCATGCAGATAACATACATCCATTTAGAAAGGTAAGGTTTCAGAAATACAGTCAGAGCTAAAGCCACAGGCCAATACACTACCATCTGAATGGCGAGCTCCCCAGAATTTTGGAAAAAACCAGGTGGTCCCATGAGACCCCATCCTGTGAAAGTGAAGCTGCGGCCTGCCCATGTCATTGCAAGGGATGCTGAAATTTTAAAAGAAGCCAATAAAAATATAAGAAAGAAAATGAAAAAACGTTGCCTCGTATTAACAATACAAATTATTAAAAAGTAAATCACAATCCAACTGTACAGCTTATCAAGGTTGTTATAGGAGACTTGAGGCCAGTAGGCAGACATGCTTGAAATTATTATGATAAGTAGGAAAGTTATTAAAAGCTTGTTTCCAAATGATGAAACCCATTTTACGGTTTTATCGAAAAAACATCCGATTAATGCCCCTAAAACAGCTAGCTGTGCCCAAGGTAAAATATCCAGAAAGGGGAGAATAGATTGAGGTCTGACATATTCAAAAAAAAGATATACACAGATCATCCAAAAAGCAAAACTTTCGGATCGAAATGCTCGCCAAAGCTTCGATACTTTGAGAGAAAAGAGGTCTTCATCAGTGATTATCTTATTGCCTCCCACACAACCTCCGCACCGATGAAATCACACACTCCTCGCAATGATGAAAGAAATGTAAATTACAGTTATAAGGATCATGTAAATACGGCAAAGGGTCTGGACAGAAAAGACCTGCCAAAATTATTTTATGCTGATTAGAAACCTGCTGTTGGAATTTTTTAAGGTGTTTTGGTTCCATCACCACGATAAGGTCATCAGGCAGGAAGTCAAACTGATCGACTCGCTTCGTTTCATGAACACTCAGGTCAAGGCCCAGTGTTTTACCGAATTCAAAAGCTCTGGGGTCTGCGGGAAAGCCAACACCGCAATCAAGGCCACAAGAATCCGCCTTTAAACCCAGGCTGCGGGCGTAATATTCCGCGAGCGGGCTGCGGCAGATGTTACCGCTACATATAAACACCACCCTTTGACCAGGTTTGGGCATCACCCCCCTAAAGCTGTTGTACCGACCCATCTTTGCCAGAAAGGAATGCCACATAAACCTCAGGAAACCCTTTTTGGATCCGTAGCGGTCATATATGATCTTTTCCAGCTTCAACTTAGTTTTTTTCAGCACGTGACCAACAATTGGTGAGGCACAGATATCATGGAAGAAAGGGCTTTAGTTCTCGATGGAAACCAGCGTGCAGCACTTGCAGCCGTCAGGTCACTTGGCTGCCGGGGGCTCTGGATCTGTGTGGGTGAAATCACCGATACCTCCTTGTCTGGCTGTTCCAGGTTTTGTCAGAGTAATGAATCCTATCATGACCCCTACGAGTCACCCAGGCAGTTTTTTGATGACCTGTGCCGCATTATCGAAACCAAAAAGATCACGTTTCTGTTACCAATAACAGAGGCAACCACCTACGCGGTTCTGCGTTACAAATCAGAGCTGCCCGCATCGGTCACACTGCCGCTTCCCGACTCCGATCAGGTTGAGATGATCGCTAACAAAAACCGGCTTTTTCGACTCGCCCTCGAAAACGGAGTTCCTGTGCCTGAGAGCATATTCTGCAACAATCGCCAGGAAGGGCTAGACGCCATTGGCTCGGTCACAAGCTATCCGGTTGTATTAAAGCCTGCCAAGTCTCGTATTTTACATGATAACTGCATCGAACCAACCAGCGTGATGGCCGTTCATTCTCGAAAACAAGCTGAGGATGCGCTGCAGCAACATGCGTTCTTCGAAAGCCCATTCACTATCCAGAAATTTGTCGAAGGCAAGGGCCAGGGTGTCTTCGCACTTTATGATCGCGGTCACGCAGTGTGCTTTTTTGCACACCGCCGACTTCGCGAAAAACCGCCTGAAGGCGGGGTCAGTGTGCTTTGTGAATCAGCCCCGGTACCGGAAAACCTGAAGCAATATGCCCGTACCCTTCTAGACGCCGCCAATTGGCATGGCGTTGCTATGGTGGAATTTCGTGTAACGCCACAGGGCGACCCCTACCTTATGGAGATCAACCCCAGATTCTGGGGCTCCCTTCAACTTGCGATCGACTCGGGCGTTGATTTTCCTTACTGGCTTTACCAAATCACCAACGGCAATGAACTGGGCAACCTGCCCCCGCAGGAACACAGGCGGGTTCGCTGGCTGCTGGGTGATCTGGATCGGTTGTATCTCGTCCTCAAAGCACCTTTCAGTCGTTACTCTTTATGGAGCAAACTCGGTTCGGTTTTCAGTTTTTTAAGACCGACCAGGAAAACCCGGCATGAGGTGAACCGCCTGAGTGACTTTCGTCCTTTTATCTATGAATTAAAACAGTACCTAAAATCCCTTGGTCCGGGGCGCTAGACGCATCACAAATTACATTTCACAAGCCTGAGCTTACCCGACTTTTCTCTGGCAATTTCACTCACAATTTCGACATCAAAGACAACGTCAGCCGAAATATCTCGCTTCAAGTCACGAATCAAAATGGTTTTTATCTCATCATTCCAACCCTTGTTGGGAATAACCCTTACCAGAATCCTGTCTTTTGCTTCCTGAATTGCCTGGAATTGGCTGAATGCATTGGTTCTGGACTGAATGCCTTCAAAAACGTAAATCACTGCTTCTGGATGAACCTTCTTACCAGAAGGCAGCTCCAGAACATCGTATGCCCGCCCATGAATAGATTCGATGACCGGGAAATAACGACCGCAAGAACAAACAGCGTCTGATAACGTTGCGTAGTCCCCAAGCCGGTAGCGAATCATCGGCGTTGAGACGTTGAAAAAATCGGTGACCAGAATCTCCCCAGAACCAGAACCAGAACCGTCGTTATCGATTTCCAGATAGAGATTATCCGCCATAACGTGCATTGCGCCCTTCTCACACTCATGGGCGATCGAACCTACCTCTCCACAACCGTATTCGTTGAATACCTGAACTCCAAAAGCCTGCGAGATGATTTCTCGGGAACCTGGCGTAAGAATTTCGGATGTGGTGATGACAGCTCGCAGGGAGGGGATCGGAGGCAGACCCTGTTCAATCACGAACCGTGCAAATATTTCAATGACGCTCACATAACCATAAATATATCCGGGCTTGAATTTTAGCGCTTCAGAAAAGTATTGCGATAATGAATCATTTGTTAGATCAAACGCAGAAACTCGTTTTCGATTTGCAGCAAGGTCTGTCAACCCTGCCTTAAATTTACCAATGCCGGAGTGCGGAACACCCCAAAAACGCAGTTGCGGCTCTGAGATCCGGACGTTGGCCCATTCATAGGCTCTTGCTGTCGCGCACCGTTCGCGGGCCAGAGCCATCGGATTTTTGAACAACTTCACCGGCTGGCCGGTTGATCCACCAGTGGTTTTACTGGACCGGAAAACCTTTTTGCACCCGTCCGACATGTCGTCCAGGCGATTCATCAGGTCAGATTTTGTAATTGCCGGCAGACTGGCGAAGCTTTCAAAGCTCTCAACCTTGCCAGGTTTGAATCCGGCTTCTGTGTACAGGTCCCGATAGAATTTAGAGTTTTTAAACGCGTAATCCACGAGTGAACTTAATTTTTCTAGCTGGTAACTCCGCAGCTCCTCAGCACTCATCCACTGATTGTTTCGGTAACGCCCCATCATTAAAGCGATCGGCTCGCCCTTCGCCAATGTGGCAGGGTAAAAAAATAGATACTTAGACAGGTTCTTCTGCACGATTATTCGCTTCCTTGTGCCCTGGTGTTTCTGACAATATTTTCGCGTAAGCGTTTCCTATCGCGTGATATGAATAGTTTTTTCTTATCAATTCCGGGCCATTGCGCTGTAGTTCAGCTCGTAAATTCGGATCTTCAATCAACAATTTTATTTTTTCTACATACTGTTCTGCGGTGCTCGCAAAAACCACGTGCTTACCGTCCTCGACCGCAATACCTGCACAGGCGAAAGGGTCGGCGACAAGAGCGCATCCACAGGCAAGCGCATCAAGAATTTTGAGTTTGGTGCCGCCCCCATCCTTGATGGGGCAAACGTATATCTGAGCTGGCCAGAGATAATCCCGGACGTCATCAACGAAGCCATGAACAATAAAGTTGCTGTCAGCCCGACCCAATTCCTGAAATTTTGAGGTCGGATTTCGCCCCACAAGGTTCATCTTTACACCCGGGACTTCTTTTTTGAGTGGCAGCCAAACCTGATCGATAAAGAAGTTCATAGCATGCTGATTGGGGTACCAGGTAAGCCCCCCGGCGAATACAAGCGTTTCTGGTTCTCGGGTAACATCTTCGTTTGGATAGAAGTAACCACAATCTACACCGTTGGGAACGCAGACTGAGTTGCTTTTGCCGGTTATGCGATTCAGGTCGCTGGCATCTTCTTCGGAACAGGTAAGATTCGAGACAACACGGCGTCCAAAAGACTTTTCTTGCGCCCTCAGACGCTTGGCCTCAAGAGAAAAATAAAATTTCTTAACGGCATTCCCGGCGAGTTCTGCACGACGGAATAGCATGCTCGACTCAACGTTATGGTGATTGAGGTAAACAGGAAGACCATCAAACAAATCTGAATAAACGCAGAGGCTGATTGTATCCACATGCACGGCGTCAAAGTTCGTGTCGTTCACCACCTGTCTGATCTTCGCCCTGGCCTCTTCGCTGTCCAACCAGGCCATGTTGTAGGCCCTCCCCGTCAATAGCGCCTTGAGTGCCATTCGGTAACGCCCTCCGAGCTGAACATGTTCCGGTATATCCAGAAACGTCACAGATTCCGTGAACTCTCCCAGCTTTTCCCTGGCGTGGTCTAATGGATTCGTGGTTCCAGGCAAACTGTCTTTCAGTAAATTGTTTTGATTGAACGCCACCAGAGTTACATCATGGTAGTTGGACAATTCACGAAGCAGGTTGTAGGAACGCTGCAACACGCCCCCTTTTGGCGGATAGGGTATAAGATGCGATAACCATAAGACCTTCATTTTATGAGCGTGCCCTTCACGTATTCAACCCACGAACAGTATTGAAAAAAATCCACCTCGTTGTCTGGAAACGTGAAACGAGGCAAAGAAAACGATTCATTACCCAGACCTTTTGGAGTGACATATCCGGGGACTGCAGAAACGGCAGCCTTGAACCCTGTGTCCTTCGCCAGTTTCATCTCACGCTCCGAGAAGTCGCCTGCTCGCCCAACGGGATAACAGAAAACCTCGCTGGCTCTTGGCAATTCATTGCGAACCCTCTCGCTGGACAGCACAATCTCTTCCTTCGCTTCTTCCGCTCCCAATTGCGACAGAATATGGTGTGTTAAACCATGTGCCCCAAACCGAACGCCCTTGCCTTCCAGGTCCCTCGCCCGCTCCCAGCCGAGAGGCAGGTAGGGTTCCGGCGGCCTGACTGGAAGCTCAACACCGGTTTTATCTGCAAGGTCGGTTAGATAGGTTTTGGTTTCCGATTTATGCCGCGCATAGCGGGCCTTCATTGCCTGACGAATTTTATGGCCGGCGAATCGTTTTTCCGCAGAAGTTGATAACGGTAAATCCTGGACTTCACTTTCCGTTGAGAGAGCAATTCTGTCTTTGGTCGAATTCTCAAGCAGATAAGAAACCTGAGCATCCCAGGGCCAGCTTTTGCCGTCCATAAAATCGGTGATGAGGAAGCAGGTAAAGGGGCATTCGTGGGCAGAAAACACGTCATGGGCCGTTTCCACCTGGTGCAGGAACCCATCGTCCAGCGTGAACACGACAGCTTTATGGCGTTTCACCGCAGACTGATTAAAGGTATCCAGTGCCTCATCAAGGTCCAGGAAAGCATATCCGTGTTTTTTCAGCCGTTTGAGACAATCACTGACCATTTGCGGATCATGGCCGGGCCGGCCCCTTTCAGGGCTCTGAAACTGGTGCAGCATGAAAATGGGCAACAGCGGAGGTAGAAATGGGCGAACCATTTCTTCTACCACCCTGCTTGTCATGGATCTGACGAACAGATTTTTGAAACCCGTTGTACCGGAGGTACTACTCATACTAACTCCTGGTAAAGTGCTTCGTAATGATCGAGCATCGCCCGAACGGAAAAACTTTGCTTTGCCCTGTCTCTGGCCTGAACGTTCATGTTCTCAGGAATTTCCCCACGCACCACACGCAGCACCGCGTGGCTTATTGCCACCCTGTCAGCCACGGGTATCAGGATTCCGGTTTTGTCATGGTCCAGAATCTCTTCGGGGCCGCCACTGCGGGTTGAGACCACAGGAATGCCTGCCATCATTGCTTCAACGGTGGATATGGAGAAGCCTTCGGATGTGGAAGGCAATAAAAACACGTCCGCCTGGCAAAGCAGGTCCTGCACGTCGCTGCGAAAGCCCAGAAAGTGGATATTGCCGCCGACACCAACCTGCTCTATCTGTGCTTCAAGCTGGCTGAACAGGTCCTTGCGCTGATGCCCCACTATCACGAAATGCACGCCAGGATCCTGTGCCACAACATCCGCGACTGCATCCACCAGGTAAGGATAACCTTTTGCAGGCCGGATATTTCCAATTGAGATCACTATTTTAGTATCGGCCGCCAGGCCAAGTTCCTTTTTCAGTGCGTCGCCGGACCGTGGCTGAAATTTTTCCGGGTCTACCCCGTTGTAGATAAGCCTCAGCTTTTTTGTAGCCAGCGGGCTGCGGGCGCCCAGCTCTTCCTGCAGGCGCCGGGACACACATACAATCGCTTTTGCACCAATATTGATTAGCCGAAACTTGGTGGCCAGAAAACGTTCTTTGCTGGCAACATCGGCGCCACCGTGAAAAGTGGCAATCATGGGCACACGGGATACAATCGCTGCCAGGGCGCCGTAGATATTAGATCCGAGCAGGTGCGCATGTATCAGTGTTATTCCGTTTTTGCGGATCAAGCCCAGCAGTGTGGCAATATAGCCCAGATTGAAACTGCCTTTTGAATCGATGATCAATGGCTCGATGCCGATCTCGCGAACTGTGTCGGCCACCCAGCCTTCGCCCCGCAGCACAACGGTATGCTGGTAACGGTCTGAATCCAGACTTCGCAACAGAGTTGTGAAAACCGTCTCTGCCCCGCCTGGTCCGGTGGTATCAATCAGGTGGAGTATATGGATGGGCTTGGCTGGCATCGGTGTTTCATCTTCCCTGGTTAGCCTTTGAACCGATAGATCAGCCGGAACAACCAGCTGCGAACAATCATCACCGTGGCCATTGGTTCTTCATCCGTGGCGATGCGGGCCTTGTAATTTTCGTTTTTGCCGGTGCCTGCAAGCATATCGAATACACTGATATAACTGTCTTCAAAACACTGTTCTATGACATAACCGAAATGCAGTGTGCCCGGTGCAAGTTTTTTGTGGACATTGTCCGCAAAGCCGCCCTGGATGTTGTACACCCGCCCCTGATACTCAACATTGTACAGCACAGAGATCAGCCGGCCGTCGAGCCTTAGCTCTGAAAGTCGGGCTTTGCCGCCCTCCGAAGGCAGGCGTTCCAGAAACTTGCGCTGAAACATCATACCCTTTTCACCCCCGAAACAAGGGGAATCCCAGCGCTGCTGGTGGAACTGGTCCAGGCTGCTCAGGAAACTGTCATGGTCTTCGGAAGGAACATCCCGCACGGTGACTTCCCCGAGCGAGTTCAATACCTTGCGCCGGTTGTAGAGCCTCAGCCGGGTATTGCTCCCCAGAGAAGCGAGGTATTCCTGGAACGACCCGGTGGTGTTAACGCTGTAGGCGGTATCTTCCTCCAGCAGTCGCCATAACCAGCCTTTGTCCCCGGTGATCTTCTGCAACAGCTGGTACTCAGTGCTGTTGACACGGAAATCGCTGAGCACGGTTTCGGTCCACTTTCTGGAGGACAACAAGGCCATAAGCTTGTCATAGGCATTAGTGTCGGGGGTATCACCAAGTAGCGTGTTGTATTCAGTTCTGGGGGTCGCAATGCAACGATGGCTGGTGCCCACACATTCCAGAGCGTGGATCGGGAACCCCTTAAAGCGATAATGGGAAAGGTACACGCCGTTGGCACCGGCAGCGCCCTCGGTGACCGATTCGAAACCTGGCGTATCGCCCCAGGTCTCCCACCAGCTTTTTTGCCAGGCGTCGGTCTGAAATACACTCATGGCAGGTTCCTCACTATCATCGGCCCCATGATACGGGTAAACCAAACAGGCAACCGCTTCCACACTGCAATCAGAAGCCGGAATTTCGGGTTGTCCGGGTTCAGGCCCGGCAGCTCGCCTCCCTCTGGCAGGCAGTAATGCCAGTACAGGGGCACCGGAAAAGCACCCCACTGCTGTTTGAACCTGGCGGTGCCCGCATCCCGGCTGCAGCGGCCGAAATCGAACAGTTCAAAGCCCTGCTCTACTGCCAGCTGCAGCACTTTCCAATACATGGCCATGTTGATGCCAGTATGGTTATGCTCCCGCAGCGTCGAGGCCCAGGGGATTTCCATGCGTTTACCAAAACCGATTAAAAAGGCGCAGCCTGCGGGCTTTCCTTGAATCCGTGCCACAACCAGCGTTGCGTTGTTGCCCAGTTTTTTAAGCAGGTTGGCAAAGAAGCCCTTCCCGTACACGGGCGTACCAAGATCGCGCATGTTTCTGGCAAATACCCTGTAAAAATCGTCCAGCAATTCCACGCCGCCCACATCAATGCCGGAAACTTCCCGCTCTCCCCTACGCACCTGGGCACGGACTTTGGGTTGAAAGCTGTTCCACAACTCGGTTGGGTCTTTCGGCAGAGGCAGCCACCAGGTTATTTTCTCCGTGCGCTTGGGCAATTCGCTGAATTCATCAGAGGTGTGGCGCAATTCGATGTGAGCCGCGCCGCACTCCTTACGCCACTGGTCGGCCCTGTCTATTAATGCCTGTGCAAATGCCCGGTTGTCCGCCAGAACTCCGCCATAGTTGAAGTAAGGTAACGACACCATGAAATTGCCGAAGAGCCGGCTTTTTTGCTGCACCACTGGCAATGCGCCCCGGATCTGCCCTTCATGATCCAGGGCATAGAAATACTGGCAGCGATGGCGGCAGGTTTCGGTAATAAACTCCGGAATTTCCGGCGTATGCCACAGGGAGGCTGCTGGATGTCTGTGCACGTATTCCTGCACAATCCCTCTGGCGTTCGGATGCTCGGATAATACGGCGATCTGGAACGGGCTTTCAGGCTGCTCCAGAACAGCCCCGGGAATAAAAGGTTTTTCCGGTTGCCAAGTTTGCGTAATAGCCGCTGTTTCGTTGAGCTGCTTTTTCAGGGCCTTCTGGAGATTTTTAAGCTCGGCGGAAATGACCTGGAGTTCGGAAATCAGTGGAGCGCAGTCCTCATCGATTTTTCTGGCTTCGCCAACCCTGCGACTCAATCGCCCTTTCGCAGCCTTGAGGGCTTCGACACGTTCCCGGAGCTCCGTCTCTGTTGGAGTTGCTTCCTGCATACCCATAATGCAACCTCTCAGACTGCAACAGCTTCAGACGGCATATCCACGTCGGAGAACACATCCGATACCGTACCGAACCGGAAGTCTCCCAACAGCCGTTCGAGCCGGCCCTTGCATTTGTCGAGGTTATTGTAGTGCCGAAAACGTGAGAAAGCGCTGACGTCGACTCGAGGCTGACCCGGATCGATTTCCCAGGGGTGCAGATAGAATATAAAAGGCTGCCCTGCCTGATTGATCCGGCCCAGCCCCCACCGGCTTAACCAGTAAGGGTAGAGCCGGAAATAACCGCCGCCCGCAACCGGCATCCGATAGTTGCCCACCGGGCAGGTTGAGAGCGGAAACTCAAGCAAGGTGCCGCCGTTGGGGGCCTGTAAGCGGTATGGCTCGTGAGGCGTACCCGGCATGCCGTAGCGATCGTGGTGCACCGGGAATATGGATGAGTCCCAGGTGAAGCCTTCCTCGCAGAGAATATCCAGTGCCCAGCGAGACTTCGCGGTTATCGAATAGCTCGCCGCGCGATAGCCAAAGACCCGCTCACCCGTTATGTCTTCCAGTATCGCTTTTGATTTTCTGGTTTCTTCACGAAAAACGTCGGGGCTCTGATTGTAAACCAACTGATGACTGTATCCATGGCTTGCGATTTCGTGCCCCCCTTGCTGAATACGGCGGACAAGTTCCGGGGATCGCTCCGCAATCCAGCCAAGGGTGAAAAACGTGGCACGAAGGTCTTTCTGTTCAAGTAACTCCAGGAGCTCATCCGTATTTTTCTCGGCGCGGTATTCCATCGATGACCAGTCCTTGCGATCAATGGATTCCGCAAGTGCCGCTACCTGGAAATAATCTTCTACATCTATGGTCAGGGCGTTTCTGATCACGTCCATGTAACTCCGGAGTGTTCGAATGTGTGAATCGTCGGCTACTTTCGGGAGCGCTATTTCATCTCTACAGGAACCGATAACTTAGGCCAACCTGAATCCAGTTTTCTTCGTATTCCGCGGATGGAAGATCGCTGTCACGTCTTGAATGGCCAATGCTTGCTGTGCAATCCAGGTCTGTTGACAGGTTATAGGTAAGTCCTACGCTGGCAGACGATAACTGGTCGTCACGGCCACTCTGTTCGTAACGAAGGAATTCGACAAAGCCATTGCCGTTAACGCTTAGCCTTGGGCGAATATTCCGACTGACGTTAAACCTCAGCCCCAGCGCTTCCTCTTGTTCGTTTGTCTGGAGGTAATCCGACCGGTTGGCAAACGCCTGCAAACCCATTTGGGTACCGTCACCGAACAGCTTGGTAAGGCCTGCATCAATAGCCGTTACCTCTACCCCGCTCTCTTCTGTAAAATCGAAAGCGAAATCCTCAAAGCGAACCGTGAAATCCGAAGACTGATCCGTCAATTCTCTGGAAGCGGCGATGTAAAATGATGCAGTGGGGTTTATTTCTCTGGTGAAGCGCAGATTTCCGATCACAGCATCGTTGGTCTGGTCCACGTCACCAAACGAAACCTCTTGCTCACTCAGACCGATGCTACCGTTAAGAGAGGATGTGGCCCAGATCTTGTTGAAGTTCAGATTAATCGAATCGGAGTCTGTTTCAGCCCCGTTATCCAACTCCTGTTGGTTGGTTGTTGCTGACAAGCCTCCAGACAACGTGCGGTCGAACTGGTGATTCCAGCCAATACTGCCAATGTAGCGATCACTGTCCCGGGTTTCCGGGTTTTCATATTCGGTGTTTTCATATTGCAAAGAAGTGCGGAGCTGGTCGACCGGGCTCAGGGGGATGGTGAGAACGGGCCCGGTGCGAAAGATGTTTCTTCTGGTGCGATTATCGGGAGTGTCATTCTGCCGCGAACTCTGCAATACCTCACTCAGGTTATCGCTCAACTCCCAATTCAGCCCGGGACTAATCTCACAGTTGCCGCTGAAACCCAGTCCCGCCGTCGTTTCTGGGTCGTAAAAGTCGTTAAACCAGTAGGAATATCCGAGTGACGCATCCAGATCAGACTGGCAGCGCCCTCTGTCCCGGCTGTAAGTCACCCGAACTCGGGTGGTCGCTTCTGTTCCAGATTCTTCAAGCTGGTTTTTGCCGGCATTATCAGTGGATCTCGACGAGAGTGAACCTGTCACGCCAAGTGGTTCCGCGTATACGGATACAGGGGATGCACCCAACAGAGCAGCCGCCAGTAAGACAAATGTCTTCTGCATCATCCATGACACCGCCGGTTTATCCATTCAGAACAGCTCCCACATATTTTTCCGAACTGAATGCCTGGGCCGCGTTTTCAATACCGGCGGCTGTCAGCTTGCCATGGGGCACAACCAGCATGGCGTAATCACAAAGCTCCGTCAGTATTCGGGCGTCCGGAGACTGGGAGACAGGAGCCGTATCGAGAATAATAAACCGGTCTGGGTAACGGCGCCTTACCGCCTGCAAAAACTGCTTCATTCTGAAAGATGTAAAGAATTCAGAGGGCGTCTCCCGGCGACTCCCGGCGGGAATCAGCCTCAACCGGGGAATCCCGGTAGGATAGAGAATCCTTCCAATTTCGTAGTCCGGATCATCCAGAAAGTCTGTCAGACCGGCATCGGGAATGATATCCAAGGTCGAATGCAGTGCGGGTTCGCGAAGATTGCAGTCAATCACCACGGCAGTCTTGGCCTGATCGAACGCAAACGCTGCGGCAAGATTGAGCGCGATAAACGAGGAACCGGCACCTTCACAGGCTCCGGTCACCACGAGGGTAAAGTTGTTGCCGCCGGATTTTTCCAGCAGTTTGGTCCGCAGATTCCGGAAGTGGTTGATCAAATCCCGGTTTGGTGATTCCGGGTAGATGATACGGCGCTCGTCCATATCATCCGTGGTGAGCCTTCGGGGCTCCTGCATTCTGGCGATCTGTTTACTGATGACATATTTGTCGACAGCCCCCGCCCCGAGTTCCAGGGAGCTGGGAACCAGCATCCGGGAATCCGAATATTCCTCAGACCAGGAACGCTCCTCAACCGAAGCCTCCGTAACCGAAGTGCCCGCTTCGTCGTTCCGTGACGATTTTTGTTTGCGACTACGCTCGGTATCGTTCATCAAATAACTCCAAGATACCTGGCTACTGCAACAGCGGCGTACCCACCTGCCACAACAACAGCCAATATTACCAGCGTGATGGTTGAACGCCTGTCTCTGCGCTTTTCGTAGGGCGTTCGCACTTGCGGAATCTGCTCCAGAACCAGCATATCGAGTTCGTCTTCCAGCTGTTCCCGGCATCGAATGCGTGGATCTACCTGCGCCCAACCCACTGCGGCTCCGAACGGAGCGACAATTCCCAGCAGTAATCCAGCCACCGCAAACATTTCAAATTTTGGCCCCGTGGGAGCGCGAGGGAACTGGGCCATCTCATTAATCTGATAGTTCAAACCCTGGCCTTCAATATCCAGATGCATGGACACCCGTGCTTTTTCCCGCCGTTTGAGCAGGTCATCGTAAATTTCTTTGTTCACTGTCATGTCGCGGGTGAGTTCTGAATACTCTGCTTTATTGGCCTGTATGCGCTCCATTCGTTTTTCCTGCTCTGCCATCAGCCGGTTAAGCGAACGGACCCGTGTTTCTATTGACTGAATATCAGTACGGGTTTCTACGAGCTGGGAGCGAACTTCCTGATACACGGGGTTGGAAATAGTCTCACCAGACGAGCTTTCTGAAACCTGAGGTTCCTGGCCCTGGGCCCTTTCCCGTTGTTTGCGCAACTCGGCCAGCTGCTCTTTCAGGATAACGATATCCGGGTAGCTGTCGTGGTATTGAAGCCTCAGAGAGTCCAGGCGTTCTTCAAGCGCCAGAATCCGCTGTTGATAAACGTCCTCCCCCCTACCCTGGAGGGTGGGACTGAGATTTGCCAACTGCTCCTCGAGTGACATTTTCCGTGACTCGAGCTCTTCTAGCTCGAGTTCAGCCAATTCGATCTCGCTTCTGAGCCTCGCCATACGGGAATTGGCTTCTTCCTCCGTGCCGTCGACATTCTGCGAGAGAAAATCCTGAAGTCGCTGTTCAACCTGCGCGATCTGTTGCTCGTAGCTTTTTACCTGTTTATCGATGAAATCGTAGGCCGAGCGGCTTTCACTACGCCGGCGCTGGTTGTTTTCTTCAATAAAGGCCTGGCCGAGCCGTTGCGCCAACTTGAAAGCCATCAAAGGGGACTGAGAAGCGAAACCAATACTGAAGAAGTTGTCCCGCCGCGGGCGGACCTCCAGACTGGAACGGAGCATGGCAATACGAGCTTCTAACCGCTCTTCTGAAAGATTGGTAGCGTCAGAACCGAATATACTCGTGTCTTCAGCGACTCTCGTCAGAACCCTCCGGGTACTCAGAAGCTCGTTGGCCGCGGACGCGCGATCACTAATACGAGTAGCGACTGCACTTCCCTCCATCAGGGGCCGGATAATGTTGCTGTCGTCTACAAATATTACAACTTCCGAATAGTATTTGTAGGGCCAGAGGAAGCCCGCGGCCAGGACCAGAGCACTGACACCCAAAAACATGAGAAACGCGAGGCCTTTCCTGGACCTGACTTCTCTTAGAGCTTCTTTTGGTAATTGGCTAAGCGGCAACGCCATAACAAGTACTCGATTAATCCATGTATCGTTGTTCTGACTTCAGCGTATTCCCACTTCTGATCAGAAATTTCGCTCCGGAATTGTCAGTATATCTCCAGGTCGCAGTGAGTAGTTGGTGGAAATATCACCTCGTTCAAGAATATCGTCTAATCGTACCGGGATGGCGACCACTTCACCGTCAAGGGAGCGGTAGAGCATGGCGTTATTCCCGGACGCAAACGGTGTAAGCCCACCTGAACCCAGAACAATATCGAGAACGGTCATTCCATCTCGATGGGGAGTGGATGTTGGCTGCCCTACGGCACCGGTCACCCTTACGCGATCTGTAAATTCATGACTTCCCATCGACGTGACAACAACACTGACCTGAGGTTCCCTGATATAAGAGGCCAGTCGCTGCTCTACTGAGTCGGCCAGCTTTTCGGGGGTTTCACCGCTGGCCTGTACATCACCGATAAGCGGTACCGAGATCTTTCCATCCGGTCTGACAGGAACAGATACACTCAAATCCTCATTGCGCCAAACAGACACTCTTACAACGTCTGTTACGCCGATTATGTACTGCTGGACACTCTGATTCTCCGAGAGCGCGAGCGCTTCCCGGACCTTCTCCGGAGAAGACGAAGACTGGCTGGCACAACCGCTGAGTACTACAGCAGAAAGGAGGGCAACAAAACAACTGACAGGCATATACTTCCGTGACATTTTAATTCCTCTTCTTACTGAGAGCCTTTTTTGAACAATACCACTTCTACTGTCTGAATTATAACCAAGAGATCCAGCAATAGACTCTGATTCTTTATATAGTAAAGGTCGTACCGCAGTTTCTCCCGGGTGTCCTCTTCGTTGTCTGCATAAGCAAAGCATAGTTGCGCCCAGCCAGTAAGACCGGGTTTTACCCGGTGCCGTTCGCTATAGAACGGAATCTTGGCAGAGAGTTGCTCCACAAACACCGGGCGCTCAGGTCTGGGGCCTACGAATGCCATGGACCCATTCAGTACGTTGAAGATCTGTGGCAATTCATCAATTCTGACTTTCCTGATGAATGCACCTACCTTGGTAACCCGGGAATCGTTTTTCGTCGCCCATACCGCTCCATTTTTCTCGGCATCCGTAATCATCGAACGGAACTTGTGGACCTTGAAAATATTATTATTCAGGCCAACCCGCTCCTGACTATAGAGAACAGGCGCCTTCCAGCCATCCTCGATTTTAATGGCAATAACCGTAAGCACCATGAAAGGCAAGCTGACAATCAATAGCGAAATCGCCGCCAAAAGATCCAGAGAACGCTTTCCAATCCCGTAAACGGAGGAAACCGTAAAGCCATCTGAAAACACCAGCCAGCCGCGGGTAATCATCTCCAGAGCGACCTTGCGGGATTCACGTTCATAGAAGTTTGCGCCGTCAATAATCCGGACGCCTTCCATTTTACATTCCAGCAGATCGTCCATCGGTAGTCCTTTGCGGCGGTCATCCACCGCTACGACAATTTCCCTCACAGGGTGCTTCAGGATGTATTGCTGCATCGTTCCCGGTAGCTGGATAAGATGTTCGTCTTTTACCTCAACAGGTTCATCCGGCAGCGGAACGAACCCCTGAAACACGAAACCCTTCCGATTGAAGGGGCTCTCCAGATCCTCCAGTAATTGCCGGGCTCGGAAACCGGCCCCGAGAACCAGCACGCGGCGTCTGAAGGTATCCTTACCAACCAGGGCAAAAAACACCACGCGGGATATGCCAAGAAGGAAGAAACCAAAAACAGAAGCCGAGCTCAACACATTGAAGGTGCCGAGATACCAGAACCAGTCACTGACCAGAAAATAGGCAAACCCACACAGAGGAATACTGATAATAAGCCCCATGATGGTTCGCAACATCATGCCGGACATGCCCTCTTCCAGTCGGGACTGGTGAACGCCCAAGGCCAGCATAACGACCAGATTGATCAGAGCGAATGCAATTGCAGAGGGTAGGACAAATAAAAAGCTATCGAGGAAAAACTGTAAGTCACCAAAAAAACGGAAAAATACCGTAAACGCCAGAGCAAAACCCAAAACAATGAAGTCGATCAGGCCAAGAATGACGAAAGGGAGGTGAATGTAATGCCTAAACAATCTGACGTGGGCCACGTCGACTCCTTTTGCTGCTCACAACCATAAAACTGCATCCTTTGCGTTCTATACAGCGATTTCAGAGCAACAGTGTACTTCAATTTGGGTTTACTTCAATCGAGGGGATGTAACCTTTTCGATGCATTCCGCTATTTGTAAACAAAACTGACAGGTCGGACTCCTCCGACCTGTCAGTTGAATAACCTCTGTTTACGATTTCGCTTGCTTTCGCCTCCGCGACAGCGCAAGCCCGGTAATACCAAGGCCGAGAAGGGCCAGTGTACCAGGCTCAGGAACAGCCACACTGCCAACAGTAACGTTATCTATACCGATGCCGTCACTGGTGTTATTCATATTGAAAGATAGCTTCTCAATAGAACCGCTCAGCGAAAAAAAGCTAAGGTAGTACGCGTTACCGGACGATACGTTGCCATTCGTTCCAAGAATATTCTGAATGGATTCGGTGAAAACATCGTCAATCCCGCTAACTTTGATATCCAAAGTGCCCCACTGGTCGTTGGGATCAGTCAGGAAGAAGCCAATGGCATTCACACCGTCTATTGGTCTGAAGTCGAAGGCTTGATGATCAAGGCTATCCAGATATTGTTTGTTGTCAGTGTCCGTTGGCATCGGGAAGCGCCCGTATAGGTTACCTTCCACAACGCCCAACCCTTCGCCGCAGGTAAAACTTCCCTGATTACAGGATTGGCCATACTGCTCTGGATTATTCGTGGAGGTAGAGAAATCGCCCACACTGGTACTGACCACCAGGTTTTGATAGCCACTTGTGAGCCCCTCAAAACCTTCCGTTTGTCGACTGGAGAGCTGATCCCAAAAGGCCTGCTCGTCACTCTGAGTGGCTCCGGGCCCGCTAACGTAATGGATAACATTGGCTTGTGCGATGGACGAGAAAGCGAACGCAGACGCGACCGACACGCCGGCCGCCAATCGAAGGAATAAAGACATCACCATGATACTGCTCCTTGGTACTTCTTTTTTAGTGTCTTCTCCTTTTAAGCAAATTCGGGGCCGAAATTTTTATCCCCTTAATTTCAACTAGTTAAAACGAAAAAAAGCCAATGAGCTTAACGTTGTGTAAAAACTCCTGACAGTTGGCCTGTCCACCCTCACTAAATTGTAAAAAGTGAGACAAAATCCTGTACGGCAGTTGCCTCCAGGCTCTGCTGATCCTTGCATACCGCACCTATCTGGTCACATCGCTGAGTTGGAAACCGCGTAGCGAGGTTGTTGCGGAATTTGTCTAACAGCAATGACATTCCCTCTTTTCTCCGCCGGCGATGGCCAATCGGATACTCAACAGCCACCTTATCGGTGCTGCTGCCGTCTTTAAAAAATACCTGAACCGAATTGGCTATAGAACGCTTATCCTCCTCCAGGTATTCCCGGGTGTAGCGCTCGTCTTCCACGATCTCCATTTTATCCCTGAGAGTATCGATGATCGGGTGCGCTTCGTGAAAAGAGTCCTCATAGTGCTCGGCGGTGAGAGTTCCAAAAATCAGAGGTACCGCTGTCATGTACTGCAAACAGTGATCCCGGTCCGCCGCGTTTGCCAGTTTTCCAACCTTGGAAATGATGCGGATCGCCGATTCGTGGGTGGCAATAACGATCTTGTCGATCTCATCAAGCCGGTCTTTGACCTCGGGATGAAGCGTGACTGCAGCCTCAGCGGCGGTCTGGGCATGGAATTCAGCCGGGAAGGAAATCTTGAAGAGAATGTTCTCCATCACATAGGAGCCGAAATCCTGGGGCATTGAGAATTCTCTTTTGTCCTCCGGCTTGAGCTTCTGGTCTTTGTTGGTTTTGCTGAACAGTACGTCGTAAAAGCCCCATTGGGGCGCTGTGAGCACGCCGGGTATGCCCATCTCCCCACGCATGGCTATGTCGGCCAGCCTCACTGCCCGCGATGTGGCATCGCCCGCCGCCCAGGATTTTCGGGAGCCTGCGTTGGGCGCGTGACGATAAGTCCTGAGTGATTGCCCATCTACCCAGGCATGGGATAACGCAGAGAGTAACTGCTGCCGGTTGGCGCCCATCATTTTCGCCGCAACTGCAGTAGAGGCGACTTTCACCAGCACGACATGATCCAGACCCACGCGATTGAAGGAATTCTCGAGTGCCAGCACGCCCTGGATTTCGTGAGCCATGATCATGGCTTCCAGAACGATTCGCATAGTCAGGGGGTCTTTGCCTTCGGCGACGCGTTTTTGC
This sequence comes from Marinobacter sp., assembly GCF_041687235.1. GTDB lineage: Bacteria > Pseudomonadota > Gammaproteobacteria > Pseudomonadales > Oleiphilaceae > Marinobacter. Next base: position 7,091 of record NZ_JAWLCH010000006.1, on the reverse strand, counting down.
GAGAGATGGTCCGCAACGGCCAATATCGCGCCCAGATTATCCGATGGATGCCCCCATTCTGCCGCAAGCCAGGTGTCGTTGTAGTCCAGCCAGCGAACGATACAGCCGATATCCCACGCGGCTTTCACCGGATCAAGCCGGAAAGACGTTCCGGGTACCCGCGCACCATGAGGAACTGTCGTACCCTCAACGATCGGGCCAAGATGTTTCGTGCACTCTGGAAAACGAAGAGCCAGTAGACCGCAACCTAGCGTGTCCATCAGGCAGTAGCGAGCGGTGTTCCAGGCTTCGTCGCTGTCGATCCGATAGCCAAGAACGTAATCGGTTATTTTTTGCAGGACTTCGTCGTAATCGGGGCGTTCGTTTATATCGAATTGCGCGGACATAAACCATTTCCTCATCTGAAGTCAGCTTTACCAGCAAGACTAGTTGAATACCCCGCAGAATTCAGTGATCGCAAATCGCCTGATGTTGAAAAAATTTACACTGCAATGTGCGGTTGCAGACAGACCGTCCATACCCAACTGTTTTTATTAACAAAAAAAACGTTGGCACGAGTCTGGCTAACGGTAAAGGCAGAGCAAGCGACTGCGTTGCTCAAACGAAGACGGGTTCGGAAACCTGTACCAATAATTTTCAAGGAGATCTTCAAATGAAAATCAAGCAAACACTCGCAGCTCTGCTTCTGGCGTGCTGCACGGCACTGGCACCTTTCTCAGCCTCAGCAGCACCCATTACTGAATTGGCCCTGGTGGTCGATGCATCTGGCAGCATAGACAGCGATGAGTGGTCACTCCAGATGAATGGTTACGCCAACGCCATAAACAATGTAGTGCCCACTGACGGGTCCGTTGGTATTTCAGTTATCCGGTTTGCTACAACTGCAACCGTCGTGCGGGGGATGACAACAATCAGTGATGCGACAGCAAGAACAGACCTGGCGAACTTCTTCGTTGGCCTTAGCAAAACCGATGATGGCTTTCAAACCTGTATCTCATGTGGCATTTTCAAAGCCGAGGGCACCTTCAGTGGTTCAGCACAACGCTCTATTATTGACGTTTCCACTGACGGCTTTTCCAATGAAGGCGTAAACCCTGCAGGATCAGCAGCCATAACCGGCACCTCCGCCTGGGCAGTAGAGAATGGCAAAGCTGATGTCTTGAACGTCATTGGTATCGGCCCCAGCGCTTCTACTAATTTCGCATACGGACCGGGATCGTTTTCGCTATTGGCGAACGGCTTCGACGACTTCCAGGACACCCTCGAAGAAAAGCTCCGCAGGGAGATCGTGGTTCCTGAACCAGCAACCCTTGGCCTCCTGGGACTTGGTCTGCTCGGAATTGCAGGCATTCGTCGCAAGAGTGCCTAAGATCAGCCTGACTAGAAAGTGAAAAACGGCGGCCTGATGGCCGCCGTTTTTCATTCAGAAGGTATCGCCAGGCACCCTAACCCAACCTTCCATCAGAACCCGCGCACTGCGGCTCATAATGGCTTTGGTTGCGGTCCACTGACCATCCACTTCCTTCGCTTCCGCCCCTACACGCAAGGTGCCGGACGGATGCCCGAAGGTCACTTGGGTACGGTCGCCACCGCCTGCCGCAAGGTTCACCAGGGTTCCCGGAACGGCCGATGCCGTAGCAATAGCGACTGCAGCCGTGCCCATCATGGCGTGGTGGAGCTTGCCCATGGACAGGGCACGAACCAGGACATCCACATCCCCTGCCCCGATGTTCTTGCCGCTTGAGGACACATAATCCGAAGGCTTCGCCACAAAGGCCACTTTCGGGGTGTGCTGGCGATTGGCAGCTTCTTCGATGTTCTGAATAAGCCCCATTTTTACCGCGCCGTGGGCCCGGATGGTTTCGAACATCGGCAGTGCCTTGGGATCACTATTGATGTCGTCCTGCAGCTCCGTGCCTTTGTACCCGATGTCTTCGGCGTTCACGAAGATGGTGGGGATTCCAGCATTGATCATGGTGGCTTTCAGGGTGCCTACGCCAGGCACGTCGAGATCGTCCACCAGGTTGCCTGTGGGGAACATGGAGCCTTCGCCATCGGCGGGGTCCATGAATTCCACCTGCACTTCGGCGGCCGGAAAGGTCACGCCGTCCAACTCGAAATCGCCGGTTTCCTGTACTTCACCGTTGGTGATGGGCACGTGGGCGACGATGGTCTTTTTGATGTTGGCCTGCCAGATGCGCACGGTGCAGGTGCCGTTTTCCGGAATCCGGTCTTTGGCCACGAAACCGCTGTTGATGGCGAAAGCGCCCACGGCCGCCGTAAGGTTGCCGCAGTTACCGCTCCAGTCCACAAACGGCTTGTCGATGGAGACCTGGCCGAACAGGTAATCGACATCGTGATCCGGCTGGGTGGGTTCTGCGAGGATCACGGTTTTGCTGGTGCTGGATGTGGCGCCGCCCATGCCATCGATCTGCTTCTGGTAGGGGTCGGGGCTTCCGATGACTCGCAGCAGGAGTTTGTCCCGGGCTTCGCCCGGGGTCTGGCAGGCTTCCGGCAGATCCTTCAGCCGGAAAAAGACGCCTTTTGATGTGCCGCCACGCATGTAGGTGGCGGGGATTTTGATTTGTGGCTTGGTAGACATGGGGTACCTTTTAAGCTCAGTGTCGGATTACGGCTTCGCCTAATCCGACCTACTTGGGCCGGTTTCATTGCCGGATTACGGCTTCGCCTAATTCGACCTACTTGGGCCGGTTTCATTGTCGGATTACGCTTCGCTAATCCGACCTACGGGTTTGGCGGTAACTCTGCGTAGGTCGGATTAGGCCCAAGGGGCCGTAATCCGACAACGTTGGTTTGGCGATAACTATGGCGTAGGTCGGATTAGGCCCAGAGGGCCGTAATCCGACATTGCTTCGTTTATGCCGCCCCTTCGGACTGCAGAAAATCCTCCGCAAACCGCTGTAACACGCCACCAGCACTGTAGATAGACACTTCTTCAGCAGTATCCAGGCGGCAGGTGACGGGCACGCGTTCGGTGCTGCCATTCTTCCGGTGGATGACCAGCGTGAGCTCGGCGCGGGGCGCCGGGGTGCCTTCTACGTCGTAGGTTTCGGTACCGTCGATCGCCAGGGTCTTGCGGGTGGTGCCTTCCTCGAACTGCAGGGGCATCACGCCCATACCGATCAGGTTGGTGCGGTGAATCCGCTCAAAACCTTCGGCCACGATGGCTTCCACACCGGCCAGGGCTACACCCTTGGCGGCCCAGTCACGGGAGGAGCCCTGCCCGTAGTCGGCACCGGCGATGATGATCAGCGGCTGCTTGCGCTCCATGTAGGTTTCGATGGCTTCCCACATGCGGGTGACCTTGCCTTCCGGCTCGATCCGCGCCAGGGAACCCTGCTTCACGTTGCCATTCTCGTCCCGGACCATTTCGTTGAACAGTTTCGGGTTGGCGAAGGTGGCACGCTGGGCCGTCAGGTGATCGCCCCGGTGGGTGGCGTAGGAGTTAAAGTCTTCCTCAGGCACACCCATCTTGTGCAGGTATTCACCGGCCGCGCTGTTCATCAGGATTGCGTTGGATGGCGACAGGTGGTCGGTGGTGATGTTGTCCGGCAACACTGCCAGCGGGCGCATGCCCTTGAGGGTTTTCTCACCCACCATGCCACCTTCCCAGTACGGCGGGCGACGAATGTAGGTGCTTTGCGGACGCCACTCGTACAGAGGGTTGGTGTTGGCCTGCGCATCGCGAGTGATGTCGAACATCGGGATGTAGGTGCTGCGGAACTGCTCCGGCTTCACGCTGGATTTCACGATGGAATCAATTTCCGCATCGTCCGGCCAGATGTCCTTCAGGGTGACGGGGTTGCCGTCCTTGTCGTACCCCAGAGCGTCTTTCTCGATATCGAAACGGATGGTACCGGCGATCGCATAGGCAACCACCAGCGGCGGTGACGCCAGGAATGCCTGTTTGGCATAGGGGTGGATCCGTCCGTCGAAGTTCCGGTTACCGGAGAGCACGGCAGTTGAATACAGATCCCGGTCGATGATCTCCTGCTGGATTTTCGGGTCCAGGGCACCACTCATGCCGTTACAGGTGGTGCAGGCGAAGGCCACCACGCCAAAGCCGAGCTTTTCCAGTTCCGGCAGCAGCCTGGCTTCTTCCAGGTACATCTTGACCGTTTTGGAGCCCGGTGCCAGGGAGGTTTTCACCCAGGGCTTGCGGGTCAGCCCCAGCTTGTTGGCGTTGCGGGCGATCAGGCCGGCAGCCACCATATTGCGGGGGTTACTGGTGTTGGTGCAGCTGGTGATGGCGGCGATGATGCAGGCGCCATCCGGCATCTTGCCCTCTTCCTGTTCCCACTCACCGGCAATGCCGCGTTCTGCCAGCTCGGATGTGGGCAGGTGCGCATGGGGGTTGGAGGGGCCAGCCAGAGTGCGGGTCACCTTGGACAGGTCGAACTTCAGCACGCGCTCGTATTCGGCGTTTTTCATGCTGTCGGCCCAGAGGCCGGTTTCCCTGGCGTATTTCTCAACCAGGGCGACCTGTTCGTCTTCTCGACCGGTCAGTTTCAGGTAATCGATGGTCTGGCCGTCGATGTAGAACATGGCGGCGGTGGCGCCGTATTCCGGGGTCATGTTGGAGATGGTGGCACGGTCGCCGACGGTCAGGCTGTCTGCGCCCTCCCCGTAAAACTCCAGGTAGGCGCCAACCACGCGCTCCTTGCGCAGGAACTCGGTGATGGCCAGTACCATATCGGTACCGGTGATACCCGGCTGCAGCTTGCCCGTCAATTCAACGCCCACGATATCCGGCAGGCGCATCATGGACGCACGGCCCAGCATCACGCTTTCCGCTTCCAGGCCACCCACACCCACGGAGATAACGCCCAGGGCATCCACCATCGGCGTGTGGCTGTCGGTTCCGACACAGGTATCCGGGAAAGCTACTCCATCGCGGTTCTGAACCACCGGGGACATCTTCTCCAGGTTGATCTGGTGCATGATGCCGTTGCCGGGGGGAATCACGTCGACGTTCTTGAACGCGGTCTTGGTCCAGTTTATGAAGTGAAAACGGTCGTCGTTGCGGCGGTCTTCGATCTGGCGGTTCTTCTCGAACGCGTCTTTCTCAAAACCCGCGTGCTCAACGGCCAGGGAGTGATCCACGATCAGCTGGGTGGGAACCACCGGGTTGACCTTGGCGGGATCACCGCCCTTCTCGGCGATGGCGTCACGCAGCCCCGCCAGATCCACCAGGGCAGTCTGGCCGAGGATGTCGTGGCAAACGACGCGGGCGGGATACCATGGGAAATCCAGGTCGCGCTTGCGCTCGATCAGCTGCTTCAGTGAATCCGTCAGCACCTCCGGATCGCAGCGGCGAACCAGTTGCTCTGCCAGGATCTTGGAGGTGTACGGAAGTTTGTCGTACGCGCCGGCCTGGATGTCTTCCACGGCCTGGCGGGTATCGAAGTAGTCCAGGTCGGTGCCTGGTAATGGTTTGCGGTAGTTGGTGTTCATGGGCGGTACCCTGATTCTGGTTTTGTCGGATTACGCCATAGGCTAATCCGACCTACGTAAATATTGTCGGATTACGGCGTGGGCTGATCCGACCTACATAAATATTGTCGGATTACGGCGTGGGCTGATCCGACCTGCGAAAACTTGTCGGATTACGGCTTCGCCTAATCCGACCTACTTGGATGTCGTCGCTAACCCGTAGGTCGGATTAGCCGAAGGCGTAATCCGACACTCAGGGCTTGGTTAATTCACGGCCGTTCGTCGATCGGCACCCACTTCGCATCTGCCGGGCCGGTGTAATCGGCGCTTGGGCGGATGATGCGGTTGTTTTCGCGCTGTTCTTTCACGTGGGCGGTCCAGCCGGATACGCGGGACATCACGAAGATGGGGGTGAACAGCTCGGTCGGAATGCCCATGAAGTGGTAGGCCGAGGCGTGGAAGAAATCGGCGTTGCAGAACAGTTTCTTCTCGCGCCACATGACTTCTTCACAGCGCTCGGATACCGGGTACAGCACGGTATCACCCACTTCTTCCGCCAGCTTCTTCGACCACTGCTTGATGATGGCGTTGCGCGGATCGGATTCCTTGTAGATCGCGTGGCCGAAGCCCATGATCTTCTCTTTCCGCTCCAGCATGCCCATCAGGCCTTCCTCGGCCTCTTCCGGGGTCTTGAACTTCTGGATCAGGGCCATGGCCGCCTCGTTGGCACCGCCGTGCAGAGGACCACGGAGCGAGCCGATAGCACCGGTCACGCAGCTGTGAATGTCAGACAGCGTGGAGGCGCACACGCGGGCGGTGAAGGTGGAGGCGTTGAATTCGTGCTCTGCGTAGAGGATCAGCGACACGTTCATGACCCGCTCGTGCAGCTCGCTGGGTTTCTTGCCGTGCAGCAGCTCCAGGAAATGACCGCCGATGGAGTCCACATCGCTGTCGGTTTCTATCCGCACGCCTTCGTGAGCGAAGCGGTACCAATACGTGATGATGGACGGGAACACCGCCAGCATGCGGTCGATCTTGTCGTCCTGTTCGCTGAAGTCCTGCTCGGTTTCCAGGTTACCCAGCATGGAGCAGCCGGTACGCATCACGTCCATCGGGTGCGCGTCTTTGGGGATCTGCTCCAGAACGGTTTTCAGGGCAGCCGGAAGGCCACGGAGGCTCTGGAGCTTTTTCTTGTACGCGTCCAGTTCCTGGCGATTCGGCAGTTTGCCCCGCAGCAGCAGGTAGGCGATTTCTTCAAACTGGGCTTTCTCAGCGAGATCGGCAATGTCGTAGCCACGGTAAGTCAGGCCAGCGCCGCTTTTGCCAACGGTACACAGGGCGGTTTCGCCAGCGACCTGGCCACGGAGGCCTGCGCCGCTCAGTTGTTTTGCTTCAGCCATTGTTGTCTCCCATCGTTATCTTGTTTGGGGTGTCGGATTATGAGTTTTCCTGATCCGACCTACTGATTTGTTTCTAGAATTCGGGTTTGTTTGTCGGATTACGGCTTCGCCTAATCCGACCTACGTCACTTTGGACTGGGTTGTCGGATTACGCCTGCGGCTAATCCGACCTACGTTAGCAATGCCGGAATTTTTGTAGGTCGGATTAGGCGGAGCCGTAATCCGACAAACCTCATT